>CAZLOI010000009.1:0-2328 GCA_964561155.1 uncultured Candidatus Saccharibacteria bacterium | reverse complement strand
ATTAAAGAGAATACCGAGACAACAAAAGGAATGAGAGTTTCTTTCGTAGCGTAATACAACCTATACATATACCACTTTCCAATAACAAAGACATGTCCAACTGCAAACCATAGAAGAACCCATGCAATCTGATATGTACCATCTAAGTCTAGAGCAGTATCAGTCTTTAAACCAAACGTTAACCTGACAACAGGTACCCTCATAATTAACAAGGTAACTATGAATGGAAGAGCTAGGAAGATCATCTCATTGAATGTTTTGTTAACAATATACACAATCCCTTTGTAATCCTTGTCTTCATAGTGCTCTGAAAGCTTTGGGAAAGAAGCATAAGCAAATGTGAAAGCAAATAACTGTGGTACTACAAGAGACAACGAATTAGCAAAGTTCAAAGTAGTAACAGCCTTAACACCAAACGCTATAGCATCGTTAATAGTTAAAGCTAAATGCTCCGAAGCAACAGCAAACATTCTTGGGATAGATATCCTCAATAACTCCTTAACATATGGTCCTCTATACCAGAATACAAGCATATACTTGAGCCCGAGATACTTTGCAAGAGGAATCTGAACCAACAAATGTAATATTGAACCAATATAAACTCCTAATACAACAGCCCATGGGCTAGGTTCACCTCCAAGAATAGGAATTAAAACAACCAAACCAAAGATTCTACCCAAGTTAAAGAACAATGGGGATAATTGAGGTACTAAGTATCTATTGTAAATATTAATACCACTAGACATGAATACACTCATTGCCAAGATTATCTGAGGCAACATTAGTACCCTCATATAATCAATTATGGTACCCATTTGATCTGGTGTTGGGAAATTCTCTCCTGCAAAAGTACCTAGATACCAAGGCATGAATATATGTGCAGTTAAGAATATAGCTAAAGATAGCAGTCCAAATATTAGAAGTGACCAGTTTAGAATAACGTTGTACACCCTTAGGAAAGCTTCTTCACCTTCCTTCTTCTTTGCAGAAACTAGTGTAGGAATAACAACAGCTCCTACAGAACCAATTATTAAAACATTAGAGATCAAATCAGGAATAGAACTAGCAAGCAAGAACTGATTGTATTCAACACTCTTTGTTCCAAAGCTTGATGCTGCGAGTAGATTGAATACCTGTCCAGTTATCTTTGTAAGAATAACAGGTATCATTGCAAACAAAGCAGTCTGAAGAATCTCAGTCTGCTCCATAGAAAGAATATTCTTAATATTTTGTATTCTTCTTCTGATCAGTGTCATTTAAATGAAAGTCCAAGAAAGCAATCCAATAAACATTCCTGTTGCTATGCCAAGAGCCAACTGGAACTTTGTGTGCATATTCAACTTTATTCTACTAACTACGATTAATGGCATAAATACCAAAGCAAGTAACCAGTACAATGAAGCAGAATTAGCAATATAAACGATAACGAAACCAAAAGCTGCTGTGTGCAAACTAACCTTATCTATAAACTTATTTATGAAGAATACTACACCGAAGAATACAGTTGTAAGCATTGCGTTATAGACCCAGAAATTATTTAGATCGAATGTAGCTAGGATAACAACGGCAAATATTGCACTAAAAACACCAGCTAGATATACGTTATGCCTATCCTCTCTTAACAAGGTTATATCTCCGCTACCCGATTTACCCATCTTTCTGAATATTCCAAGAATATAGAAATATATTGGAAGAGTAGCACTTAGGATCATGAAGCAAATGTATCCAATTGGATCGTTCTTGATAGCTATATCATATGTCCCGATGAACATTCCGACTGTAAGTACCAGAAAGGGGCTAAGAACATAGGATACTAATTTTGAAAGGAATATCTCACTCAAGCTCAATTGTTAACTATGAATATTGTAGAACAAATGTCTATGAAGTACGAGCCCTAAGTATACTTTCGTTTTCCTAGGGCTCGTAAACAATTACTTCTTGTTGTATTTCTCAAGCTTTGCAGTTACATCTGCAGGCTGATCAATTCCTTTCATTGAGAAGCTTAACTTTCCTCTCTCTATCTTTAATAGCTTAACTCTTACAGTTTCGCCACCTTTGAAGATTGATTCAACTTCCATACCCCTTGTGTTCTCTGCAATTTCAGATACATGACAAAGACCAGAGATATTTTCAGTTACATCTACGAACAATCCGTAGTTCATTGGCTTATCTACCTTTCCAGTATAGATTTGACCAACTTCAGCTTCCTGAAATCTACTATCAAGTTCTCCTGTAACAAAGTCTAGTTGAGCCTTGTTAGATGCAGTAACAAAGATAGTACCGTCATCTTCAATATTTAATTCGAAGTCTTTACCTAAAGTCTTTCCG
>CAZLOI010000008.1:238-11057 GCA_964561155.1 uncultured Candidatus Saccharibacteria bacterium | reverse complement strand
TAACTGTTTGACCAAGGTTCTTTCCAATTCTTGAGAACGCTATTTCAAACTTGTCGATATGTTTCTTGAGACTAGTTACCTGAGTTAATATTTGCTTTGCAGATTCTTCTATTTGAAGAGCTCGTAGTCCTTGTAGAACTGTTTGTAGGTATGCAAGGAAAGATGTAGGTGATACTATAATCACTTTCTTTTGACCAAAGGCGTAACTAATTAAATCTTGAGAGTTTGCAATCTTGTTTGTTAATAGATCGTAATATACTCCTTCCGATGGAATAAACATGAATGCAAAATCCATTGTTCCTTCACTTTGTCTTACATATTTTGCAGTTTCATCTATTCTTTTCTTCAAGTCTTCCTTAAATATCTTTTCTAGAGCATCTCGTTCAGAACCATCTGTTGCCAGTGCCATTCTGTTGTAGTTTTCCAAAGAGAACTTAGAGTCTATTGGAATGATTTTGTCTTTCACAAACACCACTGCGTCTACAATCTCTCCATCTAGAAACTTGTACTGCATTTGATAGCTTTGTGGTGGAAGTACATTCTTAAGTACTGCTTCTAGAAAGAATTCACCAAGTATTCCTCTTTGTTTTGGATTCCTTAATATATCTTCCAAACTTTTTAATTGATGCGAGTATTCAACTATTCTGGTATTCGTTTCTTCAAGTTTAGTTAGTTTCTGGGTTACTTCCTGAATAACCTTGGATGCTGTATCGCTAGCGTCTTTAGAGTTTTTTTGTGTAACTTGAAACTGCTGCATTAGATTATTCTGAGTTCTATGCATCTGATCATTTAGAGTGCTGTTTTGTTCCTTTAATCTTTCATTCATTTCTCTTGTAATACGATCTAGCTTGTCTACCTGCATCTGTGCCATAGAAGACATTTGATTTTGTAGAAGCTGCATTGCATCTGTACTACCACCTGTCTTACTCTTATTTATTAGGTTGAATACAAGTACTATTAATATTACGAGTAGACCTATTACTGCTGCTATTAGAATTTCCATATTAGTTTGTGATTATGTATTACTTAAAAACGCTCTTACCAACTCTATTGTATCATTTATTCCATTCACTCTATTTAAAGGATATGCTCGTCCTGCTCCTTCAAACCAAGTGATTTGCCTTTTTGCATATTGATTATGCGCATATTTAACTAGCTTCACACATTCTTCTTCTGAATACTTTCCATTTATAAATTCTACAACTTCTTTGTATCCAATTCCTTGTAGAGCAACACAATTAGAACCGTACTTATCAAGTGCGTTCTTTGTTTCAAGTACTAGTCCTTCCTTAAACATTTCATCAACTCTAGCATCTATCTTTGCCTTTAATTCTTCTCTTTCAAAGTTTGGGTATATAAAGATGAAGTCGAGTTCACTTTTCTGATTTGCCTTAAGTTCTATTCCTGCATCTAACTTACTCAAATGCATCGAAAGTCTTCTTGGATTATTTTGGTCACTGTAGTTTAGTTGTTCAAACGCATCGGGATATTTTTCTACATACAGCTTCCTTAATTCATTAATCCCAAGCTCTGAATACTTGTTCTCAATTGAATCGGATAGCTGATAGTTTCGGTATACGGCGTCTATATAAAGACCTGTTCCACCTACCAGTATTATATTCTTTCCCTTTGAAGCAATCTCTTTGCTCTTTGAATCAAAGTCATTTTTGAAATCAAAAACATTGTAGCTTTCATCTGGGTTTCGTAGATTAACTAAATGTAATGGAATGCCTTCCAGGAAATATTGTCTTGAAGATTCTGTTAGCTTTCCTTTATTCGTTCCAATATCTAAGGTTCTATATACTTGTCTGGAGTCGGAACTAATCAACTCAGCATCAATTTCCAAAGCAAGTTTTAATGCCAACGAAGTTTTACCCGAAGAAGTTGGTCCACATATTACTACAATTTTTTGCATAAGCCTTTGCAATCTAATATCATATGATTATATCAATGATTAAGTTGTAAAACAGAAACTTATGTTTGAAAGTACAATGTTATTTAAAATACTTCTATCTACCGTTCTAGGGGCGATTATTGGCTTGGAGACAGAGACGAGAGAACTTGAGAAGCATGATCACAAGATAGAGAATATTGATGAGAAAAGCAGGATTGGAGGTGTTCGAACATATACACTTATATCTCTTCTTGGGGGTATAGCTGGTCTTTTCTATTTTAGTGGAGACAAGGTCATTTCAACAGTATTGTTTATTGCAATCATTCTCTTTCTTTTAATCGCATACTACTTAAATATTCAATTCAAGAAAGCTTTTGGTCTAACTACTGAAATAGCAATATTAATAACCTTTATATCAGGGTTTCTGGTAACAAGCTCTATTGTTACTATAGAGGTTATATTATTTGTACTTGTTCTCCTATCCTTCTTTCTTTCGAATAAACGAGGTATTGGAAGACTTATTGCAAAGGTTAAGCATTATGAGGTTATCGATCTTATTAAGTTTGGGTTAGTAAGTCTTGTTGTTCTACCATTGCTACCTAACCGAGATATATATCTGAATGAAGTGATAACACTGTTTTCTCCTGGTCAAATCATTGGCGAATCTAACTTTATTCTTATTAATCCGTTTCAAATTTGGTTAATCGTTGTTGTTATATCAGGACTTTCTATAGGTAGCTACGTTATCTCTAAACTATTTGGAGAGAAAAATGGTTTAACTATCTCTGCATTTTTCTCAGGATTTATATCATCCACTTCTGCACTAGTTGCTTTTGCTCATAGATCAAAAAAGGACAAAGGAAACGCTTCGAAGAGATTGGCTGGTGCATCTATGATTGCCAATGCTACTAGTTTTATAGCAGTTGGAGCACTTATATTTATAACAAACAGCAAGTTTGCATTAGAACTACTTCCATTATTCATTACACTATTTATTAGCAGTTTCTTGGTTGGAATATATTTCATTCTTTCTCAGAAAGAAAAGAGTGATCAGGTAACTACTTATGAATCATTTACTCTTCTTCCTGCTATAAAGTTTGTTGCAATTATTGTTTTACTTAAGATATTTGTTCAAATTGTACTAAGTGCAAACCTTGGTATTGGATTCTTAATTCTTGGTACTGCATTGTCTGGAATAACAGGCATAGATGCTTCAATGATAGCTACAGCAACATTGGTTCTAGATGGAATCATTCCTCCAGGAACTGGAATCCTTCTAATCTTGGTTATTAATACTGTGAACTATATTGCTAAGATTGTTTATGCAAGAATGAATGGTACAGCTATATATACTACCTACATTGTTATTGGACTATTAATATCCCTAGTTGCTTCTATGCTAATATCATTAACCTATGTTTTCTAAGAATAATCAAAACTTCATTTGTGTAAACTGTGGATCTGAAGTTCCAGAACACCCTACTAGTTCTAGGGACCATTGTAACGTCTGTTTGTATGGTCTTCATGTAGATATTGAACCTGGAGATAGGTTAAATGATTGCCAAGGTATATTGGAACCAGTTGGTCTTAAGATTGCTAATGGCAAAGAACAAATCGCATATAAATGCCAGAAGTGTATGAAGGTCGTAGCTTGTATAACAGCTCCGGATGATAACAGAGCAAAGGTTGTGGAGCTATCGAACATGCGCTGGAGTGAGTAGAACTTTTTTGAAATGATATAATATATGTTCAATGAGAATTATAATTAATAGTCTAAAGAAACTAGCAGCTGGCATCATTCCTCTTGGAATACTTATTCTTCTTATATATTCAGTAGTTCCAAATACAAGTTTAGTCACGAATCTAAATTCAGAAGCTAGGTATGCGGATAGCTTACATCCAGTTACTCAGAAATACATTGAAGAAGAAAAGGTTAAGGTTAACCAGAAGATTCAAGCAATACTAGACGAGGAACAAATACAAAGAGAGATTGCGAAAGTAAAGGAGTTCTTTACTTCATACGGAGCTGTTATGTCTGGCTACGAAGAGATACTAGTTCGTAGATCTCATGAATGTGGTGGAGACTATAGGGTACTTGTTGGTATTGCAGGAAATGAATCTGGATTAGGTCGAATTCCATACAATCTATACAATCCTTTTGGATACCTAGATAGTATGACATATAGTTCTTGGGAAGAATCACTTAACAAACTCTCTTGTGTAATTTCACAGAGGTTTATTGGACCATGTGCTTCCGATCTCCAATGCATTATAAATAAGTACGGAGGACCAGATACTGATCAGGAGAAATGGATTAGAAACGTTTCTTGGTTTATGCGACAAGTCACTTTGTAATTCACTTAGGGTATAATAATTCGGTAATACATAAGTTATTTCAATAATATGATAAAGATATATACAGACGGTGGTTCTAGAGGTAACCCAGGTAATGCTGCTTGTGCATTCGCAGTATTCGATGAAGCCAACTTGGTTATGGTTGATTCAACATTCCTTCATACAGCAACGAATAACTTTGCAGAATATGCTGGCCTCATAAACGGATTAAAGTATCTACTTAAATCAGGTGTATCTAATGCAACAGCTTATCTAGATAGCGAACTAGTTGTTAAACAAGTTAACGGAGAATACAAAGTAAAAGATGAGAATATTAAACTATTACATGCTCAGGTTGCTGAACTAAAGGCTAAGTTTAGAAACATAGCGTTTGTTCATGTAAGACGAGAAGAGAATAAGATTGCAGATAAACTTGTTAACATAGTACTAGATGCAGTTGAACAAAGTAATTAAGACTCTCTTTACAATAATCATTGTAGGTTTGATTCTTTCAAACATCTATCTTCTTATTAATCGAAGTAACAACGTTGTTACCTATGTCGATGATATAGAGTTTAGAGAAGACAATAGACTTTCCGATTTCGAAACAGAACAAAATAACTTTAAGAAGTTTAGCTACATTCCAAACGAAGATTTAAAAGATTTAGACTTTGATGAGAATGCTGAAATAACAGCAGAGAGTATCGAAGAAATGGAAGCGTTGGTTGGAAAGAGTGATTCCATAATTCTTGATTCAGTTTTTATAGATCAGCTACCAGATTTATCTGATTTTGAAACTACAGCGTTAATGCTACCCTTCAAGTATAGCGATTACTTTGACTATCGAATCTATGGTCAATCAGAACCAGAATTAAACCTAGAGTGGAACTTTAACGTGTTAGCAGCAACCTACGACTACTTCTATCTAGATATCTTATATACCAACGAATTCTCAATACTCCCAGGTCCGCTTAGCAAACTATCTTTAATTGAAAGCAGTATTGGATACCTTAAGTCGAAGGGTATAGATCCAAGTCGAGTTATTCTATCTATCGACGCTAGATATTTTGTATGGGAAGACAGGTTCTTTGAAAGCAACGTAGTTTTTAATCAAACAGATGCAACAATGCAGGCAGACGTGGTTTCTAGAGAGGAGTTTAGTACAAAATATGGAAGCTTAACTGCACTTAGTGGATTAACACAAACTTTATCTAATTCCGATAACTATGACTCTATAGCGTTATCGTTAGACCTAGATATAAATGATTTGAGAGAGTTTGCAACTAATTTGGGATTGAGGGGTATAATGGTCAGGTATGGATGAACAATTTAGATTCGAAAATATAAAGATTATTATAGGACTTGGTAACACAGGCAACGAGTATTTAAATACTAGACACAATGCTGGTTTCGAATTCCTAGACTATATAGCCAATGGAACAAGATTCGTTAAAGATGAAAAGTTAAAAGCATTTGTTGCAGACATTACTATAGGATCTAACAAGGTTAAGCTTGTTAAGCCTATAACTATGATGAACTATTCAGGTGAATCGTTTGTATTAACTCTTAACTACTACAAAGTATCTCCTGAAAATGTACTTCTTGCCTTCGATGATCTTGATATACCGTTAGGTGAATACAAGATCCAATTCGGTCGAGGTCCAAAGGTACACAACGGACTACTTTCAGTTGAACATAGATCTAAGTCTAAAGACTTTTGGAGATTAAGGATTGGTATTGATTCTAGAGATGAGTTCACTAAATCAAATATTTCAGGTGCTGATTTTGTTTTATCTAAGTTCAAGATTAAAGAGAGAGACATGTTACAACAGGTTTTCTTTAAGATCGTAGAGGAGGTTATATAGTATGCAAAAGTTGAATCTGAAGAATGCAAATATTAGAGGTGGAACAAATACAGGAAGCGGGTCTTCTCAATCTCTTTCTTCTCCTTCCTCTACTCCTTCTATATCCAATAGTGTTTCATCAAGCACTCTACCAATATCAGGAAGCTTTGAGAAGGTATATCTAAAGCCAGGAAAAGAGATTCCTGTGAAGTTTAAACACCACTGGGTGTTCTCTGGTGCTGTTAAAGCACTTCACACAAAGATTACAGATGGTGATATTGTTTCTGTGCATTCAGATAGAGGTGAACTGTTGGGACATGGATACTTCAATAACAAGACAACTATACAGATTAGAATGCTTAACTACGACAACGAAGATCCACTTGTAAGTATCAAAAAGAACATTGTTAATTCAGTTGAATTACGTAACAAGCTTTTTGATGCATCTACGAATGCTTTTAGAGTTATCAATGGAGAAGGGGATCTAATACCAGGACTAGTTGTAGATAGGTACGACAACGTATTGGTTATTCAAATAGCTACAGTTGGAATGGATAGATTAAAAACGTTTCTTGTAGATACGTTGGTTGAAGCAACAAAAGAATGGGGAATTGATAGTATATACGAGAAATCGAATATGCCAGCAAGATCTAAAGATGGGCTACAAAGCTTTGCAGGATACGTTTGGGGAAAGAAGATAGATTCTGCTGTTGTATTGGAAAACAATATTAAGTTTGAAGTAGATTTTGTAAAAGGACAGAAGACTGGATTGTTTCTTGATATGAGAGAAATGAGGAAACTTGTTGGGGAATATTCAAAGAATAAAAGTGTTTTAAATTGCTTTAGCTACTCTGGAGGATTCTCTCTCTACGCAGCTGTTGGTGGTGCAAAGGCTGTTACATCGGTTGATTCAGATGACAGTGCTATTGAATTAAGTAAAAGAAATTTTACTTTAAACGATTTGAATGTTCCACATACTGCTATTGCTTTAGATGCTTTTAAGTACTTGAATGATGATCCGCTTCAGTTCGACTTTATAATTCTTGATCCTCCTGCTTTTGCAAAGAAGAAAGAAGATCTTCCTCAAGCAAAAAGAGGATATGGTCAGATTAACAGACTTGTTCTTTCAAAAATTCCAAGTGGTTCTTTTCTATTAACATGTTCCTGCTCATACCATTTAGATATGTTGGAGTTTGAACAGGTTGTAAAGAAAGCTGCGAGTGATGCAAGAAGAAATGTGAAGATAGTTTCAAAACATCATTTGGCTGCTGACCATCCGATTAATATTAATCATACAGAGGTCGACTACCTAAAGAGTATATTACTATACGTAGAATAGTTTAGGCTGTAGAAAAGCTTACGCTTCTGACATATATTCTATAACTGCTTCTAGATCTTTCTTCGTAAGTCTCTTGTCCTTTATCCTTGAATAACACGCACGTATTAATTCCTTGTCTGTTGTAGAGATATATCCACTTTGAATCCTTCTTGCTACATGAACAATCTTTAAACCTTCACTTCTCTTGCTAGTGTATTGCAAAGCAAGTACCGTAATGATTAAAGGAATAGCTAGAGAGAAGCTAACTAGAAGGCTGTAGATATCACCCTTGCTAGCATCTACTAGATTTGGGCTGCTTGTGAGACCTTTAAAGTACTCCGATTTAATAAGTGCTATGCTCGTTGTTGAGCTAACACATAGATATATCATGTCCCTTAGGAAATCGTAGTCTAGGTATACTTGGATATCGTATAGGCGTTTGAAGAGAATATCTGCTACTTGGTCGACCTTAGAGTTTAAATCCCTGGTGTTCTGCTCAACTGGCGTGTATATCATCATGGTCTAATGTTAGCCTCCTCTGTGTGTCTAAGTCAATGTATAGAAGAAGTTCATGTTATAATATTTCCTTATGGACAACACATTAAGAATCAGAGGTGCTCGTACAAATAACCTTAAGAATATCAATTTAGATCTTCCTAAACACAAGCTGGTTGTAATAACAGGGCTTTCTGGTTCCGGAAAATCATCATTGGCTTTCGATACTATATACGCAGAAGGACAAAGAAGATATGTAGAATCCCTTTCTGCATATGCGAGACAGTTTGTTGGATTAATGGACAAACCAGATGTAGACCTAATAGAAGGACTATCCCCTGCTATATCTATTGATCAAAAAACTTCTGGTCACAATCCTAGATCTACAGTTGGTACTGTTACAGAGATATATGACTACCTTAGACTTCTATTCGCAAGAGTAGGACATCCAAGAAGTCCTGTTTCTGGTTTGAGATTAGAAAAGCAATCAGTTTCCCAAATAGTAGATTCAATCCTCAACTATCCTGAAATGCTTGGACTGGATCAAGTAAAGGTTCTAATTCTTTCTCCTGTAATTAAGAATAGAAAAGGAACATACGAGGAACTATTCACAAGATTCTTTGCACAAGGATATGCAAGAGTTCGAGTAGATGGTGAAGTATTCTCGTTAGAAGAAGAAATAAAGCTTGATAAGTTTGTTAAACACGATATCGAAGTAGTTGTTGATAGATTGGCTATAGAAAAAGGTAAA
This sequence comes from uncultured Candidatus Saccharibacteria bacterium, assembly GCA_964561155.1. GTDB lineage: Bacteria > Patescibacteriota > Dojkabacteria > J137 > J137 > KLAP211. Next base: position 2,421 of record CAZLOI010000008.1, on the reverse strand, counting down.
GCTGAAGACAAGGAATTCGTTAAACGTCTAACCGATTCTGTAGAGCTAGCAATAAACTTGGGTGAGGGCGAAGTATTAATTAACTTGGTAGATTTCAAAGACCTAGATCAATCAAAGATTAAAGGTACCTTAAGAGCCAATGGCGATATCTTCTATTCAGAAAAACTTGTAGACCCAGCAACTGGAGTATCATTCTCAGAAATTGAACCACATTCATTCTCATTCAATTCACCATTCGGTGCATGTCCTGTATGTAACGGACTTGGAGCGATTAAGGAAATTGATGAGTCTCTAGTATATAACCCTAGACTTACAATATCCGAAGGTGGTATCTATCCTATGGCTAGAACTATTGAAAACGAAGATTCAGCGACATTCAAGATCCTTCTTCAGGTTGCGGAATCAGAAAATATTAATCTTAAGAAACCTATAGGGCAATTAAGCGATCGAGAGAAAGCAGTTATCCTGTACGGAACTGACAACAAGTCATATCCAATTGAATATTTTGATTCAAATGGAAACAGAAAGCTTTGGAATGCAAAGTTCGAAGGTGTTGTTAACAACCTAATGAGACGATACAAGGAAACAGATTCAGACTATATTCGTTCAGAGATTGAAGAATATATGATTGAGAAATCATGTTCTGAGTGCAAGGGATATAGATTGAAGAAAGATGTATTGGCGGTAACAATTGAAGGTTTCAATATCGTTGATGTAGGAAACATGAGTATTCTAGATGCACACAAGTGGATTGAATGGATTCAAGATTCAAGTACTGAATTCAATACTTCTAACTCCTCTACTCTGTTAGAAATATTTGGTTTGAAGCCTGAAACATTAAAGGAAGACAATTTAAGTCATCAGGAGAAGGAGATTGGTAAACAGATATTCAAAGAAATTGCTATTAGATTAAACTTCTTAAATTCAGTTGGCCTTGATTATCTAACGCTAAATCGAACTGCTAGAACGCTATCTGGTGGAGAATCACAACGAATTAGACTAGCTTCTCAAATTGGTACTGGATTAACTGGTGTTATGTATGTCCTTGATGAACCATCGATTGGTCTTCATCGAAGAGACAATGCAAGATTGATTGCTACCCTTGAAAGACTTAGAGACCTTGGAAACACAGTTATTGTTGTTGAGCACGACGAAGATACTATAAAGAAAGCGGACTATGTTGTTGATATAGGACCGGGAGCCGGAGAACATGGAGGAGAGGTTGTAGGTGCAGGTAGTTTGTCTGATATCTTGGCTAACAAGGATTCACTAACTGCCCAGTATATTTCTGGAGAGAAAGTTATTACAAAAGCTAGTATTGATATAGATCTTGAGAAACTTGGTTTAAAGAAATCAAAAACAGATTCTGCTGGCAATATGATTAGACTATACGGTGTTACTCACAACAACCTTAAGAATGTAGATTTAGAAGTACCTTTAGGAAAGTTTGTTTGTATTACAGGAGTATCTGGTTCAGGTAAGTCATCGTTAGTTAACGATGTGTTGTATAACGCATTGGCAAAGCATTTCTATGATGCAAAGGATATGCCCGGACAATACAAGGAACTACGAGGTCTTGAGCATATAGACAAGGTTATTAATATTGATCAGTCTCCAATTGGTAGAACTCCTAGATCAAATCCAGCGACTTATACTGGTGTATTCAACCTTATTCGAGATATCTTTGCTAGTACAAAGGAATCTGCTGTTCGAGGATACAAAGCAGGTAGATTTAGTTTCAATGTTAAAGGTGGAAGGTGTGAAAAGTGTGAAGGCGCAGGTGTTATCAAGATTTCTATGCAGTTCTTGCCAGATGTTTATGTAACTTGTGAAGAATGTGGAGGAAAGAGATACAACCGAGAAACGTTACAGATTGATTACAAAGGAAAGAATATTTCAGAGGTGTTAAACATGACTATTGAAGAAGGGGCTACTTTTTTTGAAAACATTAATGTTATTAGTACAAAGCTTCAGACTTTAATGGATGTTGGTCTTGGATATGTAAGACTGGGGCAAGCAGCTACTACGTTATCTGGAGGTGAATCTCAAAGAGTTAAGCTTGCATCCGAACTAGCAAAGAGACAAACTGGAAAAACATTCTACATACTTGATGAACCAACTACTGGATTACATTTCGAAGATGTTAGAAAGCTTCTAATTGTATTACATGGTCTTGTGTATAG
>CAZLOI010000008.1:0-228 GCA_964561155.1 uncultured Candidatus Saccharibacteria bacterium | reverse complement strand
ATACTGTGTTGGTAATTGAGCATAACCTTGATGTTATTAAGACTGCTGACTGGATTGTAGACTTGGGACCAGAAGGAGGAGCAAAGGGTGGAGAGGTTTTGGTTGAGGGAACTCCTGAAAAGGTTGCGAATACTCCAAATAGCTATACAGGTGAATGGCTAAAGAAGGTTCTTTAGTTTTCTAGTTAGAGTTTTCCTGAGTATCGTTTGTGTTAGGATTAGTTTCAAC
>CAZLOI010000007.1:0-16793 GCA_964561155.1 uncultured Candidatus Saccharibacteria bacterium | reverse complement strand
TGAAGTCGGAGGAATGATATTGACTGAAGGGTTAGTAGAGCTGAAACCTGCAGATGCTGAACAGTTTAATACCGCACTTGAATTTACCCGGACACCTTCTGAATATCCAATTAATAGTCCTGAATTTAAGGCGTATGCAGATATTAGGAAGAAGGTTTTACTCAAGAAATTAAGTCAGACAATTGGACCAGCTAGGGCTGCAAGGATGTTTGTTTTATCTCCTAATACTGTTGAATTAGTTCTACAGCAATTGGTTAATCATCCAAATGTTCCATATAGCATGGTACATTTTGTTAATTCTTTAGGACTGCCTCCTGCAGACATCGCAGAGCTATTTGGGATGTTCCACGATTCTAAAATATCTATTCCAGATATCTTAGGTAACTACAACAATGCTCACCAGTTAGCCCAAGGCTTTGTTAGAACTCAGGGGTTAGTTGATCAGTATAAGAGAAACAATATATTTGATAAGAGAGAAATTGTACGAGCAAAGACTGCAGAGGTTCAGAGCATTTTATTACCTAATATTGCTCCACAAATAATTGAAAGGGAAACTGAATATATAATTAGATTATATGGAGAAGATAAGACAGATGATGAGATAAATACAATTGTTAGTGCGGAGATAGCAACAACAGGAATTAATCCAATAGGGAATCTCCTAACTGCTTCACTCAACGATATGCAATCCCTAAGATGGTTATTAACTAATCCTGTGGGTACTCTACAGCTACATTCTAACGAGCAGATAGGAAGGGGATTAATGCTTTCAGATATTCCTGCAGTAACTAGATTAAGGATTGTTCTACTATTACATGGTGGTTCGAATGCAAAGAATGTGGCATTAGCTAATCCTAGATTAATTGAAGATCTTAAGTACATCTATTCAGCTGATACTCTCCAACCACCATTGAACATTACGAATATTAATGAATTAGATGCTGTATTAACACATATCAATTCTACCTATGAACTAAACTTAGCAGGAGACAAGAAGAATCCTGGAATTAATGAAAGATTAAAAGTCTTTGAAGAAAGTAGGTCTGTATCAAGAATAAATGTAGAAGTGTATAGCTATCTTGGGTTACCTCCTTTTGCATCCATTTCAGAGATAGATTCTGCTTTAAAACCATTTGCAAGTATCAGAGATGCTCATGCAAAAGTATTTGATTTAAAGACTGGAAATCTGAATCCCAAGTTTGTTGAATTAGCTAGATATTTTCAGCGCCTAGAGGCTGCTAGTCCAGGTTTGCTTGAAGAACTTGTCTCTGGAGCATTCTTCTTCTATAGGCATAAAGATAGAGCTGGTGTAGCCAAGGACTTAGCAAGTTATAAAGGACAGTATTATAGAGATTTGAATGCTCTTAAAGGTGGTGCAGACAATATGCCAATGATTGATAATCCAGTAAGACATGCACTAGATCTAGACTATACACCTCCTGAACATGGAATTAAGCACTACTTTGATAGGATCTATGGTGCAGCAAAGAAAGCAGGTATTAATCAAAAGATAATTGATGAAATTATTGTAGATAGAAGTGCGTTCCTTAAAGCCACTAATGCAGAAGGTACTGTCATCGATGTTACTGCAAAGCCAGACGAAATGTCTCTCTTGGCAATGTATGTAAAGGATGGTAACAGGGCAGTTTCTATATTCAGAAAACTCAATGAGGCAGTGAATACTGCAACGGCTGTTAAAGACAAACCTGAATTTAAAGCTGCATATGACAATGCATTGGTTCAATCTATTAAACGAGAGGAGAATATTTCTACAAGAGCTATAGAATCTAAGATTGTGGCTATGAGGAAGGATAAGTCGCCAGCATCGTATTTAAGTGTTCCTGAAGAGATACTACACTCAAGAACAGTACTGCAATCATACCGTACAGCATCTGAGGCGAGATTAAGTCATGCTAGGTCTGCTTTGAGTATTCCGAATACAACTAACTTTATTAATAATGCTTTTATCCTGCCCGGTAATCTGAGCCTAAACAACTTATTACAAGATGCTAATAGGATAGGTAGTTTGTTCTTGCAATCTCCTGTAGATGCAAAGTACTTTGATGATCTAATTCATCTGATGAGTGTTTCAAATAACGTAAGGACAGCACTATTTAGTCCTAACTTTCGAGCCGATCTTGCTAATATAGATTCTCCTTTGTCAAAAGAAGTCTTAAGCACAGCTGGGTTATCTAAATCTGAAGATAGTGTGAAGAGGATGTACTTAAGAGGTATATCTGGAGTAGGAACTACTCTATTTAATCAAGTCTTGAATCAAAATACCGGTGTATTTGGAGTTGTGGGTAACTTAGCAGTTTTCAATGCAGGAGATTTCTTAAGATACGTATATATGTTCTTTGGAAACCCTTTGGATTATTCCAATGGTTCAGAAAGTCTTGGTAATAGATTAAACAGGGTTCGAAGTAGTTTCACTGCTCCTGAACTTAATCTAAACCTTCAGCCAGGTACTAAAACAGCAGTTGATGTCACTAAAGTATTGTTGGCTATGCAGGCTTTAAATGATAATTCGATGAGTCTATACCAGAGCAAGCTTCAAGAGTTGTCATCTCCAAGTGGGGATATCAGAATGAGAGGTGAAGCAGTAAGGGATATACGAGCAAATAAGAAGCTTATCGAAATATATGGTAAAGGTGGTGACGCTAGAACACTTGCTATAATATCTGCAAATATGAGCCTAAACGCAAAGATTGGCGAATTGGAAACAAGCGAAGATAGATTAAAAGCTGCGTATGGAGATAAGTTGCAATAGCGATTCCTTCCTTCTCTTTTCTTATTTTATGTATCTCCTCTAGCCTCTAGACTTACAAAGAACCTATTAGATAGTAGTTCGTTGTATCTAAATCTTAATGAAGGTTCGATTGTAATACTTGATAGTGGTTTAAGAATATTTGAACCGGTTGCTTTTGCATCAGCTGTAAAGAATGTTGGACTAGTAACTTTAAGTACTGTACCAATCTTGAACTTCTTTGGGTCTGTAATAGTTATCTTTCGAGCCTTCAATGCTAATACAGCGTTAATAGGACCTTTCTTTGGATCTCCAAAACTTGTAATTGCTATCTGTTTGGTTGCCAATCTTTCATTATCGATAACTACTGCCTGATCTGCATCAGCTGCTCCTTCAGGATCTTCTGTAGTTCTTTCAAGAGCCGGCATTCTAACTAATGTAAAGTTTGGATCAAACTCAAATTCTTCAGCCTCGAATACAACTTTACCAAAATCAAGATCAATTGGATTATCTACCCTAGCATCTCTAATAAGCTCAGATAGTGTTCTAAGTGTTTGTCTTGAGTATGGTGGTTTAAATATATCCTCAAATTCAAATGAAACTTTAAATCTAGGAGCTTTAACATCTTCTCCGTAGAATCCTTTGATATCGAATAACTCAGCCTCCTTCTGAATCTTACCAAGGTTTCTTTGTGCACCTTTAATCATCTCTTCTCCTCTAGCTCTATCTCCAGGCGTTTTGCTCTGTAACAACTTCTTTCCTGCTTCTAATGCAGCGTTCTCTTTTTGTCTCTTTTGGTTCAAATCCTTAAATTTAGCATATCTTGCAGATCCCTTGTCAGATGGTGCTAGTCCTAATGACTTGTCATATCCTAACTGACTTCTTGCTCGTAATCTGTTTACTAATCCCTTTCCATCTTGTGTAGCTTTGATTGTTTTAAGAGCACCCTCACCTGTGTACCTAGCAAACCCAACTCCTCTACTAGCCAATCCGTAAGTTGCACCAAAGCTCTCCTTCATATTTACAAATGGATCCTTAATGAACTGTGGCAATGCAAATTCAACTCCCAAAGACTTGTCTATACTCTTTAGAACATTCGGTATACTAAAGAAGATACCTATACCAACCAAAGACAATACTAGACTCGTAACTCCAGTACCCTGAACATCATTTAATATTCCATTCAAACCAAGAAGCGGTGGAACATAACCACCTGTTCTTATATCTGGGAACTGACTTTGGAATCCTTCACTTGTGAATACGATAGTTAGAATAAACATCATGTAAGTCACAATATATGCGAGAGATGCAGAACCCATTTGCTTCGAATAGTTGATAACAGACTTCAATCCATTTCCAGGGAACGCTACTGTTGCAAAAATGAATGGTGCAAAGATAGGCATTAGAAGGAACGTTAGGAACTTTTGGAACAAGTGCCAAGCAATCTTGATACTAATCCAGATAGTTAACAGAGATATGAAGAAGTTAATAATAGTACCAATCCAAGCGTACTGATTTACATTTCCTCCACCAATAATATTTATAATTCCAGTTATAACATTGAATATACCAACAACAATAGATACAGTAGTATCGTTTGTATTTGCACCATCAATAGTAGAACCTATAGCGTTTCCAATTTCATCACTAATACTAACCTTCCCTCGTACATTCCATATATTTACTCTCTCGTCATCTGCATACAAACCTCTATCACAATTTTCTGTTGTTACATCGTTAGGATCATATGGAGTACAGTTTGTTCCATCGCCAGTTGGATCATTCCTTGTATCATACACATCTCGTCCAGGAGCTCCTGGGCCTAACAAGAATCCATGAACTGCATTGGTACCCAAAGTTACAGCATCTATGAACAATCCAGAGATAGCGTAACTTAATGGAACCAATATCAAAGCCATAGCAATATTTGGTATAGAGTTTTGTATCGTTACGTCGGCTGCTCCTCCCAACCTTTGTCTAAAGATAATTGCGAAGGCAATAGCTAGAATTAATAGTATTAAGAAAGAAAATACAAAGTTCACAGACCATCCCCAGAAAGCTTGTATAGGTCGTAGAAGATCAGCTCCAGCTCCAGGGTAGTATGTTTGTGGATCTTGAGCAGATACAGTTCCAAAGTTTGTTAAGGCATATACCTTGTCCTGAATGAAATCTACTCCACTCGCAGGTTTCTGATCAATTAATGTCTGAGAAGCACCAACTGCAACAGTAAGTAAGGATCCTTTGGAGTTATCATAAAATACATTAACCCCATTGCCTTTAGCATTCTCGCATTGAGCTTCAGCAAATGGTTGTGTTGAAATAGCTTCCACTCCCTCAAAGACTTCTAACAATAGTCCATTTCCAGTTACGATTGGACAGCCAATATTTACTTGATTAATTTCTGCACTCGTAAATCCTACAATCTTATTGTCCTGAGCATTTGCAGCGGGGGAAACAAAAGGCAGGAATAGATATACGAATAAGAATGTGAAAACAAACAGAAGTTTTTGGCCACTTTTTAGCTTTAAATTCATACCTATATCAATATATTGTAATTAAGATCAAAGTGCAATCATTTAGAACCTCTAGTATCGACTTGATTACCCTTATGGTAAAATAACTTATGCAAGATTTAAGAGTCAGATTAAGAACAGTAATTTTAGGTATTACAGGACTAATAGTTGTCTTCTTAATATTCCGAATTATTCTAGAAATTCTAGAAGCAAATCAAGGTAATTTTCTCATTTCGTTCTTTTTTTCAGTAAGTAGCTTCTTTCTAGTACCGTTTCTTGGTGCAGTTCCTACAGAAATAGCTTCTGTTATTCCTCAGTTAAATTTCGATGCTGTAATAGCGATACTAATCTATATATTCATTGGAATTGGAATCTCTGAAGTAATGACAGCTTTCCTATACGATACTGGAGAAGAAATAATAATACATTTCCTAGATGGTCTTCTAAAGATTGTTGAATTCCTCGTGTTCTTTAGAATCGTTATCGATCTATTCGGATTGTTCCCGAGAGCCGTTGCTCCTGGATTCATTCAGTTTGTATACAACGCAACAGATTGGTCTACTGGAATATTCGCGGGAATAAAGGTTGCTAGCGGTACTGTGAATATCTCTTCGATATTTATCCTGATAATTCTTATCGTTATGGATATATATCTAGAAAGAAGTTTAAGAGGTGCTTTTGCTGGTTTCAGAAGAAAGTAACTATTGTAACTTCATTTGCTTGGACCGAAGCTTCCTATGAAATGTAACCCCAAATCTATGTGCTTCATCTCTAATTCTCTGAACAACAAACAATGATTCTGATCTTCTAGGTAGCATTATTCTTGTAAACTTAGGCATAAGCTTTATTTGAGCAGCAGCTAAGTGTTCCGAAGGTACTTCGAATTGTCTAGATAATTTAAAGATCTCCTCTTCTCTCTTTGCAAGTCCTACCATTGGTATCTTTTGATCTAGTCCAAACATTTTAAGGATTAGAAAAGTTGCAGCCAGTTGACCTTTACCTCCATCGATTATGATTAAATCAGGCATCTGTTTTAAAGATACATCTTTTAGCTTATTCTTTTCATCAACTAGATACTTAAGTCTTCTCTCCATAACTTCCTGCAACATACCAAAGTCATCTGGAGTATCTTTTATCTGTATCTTAAAATGCCTATACATATCGGTTCTGAGTTCACCATCGATCATCACAGTCATAGCTCCAACAGGGTTAGTACCTTGGAAGTTACTAATATCGTAACATTCAATTCTAAAACCTTTATGAGTAGATAGCTTGTCCTTTGGGAACTTAAGTTTCTCTACTAACTCTGCAATACTGTTCTCTCTAGCAGTTTCTACAAGACCTGAAACAAGAACATCATCTACATTGTTATCTATCTTAATTCGTTTAGTTACGTATCTAATATCATCAATTCTATCTCTTATTTCCGCTGCACTTTCATAGTCTTTTTCTTCGGAAAACTTCTTCATCCTATCTTCCAACTCGTTCATTATCTCTAACTTCTCTCCCTTAAATATCCTCTTTATACTATTGAAGTTCTTCATGTAATCTTCCTTTGATTCTTTGCTAGCACAAGGAGCATGGCAGAGACCTAGATGATAGTAGAGACATGGAATTGGGTTGTTGGTTTCAACTTCTAATGGATCATCAGATCGCTGAATTAATATTCTATTACAACTAGCGTATGGAAATACTTTCCTTGCTCTCCTTAATATATTCTTTATAGGAAGCCTGGATGGATATGGTCCAAAGTATTCTGCATTAGGTTCGTCGTTGTTTCTAGTTATACGAATTCTTGGGAAATCGTTCTTTCCTTTAATCTGTTTTTCAAAAAGAATGTAGCTGTAGCTTTTGTCATCCCTCATTAGGATGTTGTACTTAGGCTTATATTTCTTAATCAGATTCGTTTCTAGGATAATGGATTCGACATCGGAATCAACGATTAGGAACTCTACGTTATCCGCAAGCTCTATCATTTGCTGAATTCGAAGTTCAAGTTTCTCGTAGTTTAGGAAGTAGCTTCGTACCCTATTGAATAGATTCTTGGCCTTGCCAATGTATATGATCTTCCCTTCTTTGTCTTTGTACATATAGCACCCAGGTTGCTTGGGTGAATTACGGACACTTTCTTGGAATTCTTTTTTCTTTGTATCTAATATCGACATGCCTTGATTATACATTAGGAAAAGTTGGTCGGGTATCAGAACAATGATTTATTCGTAAACGTTTCGATTTAAGGTATAATTCCTTTAATTAACAACACCTATATGAAATATGAGATCTTTACTCCAAGGAATATAATAGTTGGGTTTCTTTTATTAGGATTTATTGTTTTCTTTAAGGAATTCTATTCTCTTGTTGTATTAGCTTTCTCAGCTTTTATAGTTTTCTCAAGTCTTAAACCAATTGTTGATTTTCTAGAAAAGAAAGGTGCTCAAAGATGGTTGGCTGTAGCTACTGTTATGATGGGCTTTATAGCTCTACTCGTTCTGTTCTTTACGCTAATATTGAATGCAGCTTACAGAGAATTACAGGAAGCTTTTGTAGATGTAGAGCTTAATGCTACTACTATAACAACGTTTGTAGATCAAAGAATACCAGCGCTATCTGAGCCAGTGCGTGATTTAGTTGAGAAGTTTCAAAAAGTTTCTAGAAATGAGATTCCTTTGAGTGATGTGTTACCTGCAGATATTATTGGAAACATTAACGGTGTTGGTGTAGCGGGACTTAAGTTTGCCGGAGGTGTTGTAGAAGGGTTGTTTAATGTGTTCCTAGTTATCTTCATTTCTTTGTATATGATTCTTCCAAAGAAGGATTTCTTTATTGGAGGTATCAACTATTTCTTGAAAGATGAGAAAAAGATTGATGGTTACGAGAATCTATTCTTTCAGATCAAGAACGGTTTAGGACATTGGTTGATTGGACAACTAGCGCTTATGTTCTTTGTAGCTTTACTTACTTATGTAGTTATCTCGTTACCTGGATTGTTTATTCAAGATTACGATCTAGGAAGGTTTGCTCTACTGCTAGCTTTGGTTGCTGGTATATTGGAAGCTCTTCCAAATATTGGTCCAACTATTACTCTTGTGATTGCCGTGTTACTTGCTATTTTAACTGGTGGAAGTGCAGCGATTATCATTTATATATTGATCAGTTTTGTTCTAATTCAACAGGTTGAAGGAGTATTCCTAGTTCCTGTAATTATGAAGAGAGCTATTGATCTTAATCCAATAGTTGCAATACTAGTGATTGTTGCTGGATTCTCTTTAACAGGAAGTGCTATAGGGGCATTGTTGTCTATTCCATTCGCTGGAACTATTAATATTATTTACAGGAATTGGAAAGAAGGCAACTTATAACAAGGGAAGATTTAGTAAACGAGCTTAGGAGATCTAGTTTTAGTGATGCAAACTTAAGTACTATTGTTCATGCTCTTTCGAGTCTTGTAGATATTCTTCGTAATGAAAAGGAAGAGTTTTCTGAGTACGATGTAGAGGATTTAGAGATGTATATTGGGAATCTTCAGATTGCGTTGAATGCATTAAGCAAGGATATTGCCTTTAATCTAAGACACTATAGATATATTCCAAGTAGAGAAACAGGGTTACTAGTATATTCTAGATCTGCCCTAAGTTTTCTTGTGTTGATTCTTGTAAATATAGTGCTTAGTTTGGGGAATGGAGTTCACCCGGCGAATACAGATCATTTCGACATTATACATAGTGTTAGATCGGGAGAACTGTATAGGGTGGTTGAGAGTTGGGCATATAACGGGAAGTATAATCCTAGACACCATCCGTTCTATACTGTTTTCAAGAGAGATTCACAACAGATATTTGATCTTATGCAAGCAGGTATAACTTTTATATCTGAGAAACAATATGACCTTGCATACTATGCTTTCCAAAATATGCTAGTCCACTTACGAGGAGTAGCTAAGGAAATATAGCTTAGGCTTCCTGAAGTAGTCCTTCAGCTTCAAAGACCTCTGTTGTTGCGCTTGCTCTTTCATCCATGAACTTTCTGTATTCGTTCTTCTGTCTAACAATTTCTTCGATTCGTTTCTTTGTAATTCCTGCAAGTTGACTCATTTTTCCAGTGGTTTGAAGTTCACTATATATAATCTCTACTCTAACAGAAGTTGAAACCATGAATCCTTGATCCATATCCTCATCGATACTTCTAAGGATTGCTAGCACTTCTTTGATTAGAAGAGTATTTCTTTCAGTTAGGTTAGGTATGTTTGATACCTCCTCCAAGTCTGAATCTAGTTGTGTATCTAATAAATCTGCCATAGTATTAAAATAAAATATAAGTTGATTAAAGTTCTTTTGTTAATTCAGCTTCAACGTACTCAGCAATCTCATCTGCAGACAATATTCCAAGTACTGGTGTTCCTGCAATTAGGTATCCATCTCTATCCCCTTCTGAAACTATTCTTCCTTCTAATGCTTTTTGTAGCATTACACATTTCTCTTCAAAATCAGCTGCTACAAATGTATTGTTGGAAGATAGCCCTAGAAGCAGTTCTTTAACTAGGTTCTTCTGGCGAGCTTGATAATGTATTATATCTGGGGCATTTGCATCCATTTCGTTTCCATTGTTATCCATATTATTGTTCTGTAGTAGATATCTGTTGTTTAAGGAATTCTATTAATTCTAATGTTGGTAATGAGTCTACTCTATTCATTGTATGCAACCAAGAATCTTTGTCTCCATAAAGTTTCTTAATTGCTTGTCTTCTTATTTCAGCTTCCATTTCATCTGCCACTATTGGTAGTTGCATAGGGTCTAGTAGTCTTCTTGTATACGATACTCGGTTAGTATGAAAGATCTGAACAGCTAGTGTTAACATTTCTTGGTGGGTTAGTTGAGGAGCTTCTTTTATTGGAAGCGTATTAGGTTGAGTAATTGTTTCTGGATCGTTCATAAGTTCTTTTGTAAATTTGTTAAATACAACACGAACTACTGTTGCTAGATTATAGCAACAGGTAGCTGTGTGTCAACCTATCCTTCGAATTGGTTTAGTAGTGTTGGCTTAGACATACTGTCCACTATCACCTCCATTGAAAGTGTAGGGAACATTTGTTTTGCTATATCGAGCAATATCTTTGCTTTAGTATCCATATCCATTTGATTGAATTCTGGATATTGTTCATTTGCTGCAACTGATAGTCTAAACATGAAGATATCTTGTTCTGTAGTTGAATCGAGTTCTTCTCCATCTATTAATGTAGGGACTTGACCACTAAATAAAGGAACTTGTATTAGATTTTGATCGGATAGATGTAATGACATAAGATTAAGATAAAAAAATAATAAACCAGAGGTTTCCCTCTGGTTTTTTGATTAAACTAATTCACACTTGTCTCCAGCACAAGCAAGCTCTTTCGACCCATTTGTCTGATCGTCCATTTCTAGATCGATTAGAGCTGAGAAATCAATACTTGGAATCTTTGCTACAACTTCCTTGTATTTATTCTCATCAATAGTCTCGTATGGTGCTAGCTGGTAGTTGAAGTCTCCTTCTTCCTTTGGCAGGAATGAAAGTCCTCCAGTTATTTCCCAGTTTTGGTATACCCAATTAGCAACTTCTATCCACTCTTTTTCTCCTACAGATATTGTTACCGAAGGATTGTGTTCAGTAAAGTTAATCTTACACATCTTCCAGATCTCTAACTGCTCTACTGCAGAAATATTCTTTTTGTAGATAGCGTTCTCTGGAGATTTAATTGCAAAGTCTAATACAAATGTTGTTGCAGTAGCTTCGTTTTGTCCAACCTCTGGGCTATATGGAAATCCTTGGGACTTCATAAGCTTAAACAAAGGATCGGTATTACTAATTCGAACTCTTCTAATATAGAAAGGTGCGTGTCTTGTATGCAAACCAGATGATGTATCTGTTAATTGAGAACTGTTTCCTGATGGTTTAACACAAGTTACACAAGTTGACTGGTTAATACCAAATCGTTCAGCATATATCTTGTTCACTTCTACTGCGTAGTCTCGAAGCTTCCTTAATACTTCTGCATCTCGAAGAACAGGAGCATCCCAGAGACCGGTGAACGATACACCTAGTAGTCTTTCTTCATCACAGTTCTTCTTCCATTCAGGTGAAAGGAAAGCAAAGTTTGTTAATGTTGATTGGTATGTACCAAGAATAGTTGCTAGTTCAATTTTCTCCTTTAGAGTTTCGAATGTATCTTCAGCTCTTGCAACAACTGCTGTTAGATTACAAAACTGTTTAGATCTTAGAACAATTTCTCCACAAGGGTTTGTTCCAGACATAGCAGCATGTGGTTCAAATACTCTCCATCTTCTTTCAGGTAGCTGTGCTTTAAGTCCTCCTCTATTAAAGATTCCTCGTTCACCAGATCCACTCTTTGCAAGTGAAGTCCATTCTTCCAAGAAATCAACAGTAGATGGAGTTACATTGTATACAGCAGAGTTATTAGACATAATTCTATGAGGTGCTGTTTCCCAGAAGTTACCATCCTTTGCGTGTCTCATTTCTTTGTTATTCAAATCAGAAAGTGAAATCATTGCACTTCTTCTAACTCCTCCTGAAATTACTATCTCTCCAATCTTGCAGCACATATCGTGTACATCTAGAGGAGTTAATCTGCTACCTTGACGAGATAGAACCTTTCGTCTTGCAAAATCGATTAATTCAACTAATGGATCAGGTCCTGAACTTCTTCCTCCCATAGTCATTAGTCTTGCTCCCTTTGGTCGTAGTTGAGAGAAATCAAATACAACATTCTGACCGTTGAACCATGTTTTTAATCCATGAACAAAAGCATTTGCCCAACCTTCTTTGCTGTCTTCAACTGTGAATCTTGGCAGTATATCTCCGTTTTGCATCTTCACTTCTGGAAGCTGGTCTACAACATGTTGTTCTACAGAAAATCCAACTCCTGTTCCGCACATAGAGATGTACATAATTTCTCCGAAGTCTTCAAGCTTTGTAGGAGCAATATATGAACAGTTGTATGCAGTTACGTTTGTTTTTCTTGCTGCATTTCCAGCACTCCACATTAAACGCATAGAAGGGTTAATCTTCATTTGAAGAAGCGCATCTTTTATTCTTGAGTACTCAGTTTCACTTAATTTGTCTGAAAGATTCTCCTTCATGAACTCCATGTATCTATTGATTGTCTCTACCCAAGTCTCTCTTCTTCCTTTATCTGGCACCCACTTTGAATATGAAAGATAATATACAAATTCAGCAAGCGGATTTGGGAAGTATTTCTTACTCTCGCTCGCAAGTCTACTGAATTCAGCTTTCGCCGCTTCTTTTGTTTCCTCTGCGTTCATAATTATTTAAAATAAGGTGGTTAATAAAGTAGAAAGTTAGTCCTTTAGTTTCTCCAATCTTTGCAACTCTGCATGTACTTCTTCTAGTTTCTGAAAATCTTTGTATACAGCAGCAAAAAGTAAGGCTGCTAGTTTATCTATCTTTGTTAATCTCTTTAAAACCATCTGTCCTATCTCTTTAACATCAATTGTCTGCTCATCTCTTCCCATTAAATTGGTTTCTATGTCCAAAATCATTTCATCTACCATATTCTCTGGAACACCTCTCTTGCTTACAGCTTTTAGTATTCCTCTCTTTAGTTTCTCTCTATCGAATTCTTGAATTCTTCCATCTCGTTTCAATACATTTAGTGTTACTCTTTCTATTCTTTCATATGTAGTAAAGCGTTTCTGGCACTTCTCACACTCTCTTCTACGCCTGATTGATGCCTCGGCGCAGTTACGCTTGTCTATTACTTTTAATTCTTCACTTTTGCAGTAGGGACAGACCATATTTGTACTTTTTCTACTAAATTAGTAGTTAATCTATAGGATAGACACAACATGTTGTGTAGTCAATGAAAATTATTTCGTTCCACGTCACTATTAAGCACTTGTAACCATTCCACGATAAGAATTCAGGTAAGCTTAATACTATAGGAATACAATATGCACAATTAGCTATAATATTTGTATACAATTTCTTTTCGAATTCACCACCAAGGCCTTATACTATCTCTATGCAATCTGCTAAACAATTATTAAATGCTAAATTCTCGGGAGAAGAATCACAAAAGTCAAAACGCCATGCAGCGCATGAATTTCAGGCGTTCGCATACAAGATAGCAGCTGATTTTAAGGATCTAGAGAACTTGCGTATATATTTAAGTGTTCTAAAGAACTGTGAGCGTATTATTGTAGAAAAAGCATACTCCTTTACCATCGATTCTAGGAGTGAAAACAAAGCAAAGATATTCTTCTGGAAGATTAAGCAACTTAGAAAAGAGTTTGAGGACTACAAGAATCAATCTAATTTTGAATGGGACTTTGTAAAGAAGAATACGAGGAAAGTTAGGGATGTATATAGCGAAGATATATATGATGGTGCAAGGCTACGTAAAGATTTTGTACAGGAACTAATATTAAAATATTCTCCATTCCGCGTATTAATGGTAAATGTTCCTGTAGTTATCGATGGTTTTAAACGAATTGAATATGTAGATCAATCATCAAAGCTTTTAAAGCTACTTAGTATTCCTCCTGCAAGAAAACGTGCCATTGATTTTATGGATTTTAAACCTAAGAACAAGTTTGATCTTATCATTAGTGACTATTCTTGGAATACTATTCCCTTCGATTATGAAACAGCTTTTCTAAGTAATATATTAGGTACTCTAAACAACAACGGTCATATTGTTATGACCATAAAGATTGCTCCAAAGAATCAAGGTTGGAGACAGAAAGAGATTAATGGAGCGGTATATTGGATATTTCAAAAGTTTGCACCACTTGAATACTTTATGGAACAAATATCAAGACTAAACCTTAAGGGTAGCATACTTGATATGAGTGACAAGACTGCAACAATTGAGCTAACTCGATTAGATTAATCTATAAAGAGCTCTAATCCTAAAGCATCAAGTTCCTTACCCATTTTTTCAGTTAATCTTGCGTAGTTTTTGTCTCCAGTGAAATGTAGCTTATCAAGCTCTAGATCGTGTAAAGCAATTAGAGACTTTGCAATTATAGCTTTATATAGAATGTTGATAACACTAGCTAGGATATCGTGCTTATGATTCTCTTCAATAGCTGCTTTAACTTCATCAGTCATATCTATTCCTGCATAGTTACTCTCAATTAACTTTGCCTGTTCCAATACCTGATCCATTACTGAATCTAGTTCAAATTCTACTGAGTCAGGATTAATATCTGGGTTTTCATCCATGTAGTGTTCATCTGCATCGTTAACTAATGCTAGAACGCTATCAATATCTGCATATTCCATTCCAAGTTCTTTAGCTCCTCTTAGTATCACTTCTTCAAGGTTTACATCGACTTCTGTTATTTTTGTTTCTGTATTTTGATCTTTTACAAAGAAAAGATTAGGAATATTGTTTTCAATTCTAAGTAGTACGTATGGATACATATTGTTATTTAACCAATGTATTATATCATTCAAGGCTATTGCAGGTATATCTATTGTAGAAACAGCCAAACATGTTATATTAATACCATGGATACAAGTATCGAAGGGGAAGCAGAAGTTCTTCCAAGTATAGATATTGAAGAAATAGCTACAAAGTTTAGCGAGCATCTTCGTGCAGATACAGCAGATCAGTTAATTCAAGAACTACAGTATGCAGCTCTTCATAGTACAGCGTTTGCAACAATACTTCAGGAGACTTTCAATGAAGCAAATCAGGGTGAACTAAATCTATGGGACGCATATGCTTTCAGGGCACGTTTGTCCGAAGCTATACGATACAAGATGGCAATGAATGAATTTGCTAAAGTTTGTGTTTTAATTGTGGCTTGTTTTCTTGCACTATATTCCCTTGCTCCTACACTCAACCCAGACTTAACCGAGCAAACTAGGCTTATGACAAGTCTCATGATACCAATGAATATTGCATGGCTGGTGGGAATGTTTAGAAGCGGTAAGTTGACAAAGAACAGTGATCTTCATGCAGGCAAGATATGGGACGCACTAGTTAGATTAGATAGGCATCAGTATCATATGAAGAAACTAAAGCATTTTGAAGGATAGTCCTCCTATGAAATACGGTTTCTCTCTTTCAAAAGGACAATGTGACTGGCTAGGTGTTAACCCAAACGATATTCTCAACAACCTTAAAGATTCAAAGCTACATGTTGCACGCTTAGGGCTATATTGGAACGAGATTGAAAAGGAGGAATGTATATATGATTTTAAAGAATCAGAAACACTCATCAACCTAGCATCTGAACTAGGCTACGAAATAATATTAACCATAGGAGCCAAGGCACCTAGGTGGCCTGAGTTCTATACTCCGAAATATCTTTTAGATAAGTACAAGAATATTCAATCTATTCCAGAATCGATATTATCTGAAAAGATATTAAGTTTCATACAAGCTTCTGTGGAGCGATTTAAGAATCTACCTTCTCTAACTACATGGCAGGTCGAGAACGAGCCTCTAGACGCATCAGGACCCGATCAGGTATCGCTTTCTGCTACCATACTCCAACAAGAAATAGATTTAGTTAGATCGCTAGATTCAAGAAAGATTCTCGTTACCATTTGGGGCAATGATATGAAAAGAAGGAATACTTTAAAGAAAGCATATGCATTGAAGAATGTAGATGTTTTGGGTTTCGATATATATCCTAAACGTCCTTTCTTTTTTCGTTTCTACAAGCCTTTGTTAACAGAAAAGGATATATTAAAGATGAACAAAGAGATAAAGGATATGGGTATGACACCTATTCTCGCTGAGCTTCAAGCAGAGCCATGGGAAGAAGGTTTTGACTACAAGCTACATCCAGAAAAGATAAAGAGTATATCGCTGGAACAGATTGAAAGAAATATTAATGATTACAAGAACCTAGGCTTTGAAACTATATTGCTTTGGGGTATTGAATATATAAGTTGGGCAAATATATTGGATGAAGTACTTGAGTTAATCTAGCTACTTTCCTTTTGTATCTTCTCGAAGGTTAATACCGTGTACAAGGTATGCTTTTAATCCAAGAAGGAATCCAGTCCAACCTTGTGTTTGCCCCATTAATCGATCACCTCCATCTATTGTTAGTTTCCATCCATCTTCTACAACCGATACTCTTGTTCCCTTTGTATCATCTTCAAAACGTATACTTACAAGACAGCTTAATCCACTTGCTGGCCATTCGAATACTATTAGGCTATTGAATCTAATCTCACGAACATGTAGTTCTACAGAACCATATTCTCCAAAGTCCCATGTTACTCGTGCCCTTTCTACAAGATCTCCAGAAGCTTTGTTAGCAAAGTGTTTAACTATTTTCTTTGCATTAACTACAGCATCGAATACATCTCCTCTACTACTTGGTATTATCTCTTCTATTCGTACTCTGAGTGGGTTTGGGTTTACGTTCATAAATTAATTATATCTCATAAAAGATCTCAGGATTACCTAAAATTAATTGAGCAGCCGGTTGTGTGCCATCGAAACTATATTTGTACTCTGGAAACTCTTCCTCGGTAGCTAATTCAAGGTTAA
>CAZLOI010000006.1:8582-20727 GCA_964561155.1 uncultured Candidatus Saccharibacteria bacterium | reverse complement strand
TATTGAATGTTGTACTTGCATTGGTGTTCACCAATCTATTTAGTCACAATGCAGAATATGCAATTACTGCAACCAACGTAACTCTCGAGAATCTATCAACAAGAGGTACAGGAATGGCTGCTGTTGGAGGTATTTCTTTGGGTATGAGTGTTGCATATACTCTAGAATTCTTTGCGTTGATATTAATATTTAACTACAAGAAGTTTAATTTGGAACTAGGCAAGCTATTTAAATCTCTTGTACCAAAGTTCATTGCAGGAGGAGTTATGTTTATAACTATGTATCTAATGTTTAAGACTTGGAACGTTCTGACATATGCTATCCCAACTTCTACTGGAAACTTCTATAGAGGATCTACAACCATTAACTTGTTCCTGCTTTCTTTCATAACGATTTCTACATCTTTCATGGTCTACTATTTGGTATCGCATCTTCTTAAACTCGAAGAACTTAGGATATTACGAAGGTATCTTAATCCGATATTCAGATTAGGTGGCTTAAGGTTATAATACCTTCATGAATAAATTCACTAAAGGAAACATCACAGTTGAAGAAATTGAACCTGGTATCTACAGGGCTACATCTGTTAACTCGAAGTATGTTGTCGAGTATGACAAGAGCAAGTGTATAGGTGCAGCATCCTGTGCAGCTATTGCACCACTAACATTTGTTATGAACAATGAGAATAGAGCAGAGATGAATATGGAGAGTAATGATTTTGATGATGATGATACTATCCTTCTTGGAGCACAATCATGCCCAGTCTTTGCCATTAGGATCTTTGACAAAGAGACTGGAGACATGATCTTTCCTATTGAGTAGCTAGTTAAAAGTTAGAGAGTTAAGCATACCTTCAAAGTCATTTACATATTCTGAATTATCAAAGTTTCCATCTGTTGCGTATACATCACTGAATCTAAACATCATTTTGAGTGCATGATCTCCATTATGGAACCAATTTGTTACATACCCTAGCTTTTCACTAGAGTGATTGTATTTATATCCAGTTTCACCGCTAACTGTTACAAATTCAGTCCAATTTGCTGATGATACTCCATCGAACTCCAAGGTTAACTCTTCAAATTCTTTACCATTTAAATCAAAGTAGAGTATAGTTACTATTTCATTAAATTCATCACAACAGTAAGCCTTTGGTCTCATACCAAGTTCTGGTCGTTCAGGCAGAAATTCCCATGTTTCTGGATAGTTAAAAGAATAGTCTCCAGTAGGATGAGTATATCGGATAGATTCAACTTCTTGGCCGATTTCAATGTCGTCAGTTTGACTAATAACTACAGGTTTATTATAACGATCTAGAACAACTATAAATATTGCAGCAACGATAATTACAGTTAGTATTACAAAAATTATTCCTATTAGCTTCTTTGTCATATTAGTTAGACTTTAAATTAATATTACTACCTAAATGAAATCTAGTCTCGGGTAAGACGGTAATTGAATTACTATTCGATACATTATACGTATATGTTTGCCCACTAACTACAGTTTTGTTAGAAATAGTTATGCTACCCTGATTACTATTCAGAAGGTGTATGTAATTATTTCCACCAGTAGAAGTTCTCTCATTATATTTCCCATCTCCCCAGTTCCAATTCCATTCCGAAATAAAGATAGAATTATCTGAGTTAACTTGTTCAACCCAAGCCACGTGCCCCGCTGAACCAGCTCCTCCAGAGTTGATTTCCCAGTTAACTGGATTACCTACACTTGGTGAACTGTTCGCGGTATATCCAATGGTTTGCGCCCTTTCATCCCAAGTACTTGCGTTACCCATTGTTGTACTACTTCCATTGGGACCAGTTGGATCATTATGAAATGGTAATCCTGCTTGGTTAATCTTCCACATCACGTAAGAGGTACAATTTTTGGTATAAGTACTCCACTGATCAACTACCCCCATTTCGTCATCTACATAAGGGTAGTTGGTTTCGTTGTCTGGATAAGTAAATGCAAAAGTACTAGTTGTTAGTAGGCTTAGGATTATGAAATTGAATGCCAGTATTTTGAGTGCTTTCATAGAATGGAATTAACATTTGTAGATAGATTAAACATCCTTTTAGTATTAACTACACTGTCTTCGAAAATTACGTTGTTATTCTCTAGAGTTAATTTATTTATACTAGGAAGAATGCCATTAGATTGTCTTCCAGCTATTCGCGAAATACTTCTACTTTTTCCACCAACCTCATACTCCCTTAGATTAATATCCGATTGTGTACAACCTTGCCTTGCCCTGCATGTATTTTCTACAGTCAAGTAAACATATTTGTTATTACTAGTCCAAGCAAGAGAAGGAGAATATACTAATTCTGGGAACTTTTGTTCATTACCAGTAACTAAGTTAATCAGAGATAATTTTACTTCGCCGATACTTTGAGCTCTCTCAGCAATCACTAAATATTTTGAATCAGGACTAAGTGATACTGGGTACTTATAGTAACCAGAATTATCGAACTTTATCTCCTTAATAACCTTTCCCTCTAGAATAGAGTAAATATAAATGGATTCCTTACTTCCCCAAGAAGTTAAGTCTTTTTCGGTATAGTAAATCAGATTGTTTTTTTTATCTATTACTCCGATTGGAATTTCAGGAACATTAACTATCGGCTGTTCTATTGAACGGGTCTCTTCTGCATAACTCACAGGTCCACTCACAACTTGTCCTTCAACAATGTCCTTTATGAATATACCTGGTATCGCAATTAAACCTATTGCGAATAGTAGTAATACTTTTCTCATATACTGTAGTTAATTATTAAGTAAAATACTTTCTACCCTCTCAAGCCTTTTTAGCAATTCATCATTCTCTCCTTTTAAATCCGATATTTCCTTGTCCTTTTCAATCATATGCAGAGTTAGTTCCTCAATCTTCTCCATATGTAGTCTCTGCATTTCTCCAAGTGATATTCCGTCGTTCTCAATTTCTTCCTGAGAAGGAATATTAGGTAAGTGATTGTTCATTTCAATAAATGCTTCTACTTCCTCTAACGACATTAGATTGTATTCATCTTCAAAGACATAGTCTGGCCAGTTACTAGCTGCACTTGAAACAAGTATTTCCTTAGCCAAGATTACTCCATTAACCGAAAGTGTCTTTGATGGATTAACTGTACCAATACCAACGCGTCCATTTGCATGAAAAGTTAACGATCTTCCTACTCCATTAGATGCTTGGAACAATCTTGTATTAGATGTTCCACTAGTTCCATCTCCATTAATTAAGAAAGTGGACTTGTTCCCTGTAGTATTGATTTGAAATTTCCAGGTAGGATTTGTTACACCCATTCCCACATTCCCATCGTTGTAGTATATGGTACTTCCATTAGAAGACCATTGACCTGCAACCGCATACACGTTGGTTGCTAGCAGGTTAAGTAGACTCAGAGATATAGCTCCTACAGCTAAAGATTTTAAAAATATATTCATAAAATAGTATTTAATTTTTAGATAAACTTTCCAATCTTGATATTCTTTCTTCAAGTGAATCAATTTCCTTGTCTTTTTCAATTAAGTGTAGAGTTAACTCTTCAATCTTCTCCATATGAAGTCGTTGCATTTCACCAAGAGATACTCCATCTTTTTCAACATCATCTTGAGATGGAATATTAGGTAGGTGTTTGTTTGCTTCTATAAAGGATTCTATTTCTTCAAGTGACATTAGATCGTATCCTTCTTCGAAAACATAGTCTGGCCAATTACTAGCTGCACTAGATACAAGTATTTCCTTTGCAAGTATTGTTCCATTAACCGATAGCTTCCTTGTCGGATTGTAGGTACCAATACCTATGTTTCCAACAGGAAAAAGTATTGGCTTGCCAACTGCAGAGAACAACCTAACATCTGATGATGGAGTTTGGATGTAAAGCCCAGAACCTCCTATTCTACTAAAGAATACATCCCCCATTACATCTAGTTTGGCTTGAGGTGTGAGGGTACCAATCCCAACGCTCCCAGTTGGAATTGTAAGATTTTTGCTAGTTACTAACCTAACATCTGACGCTGGTGTCTGGATCATTAAGGCAGATCCTCCAGCTCTACCAAAGATTGGATCGCCGACAACATCGAGTCTACCTCTTGGTGAACTGGTACCAATGCCTAAGTTCCCATCGTTGTAATAGATGGTATTCCCATTGGCAGACCACTTGCCAGCTACTGCTTGAACATTGGCAGTAAAGCTTGTAAATAAAACTAGAGCTAGCGTCCCTGTGACAAAAGATTTAGATAAAGTATTCATAAATATATAAGGTAACTATGACCAATCTATAGATGTTCAGATATTTAAACATTGTCATGCAATACAAATTTTCGTAGAAACTTAATTTCTCTTTAAGATATAAGGGAAACTAAACCTAGGGTATAATTCAGATATGAATATAGACGATGCAACAAAAATACTTTCAAAATCTGGACTTAGCGAAGATGTAGTTAAGGCTCTATCATTGTTTAAGAATGAGCCAGATTGGATGCAAGAGATTAGGTTGAAAGCATATCAACACTACACAGAAAGACCAGTTCCAACTTGGGGAGTAGATCTTTCTCATATTAACGAAGATGATATTAGATTCTATGTAACTCCTGAATCTAAGAAAACAAGAACCTGGGATGAAGTACCATCAGAGATGAAGGATACATTTGATAAGCTACGTATTCCTGAAGCAGAGCGAAAGTTCCTTGCAGGTGTTGAAACACAATATGATTCGAATGTTGTATACGGAAGAGTGAAGGAAGTATGGGAGAAACAAGGAGTTATATTTACTGATACAGATACAGCATTAAGAGAACATCCAGAACTTTTTAAGAAATGGTTTGGCAAAGCTATACCGCACACAGATAACAAGTACGCAGCATTAAATACAGCTTGTTGGAGTGGAGGAAGCTTTGTATATGTACCAAAGGGAGTGAAGGTAGAGGTGCCATTGCAAGCATACTTCTATATTAAAACAGCTAACCTAGGTCAATTTGAAAGAACATTGATAATTGCAGATGAGGGAGCAGAGGTTCAATACGTAGAAGGCTGTAGCGCACCTACATATTCTTCAGATGTTCTACATACCGGAGTAATAGAATTGATAGCTTTAAAAGGCGCTAGGATTCGATATACGACTATCCAGAACTGGTCCAAGAACGTATACAACTTGGTAACTCAAAGAGGGTTGGCATATGAAGATGCAACTATCGAATGGGTAGACTGTAACATGGGTTCTAAGGTAACGATGAAATACCCAAGCGTAATTCTTGCAGGTAATAGATCACACGGTGAAGTATTAAGTATTGCCGTTGCAGATAAAGGACAGCACTTAGATACAGGTGCGAAAATGATTCATATTGGAAAGAATACCAGTGGTGTAATTACTACGAAGAGTATATGCAAAAATGGTGGTAGAACAAGCTATCGAGGTAAGGTCAATGTTACAAAAGGTGCTACAGGTTCCAAGGTTAAAGTAGTTTGCGATGCATTGATTCTAGATGATATTTCTCAAACTGATACATATCCATACAACGAGATTAACGAGAAGCTATCTAAAGTAGAGCACGAAGCATCTGTTTCTAGAGTTAGTGAAGCTCAACTATACTATCTTATGTCCAAAGGAATATCTGAAGAAGATGCAGGAGCTTTAATTGTTGCAGGATTTGTGGAACCAATAGCAAAAGAGTTGCCTCTTGAATATGCAATTGAAATGAATGAGCTAATAAAGATGTCTATGAAGGGATCCGTTGGATAATATGCAGATCATAGACATATATTACAAAGCAGATAGAAAGGTGTATTTAGATCTACTTAATACAGAGAGCTTGGAAGTTTCTACTATTCCTCTAGAAAACTACAAGTTTAACTTCAAACTATCATCCATTAAACCTTGTCCTGGCTACATGCGAGATGGCGAACATCATAAATGTGTACGTAACAATATTCTTGGAGACCGCGAAACTGTGTGTAATGATTGTGAGAACAGTATAGGTTTTAAAGTAGCATTCTTTATGGGAGGCAAACCAAATGCCTTTATGGAAGAATACCTTAAGAAACCCCACTACCTATATCTTGCATACTTCGAACCTGGAATATTAAAGGTAGGAACAGCTAACATTGAGAAAGGTGAGCGAAGACTTCTAGAACAAGATGCTCAGTTCTACGCCTTTGTCGCGAGTGCTGATGGATTCGAAATACAAAGAAAAGAAAAAGAAGCGTCGATTCTTCTGAACTTAACAACGTCCGTAAAGTCTGTTCACAAATCAAAGTATCTAGGTAAGAAATCTGAATTAGATGATGTTTTGGAATCTTTCTATTCTAAATTCAGTATACTGGGATTAGAGAGTAGACCAGAAGTAGTTGATTTAACATCTGAATATTTCTATCCAACTGAATACGATATTGTAGAGAATAACTTGAATGTATTTGGTGAATTCAAGGGGTTACGAGGGAGATATTTGATATTAGAAAACAAAGGTTATAAAGTAATGGATATTAATTATATAATTGGAAGGAATATTGATGAGTATATAGAATCCTACGAATATTTAAGAGAGATGACTTTGTTTGATCTATGATTAAGTTCTATTACAAGAAAGAAAAGCTATTAGAGAAGATTAAGATTGCTGAGACAAGCTATATTCTTAAGTATAGCGTTGATGCAGATTTCTCTTTTCTTCCAGGACAGTATGTAGGTATTCAAGTTGCACCAACATGGAGGAGAGCATATTCAATATACAAACAAGAACCAGGAGTGATTTGGTTTCTAATTGATACAAAGCCTGCTGGAATTGCATCCAAGTACTTTGAAGAAGTAGAGGTTGGGGCAGAGAATCTAATTGTAGGACCATATGGAAAGTTTCTGCTACAGCAAACAAAGAACAAGAAAGTGTTTGTAGGAACAGGAACAGGTATCGCTCCCTTCTATCCGATGGTTGCTGAAATGAAACACAAGGACAACTATGATATGCAAGATGTATCTGCTGATTTCCTTTTTGGATGTAGATTTTTCGAAGACGAGGTTGCTTACAGTTTCTTTGAAGAATATATAGATGAGCGCTTTAGATACATTCAGTGTATTACAAAGGAAGAGAACCCTGAGAATGAAAAGTATCCAAAGGCTCTATTCTTTAATGGTCGTGTAACTGCCTTCTTGCAACAGCACTTGAATGATTACACAAAAGATACCGAGTTCTATATTTGTGGGAACCCGGAAATGGTAGAGGATGTTAAGTTACTTCTAACCCTACACGGTTTCCTGAATGTATATGGTGAGAAGTATGGTTAAAGTACTCCGTCCAATCCTTCGCTCTCTAATCCCTTTAGGAATTCTTTAAGCTTTGGATTATCTTTCTTTGGGAATATTGCTACTACGTCTTTTGTATTAACAACAATGAATCCATCAAGGCCTATAGTTGCAACCAATTTACCTTCTTCGTAGTTATATATTAGGGAATCCTTAGAACCTAAATCCTTTACAAGTCCCTTTGTAATTAGGTCTGCTTCGTTGTCTTCTAACGCTTCTTTCAAAGACATCCATTCACCAATATCACTCCATCCGAAATCTGAATATATAACAAGTCCGTTTTCTGGAGAAAGCTTTTCATGGAAGATATAGTCTATAGCAATCTTCTCAAGTTCAGAGTATTGCTTTAATGATTCAGGACTGAAGTTTGAATCTACAATGCCCTTAGTTATTCTTGTAAATGCAGGATGATCTATACCAACGGTATCTAGTAGAAGCTTTCCTGGGAAAGCCATGTATCCTGGATTCCATCCATATTCTCCAGATGCAATATAGCCTTCAGCTATTTCTACAGATGGCTTCTCGACAAATCCAATGAAAGGTTTCAATTCTCCAAAGCCTCCTGTCTCAATTGTTTCCTTACTAAAGTGTACGTAACCTCTGAAAGGGGATGGGAATCTTGCAGGGGATGTTATGAATACTACCTTGTTCTGTTTTGCAGCTTCGATACCAGCCTTCTCAATTGCTTGATGAAATACAGCAGGATTCTTGATTAGATGATCTGACCATTGTGTACAGATAACTTCATCGGGGAATAGGCTGTTAACATAGGTAACAGCAAGGGTTACAGCAGCACCGTTGTCTCTCATTTCAGGTTCAAGGATTATATTCTCTTTTGGTAAATCAGAAAGCATTTCAAATAGTTCGCTCTTGTATTGAACTCCGCTACTTACAAACAAATCTTCTGGTTTATATTTTTCTAGAAGTATATCTATTCTCTCTCTTAGAAGTGGCTTATCATTTACAACACCCATAAACTGTTTCGGAGCACTCTTTCTACTTGCTGGCCAAAATCTCTTACCTGTACCTCCTGCAAAAATGATTATTTTCATACGTTAATTCTACTAAAAGTTAGTGTGCATATTATACTCCAAAGCGAGGATATAGATAAGGATGGAGAGTATCTGAGTTGATACGTTAAGGAATATTTAGTCTACCTTCAATGCTTCCAAGAAAGCCTCCTTTGGAATCTCAATCTTTCCAAAAGACTTCATCTTCTTCTTTCCTTTCTTTTGTTTCTCTAGAAGCTTAAGTTTTCTAGTAACGTCTCCTCCGTATAACTTTGCAAGAACATCTTTCTTGTATGCTTGAATAGTTTCCCTGGCAATTATTTGTCCTCCAATAGCTGCTTGTATTGGAACCTTGAAGTTCTGCTTTGGAATAATGTCTTTAAGCTTTGCTACAACATCCTTTCCTCTTCTTGCTGCATTCGTTCTATGTGTTAGGAAAGACAATGCTTCAACAGGTTCGTCGTTAACCAATATCGCTACCTTAACAATATCGCCTTTCTTGCTATCTACGTATGAATAGTCCATAGAAGCGTAACCGTGAGATATTGATTTAAGCTTGTCGAAGAAATTAACAATGATTTCAACTGTAGGCATTTCATACAGAAGTACTGCATGTTTCTTTTCAGATTGTGTCTTTGTCATAAAGTGCATAGACTTATACATACCTCGTTTTTCCTGACACAATTGCATGATTGGTCCAATATATTCTTCAGGAGTTAATATTTCTAGATTAACCCAAGGTTCATATACTTCTGTAAACATACTTCCATCTGGGAACTCTGCTGCAGTTCTAATCGTTGCTATGTTTGTTTCCTTGTCTATATTCGAAACATTAATATTAGATACCTTTGAATAGTCGTTAGTTGATAACTTAATTTTAAATTCAACTGTTGGTGTTGTACCGATTAGATCAATACCATATTCTCGCTCCAACCTGTCCTGAGTTATTTCAAGATGAAGAAGTCCTAGGAAACCGCAAACAAAACCAGTACCTAAAGCTGTTGAATATTCTTTGTCGTAACTTAATGCTGCATCATTTAAAGAAAGTTTCTCCAGTGCTTCTTTAAACTGTTCGTAGTCGTTAGCTTCTACTGGGTAGAGACTAGCGAATACCATCGGTTTAGGGGACTTGTAGCCACTTAACGGGGTAATTAATAGGTGAGCATCATCTTCCAAGTATTTTGTAATTGTATCTCCAGAATGCACTTTATGAATATCTTTAAATCCCGTAGCAATGTATCCTACCTCTCCTTCGTGAATGACTTTAGAATTAAACATCTTTGGTGTTAGGTACCCAACTTCTATAGGTTCAATTATGTTGTCTGTACCTAGTAAATACATTTTCTCTCCATACTTGAATTCACCGGATATAACTTTAACAAGTGCCGTTACTCCTTTGTACTCATGATAGAAAGCATCGAACACTACAGCTTTTGCAGGTTGTTCTGGGAATGAAGTATCTGCAGTATAGATAATACTCATGTCCCGATCAGGTGCTGGAACTTTTTCTACAATAGTATCTAGGATTTGTTTAACACCTAAACCTGACTTTCCTGATGCAAGGATAATGTCTTCATCTTTGAATCCAAATGTATCGATCATTTCTTTCTTAACTCTATCTACTTCTGCAATATCCATGTCTACTTTATTTAAGACTGGAATTATCTGTAAGTTGTATTCCATAGCTTTGTAAACAGTTGTTAGAGTCTGAGCTTGAATACCTTGAGTTGCATCAACAAGTAGAAGACACCCTTCACAAGCAGCCACAGATCTTGATACTTCGTAACTAAAGTCTACGTGTCCTGGTGTATCAATCATATTGAGGATATATTCACCTTTCTCTGCGTTATCTCCAATATATGGGTATACAAGTCTAGCTGTCTGAAGCTTAATAGTGATACCTCTTTCCTGTTCAAGTTCTAGTGTATCCATCATTCTTTCCTTCATCTCTCTTCTTACAACCGCTCCTGTATACTCTATAAGCCTGTCGGCTAGAGTAGATTTACCATGGTCTATGTGTGCAATTATGCAAAAGTTTCTTATATGTTTCATCCTAGGGATTATACCTTAAAATCAAGTTATTTCAGATAGCTGAGCCTAGAATGTTATTTTGTTGTCACAATTAGGTAACTTATTATTTGCCGAAACCAATAGTTAATGTATAATTCTAAGTTTAATTAATTATATAGTTTATTTATGTTTGATTTACCTACCCTTATGGATATACCAAAACATCCCTCAGAAATTGAAAGTATGAATGATGCTGATTTCCTAAATCTTGTGCAGCACTCTAGCGAGATTAACCCTTTAAATAGATCTGTAAAATACTTTAGTAGTGACTACTATAATGCACTAACTGAGGATCAGAAGAAGAGAGTAAGGCAAATCATGGCACCAGGACTAATGAGTACTGATAGTAAGATTGGGATCTATGTAAGAAACCCAGAAGACTATGAAACTTTTAGAGAATGGATCGGAGCTATTGTTAATGACTACCACAATACAGATATCAGCCAAGTGTCACACAAATCAGATTGGGACTTGAAAGACTCAAGTTTTGATTTAGCTGATATTGATCCAGCACTAAGTAATGTTTCTATGAGAATTCGATTTGCAGCAATACCAGCAGGTTTCAATTTACCGGCTGAACAAGGCAGGGAAGAACGAATAGAATTCGAGAATACCATGGTCAGCATTTTTGAAAAGATGGATGGAAGATACTATTCATTAACTCCAGGTTCTGAGTATGAGATAACGAGAGAAGAATATGACCAACTTGTTGAATCACACTACATGTTCAAAGACATGACAGAAGATCCACATTTAAAAGTTAGCGATCTTTCAAGAGATTGGCCATATGGAAGAGGAATGTTCATGAAGGATATTGCAGGAACTCAATTTAAATTAATTGTGTGGGTTGGGGAAGAAGACTTGTTAAGAGTAATGTGCATGGGCTATGGAAGTGATATGGCAGAAGTATTTGAACAACTAAACGAATTTAGAACTACATTGCTAGAAAATGGACTAGAACTTGCAGAGGATCCAATCATTGGTAATCCAACAAGTTGTCCATCAAATATTGGTACTTCAATGAGAATGAGTATTCTCCTAGATACAACTGAGTTAGTTGAAGAAGGTATCGATATGGAAACACTAAAAGGAATGGCAAAGCCACTAGGCTTACAAGTTAGAGGATTAGATGGAGAAACATCCACCAAGGTTACACCTACATACGATCTTTCTCCTTCTGCAAGATTTGGTATCACCCAGTCTGGAATGCTTGAGAAATTCTATGGATCTCTAGGTGAACTAGTAAAAAGTTTAAGTCCTGAAAGGGAAATATAAATAAAAGAGCCCAGAAATGGGCTTTTTTGTTACATATAAGAGGCTTCTTTCTACTCCTTATGAATACTATCCTTATTGCTCTGATTTGATACCCACATGATTAGGAAAGTAACAGAACCACCCAGAGCTATTAATAGAACAAGTGCGAGTGCTGAAGAGTTGTTGCTATCAAATGGCCATAGAACTTTAAGGGAAGCAAACATAATACCGACCAAGAAGGCGAACACAGTACTTGAATAGTGTTTTAGAGTATATTTTAGTAGTCTAACGAAGAATATAAAGCCTAGGGCTACTCCTGCAGTGAAGAAAAGCAGCGCTACTAATTCATTACCTGTTATAGAAAGATTTAGAATCTTCTTTATGAATGAAAGAATAAAGTCATATACACCAAGTAGAACCATAACAAAGGAACCACTGACTCCAGGTAACACCATAGCAGATATTGCTAGCATTCCTGCAAGTAAGAAGTATAAAGGATTAGGTAATGTATCAAAA
>CAZLOI010000006.1:0-8572 GCA_964561155.1 uncultured Candidatus Saccharibacteria bacterium | reverse complement strand
AGTACAAAGAAAACAAGGAAAGTTACTATAGTAACAACTGCTTCTTTTAATCTATATCCTCCTATTTCTTTGTATGGAAGATATATGGAAGTTAGAACCAATCCAAAAAAGAATGCATAAACTTCATACCTATTTGTTTCTAACAATCCACTTAGTATTCCTGCAAGCAAAGCAATCGCAGTTACCATACCAATTCCTAGAAACAAACCGAATTTAAGATGAATATCAAAGAAGCTTTTCTTTAAGTCTTGAAAACTTAGTTTTCTTGTAAGGAACTTAAAGAAAGATTTTACGAATTCTGAAACACTGAATAGAAGATTAATGAATTCATCATATATACCCATAGCCAAAGCTAGAGTAGATCCACTAACACCAGGAATAATTTCTGCAACTCCCATTACAAAGCCTTGGATTATTGTTTTGTAGTTTATCATTTTTTCATTATCTAATATTTATTGAAAATTGGGAATAGAGGTAGAAACTAAAGGGTATCAACGATTGTTGGAGGAATTTCTGCACCTTCTTTGTAGAAACGTATTGAAAGTGAGTTTACGCAGTGTCTTGTATTCTTGTCTGTAAGTCTTTCCCCTACAAATTCGTGTCCTAGGTGAGCATTGCAATTGGAACATCGTATTTCTGTTCTGTACCCATCTGCATCTGTAATTCGTTTAATAGCATTGGGGAAACTTTCATCGAAAGCAGGCCAACCGCAGTGTGCATCAAACTTTGCTTGAGATGTGAATAGTGGTTGATTACATTTCCTGCAGACAAAAGTTCCAGGCTCATAGAAGTCATCGTATTCACCAGAAAATGGGACCTCAGTCCCACTTTGTTCTATTACATATTTTTCATCATCAGTTAATTCGTTGTATTCCATTGATTAAAGATTCAAAGATTACTTGTTTCCACTCATTGAAAAGATAGCCCAGTTAACAAGAGTTAATACTACTCCGAATAGTAGAGCTGTAACAAATCCTGCAACAGCAAAACCAGGAACTATAGCTCCAGTTAACATTACTAACAATGCAGTGATTACAAAACTAAATAATCCTAACGTTATTATATTAAGTGGTAGTGTAAGAATAGTTAGTATTGGTCTGATTAAAGCGTTAGCTAAACCAAGAACTACAGCAACAACTAATGCAGTAAAGAATCCTTCAATTGTAACACCAGGGATAATGTATGCAGCAACTACAACAGCGATTGTACTTAGTACTAGATTTACTAAAGCCTTCATATATATATTTAAATAAATAAAGTATTAGCTATACATTATTATAAAAGAAACAGGGTGTAATTGATACCCTGGCTGAAGCTAGCTAGTTTACTTTGATTATTCTCTGAAAGATTGTTCTAAAGCCCTGACTTGTTCTAGATGTTCAAGAATATGCGCAATATCGACATCAATTAATTCAGAGGCAGTCTCAGATATTCCAACTCCGATTTGTCTCGTCCACATCTCCTCTGGCACTTCAGAATATTTTTGTAAAAGTAACTCAGAACTCTCCTTAAATTCTTTTACAATATCTTCCCAATCAATTTCGGATCTATCTTTTACATTTACAGCGTTGAAGTTATCGATATCTTGTATCCATTCTTCCAAAGATATAGAAATACCATTAGAAACTTTTTCAAGAGTTTGAATTGTTTGTGTGTTCCAGCCGCTCAGGTGTGCAAGTATATCTTTTAAGCTCCATTCTGAGAATAGTTTCTCTGTTCTTAAAGTGATTGGGAAAACGATAGATGCGACAAGTAATCCTGTTATTGCTTCTTTAAGCTCAAATACAGATGATCTAATTCTTTCTTGTTCGGAGCTTGTTTCTAAGGAGATATCAACCATATTTTAATCTTGAAGTTATCGATAAGCAGATGACGAGACTCGAACTCGCTACCTCTTCCTTGGCAAGGAAGCGTTCTACCAAATGAACTACATCTGCTTGTAGATGGAATTTTATCCTAAAACCTGTGTATAAACAACTACATTGGTCTTGCTAACTCTGAATTCTCAACTTCTTCTGCGAGTAAAGGATGTTGTGCTTTAATCTGACCTATAAGTGGAAATAAGTCAGTTTTGGATGATTGTGTATATAATGACAGAAACGCAGGAAACTCTTTAAACTCTTTCTCGACTAAATCTTTCTGCTCTGTTGCTTGAGCTGAAAATCCATATACTCTTTCAATGTTATTCCAAACCTCGGGTATCTCTTTTAATGCATTAATTGATTCCACTGAAGTACCATCAGGAATCTGATTATCTAAGACAATGACATATTTCTCGCCGGGTACCAGGTCTTTTAATCCTTCTGTAATACCAGAAACACTGTCAATAAATATAGCTCTTTCGAGAGTCGTTTCTGGGAACTCAAGGCTCATGAGTTCCTTGAAATTAGCTAGAATAGTAGTGTCATCCTCGATTACAATAAGTCTCATAAAATGTTTATAACTTCTAAAATCATATCACTTAAATATCGCCTAATTCAACTTCCATGACACTAAACCACATTTGTCATATAATACCAGAATGAAAGTATCGATATTACTAACAGCTTGGAAAGAAGAAAAAACAATAGGTAACTCTATCGAAACCATTATTGGTAAATACAAAGGTGACTTCGAAGTACTTCTAGCAATACCAGATGCAGGGACTCAGGAAGCAGCAATTAACAAGGCAAAAGAGTTAGGAATTGAAGATAGAATATGGATATCTGATTTCGCAAAGGATGGTAAACCAAAAGGTAAGCCTGCGGAACTTAACTATCTAATGGATAAAGCAACTGGGGATATATGGTTCTTTGGAGATGGCGATGTAAGTTTTGGAGACGATGTTATAGAAAAGATGTTAAAGCATTTTGATGATGAAACTGTATATGCAGTAACTGGTAGACCTGTTTCTGAAGATCAGAAGGATTCTCTAATGGGATACATGGGTAACTTGCTTGCTGATGCAGCCCACCATAAACGAACAATTGACTTAAGTAATGTAACTACAGGTAAATCATCAGCATTTGTTAAGAAGAGACCTTTCTTCCCTGTTAGTGGATACCTATTCGCTATGAGGAAGACAGATATTAGAGCACCAAAAGATACTCTTGTAGAAGATGCTTTCTTCTCATACGAAGTATTTAACAGAGGGTTTAAGATTGAATATGAACCAGAAGCAAAAGTGTATGTAAAATATCCAAAGAATCTATCCGACTATTTCAAACAGAAGAAAAGATCTGTAGGAGGATATATTCAACTATGGAGTTACGGAGTTGTAAAAGATGCTACAAAGACTAGATCGTTCTGGAGAGAGCTAGAATATTTCTGGTTCCCATTAACTTACGCAAAGAATCTAAAAGAACTTTTCTGGTCTTTACTAATGTATCCAATACGACTTTGGTTATGGATAGTAATATTCTGGGAAAGAAAAGTTCAAAACAAAGACTTTACAAAGACTTGGGTTAGAGTAGAGTCTACTAAATAGTATATCTCTTGCTGTCCGCATTAATATCTCCTTGATTTTTACTCCTTAAGTATTCATAATATCTTTATGAAAAGACTAAACGATATACTTATAAATGTATTAATATTTTTCTTTGTAGTAACGCTACTTGAAGGAGCTGTTCGACTTAACACAAGTTCAGGTATAGCAGACAAGTTACTTGTTGGAGTACTGTATGGAGTTATAGTTGCCTTTACTAGAAACGTAATAAAGTTCCTTAAGTTCCCTCTAACAGATGCAATGATCGCTATCACTACTATAATCCTATCTCTTGGATTTAGTTTGGTATCATCATATGTTCTTCGACTTATGGTATTCAATACCTCAAGTATAAACCTTGGGATAGAGTCTATAGCACCAATAAACTTCTCAGACGGTACCATTTCTTTACTAGTATTTAGTATAATCGCTGGCGTACTGACATTTATATTAGTAACTAGAGAAAGATAATGAAAAAGATAATACAGATGGGAGATCCAATACTGGAGACTCCTGCCCTACCTATAGCAGATCCATTGGCTCCTGAAGTCACTCAGATAATAGAAGACCTATTTGAATCTGTAGAACCTGTATTTGATCATGCAGCAGGTTTGGCAGCTCCTCAAATTGGGTACAATAAACAAATATCTATACTAAGAAGATTCGATCTAGAGGATAGAAAATCTAAAGAGATTATATGGGAAGTAGTTATGAACCCAGTAATTACGTATAAGTCTGAAAAGAAATCTATTGAATGGGAAGGTTGTTTAAGTATAAGAGATGGAGACCTATTTGGAAAAGTAGAACGTCCAGATACAGTAGAAGTTGAATTTATAGATGGTAACGGAGATATGAAAAAAGCTCGAGTTAGCGGATATCAATCCCACATCTTTCAACACGAAATTGATCATTTAAACGGAAAACTATTCCTAAGCTACATCAAAGATCCATCTGAACTATACACGAATGAAGACATGAAAAGAATCAGAAAAGAGGATAGGGCGAAGGCTGCTGAATTAGATATATAATTGAAGTCTTTGGTATATATTCGGGGACAGGGATTCGAACCCCAGTCGACAGTTCCAGAAACTGTAGTCCTACCACTAGACGATCCCCGAGTTTAACCAATTCCAATAAGCACACTAGATGCCATTAGAAATACTAGTAAATACTCAAACACTACCCAAAATGAAATAGTCTTGTTTATTACGTGATGTATTATAGCAAGGGAAGTGTAAAATACAAAAAAAGCTATAAGAGCCAACAAGAGCGCAGAAGACTCTGTTAATACAAAGACAATAGCTAAAGAAGCTACAGCAATGAGGTTCTGAACAGCTAGGAAACGCTTTATTTGCCTACTGCTTCTTACATAGCGAATTAAGAACAAGTAGCTTAAGAGAATAAATAGCGTTACATACATCAATCCAAACACCACAACTCCAATAGTTCCTGCCTTATACAAATTCAATATCGTATCCACAAAACAATAGAAGATTAGAAACTTAATTAAGTCATATACAAGATTAGTATTTCTTTCAAGCTTCAAATCCAATTCAAAGAAAGCTCTAATATTCAGAAACAGAAGAAGAAAAGCCATGTATATTAGTAGATATATTAGAAGAACAAACCTTCCTGAGAAATTATAGTAGGTGTAACCAAGAAGAGAAATATAAAGAAGGAACGGTAACAATATCTTATTTAGAATTTCACTGGCTTCGTTTACTTCATCATTAACATCAAAATTAATCTCTAGCTTCTTGTTCTTATGAATGTAGTCAATGATTATCTCGGATACAAAGATGAAAAGAGCTAGAAAAGAGAAGATTACAAAAACAGAAGTATTGCCTTCTTTTATTAGCTTTGTAATGGAAATATAGATCGATCCTGTTACTCCTAGGGCGTATAGAGCGATTGTTGAAAAACGTTTACTAAACTTCATCAAGATAATATACTGAATACTATTAGGATTAACTATATCATAAATCCGTTACGATAATGATACACACAATAGATCTCATAGAAAATCATAACAAATTTAGAAGAGGAATGCTTTTTTTGGTAACAGTCTTGGTTTTTGGATTCAACGTATTTATTCCTGTAAGTGCAGGAGTATCTGATTTATCAGTTAACAGATTATTAGAAGAACACAATGAGGTTAGAGCTGAGCATAACCTAGCGTCTCTTGAGCTAAACGATTCATTAAGTCTTTCCGCTGTAAACAAGGCACTTGCTATGCTTGATGCAGATTGTTGGGATCACTTCTGTCCTGAAGGAGTTTCTCCTTGGGAATTTATATCAGAAGTTGGATACACATATGTATTTGCAGGAGAGAATCTTGCTGAAGGCTTTATAAATACAGATAGCGTAATGAATGCATGGTTAAACAGCGAAACGCATAGAGAGAATATATTAAGAACGGAGTTTACAGAAGTTGGGTTTGGTATAGTAAATGGAAGCTTTCAAGGAAGAGAAGGTAACACTATTGTAGTTGTTCATTTTGGTACACCTAGAAGTAGCGTAATATTATCTACCAACAATATTAATATTCTAAGTCCAGTAGATGGCAGTGTAATAACAGAAGTACCTCTAGAAATTGTTGGTACAAGTGAACGCGACGCTAGTTTTACAATAGATTTAAATGGCGTAGAAATAGATTATGAGATAGAAGATTCAGAATTTATTATCCTCCTAAATGAATTAAATCTAGGAGATAACTCTATTTCATTTTCTTCAGATGATTCCAACACAACAATCACTCCAAACACTCTTTCAATTAGATATGATGATTTAAGTGGAGACAATATTCAAACCTCAGGAATTTCTTTGGATCTTAAAAGTAATATAAACATGGTTTTCGTAGTATTAATAATAGTAATATTTATCGGAGATTTGTTCTTAATGTATAAGACCAATATGACTACTAAAGGTTCTAGTCTTAATCACTTTCACTTAGGTTTATTTATAGTTTTAGGATTAGTTGTACTTTCAGGTGGAGTTTTTGGTAATATCCTTCAAGGTATCAATAGTTAATTTTCATAACATATGCGATCATTTCAATTTAAACTGAACAACAGAGTTGTTACAGTAGGTAATCTAAATCCAGTTAGTTTCTTATATAGATCAGCTAGAGCTGTGTGTATAGCCCTCCTTATATTATTACCATTGGCTTTTCTAAGTTCGACACTTGTATACAGCGAAGATCTTGCTTTTGGTTTCTACGCAGCAGCAGTGCTTCTTGGAGTTGGATTGTTTATTTCCCTACTTCTCTACAAAGGAAAGAGTATATTAATAGATCCTCTAAGCTTTGTTAACGTTCTAATATTTGCATTGTTGGTAATAACACCAACGGTAATATCAACACCAAGCTCTGCAGCAAACACATTCGGTGTTATAGGTATTAGATCTATCTCAGGACTTGCAACTATATTGTTTGTAATAGCATTCTACCTAATCAATGTATACAACCTAAGAAATAGACTATGGACAATGCTTCCAAAGGTTGCATCTGTTGTAAATGTAGTTGTTTTGTTTTCTCTATTAATTACAGAGATTTATACTAAGCAGACATTTGCTAATACATTAACAATGCTTGCAGTTGTTTCTTTAATCAACTTCGCGCTTACGCTTTCAGTTAATTCAAAGAGATTTCAATTAATTAACGCTGTTGTTTTGGCTTTAATCAATATATTTGTATTTAGATTTGTAACAACAGAATTTAAAGTTGTTGCTTCTTTGATCTTTGCTGCTATTTTCTATTTCTTAATCCTAAGATCTGTTAAAGGTATTGGAGCCAAGAATTTGAAAGCGGCATTCCTTACAAACATCAAACTACAAAGTTATGCTTTAGGTGTTGCTATCTCTATGGTAACTCTGATCCTAACAGTACTATCAACAGGCGTTGGTAGTTTAGGATCTATTAACAAGATACTTAATTACTTCACTAACTTTGGTAGCCTAGATGCAACTTCTATCGGTCAGATACTACTCGGTAAAGGTTTACTAAGTGCAAGTTCATCATCAAACTCAACTCTTTACATTATCATTACTTCTTTCGGTCTAGTGGCACTAGCAGGTTTCCTTTACCTATTCATTTACGTATTGTTAAAAGAGATTAAAGCAAAGAAGTTAATTAATACTCTAGTTCTAGTTCTTGTAGCGATAGGAAGTATCTTTGTGAATCTTGGAGTATATGTAAATATTGTATTCCTTCTAATCTTAATCGATTCAGCTAGAGCTACAGAGTTTCAATTAAGCGTTAACCTAAGTACAAGCAAGGTAGGGTTTAGGTATGGAAGAAAAGCTTTTGTATTAGCAGTATTGCTAGTTACAGTTGTAGTGATCTTTAACTTACTAAAGCTATTGAAGATAATAGTGTAGTTTCTTTATAAAAGAAATTGGGTAGGTGATTAGAAAGATTTTATTAAATACAGATAGTTTAGGTACTTTGAATAATAGCTTAGTACCTAAACTTTTTTATAGCCGTTGTCTGCTTTGCTCCCACCTTTAGAATTAATCCGAGGCTAATGAGCGTTATAACCGTACTACTTCCTCCATAGGATACAAAGGGCAGGGGTATACCTCCAAATGGAATTACAGCGAGGTTGGCTGCTATATTTAGGAAGGCTTGTGATGCTATTCCAACCGTTACTCCTGTAGCCATAATATTCTCAAACTTGTCACTGGAATCTTTAGCTATATTTAATCCTTGCGAAAGGAACAGAAGGAAGAGGAATATAACACTTAATGAACCTACTAGCCCAAACTCTTCACCGATAATGGCGTAGATTGAGTCTGTATATGCAGCTTCTTGTAGGAAGAATAGCTTTTGTCTAGATTCACCATATCCTAATCCAAATAATCCTCCTGAACCAATTCCAACAAGACCATTCCATACCTGGAAACTCTCAGCTCTCTTGCTAGTTTCAGAAGGTTCTCCGTGTAATAGAATCTCTACATAGGACTCTACTCTTTGTCTTCTATACTCAACACCAATCAACGCAAATATACTAGCAAACAACCCAAGCAAGATCACTACCACAATAGCAGTCTTCTGATACTTCTTGTCTACTCCAATATAGTACGCAGCAATGAAACCTACGAATATGATAA
>CAZLOI010000005.1:959-25109 GCA_964561155.1 uncultured Candidatus Saccharibacteria bacterium | reverse complement strand
AGCGAGTCTAACTATATTTTCAGGATCGAAATACAATGGGTTCGAAGCAAAAGCATTCCCTGCAGAATGTTCAACTCCTTGATCTATTGGAAGAATTGAAAGATATCCTGTATTTTTAAGTCTGCCTGTAGAGAACAGTCTATCCAAATTCTCAATAACCTTTGAACTTCTATTGCTGTTCCTAAAGCTTTCAAGAAAATATCGTTTATCTCGACGATGTGCTATTACTCCTTCCTCAGGAAACTCCATCTCAATTAAATTGTTTGGTTTTTCTTTAGAAATCATATCTGTACTTTTCATTCTATCACTTAGAAAAAATGGATTGTAGTACATTGTTTATAGAAACAGATTCTAGTATGAGGCGGTTGTTTGTTTATACAGAAGTTGAAATATGATACCCTATTACTATGAAAAGAATTGGAATAATTAACGGAGGAGGAGATACTCAAGCAATCAATGCAGTTATCGCATCTGTTGTTAGATCAGGTATAAATCGAGGATACAAATTCGTTGGTTTCATTAAAGGTTGGGAAGGTCTTTTAGATATGGACTACATTCCACTTGAGACGAAAGATGTAAGAGGTATCAGTCATATTGGAGGAACAATTCTTCAAACAACAAACAAAGGTAGATTCTCAGCGAAAGCAGGTGAAGGCAATGCAAGAGATATTCCAAAAGATGTATTGGAGCTTGCAAAGAAAAACTTCATAACACTAGATCTTGAATGCTTAATTGTAATTGGAGGAGATGGAACTCTTTCAGGAGCACAGCAGCTATATGAACAGGGTGTAAATGTTATAGGTGTTCCAAAGACTATAGACAATGATCTGTATTTGGTAGATAGAACATTCGGATTCAGTACAGCTGTTGATATTGTTGTAGAAGCGTTGGATAGGATACACACAACCGCTTTAAGTCACAACAGAGTATTCTTTGTAGAAACAATGGGAAGGTATGCAGGTTGGATAGCTCTACATGCAGGACTTGCAGGAGGTGCCAACGCGATATTGATTCCAGAAATTAAATTTGACTATCAAAGTTTGGTTAAGTTTCTTGCTTGGAGAAAAAAGATTGGCAAGAACTATTCCATAGTCGTTGTTGCAGAAGGTAGCAGGGCAAAGGATGGGACGTTTGTAAACAATATGACATCAGTTGCATCGGAAAACAAGCTAGGTGGAATATCATACGACATAATGGAGAAACTAGAAAAGATGAGTCCAGGTGAATTTGAAATGCGTAACGTTATCTTGGGTCATACACAACGAGGAGGAGCACCAAACGCAGAAGACAGAATACTCGCAAAGATATATGGAACAACTGCTATAGATGCGCTTGATGCAAAGAGATATGGACAGATGGTATGTCTTGTTAAAGGTAGTATGCAGACAGTACCAATTGCCAATGCTATATCTAAACTA
Source organism: uncultured Candidatus Saccharibacteria bacterium (assembly GCA_964561155.1). Taxonomy (GTDB): domain Bacteria; phylum Patescibacteriota; class Dojkabacteria; order J137; family J137; genus KLAP211. Next base: position 23,691 of record CAZLOI010000005.1, on the reverse strand, counting down.
AAAATCGTTACTCCAGAAGACTTAAGCTATCAAGCAGCAAGGAAACTTGGAATATACTTTGGAGAATCTTTCGGAGGTAAGTAGGTTATTTCCCAGACACTATTACATCAAGCGTTGGAAACTTTTCATTAGATATATACGCAAGCATAGCCCCACCTCCAGTACAAATATGACTGAATCCAGAAATATCAAACTTGTTAATAGCTGTAATGGTATCGCCTCCACCAAGTAACTTGTAGCCTTGCGTTTCAGATATAGCCTTACCCACTTCTTTTGTACCCAAAGATGCATTGTCCCATTCGAATACTCCCATTGGCCCATTCCAGAGAATAGTTTTTGATCCAACAATTTCTTTCTTAAACAATTCGATCGTCTGTTTACCAATATCAATCCCGATACTTCCACTTGGAATATTCACTTCATTAATATATTCATATGATGAATATTCATTAAAGGTATCTGCAATTAAATGATCAATAGGTAATACAAGCTTTCCTGCATACTTCGATACAATCTCCTTTGAAACATCTAGCTTGTCATCTTCTACAAGCGAATCAGCAACCTCGATACCTTTGGCCTTAAGCAACGTATATGCCATAGCACCTCCAACCAATATCTTGTCTGCAATCTCACCCAGTACATTTAATACATCTAGTTTTTCTGAAAGCTTTGCTCCTCCCAACACTGCAACAAAAGGTCTTTCTGGAGAACTCAATTTAGATAGCTCCTTCACTTCTTCCATGAATTTGAAACCTAGGTAACTTGGAAGCAGTCTTGCTATATCATAAGTAGAAGCTGATTCACGGTAGTCGGCAAAGGAATCATTCACGAAAACATCGCCCATTGAAGCCAATTCCTTTGCAAACTCATTCCTTGTATTTTCATCCTTGCTCTCCTCTCCTTCAAAAAAACGAATATTGTCTGACAATATTACATTTGATGAAAATTCCTCCTTTGATCCATGTTCCAAGAATTGAATATCGTAATCAATACCTAAAGATCTTTGCAGTACCTCAGATACATTCCAGAAACTTAGTTCCTTTGAATACCCTTTTGGTCTACCCAAGTGACCTAGAATAATTACACGCTTTGCATTCTCAGCAAGATATTTAATCGTTGGAAGAGATTCGATTATGCGTGTTTCATCAATCACTTTTCCTGATGAATCTACAGATACATTAAGGCATGATCTCAAGATTACAGTCTTTTCAGAAATATCAGGAATGGTTTCAAGGGAAAACTTTTCTATTTGTGTGGGTAATTTATACATATACTATTATAGCTCCATTTCCACTTTAGTTTCCAGGACTTCATCTGAAATATCGGGAATAGGTAACCTTCTTTCACTTCGTTCATACTTGTAAGTATCTTGAGATACACCAATTGAAATATCACCAAGACCTAACAGGGTAAGGATATCTTTGCAATTGGAACAACATATCTTGTGACCATACATCGATAAACGAATACGATCTTTAAGTGAAGCAATTCTTTCTAGTATATTTGGATTTGATTCAATAAACTGCTTAAGTTTTATAATACTAATCAAACCTAAAGGATGCTCTGCATCTATACTTCCTGGGATAATGATTTCATGATAGTTTTCTTGATCTATAAATCCAAGCATTTCAAGAAGATATCTAACAGCTACAACTTCTGAATGTTCAGGTTGATAACAAAGTTTCGATCTACAAATATCGTATCCCACTTCTTCTCCAGTTTTCTTCTCTTCGTATAGTCTGTGACAATGTGGTTGAGGATGATACATTCCATTCACTGCAATAATTGGTGGATACCCATCTATTTGTAACTTGAAAGCTATAACTAAACTCGCACACATTGATGATTTTTGGGATTCGTGTTCTGTGAATGGAAGTGTTTGGAAATATTCGATAACCCTTTGGTCTACATACTCCCCTCGAAGATATGATACAAAATCACTAAGTAAAACAATATCTGGATTATCCGCTCCAACTTCTACATATTTTCCCTCTAAGAAGATCGCATGCTTTTCAGCTAGAATTTGGTCTTGAGTCCTGGTATTGAAAGCACTCATTACATCTTCTCTACTACAACTTTAAGTAAATCAGAAAGCCTGCATGAGTATCCCCATTCATTGTCATACCAAGCAATTAACTTAAAGAACCTAGAATTTAATTGCATCGAAGCCTTTGCATCGTATGTTCCTGAATGAGCATCATGAATAAAATCTGAAGATACAACTTGATCTTCTGTATAGTTCCAGATTCCTTTTAGATATGTTTCTGAAGCTCTTTTCATAGCAGCATTAATTTCATCTAAAGATGTTTCCTTAACAGTTCTAAATGTTAAATCAACAACTGAAACATCAACAACTGGTACTCTGAAAGACATTCCTGTAAGCTTTCCTTCCAATTCTGGAATAACTTGGCATGTAGCCTTTGCAGCACCTGTACTTGCAGGAATAATATTCATAGCTCCTGCTCTACCATCTCTGAAAGCTTTTCTTGAAGGACCATCTGTAATTGTCTGAGAAGCTGTGTAGGCATGATTTGTTGTCATTAAACCTTCCTCAACTCCAATTCCTTCCTTGTTTAATATATGAACCATTGGACCTATGCAGTTAGTAGTACAACTAGCATTCGAAATTACATCTTCGCCGTTATACTGATCTTCATTAACTCCAACTAGGAATGTTTTAACTTCTGAATCACTAGGTGCAGATATTATTACCTTCTTTGCCCCTGCTGTAATATGTCCTACCGCATCTGCTTTCTTTGTAAAGAATCCAGTACACTCTAAAACAATATCTACGTTCAAGTCTTTCCAAGGTAATTCACTTGGTGATACTTTCATAGCAAGTGCTTTGAATGTATTGTTTCCAACTTGAATTGTTGAATCATCAATCGCCTTAACATCTGTATCTAATTTCCCATGAACTGTATCGTATTTAAGAAGGTAAGCTAAATTATCTGCAGGTACTAAATCATTTACAGCAACTACCTCTACAGCTCCATTGAGAAAGTTTGTTTCCAATAAGCTTCTATATACTAGTCTTCCGATTCTTCCGAATCCATTTATAGCAATTCTTTTAGGCATAGGATATTTTTAAGAATTAGTTCTTTACTCCATTCTATACTGAAACACTAACTTTTCCATAAATTTTATTAGGAAAAAGATTATGGGATAGTTACAAGTTCTTGGCGACGCGGTACAATTGGCGAAGTTAAAAAAATAATATGGGAAGTTTAGATCAACCAAGAAATCGATCCGAGGAAATTACAAACATGATACGAGAAAGCCAAGCTAAAGCCATGGATAGAGTATTTCAATTATTTACAGCATTTGCTACAACCTACAGAAAGGTTAACAAAACCTCTATTTTTAATGCACTAGCTTTTTCTAGATACGCACAAATATACATAGCTAACCTTTTAAAAGAACCAGAGAGGATTTCAAGAGCTGAAGATCGAGATCTACATGTAATGTTAATGGCTGGTGAATTAGACAACGAAAGTAATCTAAGCATTGCAATAGAAAATTGCATTAAAAAGAATTTCAAAGGAGAACCAGAGGTTGCTACTAAAGAAGAGGAATATCCTGCAGAACTCTAGTCACAAATCTAAATTTACGTTAGAATGTTAGAATGGCCTTTAGAGCATCTGCGAGCCCTATACGAGACGAGATTATCTTCGAAAGTAAGATAATTAAATTCCCCACTTTCCCAAAACCAGAAATAACTCCTGATCGAGAAATACCTTCCGAACTTAATGCAAAGACATACGGATTCTATAACGTATACTTTGAAGATCGTTTCAGAGAAATGCGAAATATTATTGGAACATCTAGAGCAAAGATACTTTGTGAGATTCTAGATTTATTTGTAGAAACAAGAGCCGATCCACTTGCACACTCACTACTCCTATCTCACTTAGCAAAAGCTGAATTCCCAACAGGAGCAGACGATGCTTTTACAAAAGACTTTGTTCCCTATGTATTCAATTTACTAGAACAAGGCTTCAATATAGACAATGGAGATCCTAGATACTTAAAGGTAATCTTCAAGATAAAGCAGATGATGGAGAATAATAATATCGAGAGTATAAGCGAAGAATTAACAGATGCTTTCATGGAATTCTTTTCTATAGTAGACTATACGAATGCTACAAATCCACTTTTACAACAAGAATTCTAACCTCGTCTCTATAGATAAGAACATGAACTTCCCTTTCAGAGAAGTTCTTGATACTGCATCTACCAATCAAACAACTCCCTTTTCAAACATTGTTGTAGTTGGTATTGGAGGTTCGGATTTAGGTACAAGAGCAATCTTTAATGCACTCGTTCACCCATATAACAACGAACTAAATTCAAAGAAAATATATTTTGCTGGGGACACTACAGACCCTGATCAAACACTTTCTCTTTTCGATGTACTCAATTTATCAGATACACTATTTATTCTCATATCTAAATCTGGTGAGACAATTGAAATAACATCATACTTAGAAATCCTTCAGGAAAAGTTGAAACAGAACAATCTTAAACTTCGTGATCATATTTGGATAGTAACAGATCCAGTTAAAGGTTCGTTCAGAGAATATGCAAACGTTCATCAGATTAAAACATTTGGAATGCCAACAAATATTGGAGGAAGATTCTCTGTACTCACAGATGTTGGACTACTTCCTGCAGGGCTTTTCAATTTAAATACAGTTGAAATGATAAAAGGAGCAAAGGAAATGGATACATATTTCTTTAGAACAGTTAACGATCTTGTGTCTCAGTATGTGCAATTCAAAGCAGATGAATATAATTCAGGAAAGAATATTTCTGTACTAATGCCATACAAATATGGTTTAAAAGATTTCGCAAAATGGTACCAACAACTATGGTCGGAAAGTTTGGGAAAGAATGGTAAAGGACAAACTCCAGTATCTATGCTTGGTCCAGTTGATCAACATTCACAGCTTCAACTAATGCTAGATGGACCTAATGACAAGTTCATTACAATAATAAAGGTAAGGAAATCGAAAACAGATATTTCAGATATGAACGATCTTTTAAACATCGAAGCCGATGCTACTATCGAAACACTTGCAAAGAAAGGGAAACCTGTTTGTGTAATCGAAATACCAGAACTTAATGAATATTACCTAGGCCAACTATTCTACTTCTTCCAAATTGCTGTTACTCTCTTTGCAAACTCGATAGGAGTTAATGCATTTGATCAACCTGCTGTTGAAGAAGTAAAGCAATTGATAAATTCTAAGCTACGTCTTTAACTTCTTAAGTTTAATCATCCAAATTTGTATTACGATACAATGCGTTAAACTACAACTTCCTCTAGACTAAGTTCATGAAGATAAAAGACATGAATGATTTCGACAAACCCAGAGAGAAACTAATTAAGTTTGGTGTTGAAGCATTAAAAGTTTCCGAGCTAATTGCATTAATAATATCTACAGGAACAAAAGGTAAGAGCTCAATTCAGATTGGAGTGGAACTAGAGAAACTGCTCTACACAGACAATGAATTCACTTTAGAAAATCTTTTAAGTTATAAAGGTTTAGGCAAAGCAAAGATTACAAAGCTTCTTTCTGTATTAGAAATTGGAAAGAGACTCTACACAAAGAAGAAAATAAGAACACTTCTAACTCCAAAAGATATTTGGGATTCAATGATAGATCTAAGAGGTTCAAAAAGAGAACACTTTGTAATATTCCTGCTCGATTCAAGAAGCCAAGAAATAAAAAGAGAAGTAATCTCTATAGGAACACTAACAGAAAGCCTTGTGCATCCGAGGGAAGTATTCGAACCAGCAATTAGACAAAGCGCATTCTCAATAGTTCTTTCGCACAACCATCCATCTGGGAATCTAGAAGCTTCTGATTCTGATTTAAAAGTAACAAGGAGACTTGTAGAAATCGGGGAACTTCTTGGTATAACAATTGAAGACCATGTTCTCGTAACCAACAAAGGATACAAAAGTATTTGCTATGAAGATTAAGCTTCTACAATTAATCCAAGCTCAACAAGAACAGATAGACATCTTAAATCAGTATCGAGTTCCTCATTATCCATAATCTCAAGAAGCTTCATCATTGTATCGTAATCGGCTGCGTAACATTCCCTACCCGATTCTTCCAAGATACTTTCGTACAAAGATCTAGTTGAATCATCAGATACGGTCTTTATATATGCATCAAGATTAGTAACAGAGAAAGATACTCCTGCAAGTCTTTCAAATCTTGAAGTAGAAGCAGGTCCCTTCCCACAATTCAATCCAAAACCTGAGGCTATCCAATCATCCTTCTCTCCTCTCTTTCCATATTCAAATGTAGCTGAGCTACAAATCTTTCCTTCCTTTGTAGTAGCAACCAAGACAGGCACAGGGACATCGCCCAAGCTTTGTGTATATAAATCTTCTGAAGGAGAACTTAAGGTTCCCACGGCTTCTGAACCAATCTCTTCTGCAATAGCTTTTGATACATGCTCGGTACTTTCACCGCTATCCCACATATCATCAATTATGATTGGTGTACCAAAGAAAGAACCCTTAGAATGAACAAACTTATACTTAGTCTTGTCATTAGGATCACTTCTATATGCAGAAACGAAATTAACAGAATCTAAATACTCTGAAGGCAATTCCTTTTGAATCAGATACAAAAACATCAATCCACCATTCATCGGAAAGACTACATCTATCTTTCCACTTCTATTCACTTCACTCATTAACAAGCCTACACACTTATTCACAAACTCATCCATTTTGCTCTTAAGTACCTCTGGTGTTATTGATGGCAGTACCTCCAAACCATCAAGTCCTACCTTAGCAATTTCATTAAAATCCATAGCATTTCTTTAAACACGAGATTATACTATCTAAGTAATATATTGTGGAATATGGAACGCTTCTCCAGAGAGAACATCAATAAAAAACTTAAATTCATAGAAAGCGTTTCTAGACTAGAAACCTTTAAGCACATAGCTGGAATACTAATCGACACATTTCCATACATTGGATTCTTTCTTAGTGCATGGCTTCTACTTGCAACACAGAGCTTATTCGTCTTAATCGCAGCACTAATATTTGCTGTCCTTTCTGTATACTTTTTCTACATTAACGTAATTAACTTTAGTGAATTTAAAGTTAATCGCTACGAGATACCAATAAAGGGGTTGAAAGAAACTTTCAAATTCATATTCGTATCAGACCTACACATGGGTTCAGAACGAGCAGCTACGGACAAGGAAAAGATACTTAAACTAGCATCGTTTGTGAACACTTCCGGCCTTGATACTATAGTTTTAGGTGGAGATTTTGTACATGAACACATCGATCCTCAAAGACTTTCAGATCTATCTGCGATTAGACTTAAAAACAGAATAGCAGTATATGGAAATCACGACTCGCATTATCTTCATGAAAAACAGGACAGCGAATCTCCATACAAGTTTATCGAAGCATTTCGTAATACCGGATTCAATCTGCTCATAAATGAAGCCGTAGAAATTGATAATATATATTTCGGAGGTATCCCAGATCTATTTTCTAAAAACTTTGACTTGGACAAAACATTCAATGGATTAAAAGGAGAGCTAAAGATATTGATATCACACAATCCAGATATAATCGACTTCATAGAAAAGAAAGATGAAATTTCGTTGGTACTTTCTGGACACAACCACGCAGGGCAAATAAATTTGCCTTATATTGGCCCAGTACTTCCAATGCCTGGAAGATATCGGTGGATGCAAAGAGGATTATACGAACTTAAGCATACCAAGCTATTTCTTTCCCAGGGTTTTGGATCAGGTGGGGCGAGGACAAGAATTGGTACAGAAGCTGAAGTGTGTATAATAACTTTGGTACCTTCAGAGGTGTAATACATTAATTATTCATACGTAATAACTTGGAGAGCGAATTCAGTTCTAAAAAAGATGAAGAGCTAGTACAGATATCCCTAGTCAATCAAAACGCATATATGGTTTTGATGCAAAGATATGAAGGAAAACTCCTAAGCTATATAAAGAGAATCTCAGGCCTTGCTAAAGAAGATGCAGAGGATGTATTACAAGATACTTTTGTATCTGTGTATTTAAACCTAAGAAACTTTAAGCCTGAGCTTAAGTTCTCTTCTTGGATATATCGAATAACTCATAACAAAACTATTAGTTACTACCGTAAATATAAGAAACGATTCGTAGTTGCACTTGAGGATCAAAATGCTTTTGTAGAGTTACTGAGTGGAATAACAGATGAAGAAGAACGATTAACAAAGGAAGTCTTAAGTGAGAAAGTCCAAAAAGAAATTCAGAATCTTGATGTAAAGTATAAGTCAGTTCTTGTACTTAGATATATTGAAAATAAAGAGTATGTAGAGATATCAGATATTCTAAAAATACCAGTAAGTAATGTAGGAGTTTTAATTAATCGTGCAAAGAAAATATTAAAAGATAATCTAAACTAGTATGGATACAAAAGACAAAGTATTGGAACAAATTAATTCAGAGAATCTAAAACCTAGAAGCAGTCTATATTTTGCTTTAACTAAGTTCCTAAACTACGGGATCCTCTCTCTAGGAGTTGTATTAGTAATATCTGTGCTTTCATTGGTTATTCTAAATATATTGGAAGCTGGAAGCCTTGCTTGGTTAATACTCATTCCCATTACAATCTTTGTACTAACAGCCCTACTCGTTTTTGCATTTGTTCTTTTAAGAGCTACAAAGTCCGATGATTTCTACATGTATTCAAGATACAAGTTTGCAGGCTTCCTATGTGGATTAATTGTTGCAGGAGCACTGGTATGGAATGTAACAGGGACTGCAAAAAGCTACGATATAGCTCTTCAAAACAACAAAGAATATTGTCAGACTATGAAGAAAGCTACTTACATTAAGTGGAGTTCGCCTAAAGACGGATATCTGGCTGGCGAAGTTCAAGAGAAACCTGTTAGCCCTAGAACATTTATGCTTAAAGATTTAAGAAGAAACATTTGGGAAATACATCCCGTTGAATCTCTAGACATTACTTTTGTAGACGAAGGTGAACTAGTAAAGATGAGAGGTGAAATAATTGATCCAACAATCTTTAGAGCAAACGAAATACATTTATGGGAAGGAAAGATGTGGTTTGATATTCTAGATTAGTTACGCTTCTAAAACAAGCTTTCTTATCTCCACTCTTGATATTTTTGGTGCTGTATCGACTTTGCTCCATTCCTTGCTAAATGGATCAACACATCTTCCTCCATCCTTTGGTCCCTCTGGTGGTAGATCAGAATCATCACTTCCAAATCCAGGATCACCTAAATTCAAAACTAACTTTCTCATATTATCAATCACTTCTTGAGACACAAAAGCTGCCGCTTTCATTAATTGAATATCTATTTCTAAATTTAACTTCTGAACAAGCTGTGTCTTCTTATCAAACAAGAAATGTATATCAACTCTTCTCAAAGAAGAGAAAAAGCTTCCGAAGTGTTCGCAAGTTGAATATAGAAGATGCACATTAACATCTGGTGTGGTGAACAGATCAATCAAAGCTCCAAAACGTTGTGCATATACATCTGTTTTTATCTGCAAGCCAGCTATTATTTCCAACTCAGATTTACCATAGTTACTGATATCATCAAGACTATTGTCTACAAAGAGCTTGCTAATCCTAGCTGCACACTCGCTTATAAACTCCTTTCTAACATCTGGATCCTTCTCAAAATGTATCTTGATACTATTGTAATAGCTCTTAAGAAAGAATAAATCTCGATCTAAATTATCCTCAGGTATTTGTTCCATATTTCTGTCATCAACAAGTAGCGATTATATACTCTATGCCCTTAAATATCTAGCGTTTTTATTGTACCAGCTATATATAACCAATATTGCTATAGGGTGATATAATTGGAGCATGAAAAAACGAGTATTTTTAGGATTGTCAGGAGGTGTAGATAGCGCAGTAGCAGCCAAGCTTCTTGTGGACCAAGGATACGAAGTAACAGGCGTATTCATGAAGAATTGGTCCGGAGATAACTTTGGTATTCAAGATGAATGTCCTTGGGAAACTGATCAAGCAGATGCAATGGCTGTATGTGATTCCCTTGGTATTGAATTTAGATCAATTAACTTTGAAAAAGAATACAGAGAGAAAGTCGTTGAATACTTCTTTAGCGAATACAAGAAAGGAAGAACTCCTAACCCAGATGTAATGTGTAACAAGGAGATAAAATTCAAACTGTTCCTTACTAAGGCTATGGAAATGGGATATGACTACATCGCTACAGGCCACTACGCTATTAGGAAAGAAAACAAACTATACAGATCCGTAGACAAGAACAAGGATCAGACATATTTCATATACAACCTAACACCAGAACAGTTAAGTAAATCACTTTTCCCAATCGGTGAATATACAAAACCACAAATTAGAGAAATGGCAAAGGAGTTTAATCTTCCCAATGCTACTAAACCTGATTCTCAGGGTATCTGCTTTATAGGAGAAATAGATGTAATGAAATTCTTGATGACACAGATTCCAGAGAAGCAAGGGAAGCTTGTTGATATTGATACAAAGAAAATTGTAGGTGAACATAGAGGTGTATTCTTCTATACTATTGGTCAAAGAGATGGACTTGGAATCGGTGGTCTTTCTAAACCATATTTTGTTGTTGAGAAAGATGTAGAAAACAATATAGTATACGTTGCATCGGGAACTGATCACCCAGCACTATACAAAACTGAAGTGATGCTTGAAAACATTCACTACATTAATCCAGAAGAGTTTAAAGATTTAAATACGGTTGAGAATATTGAAGCAGCAGTTAGATACAGACAGAAACCAATCAAAGGAAAACTGTTTGTTAAAGAATTAAAGTTTGTATTTGAAGAACCTGTGCGAGCAGTTGCTTCTGGTCAGAGTTTGGTAATATTCAAAGATGATTTGGTAATTGGTGGTGGTGTTATTAAATAACTCTAAGATAGTTCAACTGAAATAATTCAACTAAAATAATAATATGTTTAGAATAAGTGATCTAAAACAACCGGTACTAGGAATATCTCCAATGGATGGAGTTACAGACAGTGCTATGCGATACATTACCAAGAAATATGGTAACCCAGACATTATCTATACCGAATTCACTCATGTGCATGGACTTTGTGTCGCAGGAGACAAGCTTCTTCATCATTTCCGATATGATCCTATCGAGCGTCCAATCATTGCTCAAATATATGGCAAAGAACCAATCTACTTCTATCACGCAGCGAAGATAGTATGTGCTCTAGGTTTCGATGGTCTTGATATAAACATGGGATGCCCTGCAAAGACTGTAGAACAAAGTGGTTCAGGAGCTGCGTTAATTCGAACACCAGATCTTGCAAAAGAAATTGTTCAAGCATGCAAAGATGGAGTACGAGACTGGGTTGCAAATGGGGAACTAACAGGTCTTGCCAACAGAACACTAACAGCACTAAATGAGATGATACAAAGCAATTTAAAGAAACACGAAAACTACAAGGGTACCGAATCTACTGGATACAGGAATCTAATGACGAATGTTAATACTGCAGGAAATACAACAGAAGGCGTAACTGATGGAGCTGTTACATATACTCGAGAAGAGATTCCTGTTTCTGTTAAAACAAGAATCGGATACGACTCTCCAATAACAGCTGAATGGATTACAAAGATTTGTGAAGCTAAACCAGAATGGTTGGCAGTGCATGGAAGAACACTTAAACAAATGTACACAGGGAATGCAGACTGGAATGAATTAAAGATAGCAGTTGAATCAAGTAACGTACCTGTTCTTGTTAATGGTGATATAAAAACAAAAGATGATTTTGATACAGTAATGAAACTAACAGGTGCTCATGGAGCTTTAATTGGTAGAGCAACTAACGGTAACCCCTGGGTATTTAATGAATTAAGAGGAACTCATACAACAAAGAGTTTTGATGAAATCAAGAAAGTGATAATTGAACACACAGCTAAGTTTGTAGAAGAGGTTCCAGATCCTAAAGGATTCTTTCAAATGAGAAAACATTTGGCTTGGTACATATCTGGAATTGAAAACGCAACAGAGCTACGAATTAAACTAATGCAAGCGACATCTTTAGAAGATGTCGTCCGCATATTAAGTTAGTTTTAGTTCTGAGCTGTTAGTACTATTGCATCTACTTCATCAAGCAAAGCATCCGTTCCTGAATATACAACTGAACTAGCTCCACCTGTTGCAAATCCTGGGAAGAATCCTCCGGCTCCACAAACTTCAGTTACACTATCCCAATCCATTGCATCTGTACAAGGAATCTTTGAAAGATATCTCCACTCTACTTGACCATTCTCTCTGACTCTAATTAAATCTGCGTTCAAAACTTCTGTATCGTACATATCCGAAGGATATTGAACACCAATGTCTCCAACTCCACCAAATATTGCTGAGAAGTATATTGTATTGGCACCCTTTGTGAAATCTAGATCGTATGTATATATTTCTTTGTATACACCTCCTGTTGAAAAGTCATCGCTAATTGCTGTATCTAATACCCACTCCCAATCGCTTGGATATGTAATATCAATTTCTAATCCAACATCGATGAAGTGTTCTTCACCAACTACAACAGGTTCATCATCTGCATCCTCTGTTTCAATATCAGAGCTATCAGATACCTCAGCATCATCAGATTCCATACCTAGATTCTGCTTCAGTTCTCCAAGCTCGCTATTGCTTTTAAAGAACATTACAGCCAATACCACAGTCGATACAAGCAGTATCGTCGTGAGTATACCTAAAATAATTGCAGTGATTTTCATATAAGTTTAATAATAATTACGGTTACTAGTTAATAGAACTTAAAGCAATAGCATCTGCTTCCTCGATTACAGCAGAATCATTTGAATTTAGTACAATTCCATATATCCTATCCGTTGTACTTCTGAATGCAGGTAATCCACAGTATTCTGCAAATCCTGTCATCTCTGTACATTCAATTTTCTGTGCGTACACCCAAAGATCTTCTCCAGCAGCTTTCGTTCTTAATACATTGTTTCCAAGTTCAACTATTTCATATTCACTTTCTAGAAATGTAGATCCATATATACCAGTAGCCAAGAATACAAATCTAAATGCTAGTGCGCTTGTTCCTTTTGTTAACTCTACTTTATAGAAATCAAGGAGTCTATCTGTTCCACTTCCATCATCAACAAGATCAAAATCTGCTCCAACACTCCATGTACTTGGGAAATCAAAAGATAGTCCTATACTGCTATCTCCATATGAGACAGTAGTTGGAGAAGCTACTGTAACAGTATCAGAATCTTCCATATCTTCTTCAGACACTTCTGAATCTTCATCTACAGTATTGTTGTCGTTCTCCGAAAGAGTTATATCGTTTTCATCTTGTAGTGCTTTATTAATATTGTTGCTTTGAACCAATAGAAGACCTAGGCCTACAGAAACAAAGAGAAGAATGATGATCAAAAATATACAAAAAATATTAAATACTTTCATGGTCGAAACTAATATATATCTATAAAAGCATATACTAATTAGGAAGTGAGATCAACAAGATCTACTTAGTAGGAGTTGAAGGATTTCTAAAACTTGGATCAGATGCAGAGAAGTTGAAGTTGCTTGGATCAATTAGAGAATAGTTGCCTATAGGTACACCTGAGAATCTATCAAATGGCCATATTCTAAGAATCACTTTACCTTTGATCCACTCTCGTTTAACAAAACCAATGTCTGCACTTCTTGAATCACTACTTTCAGGTCTATTGTCTCCAACCATGAAGAAACTACCTTCAGGTACAACTACAGATCCATTCTCTGAAAGAAATGAACTGCCATTTGTGTATAGCTTCTCTGGAATATAATCTTCAGACAATACTTCTCCATTGATAAGGAGCTTTCCTCTACTTAAAGACACAGTTTCTCCAGGTAACCCAATAACTCTTTTTAATAAATCTGGAAAACCAGGCTTAGTAAAAACAATCACTTCACCTCTTTTGTATTCAACTCCTAGAGTTGTAGCCAAAGATGAACCAAGAAATTGAGGGATACGATTTAGTATTAGGAATTCACCAGTATAGAAATTTGGTCTCATAGAAGGACCGTCTACCTGATTCTGTCCAAGGATTGTAAACCAAGAAAACAAAGCAACTAAAGCAATACCAGCAAGAAGCTGTAAGAAATTTACATACTTCTTCCTGGGTTCAGGCTGTAACGGATCTTTGTAAAATGGGTTTGTGTCCACTAATTATTGTATTTTATTAACTCTACATCAAAAACTAAGTCAGATCCACCTGGAATGCCGTTATAGTCAGCAGGTCCATATGCTAGGTCTGAAGGAATCTTAAGTCTTCTTACCTCTCCTAGCTTCATTCCAACCACTCCTTCTGACCATCCTTCAATAACTCCCTGACCTACGATGAAACTAAATCCATCTTCACTGTGATCGAATGATTGGTCGAATATTTCACCAGAAGTACCAAACCAACCTCTATAGTGTACTGTAATACTATCTCCAAACTCAACTTCTCGGTTGTCTGTAGTATTAGCTTCCATCTTTGTTTCAGTCACAATGTCTGTAAGAGGTGCTGAAAGTGTCTCTAGATTCTCTTGAGATTCGTTCTCTAATCTACTTGGTAGTGATACGTTTGCGGAGTTAGTTGATACAGGAGTTCTTTGATTGTATGTCATATTTGTTGCGTTTAAAATTAAAAAGGTTCCTATTACAAGAACAAAGCCTACAATGATTTTTTTATCTATCATATTTTGTGTTTAATAATGTTAGAATTATATATAAACTTTTGAATAAAGTTAAGGTAAAATTGCTATAAGTTATTTAATTATTATTATTACTTTATGGAAAACACTGTACAGCCGATGCCTGTTGTTGGTAATGTTACAAAAGATGTGAAGTTAGGACTCGTTTTTGGAGGACTAGGAAGTCTTTTTATTTTGGTAGGAATCGTTCCTGTTGTTGGTTGTTTCTTTAGCTGGTTACATTGGTTTGTATCACTATTCGGAGGATTTACTGTTGGAGCTGTTCACAATGCAAAACAGGATGACATTGGTTCAGCTGTTAAAGCAGCGTTAAAGCCAGGTATGATTGCAGGAGCTATGATTGCTGTAATCGGATTGGTTGTTAATGTAATTAGTTTGTTTGTATTCTCATACGGACTATACAGTTACTTAGGAGCTGGATACACAACTGGATTAGTAATCGGATACGTAGTTGGAGCGTTCATTGCATTCGCATTCACAGTATTAGCTTATGTTATCGGAGCAGTTATTGCTGCATTCGTTAATGCTAACTCTTTGACTTGGATGAATAGCGTTACAAAAATGTTTAGATAATCTAATAAATTAACTAGAGTTTGAATCCCGTAGAAATACGGGATTCTTTATTCCCCTTTCTTAGTTCATATTTGTATTGGTATACATAGATACATGATCGTGTCTTCTACTATGATGCGATATGCTCAAATACCTAAACCTAATCGTATTCACATTACTCATCCTAATACCCAAAGTTCATATTAACTCCCAGAATCTATCGGTAGTAATAAACGAGATACTCCCAGACCCAGAAGGATCAGATACAGGAAAGGAATGGATTGAACTTAAGAACCTATCAAATTCCCAAATCAATCTTAAAGGATATAAGCTTGAGAATGTTAATCTAGACTCAGGAAGTATTCGATCCATCCTAATTCCAAACGACTTTATCATTCCACCTAATTCCTTAGGGGCCATTACAGAATCAAGTATACCTGGATTAAGTATTGCAAATATCGCACTTGGTTCTGGGAAACTAAATCTATACAATTCTAAAGCGAAGCTTGTGCTCCTCTCCCCTACTTCTCAAGTACTAAATGAATTCACATATCTTGAGGTAAGGTCAGGTAAAAGCATAGAGCCACCAGGATTTCCAAATTGTATTAAGAACGTAGTTAACGAATTGGGGAACACACTTGGATTAGAAAACCAAAATTCTCTTCAAATATGTTCTAGTACCTTAACTGGAAACTTTGAATACTCCACAGATTCTGAAACTTGGAGCAATGATTATTCAAAATACAATAAACAGCTTTTTCTAAAATATATTCCAAGTGAAAATATAGATGTATCAATTAAAAGTATTACCGATAATTCTTATCTAGACCAAGGTGCTAATGCTCTTCCACTAACACTTCCCTTAACATCATTGATTCCAAGGACATATGATCTAACAGTAACGCTTATAACTTCATTCACAAACATCGAATATGTTTTTCAAGAATCAGTAACGATTGGATACAACATACCAAGGATACTCTACTCTATAGATACCATTAATTGGAGCGATACCTTGGATTTAAATGTAAGGGCAGGAACGAAGCTTTTCTTTAAAGAAGAGAATAATATACCAACAACTATTACATTTAATAACGAACAGCTTCAATCTCCTCTACTCATTCTTGAAGATCTTAAGCCACCTGTTCTCTTTAGTGTAGGAGATGAAAACATTCAAAGTGAATCTTTGAACCTTAAAGTTATACCTGAACTTATAATTTCTGAAATATATCCAGCTCCTAATTCTGAAGAAAAAGAAAGCTTAAGTATTAGAAATATTTCAGAATACAGAATCAAGAAAGAAGTGTATTTAACTGACAACATAGATTCACCTACTCAGAAGAAGATACTCATTGAACTAGATGCAAATGAAGAACAGAAGTTCTACGATATTCCATCACTAAACAACTCAGGAGACCAAATATATCTCTTCGCAGACAACAACCTGATTGACCATATCTTCTACACTGGGTCGAATACTGGAGATATTCTTCTAAGATCAGAAGGCAATAGCCTGCCAGTAGAAATGTTGAAACCAAAAGCAGCTATTCCTCTATTTAGTGTCTCAAACATAAAGAAGGAAAAGAAAGGAACAACTGCGAGAATCCAAGGTACTATTTCATATCTTTCTGATACTTTTGCATACATTCAAGATGGTACTGGTGGCATTAGAGTTACTGGGGATATTAAATCTTTCATTCAAGGCAGCACATACGAAATTTCTGGAGAGCTTTCTGAATCCTTAGGAGAAAAGAAGCTTGTAAATGTAGTACTTCTAGCTGAGATGCCTAAAACTATTGTTATCCCAACAATTCTAGATACTTCAAAACTTGATAGTCAGTTAGGAAACCTTGTTGAAGCGGAAGCGGAGATTCTTGCAAGCTTTGCAAAGTCTTTTAAGATATATGACAAGCTTTCTGTATCTCTTTCGGACTATGAAGGTTTTGTTAGAGCAAAGGGAGATATGGTTAGTTTCAAAGGCGTATTGAGCAAATCTAGCTCCGATTCATACCAAATTCTACCTATCGAGTTGAGAAAGGAGGATGACGAAGTTCTTGGTTCTACTATTTCCTACCCTATAGCAATAATTGACCCTGAGCAAGAGCTTGAGACCACTATTGCAAAGATACGATCCAATGGTATTAATACGCTTTTCGTAGCTATATCTTTGTTCGTTAGTTTCATTCTTTTCAAGTTTTTAAGGAATAAATTTAATATCTTGGTGCTAAAATTCAGGTTATGGAGAGAATTTCGGAAAATGCCACAATCTCCTTCTTCGGAGAGAAATACGAAATCAGATATAGTCAGCGTCAGTTCTTGAAGCCTAAAGTTGTTGTAGGTAAAACTACTATAACTGTTTTCCCATCAGAAGATTCAAGGAGACACAGAAGTGTTCTTCTGGATGAGCTAAGGGAACAAGCATCTGAAAAGATTAAGAGAAAGGTTAGATACTTTGCAGATAGGCACGGATTTAAGATAAATAAGGTAGCGATAAAGGATACTGTAAGTAGATGGGGTAGCTGTTCTACAGATAAGAATATTAATATTAACTGGAGACTAGCATTTGCTCCTACTCGGGTTATGGATTATGTAATAATCCATGAGTTGTGCCATACAAAGGAGATGAATCACAGTGAGAGGTTCTGGTCTCTTGTAGAAAGATGTATGCCAGACTATCAGGTATATGATCACTGGTTAAGATCCCACGGGCAAGGAATCATCCTAGCTTGAACATTCCATTGTAGTAAGTAAGCGAAGGACTCGAGTCTTCTCTCTGTAATCAGGTTGTGTTGTCTCTACAACATGATAGAATTCAAGCTTGTTTAATCCAGGTACTCCTTCAATCTTTCCTGCATGTGACTGTCTACAATAGTATCCAAGCAGATATATTCTTTCAGTTGTATACCTATCTCCATTCCAAAGATTCATAGTATATTTTCTCCATCTTTCATTCTTTGGATTGGCATATATTGCATCTGGTTTCACTGCAGTAGTGTTTCCTTGATACAAACTATATGATTCACCTTCAGTATCGTATCCTGTTACAACAGTCCAACCTCCTTCGAAACTTGGATATGGTGCAAACATCTTCCAGCTTTGATCAATTCTTAAGAACCTCGTTACTTTGCTAGGTAGTTCACCAATTGTGTACTTATACCCAAGCGTATTCACATTTATAATCAAGATAATGGTTAGCAAAGAGAATATTACACTTGCAGATATAGCAATATGGAACCTATTCAACCATTTGTTCTTTTCTGACCTAGGCGTTACTTTTACAGCAAGGTATGGAACTTTCTTAAACAAAGATACAATGTGGTCTCGTAGTCTTCTAGCTTTCTCTATTCTAATCTCTCCAAGGAATCTTTTAAGGATAGTAACGCCCATATCCAACCACTGCGTATGGATTAGCGATATTGCAGCAACAATAGATATCCAAGTGAATGGACCTACATCCATTCCAAGCCCTATACCAATATGCAAGTTTATAATCAAAAATACTGCCAATATTCTAGTGAACTGGTTGTAGAAAGGTAGTAGGATAAGGAAAGGAACAAGTCTTTCTATCCATATAGCCATGAATGTAAGTAGAGATGGTAACCAACGAATATTTAAAAGAATATCTCCAATTGGTGTTCTAAAGGTATCTAGACTAAGGGCATAGTATACAGCTGTGTAATCTGTGGTCCAGATAGGGCTATCTTTAAGCATTGCTGTAAAGAAGTACATGAATGCTATTTGAAATATTAATCCAAGATTAGCTACAGAAAAGTATCTATTCTCTTTTAGAAACGAGAGGTGCAGTGCATCTATAGAAAGTCTCCTTCCCAATGGCAAGAACATACTCCAAAACAACAACATCCTTATATAGTCATCCCCTCCTTGAAGGATTAGGGTATTAAGGTTCTGTAGTGATGCAACAAATATCCAAAGTAGTATAGTCGATATCTTTGTAAAGTACCCCAATGTAAATAGCACCGACACAATTAATCCCAATACAAGTACAGCTGTTTGAAAGGTAACGTTGTCACTCAGGAAGTTAATTGAAAATGTGTTGTTTGAGAATATGTTTCCAGTAAAGACACTTGGGTATGCTATACCACTTGAAGTATAGAAGATCTCTACATCTTTTAGTCTATCTAGGAAATCTATAATTAAGCAGATTCCTAAGAAGATACGAAAAAGTCCTAGAGCCCGGAGGTCTAGGACTAAATAGTCTCGGAACGGAAACCATAAAACACTAGTCTTGTTCATCTGCTTTTCTTGAAAGCTTTCTTTCAATCTCAGTTTCGAATGAATGCTCTAGAACATATTGTCTTCTGTATACATAGATACCAGTTAGTACAAACAATGCTCCAAGTATCAAGAATCTACCGTCATCTAATATACCTGTTACAGGGATAACAACTACTGTTGTACCGCAAGTTATAGGTGTATTTAATGTAAAGCTGTCTGTATTGTCATCTGTATCTTCTGTATCGTACTGAACCACTACTTGGTTATCAATTCCAGTTGCTGTAAAGCTTGATACTAGACTTGCAGGTATCGTTACAGAGTATGTAAAGTCTTTAGCTTGCTGTGACGCATATGTTCTATCAGCTACTGTACCTTCCCATGTTATCTGACCTGAAGCGTATACTCCATATGCTGGAACTATTGCTGTTGGTACAATTCCTGCAGCTATTACATCTGCATCTAGTGTATCTCTAACAAAGTCTATTACTCCTTCAACAGGTCCTGTATTTGTAACTCTAACAGTGTAATCAATTCTAGAATCGTTGTCACTTTCACAAACTGGTGTACTTAGTTTAACGATTGTAAACAATGGGTTCTCTACTTGCTCTTCAGATATTGTAATTGTTGATCTACATAAAGTATTGTCAGCAAACAATTCAACGTTGCTTTCATTAAAGAACTGAATCGTATATGTTCCTGCAGGTACTGCTACACCTGATGGTGATGCTGCTTCCCATTGGAATTTGTAATCATAGTTATATGATAAATCAGCATTCTGTACTTTTGATGTACCTCCAGTTGGCATTAGCCCAACCTTTGTACTTGAAGTTGCATTTGCATCTCTACCAACAATAGTTGCATCATTTAATCCGCTTGAAACTCTCATGTATACACCTGGTACGTATGGATTATTAGCTCTCTCATCTTGGAATCTCAATGTAAATATTGCTTTGTTACCAACACCAGGAGCAAGTGTATCAGCAGATCTGTCTGCACCTAAACATGCTCTTACTCTAATGTTACATGCTGTAGAACAGTTTGTAGGATCGTTACCGTCTCCAGCTGGAGCTGTACCGTCACATTGTTCTTCTGCTGGATGGAATAATCCATCTCCACAGAACTTACATCTAGGACCTGTGCCAGCAACCTGGTTAGTTCCATCTGTTAATCTATAACATACATTAACAACTTGTCCTCCAGGTGTAGAACCAATATCTCCTGCTCTACAAGCTCGGAATGATGATCCTCCTGGACTAGTTCTTTCACAAAGTTCATTTGTAGCACAAATAGCATCTCCACAGAATGGATTAGGTTCACCTGTTGTTGGTGGTTCTCCAGTTCCAGGTCCTGTAGTACCTCCACCTGTACATTGATTTGAACAACTATATGAAGATCTAAATACTAGATTAACACCTGATGTACCTATACAGTCTGCTTGCCTTACATAACATGTTGTTGTAGGTGTATATGGTGAGCCACCATTAACAAAAGTGTAAGCTGTTGAGCCACTTTGATCTTCGATAATTCCACTACCACCTGGTCCTGTATATGCAGTTTGACATCCACCGCCTGTACTACAAGATCCCTTACATTCATATAAGTTCCATTGACCACTTGGACATGAACCTGTCCCCCCACCAATATTTCCACTACAACTTCCTGTACATACATTACCTTGTGCTGGACACTGGGTTAAACCTTCACAACAAGCTTGTCCTCCTACAGGAACAGAGCCTCCTCCTGCACATTGAGAACCTGTTGGATTACAAACATCATTAATATACTGCTGACAATTTCTACTTCCTAATTCTGCATAAGTAACACACCCTCTTCCAGCTTCACAAGTTGATGCATTACCACAAATTGCACCTCCGTTTTCACAAAAACAATTTCCATCCTCGCAAACTGGTGCTGGCCAAGCTAATGAATCTTCAGGAGCCTGAGAATTCTGTAATGTTATAGCAACTATAATACCTATACCTGACAAAACTGTTAATAAAACTATCAGAATTATTGCTGTGAGGTTTCTACTATTTACTCTTGAGGTTGAAGTCATTGTTGTGGTTTCTACTACTTGGTTCATAAATTTCCTAAGAATGAATATACAAAATTAACTAGTGGTATCGATATCGTACTCAGTGTATCAGCGCCTCCCTCTAGCACACAACTCTCTTCAGAACTAAATGTAGCATTAATGTAAGTACCATCTAAGTACGTAGCGCCATAATACATATGACAAATACCTTCTGTATCCTCAGCAATTACTAAATGACTAAAATTATCTTCAATCTCGGTTGAACTTGAACTAACAAGAGTTTCATACAATGTAGCAAAATATGTATCCATCTCCCCTGAATCTTCATCTGTATACTCTATATCATCATTAACAAGAGAAACAGTAAAAATATTATCACCGACGGTAAAATTACACTGTGTAGCAGATCCAGTTGTAGTTTCAATATCTATATCCACTAGTGAAATATCATGAGCCAATTGCTCGCAAGAAAATACTTGAGCAAATTCATTGTTTTGTAAATCTGCCTGAAATTCAAAGTTACCTGCCTGACTGTCTCTAGCAGCGTTATTCCTCTGAATCTGTGTAGTAATTACAACACTAACAACACCTAGAAGAATAGTGAGAAATAGAAGGACAATTATAGTAGTTCGTTTTTTTGGATCCATAACAACGTTGTTGACTAAGATTTAGTATATATGAAATAAAATTACGAATCAACAACACAATTTCCCATAAATTACAGCCCTTCCAATGACGCCTATTTTTGGGGTCAGATATAGTTGAAACCATTAAAATAATGCTATAATCACAATATAACTATGTGTATCGAAAGATCAACTAGTTACAACATACGATATGCCTTCGGGTTATCAGTTTAGTTAATTCTAAACAAAGAACTTTAACAATCTGGATAATAATAATGACATACGAAACTTAACTTCACATAGTCAGCATTCTGGAATTACTTACAAACGATTCCATACTGCTGACTATGTGGAGATTCACTCCACCAGCCTCATGCCTTAAAGGCAGAAAGGAAGTCGAAAGACATCCATAGGGAGAAACCTCTATGGAGGATAACGGTGTCTTAAAAGCATCGTTGTCAGCGGAGTCATTAGATTCGCGACCTTTAAAACGGTCAAAATTCTAATCT
>CAZLOI010000005.1:0-927 GCA_964561155.1 uncultured Candidatus Saccharibacteria bacterium | reverse complement strand
CGGAGCGTTAGACTTCGATGAACAAAGCCTTAACTGGCAATCTAGTGCGGGAAGTGGGGACCACGCTCAAAAAAATGCCCACCACGGACGCGTCCGTGTATCGAAGTTCACATTATTGGTCCATGGACCAACACAATGGTTAAGAGTATCCGGATACGGGGGTATAAGAAATGCAAAATAAGCTAAGACTGCTCAAGTGGGCAGTCTTTATAGTGATCACGCTGAGTTTCAGCATGATCTTCGCGCAACAACGAGGTCGATGTCGCAGTAAGTTGCGACACGGCACTGGGACAATACTTTGTAGTTATGCAAGTGCAGAATTCTGAGTCTGTGGCAGGCACAAACCGTGCCATGACCATAGATCAATCAAGCCACCCGGGATTCTTCCCGGTGGGCATGGTGATATATCCACAGGGGTCTGCAAGCACCCCGTCGGGTAGCGTCACCGTGTCGTATTACCTCCCCGGTAATACGGCGACCAATATCCTGCTGAAGATCCGTGCGGACTTCAGTGGAGGAGGGCCACAGAATGTCGAAAGACAGGACTCAGCCTCTCTGGCAGGGAACTGCCAGGCACCAGGGAATGACCCTGGGTGTCCGAGCGGTTTTACGAATCTGAAATTTGATTCGCCTTTCTCTGGTGGGACCATCGGTCCCATCACAGTAACCATCTCCGCGAATAACGGAGAAGGAGAACCTATTCAGTTCTCCTGGGAATCGGAGGAGGGCGTTCTCGTCCACTTCGTGCACGTAAAAGCCGGTAACGGCTACATAACGTACACTTACGTGGGTGGTTCGAATACTGGCTTTGGGCTCATGGGCCCTCAGTCAAAAGGCATCTCACACGTCGTGTTCTGCTACACGACCCCAACGGTTCCGACTGTCGAGCCTACAACTCAGGTCCCGACTGTCGAGCCCACAACACAG
>CAZLOI010000004.1:0-38057 GCA_964561155.1 uncultured Candidatus Saccharibacteria bacterium | reverse complement strand
GAATATGATAATGATAGTATCAAAGTCTTTCTGTAGCAGGATCAATAACGAACCAAAGGTTACCAAAACAACAGGGAACAAAAGGTATATAAAATTTAAAAGCTTGTATGTGTATTCACGATCTCTGTAGCGTCTTAGGAACTGCTCTATACCCTTAATACTACTTTGAGACATAGTCAACCAAGAAGCAGTAAAGATGATAATTCCAAACTTGAATAGCTCACTGGGCTGTAAGTCGAATAGACCAAGGTCTATCCATCTAGTTGCTCCATTAAGCGTATTCACAAAAGGAACATCGATTTGAAAGAGAGCCTTGGGGAGAGTATAGAGGATCAATATAATAGAACCTAGTGTTATTAGAAACCCTAACCGTTTGATTGCCTCATAATTTACCTTGTAAAAATAGAAAGCCAAGAAAGATCCAATAACTATCCAGATTATTTGTCTCTTAACATAATAGAAAATGTCTCCATCCCTATAAACAAGAGCCAAGGAACTACTAGAGCTATAAATCATTAACAAACCAAACACCAGTAATATAGCAGCTACAACAATCAAACCTATATTGTACTTACTTTTTTCCTTCGTATTATATAATTCCATAAAAACATTCTACAATATACGCAATATTCTTGATATTCCTGTATAATTTTGAGTATTCACCAAACTTATGAGAAAAATCTTAATAACACTATCCCTTATCCTAGTAATCGCTGCATTCGCAGTATTCACAGTATTCGTTCTACTTTATGCTCAAGGAAAGACATTTGATGGCACATCAGGTATTGTACAGACAGGAATAATTAGGGTCAACTCTAATCCGAAAGATGTAAATGTTTATGTAAATGAAGAACAAAGAACCTTAGTTGAAAGCAAAATTGATGCTTTGGAACCAGGAAAAGTGAATCTAACACTACGACTTGATGGATACTATGACTGGACAAAAGACATTACAGTAGAGGCAGGGGTTCTTAAGGATGTATTCGTACAAATGATTCCAAAAACTATTGAGCTTTCAGATGTAACTACAGACGACATTACACTTTTCATTCCATCAAACATTAATGACTACATATATTATGTAAGTCTTGAATCCGATAGACATATTCTAAAAAAGATTAAGGTAAGAAGAGATTTCCTAGATTTCTCAAATTCTAATCCAACAACAATTAGAATATTGGAAGCTTCAGAATACGAGCTTCTTGTTAACAGCGAGATACTTTTGGTATCAAGAGATAATGTGAGTCTGCTATTCGCAAACAACCCTTTAAATACAACAGGAATAATTAGTTTAAGTAATGGAGAAATAGAACTACTTTCAGATCTTCCAACAAAGGTTAATAATGAGATATCTTGGTTTAGAAATTCTGGATCAATTCTTGTAACGTCAGATGCTGGCCTTACATATGAATACAATTTAAATACAGGACTTGCAATTATAGTTGCAAACTCTCCAGCAGGAATATATAAGGCTGAAGATTATGTAGTATTTAAAACAGCAGAAAAGGTTTTGCTATATCAAAATGAAAGAATAACACCACTTCTTGTTAATTCAACATTGATTACTCAAGTTCTTGCAAGTACAAAGGTACTTCCAACAATAGGATCGACCGATATATTTGCGGTGCAAGACAGTCTTAAGAGAATAACGCTTATAGATCTAGATAAGAATTTAACTATATCTTCAAATATCGTTGGAGATATTATTCATTCTTCTTCAGATGCAACACATTTTATAATCAAAAACGATACAGGAGTACATTCAATATCCTTTGAATACAGTATTGCTACCAAGACATATAAGCTTGCCGAATCAACATTGTTAAATGATACGCTAAACGTTTCTGAGGTCTTGGAATATTCATTCTATAACAGCAACAAGAATATCTTGTATTCAACAGTTTCCCAAATCTTTACATCAGATCTTGATGGAGCAAACTTCAGAGAGATAACTATCCCAGAAGGATACACAGTTCTTGAAGCAAGCATAACTAACGACAATCAGTTCATATATACAGTATTAAGAGAAGTAGAGACCAATCTAGTAAAGATATACAAGATTAGTATCGTTCTTAAGTAAGAGAGAGAAAAAAATAAACTAAGTATAGAAAAAGGAGAGCAATTGCTCTCCTTTACTATCTCTATGAATCCCTAGATCATGAATTGTTTCTCGTCTTCTATATCTCGTAGATCCGTTACTCTCTTTGTAGAGTAGAAGTTGTTCTTTGTATATCCTTCCTCAATCTTTTTTAATACATCTGCCAAAGCATTCATATCCTTAACAACGTAAACCTTCTCTTTCTCATCGTCATTTAGCATAGCGTTCAATGTATTCATCTTTGCTTCCCACATAGCTCCAAACAGGATCACAGGCTTGTGTTTGCCATAGTACATCTTCTGCATAGCTAGAAGAAATGATATATCTGCAAGATTAACTAAACCCTTTGAATCAAGAACTATGAATAGTTCAGCACTTGAGTATATGTATCTAAGTCTCTCTATAAAGTTAGAGAACAAAGTTTCTGTATAATTCTTAACATCTACAATCTCTCCATTTGGTTCATCTGAATATGCTGAGAAATATGGTCTTAAGTATGCTCCATTTACTTCTAGATTCTGAGCATCCTTTAATTCGTTCAATACTTCCTTTCCATATCCTTGTGAAGAGTCAACAATGATTCTTGTAGCACTTTGTTTCAAAGAAGAAACAAGACTTCGTACCTGAGATACATATGCAGTATCTGATACTTCAGAATTAAGTCCAATCAAAGCTATATCCCTAAAATACTTAAGTTGAAGAGTTGTACTTGATGCAACTTCAATTTCAGGAGCCTTTTCTTCATCCATAGCTACATCATCTACAACTGTTTCGGGTGTATCAATCTCAACTGGAGTATCTTCTACTTTTTCTTCCACTTTTTCATCAGAAATTGGTGTAACTTCTGGAGTTATAGCAATAGAATCTGCAGGATTAATTACATCTGCAGTTGCTGCCATTAAGTCTGGCTTTGCACTTTCTGGAGTATCTTCCGATTTACCTGACAGATTTAGAGATTCAAATTCCTTCATCCAATCTGGTATCTCTTCAGGAATATTTGCTTTGCTGTCATTTGTTTCAGGAGTATCTGCTGTATCAGAAGGAATTTCTGCTTCTGGTACATCAGCAACAGGCTCTTCAGGTTTAACCAAAGCATCTGCTGGTACTTCAAAGTCTTTCAACCAATCTGTAGAAGCTTCTGGAGTTGCTGGAGTTTCTACTACTTTTTCTTCAAGCTTCTCTTCAGAAATTGGTGTAACTTCAGGAACAATTGGTTCTACAGATTCTGTAACAGGAATATCCGATATTGGTGCAACATCTGGAGTTGGAAGTGGTTGCATTCCTAAGGATTCTGATTCATCGGTATTTGATACACCATCGTTTCCTGCAGTCATAAATGCGTTCTGGGGATTCCAGTTACCTTTCACTTCAGCACCTTCGTTATTAAATACAAGAGAATCAATTGGAGGATTAAAGTCATCACCTTGAGATGTTGGTGTTTCTGTATCATTTCCAGATGCTTCTGTCTGTGTAGCTGGAAGTGTACTTGTTAAAGCTGCTGGAGCTTGTTGAGGTACTTCAGTAGCAGTCTCTGTAACCGACGTTTCAGGAGCTTGCGCTGGTACTTCAGTAACAGGTAGCTCAGCATTAAAGTCTAGTTTTGTATTTTCTAAATCTAGTGAATCAACCTTTGTATCAAGAGCAGGTGTAACCTGTGCTGGTACATCAAGATTAGGTTCAATATTTTCAATTTGAGACAATGCACTTTGAGTCTCGTATACTGGAGTATTAGATTTCGCATACATTGGATCATTCTCCAAAGCTATAGGAGCGGGTTTTGCTACATAGTTTGGATTAGTGATATCTAGATCATCGTCATCAGTTGTTGTGGTAGTAGTTGTTGTAGTTGTGTCATCTGCAGGTTGTACACCAGCTCCATAGTTAGGTGCCAAAGGTGCCCCAGCTGTAGGTAGTGGGTATGAAGTTGAAGCTTGCTTTGAATTACCAAAGAAACTTCCATAACTTGCTTGTACATCTGATACTGGTTGTGTCTGTGTAGTTATTGGAGGACTAACCTGTCCTTGATCTCCGCTGTCATCATCATTTTGTCCACTCTTTTTAAGAAAATCAAATACTCCCATACGAATTTAGTTAACTTAGTTACTACGTACAAGATACAGGAAAGAAGTAGTGAATTCAAGTTGTAATTAAGCTTCGTAATATTAGTGTGGGTAGTTAATCTTCAAGGACAGACTCGCTTTCTTCATTAATAATCTCTTCTAAATGTCTTTTCATATCTTCAAAATCATCTCCTTCAATTCCATGCAACGCAGCACCTTCAATTAGAGTATCCATACCTGCGAAGATACAATTCACACAGTGGAACTCGTAGTCTTCAGACAAAACATTTACAAGTTCTGGGTACGTATCGATAAGCTCGACCATACCAATATTTGAATCAATTGTTATCCAGTTATCTTTTTCCATATATTAGAAAGATTTGATTTCATTACTTCGGTATCAACATTTGTAACAGCTCCAATATTAACGCTGTCCCACACATAGGTTTTTCTGATGTAGTCTATGATTTCACTAAACTCTATTCCCTTAACTAGGTCTATGTATTCTTCTAACTTGTAGCTTTTACCATGCAATTCCTGCTCCCTATCCTGCTTGATTATCCAATTGATCACTTGATCTGGGTTGTCATACCTCATTTCTTCGGTATCAATAGTTCTCTTAACAATCATTTTAAAGATCTCTTCTCCTTCACTTTTCTCCTTAATTCTTTCAATACCTGCATAGATCTCTTCCATCGCTTTCTCTAGATTGCCTGGAGCAAATGCAGTATCTATATATGTTAGTGACCTACTGAAAAGAGAGATATTGTCTGCGTAAATGCTGTAAACCATACCAAGTTCTTCTCTTAACTTTCTCCAAAGAATTGATTTTTGAAACTGTGGATTTGCTATTACATAGTTAGCAAACTTAGCAATTAGTCTATCTCTAAAACTATTGTGCTTAAGCGTTAGTCCTGGAAAACTTAATGTGAGGTATATCTGATCTACATCACCTTTGAATCTTGAATCGATACTCATTCCAGAATATTCAGGGAAGATATTTTCGTATGTATGATCAATCTTTGTAGCCTTGTTGGATGTTAGTTTCTCTTTTCCAAAATACTTGTCCAAAGAGCTCCTTAGTGAATCAATTTCGAAGTTTCCAACGATATATATCTGCATGTTTTCTGGAATATAGTTTTGCTCATAGAAGTTTCTAAGATCATCTCTGCTAAATTGCTTTAGAGCATCTTCGCTTCCAATGATCTTTCTGCTAAAAGGAGTATTTTTGTCCTTAAATCTCGATTCAACAAGTACTTCTAGCTGTTTTGTATCTACAGAGTCTTCATCCCTTTTAAGTTCGTCTAGGATAATACCTCGTTCCTTTTCAACCTCTTCTTTGGTATGTAACGGGTGAAATACTAGTTGTGAGTAGTAACAAATGGCTTCATCGAAGTATCTGTATGGGTAGCTACCGTGGTATGCAGTTACATCGAATGTTGTATAGGCATTGCCACTTCCACTAATTGAGTTTGAAAACTCATCTACTTCTTCCCAGTTTTTGAATTCATCGGTACCATCGAATGCTAGATGTTCTAGGAAATGGGATATTCCTGTTGTTTTTTCTGATTCATCTAAGGAACCAATCTTTACACTAACACTAATGCTAATTGAGTGAATGTCTTTAACCTGATAACAAATACACTTTATTCCATTTTCTAAGCTAAATTTATAGGTTTCTCCTTTCATAGGTTAGTATTCTCAAATATTGACTGTATTATAGCACTGAGCCTTAATTACATAAGATACACTGGAGATTGGAATTTCTTTGATATATACTATTTTTAGATTTAAACAAAGTATGATCGATGTAAATAAGCTAAAGAGTGTAAAGCTTTTCAGATGGAGCAGGGACTACTTGTTTCAAGTGATAGCTAAAATTGTAATAGATGATTCTATTCTTCTTTCCGCTTTCAAAGAGATTGATAGGGCAGACTTTGTACCAGAAAAGCTTTTGGATTCTGCATATGCAGATTTGGAACTAGAAATAGCGTATGGTGAAAGACTAAATAGCCCAGTAGTGGTTGCGGATATGTTAAATCAGATTAAACCAGTACCAGGTGGAACATATCTAGATATAGGTACAGGAACAGGTTACGTAGCTGCTATTCTTGCATACTGTGCATCAGAAAACGGCAAGGTATACAGCATGGAAAGACTGCAGTGGTTATGGGAAGCAGCAAGAAGTAACGTAAAGAAATATAAGTTTAGCAACATAGAGATACTTTATAGAGATGGATCAGAAGGATTGCCTTTAAAGGCACCATACGATGGTATTCATGTATCTTTCATAATTAGTCAGGAAACTGTAGACAAGCTTAAAGTTCAACTTAAGAATTCAAAAGGAAAGCTTGTATTCCCAGATGCAAATAACAATGTAACTGTAATAGAAAGAGACGGAGAGAACTATACTCAGGAGATTGTAAGGGGGCATGTGTTTCAGCAAGGAAAGATTGGAACTGCGTAATACTTCAAATTCTATTCAATATTATTCTTCTATTTAATAATCTTCGAATTCTATTAGGCTTGATAGAACAGAGAGTTAATTAATCTTATCTAGCTTTCCTTCTCCGGCTAAGTATACAGAAGGAACAGTTAAACTATATTTCTCAATAACTTCTGAATCTAGATTCTCTGCAGCTAGCTTGTATCCTTTAACACCTCTTAGATCAATTTCTGATTGAAACTTTGTATCACACCAACCACACCAATTAGTTTCTATAACTACGATGCTTAATTCGTTAGAGTCTACAAGAGCATCGAGGTCAGTAACTTCCTCTGCAGAACCATTAGATGAAACATCTACCTTTAGGTAGCCACCTAGTGTCATTACTCCAATTATTAAAACGGTTGCAAAAATGTATTTCTTCATATGTCGAACATAGGTTATCACCAAACAAAATCCATGTAAAGTGGTAACAAAAGTTAAGGATATGAGAAACCTTAGCTAGTAAGGATATCGCATTGTGAAATTTCCTTCATGAAACCGCATATTTTTAAAAATAAGGACAGGTAAGGAAGTTCTAAAAAGTTAAACTTTTGATAAATTTGAGCTATAATCGAGAGTATCTCCCACATGTATGAGTCACACAGTAGAAGTCAAAAATTTTAGTAAATCGTTTGGTAAACTTAAGGCCGCAAATAACCTAAGCTTTGAAGTGAGTGAAGGCGAAGTTTTTGCCTTCCTTGGTGCCAATGGTTCTGGTAAAACAACTACCTTGAGAGCTCTTCTAGGCATATACAGACAAGATGAAGGAGAACTTAATGTATTTGGGAGACCATATACTTCAGAAGACTCAAATCTAATTGGATACCTTCCAGAAGAACGGGGATTGTATCTAAACTCTACAGTTGAAGAAATCCTTATGTACTTTGGAGCACTTAAGGGTCTGAATGCAGCTGAATCTAAGCAAAGATCATTCGAATATCTAAGCAAAGTAGACTTGGTAGACAAATTTAAGATGAGAATTAACAAGCTTTCATCAGGTCAACAACAAAAGATCCAACTTGGAATAACTCTTATTAATAATCCTAAACTTCTGATCTTAGATGAACCAACAAAAGGTCTCGATCCAATAAACCGAAAACTATTCATGGATATCTTTATGGAAATGAAAGCAAAAGGATCTACAATTATCTTTAGTACACATCAGCTTGATGAAGTCGAAAGAATTGCAGATAAAGTTTTGATAATACAGCGGGGAGAAAAGAGAATCTATGGCAAAGTTGATGAAATTAAACA
The DNA here is from genome assembly GCA_964561155.1 of uncultured Candidatus Saccharibacteria bacterium. GTDB lineage: Bacteria > Patescibacteriota > Dojkabacteria > J137 > J137 > KLAP211. Next base: position 30,157 of record CAZLOI010000004.1, on the reverse strand, counting down.
GGAGTTTGCCAAAGATACATATTCAGTTAAGGCAAGCAAAGAATTAAATTTAGATGAGAACCTAATTGAAGTTATTTCGAAATCTGGAACCGAAGCTGTAATTAAACCAAAAGCTTCGGTAAATCAGTTAGAGCTATTCACATCACTTTCAAAGAGTAATTCAGAGATTGTTTCGATTGAAAAGAACAAGATATCTTTGAACGATATATTTATTAAAGTGAATCAGGAATGAGCAAGATATACATTGTTGCAAAGAGAGAGTATCTAAAAGTTGTTAAGAAGAAAAGCTTCTGGTTAACAACTCTATTGTTCCCAGTATTTATCGTAATCATTTCGTTAATATCTGGTATTTCTGCTCAAGCAACAGAAGATCTAGGAAAGAAACTTAGGGAAGAAGAAAACACTATTGTAATTGTAGATGACAGTGGTCTTGTAAACAAAGAAGCGTATGCAGAATATTACACTTTCTCGGAATCGAAAGGTGTTGAAGTTGAAAAGATTAGGAATGCTGAAATCGATGCTCTAATATACTTTCCTGAGGATTTAACAAACTCTAAGCTTGAAATATATATTCAAGACAAAGGACTTTTTGGTAATACAAGGTTTGATTCAGAAGGACAAGAAATACTAAAGCAGAGTATCTTATTAAATCTACCTACTGAACTTAACTTGCTTGTAAACAAAACTCCGGCTTCGGAAGTAACGGTGTATAGCGAAGGAGAAATTGTAGATGCATCCTTTAATAGGTTTGTGGTTCCACTAGTGTTTACAGTTATATACTTTACACTAACAATGTTTGCTACGAGCTACTTGTTAATGAGTGTATCTGAAGAGAAAGAGAATCGAATTATAGAAATTGTTCTTTCAACCGTTAAACCAAGGCAACTAGTCTGGGGAAAGATTATTGGACAGGTAGCTGTTGTAATAACTCAGGTAACAATTCTATTACTTCTATCTGTAGTAGCACTAATTGCTTTAAGCAGTATTGCTGGTGCTTCTATTCCTATAGATCTATCTAAGGTTGTAGTATCGCCAATGCAAATAATTGTTTCTGTGTTTATAGTGATTCTTAGCTTCTTAACAATAGCTGGAGTTATGGTTGGAGCAGGAGCTGTTATGCCAACATACAAAGAAGCTCAAGGATTATCTTCTGTCTTTATAATGCTTTCAGTTATTCCTTTGTATTTCTTTACCATTATTCTTGCGGAACCTGCAGGTACGATATCCCAGATATTAAGCTATGTACCACTAACATCTGGTCTTGTTCTTATGTTTAGAATATCGGTTAATGCGCTAACTACCATTGAAATAATAACTGGTGTTGGTATGCTTGTTGTATATGCATATCTGTCTCTTGTTCTTGCACACAAGCTATTTGAATTAGGCAGTCTTGAGTATGGAAAGAGAATTGGTTTAAAGGAGATAAGGGGTAAATAGTATGTATTTTCTATTCCAGCACGATTCTAAATTAGATTTCCATAAATACGGTAAGCTTGATCATTTCGATATAGAAAAAATTCTAAACGAGTTCATTGAAGATGAGCATAACCATGGACACAAAGCTCTCCTAATTATCACCGGAACTGGAATGCTTGTTAAACCTGTTGTTAATAGGCTACTTAAGACAAACAAACTAGTTAAGGAGTATGGAGAAGCAGGGTATACCAATGGTCAAAAAGGTGCGTATGAAGTTATACTCAAGTAACAATTTTATCGCCTTATTTAACATTGTCTTTAATTAAGATATGACAAAGAAACTTGATATTAAAACAGAGTGGGATTTATCAAAGTTATTTGAAGATTCTGAAGGATACATTAACAAATATGAAGAAGATGTAGTTGAGGCGATTGAGAGCTTCATCAACAAATGGAAGAATCGTGATGATTACCTTTCAGATCCTAAAATACTTCTAGAAGCGCTAACTGAGCATTCGAACTTAATGGAATCATATGGATTTTATGCAAGAGAGGGTTTCTATCTCGGCCTTTCAGAATGCTTGGATCAAGAGAATACAGACATAAAGGCCAGAATCAATATTCTGCATGCCAAATCAATGGATCTCTACAACAAGGTTCAATTCTTCACACTCAATATTGCAAAGATACCCCAAGAGAAACATTCGCTGTTCTTAGAAAGTGAACTATTAAAAGAATACAGACATAGCTTGGAAACAGATTTCAAAATAGCCAGGTATTTGTTAACAGAACCTGAGGAAAAGATAATGAATATTGCTGACAAGACCTCAAGTGGTAACTGGCAGCAGATGGTATCTGATCTATTAGCAAAGGAAATAGGCAAGGTTATTAACTCTAAAGGTGAGAAAAAGACTCTTTCATTTGCAGAAATCATGTCAAAACTCGATAGTAAAGACAAGATTGAGCGAGATTCGGCAGCTAAGCAGTTACATAAAATTAATAGAAAACATTCAGAAGTAGCAACTTATGAATTAAATTCAATACTTGAGGATAAGTTCAACAGCGACAAGCTTAGAGGGTATGATAGACCTGATAAAGCAAGACATATATCAGACTCTATTGAAACAGAAGTAGTTGATTCTTTGATTAAATCAGTAACAGATCGCTTTGATCTTTCAAGGGAATACTACAGAATTAAGGCTAAATACATGGGTGTAAAGAAGCTAGAATATCATGAAAGAAGTGTATCCGTAGGTGAAATTGAAACAAAATTTAATTTGGAACAAGGAGTAGATTTAGTTAACGAAAGTTTACATAGTCTAGATCCTGAATTCTCAGATATTTTTCAATCATTTATTTCTGAAAGCAGAGTAGATTTCATGCCTAAGAAAGGCAAGTCTGATGGTGCCTTCTGTGCATCTTTGAATAATGTTACCCCAATCTATATTCTAATGAACTATACAGATAAGTTAAATGATGTACTAACACTAGCACATGAGGTTGGGCATGGAATACACTACACTTTAGCAAGAGCACAGAAGATCCAAAATTATGGAGCATCTTTAGCTACAGCAGAAGTTGCTAGTACATTTATGGAAGATTTCGTTATATCGGAAGTTGAAAAGAATCTTGGAGAAAAGGAAAAGGATCTACTTTCTATGACAAGGTTAAACGACGATGTATCTACAATATTCAGACAAGTAGCATGTTACAACTTTGAAAAAGAACTGCATGCATCATTCAGAACCAAAGGATTTCTTTCCACAAAAGAAATAGGAGAATTGTTCATTAAACATATGCAAAGCTACATGGGAGATGCAATTAACTACAACAAAGGTTCCGAGAACTGGTGGGTATATTGGAGTCATATTAGAAGATTCTTCTATGTATATTCATATGCATCTGGATTATTGATCTCCAAATCATTACAAAATCTTGTGAGACATGATGCGAAAAACATTTCTAAAGTTAAAGACTTTATGCGAGCAGGTGAGAGCGATACTCCACTGAATATCTTTAAGAAAGCAGGTTTGGATATTTCCCAGAAATCTTTCTGGAACGAAGGATTAAAGGAAATTGAGTTAACTCTTAAGAAGGTAGCTTAGATATATTCAGCTAAGCACATATCGAGACCTTATTCAGCATCCTCACTAGACTCTGCGAAGTTATCTCTTTGCATACTACCTAACTCTTCAACAACCTTTGTATATATTCCTTGTTTGTTTAAGTGGGTCGCAAATTCCTTGGTAAAGCCGTGCATTAGATACACTAGATCTGCATTTGTATTCTTGACTACCCAGTTAAGAGCTTTCCAATCACAATGATCTGAAAGAACAAAGCCTGCATCAACACCTTTCCTCCATGAATCATATTGCATCCAACCAGAAGCGTTTCCCTTGCTAATACTTCCAAACTCTTTGAACCATTCCGTTTTCGAAGCAGAACTTGGTGCAAGAATTAATGCTTTGTTCCCATGATTCTTGTAGTTAGACCTTTCAGGTAGCGTGTTACCAAACTCTTCATATATCTTGTTGTGTGATTCAATCGAATCATGACAGATTATTGGGCCAATATCTGGATCAATGTTCTTAAGAATTCTTTGAGCTTTGCCAAGGGAATAGCAGTTTAGAAGGGAATTGATACCATTATGTGCATTTCTTCTCCACCAAGCGTTAATCTCTTCGAATGTATATTGCTGTGGTTGCCAATTAAAAAGAGGAAGTCCAAAGGTACATTCAGAAACAAAAGTATTGCATTTAACAAGTTCAAACTCTCCAGAAATATTATCATTCTCTACTTTGTAGTCTCCTGTAACAACCGCTACCTCACCTTTATATTCAATCCTAACCTGTGCAGAACCAAGAACATGTCCAGCTGGATGCAAAGATATCGTAACTCCATTTATTTTCTTCTTCTTTCCATATTTAAGAGATTCAGTGTTAAGAGCTTTACCTAACCTATGCTTTATAACAGCTATGGTTTCTGGGGTAGCTAGATAGTGCTTGTGGCCTCTAATGGCATGGTCTGAATGTCCATGGGTAATAACTGCTCGTTCGACTGCAAGATGAGGATCGATATAGAAGTCTCCCTCTGGACAATATATTCCTTTTTCTGTGAATTTAAGTAGTGACATCTATACATTTTAACACTGAGATTTGTATTCAAAGACATAGTTAAGGTGATTACAGTTTAGGATAATTCATCCATGTATTATTTATATGTATTTAAAACAAGTAGCGATGAATACTTCACTGGTGTTACAAAAAATATCCAGCGAACAATAATATCATTCGCACAAAGATATCAATCAAAAGTATCGTTAATTGGTGTACGGGAGTTTAGAAAGAAAGTAGAAGCTGAATATGTACTAGAACTATTAACGCAGGAAAGCAGGATTAGTGAGAGTTTAATGGTTAGATATGGTCTCTAGATTATCTGTAAACGTAGTAGTATTTATCTTTGTATACTAGATCCATTTCAACACTTAGTGTTTCGATTGGTTCAATACTTGAACTTAATGTTTTCTCGCTAATAACTACATAGCTATATAGTTGATTGGCCCACATATCAAATTTCTCAACACGTGCTTCTTCGAATCTGTATGAGTATATAAAACAAGGACTTGAATAACCAGGGTAATCAATCATTGTATTCAAGTTTAAACTTGTTGGTGTTTGTAGGAAATTATGAATAATCTTTCTATAAACTGGATCCATGTACTGTCCATTCGCAGTTTCGAATCTAGTTAATCCAGTTATCGCAATCTGAGAGAAAGGATCTGTAACAATAGTACAATCCATTTCTGTTTGTCTTAAGAACTTTATTAAACCTGCTTCCTTTCCATTCAATGCAGATATTGTAGAGTCTGCTGTTTTATAGAAGGTTAGGATAGAATTATAGTTATTGATAAACGAGAAAAGAGTTAATAGGATTAACAATCCAGAAGCTATAGCTTGAGCTCGAATCTCCTTAATATATTGGAACAATATGTCAGAAGTAATTAAAGCTGAATATAGTCCAACACCAATTAGGAACTTGTTCGCATATGTTGGAGCAAGAAAGTACGTAGAAATTGATATCAGTGCAATTGGAATTAAGATAAAGGTATTTCTCTCCTTAAGCTTCCCTACCAAGTATGCAATCGCTACTCCAAAGAAAAGAAATATTAGTACTGGATTCATATTAATTAACTCCAGTATATTTTCAGGAAATGCTTTGTTTGTAGCTGTACCTAAATATTCAACTTCACTAGCTTGAATTAGCTTCTCGAATGTTAAGTTCAATGCACTTAACAATGCTGTGAATATAACAGCAAGTACTCCTACAAAGGTTAGGTTTCTAATGCTCAGATATTTAGTTTTTAAAGCTTCTAGAACAAGTAGGAAGAATGCGAGGTATGCTCCGATTATAAAGTGGGTTAGTACAAGAATTAGTATTAATGATCCGAGTTTAAATTTATTTAGCTTTTCTTTTGTATAAGAGATTAGAAAGATAAAGAATACGAATCCTTGTGGAATAAAGAAAGAGAATTCGTATGCCCCATTAACGAATGTTAATAGTGCTACAAACGTAGCAAGAGCTAGAGCAAACTTATTTTGTATGAACTTCTTTGCGAATATGAATATAGATACTGCGGATAGTATTAACCAAGCGATATCTAGAGTATAGATTCTTTGGTCAATAAAGCTGTCTGTAGGGGAAACAAAGAACTGTATTGAGTGGTAAAGGGTAGTGTAGCCATCCTTTAGAAACAGGTTGTTACATTGAGATGGGAACAAACATATCTTTAGATCTGAATATACTTGGTTAACTACAGACTGGTGTTGCAATAGGTCGAGAGCTACTATTGAATTTACTTGTCTAATTACAACAAAGTTTATAAATAGTGCAACGATTAATCCAGCTACTAGAAGGAGTGGGTATTTGTAATCTAGGTTTCTTATATCTAAGTCTTTTCTTTGCTCGATCTCTTTTATAGCGTAGAAATAAAGTGCTACCAAGAATGCCATTACTGCAAGGATTCTTATAATGTTGGATACTACATAGATGTTTAACCCAAGTATCTGTGCAAGAAACGTTACTGTTATATATAGTCCTAGATATGCTAAATAGATGCTTGAGAAATGGTATTTAAGCTCTACTATCTTTCCTATTATGTATGGAAGAAACAAGAAAGAGAGTAGAGAGAATGTTACGTTTATTAGTATTAGTTCTGTGTAGAAATATTCAGATACAAAGAATATACTTAGTCCAGAAATTAATGCTGTAAGGGCTATTAGTTTATTCTTCATATGTTAAAGCTGCTTTTCTTAAGTTTAATCTACTTCTAAATTCTTTAGTAGCAAATTCAGCTTTAATTAGATTCTCGTATGCTGTTAGTACTCTAGGTTGAGAGCATAGTTCTAGGAATTCATCTCTAAGTGTGTTCTCTCTAGTCATGTTTACTGCTTCTAGTTCATGTATTTTTTGTTTTAGTTTGTTTTGTAGTGCTATTACATCTCCTCGTACAAATGAGTTGTCTGTAGCGTTAGCTAGTTCTAGTATCTCTAGGTTACTTGGTGCGTCAGATAGTACTAGTTCGTTGCCTAGTATTGCTGCTTCTATAACCCCTAAAGACAGTCCTTCCTGAATAGATGAGTTTACGTATATAGCAGATTTTGAAAGCAACTCGTGTAGTGTTGCTTGGTCCAATAGTCTTGGGATGTATTCTAGGTTTGTTGGTAGTTCTTCTAGTTGTTTTAGTATTGTTTCTCCTTCTCCAACGAATACGAATTTCCAGTTAGGGAATTCTTTGGCTAGTGAAAGGAATGCCAAGGCTGTTGTATCTGGATCTTTAACTCCTATTAGTTTAGATGCAAATACAGCTGTCTTTTCTCTTTTGTTTAAAGGTGTATGTTTCTTTACTGAGTCGTTGTATGTGTTCAGTATGATGCTAAATTTGTTGTATGGTATGTTTCTATTTTTATAGAATTTTTCGATTAGGTAGTCTCTATTTGATCTAGATACGCATACTACTTTTTTTGCTCCTCTAACTACTCTACTGAATACGATTCTATCTAATGCTTCAGCTATTAGTGGAAGGAATCTGCTTTTAAAGTATCCTGAGTATATTGTATGTGAGATTAAGATGTAGTCACGACCTAGTATTCTACATATTGCAGATGCTATTACGCTACTTAGTAAGTGTCTGTCGTGTATTAATACTACTGCGTTTGGGTTGTTTCTAAGTGTTTTGAATAGATATGCTGCAAATTTTATACCGAATATTGGGTATGTTCCTTTTATTACGTTCCAAGTCTTGAAGCTTTTCCAAGTGAATCCTTCTGATTTGTATGTGTTGTTTGATCCGTTAGAGTATATAGCTATGGAATTAAAGCCCCTATCAGATAGATGCTTTAATACAAGATATGCCATTTTTTCCAATCCTCCTACTCTAGGGTAGAAGAAGTGTGATATTGATATTATGTCCATATGTTTTGTTGTTACCAACTCAAAACTAACTTCATATTAGCTTTGAACTGGTCCCGTCGTTGGTACGACGGGAAACTCCCAGATTACTAACATGCGCCCGCGAGGACGCATATTATTCCGACAACCAGGTGCATTATCACCTCGGTTGCCTTAGTTATGATAACTGCGGCTAGACCAATGAAGGCAACAAACACTACTGCTTGCCCTAATCTTTCCATTTCAACCTCCTTTCTTTCGTTAGGATGCCGTAGCATCTTAGGTCTAAATGCAATCTCCATTGGAAACTATATTTAGACCTAAGATAGTAATCTGATTGTTAAAGATCAAATATTAATAGAATTGCTTCATATTAAATATTTGCTGTTGTTTCCAACCCTAAAGCAACTATTACTAATTGACTTAGGGTTGTCCCCCTCAGCCGAAGCTTCGGGGGAACAATTTAACGCAGAATCTACTACTATTCGGGAATCGCTACTCGGCGTCGCCAAGGGTGAGGTGCTGTAGCACGAGAAGTGCTTCATTGCGCTCAGCTTCCGTATTGGTGTCCGACGATGCAGCTGGCGTTGCAATCATGGCATTGTTGACCACGAGCACACCCTCTCGGTGAATGTAGTCCTCAGGATCTAGCCCAAGTTCTTCAATCACCCTAGTGATGTGTTCGAGTTCGAAAGGGCCGAACCAGTCAAGCAATGCTTCCAACATCTGGTCCGGACGGCAATGGATATAGGCAAAAACATGCCCTCCATCAGCGCCAAGTTCCACGAGATCGCCAGCGAAGACGATGATCGCCGACCCGGTGAGGTTTGAGTCATGCTCGTCCTTCTGCATGACTATGAAATCGTGCGGGACGGGCTGAGTCAAAGCGGTGAATGTGAGGCGTATGTGGCTATAAGCCCCATCGCCCCCACCCCATGTAGAAACAAACCCACGCTTCTCCACGTCCTCGGCGTTGATATGTCGGCATGAGCCGTCATCTTCACCCGGGATCGCCATTGATGCAGGGAGTCCTTCTTGCGTGGCTTCGGGAGTCGGTTGAGTTGACCCCCCCGTGGTCTGAGCACTTACGGCCATAGTGACCATAAGCATCAGAACCATCAAAACGAAAAACATCTTGGTACGCATTGTTGCCTCCTAACCCCTATTTTTTGAGCATTTGCTCTTGGGGTTCATGCAAGATACTTAATATCCTATATGAACCCCAAGAGGTTGCCTAAGGTGTGTAGTAAATTCTGGTTAATACATTCTAGATATAGTCTTTCGACATATATTTTAAAATGCTTAACTACAGAATGTTTAGTTCTGAGTTGTTAATGTTCTTGTAAATACTATTCCGAATCTTTCGATATCGAATTAAATATTTACTACTATGCACTATTTCTAATGCATAGCCTTAAATCAACTAGTATTAATTGACTTAAGGCTTCCCGGGAACATTGCTGTCCCGGGAGTACCAAGCCATTATCCTTTATCTGCTATCATGGTGGACTGTGGATAGTGGGCAACTGCCCAGCTCCACATCCCTCGTATACCTTCCAGGCGTGAATTTCCTTCCCAATCGGTAGGACCTTGACGAGTATGCCGTCTCACCATTGGAGACGAATGCTTTGCCAGTACTAGTCCATCCAGGCGCATATACAGCCGAATTGGAACATATGCTGGAGAAGTCACTCTCCAGGAATGCGAACTTAAAGCCCTCGACGAGTCGAGGACCAAGAGTTACTACTCCTATCAAGGCTATTCCTGCAAGAAGCAGGAAGACTATGATAAGGAAAATCCACTTCCAGATGTTCAGCCGGTTGCCCGGTTGAACAACCTGTTGAACTATTGGTTGACCACCAGCTAAGGGCTGTCTGCCACCTTGCGGTGCGTAGCCCTGATTCTGCTGGCCCGGTAAGGGAGCAGCGGGTGCTTGCTGTCCGGGGACCATTCTTGGGTTCCCACGGGCATCAAAGTAGTACGCGAACTGGTTACCGTTCGCATCGGCAGGCGTCAAGAAAATCTGACGCTGAGGCGGTTGAACAGGTTGTGGAACACCTTGCGGTGCTGCATTGCCCTGTGGTTGACCTAGGGGCTGTGCAATGACTTGCGGCACTGCCTGGCCTTGCTGTTGCGGTGCAGGAACACCTTGCGGTGCTGCATTACCCTGTGGTTGACCTTGTGGTAGTGCAATGCCTTGCGGCACTGCTCTCACCTGTCTTGGTATACGTGCCATTTCGAATCTCCTTTTAAACTCGAGGATAGTTTTCCTCATAAACCCAACTAAATAATCCTAAATTACTTAATAGGGTCTATGAGGACTCAGATAAATACATAATAGACTTGGTTAATATATTCTAGTAACAATCTTGCGATATGCTATTTAGAATACTTAACTACAAGTTAATGTAGTTGTTAATGTTCAAGTAACTATATTCCGAATCTTACGATATCGAATTAAATAATTACCATGCTGTTGCCAGCTCTAAACTAACCTTTAGATTAACTTAGAGCTGGCCTCCTCCAATGTTACTTGGAGGAGGAGACCAGGTTTTACGACCTACCATCCCAGACGATACCGCGGTCAGCGAACTGACCGTAGTACATGCGAGCGCATTCTATCGTCTTGTACTGTTGTGCAAAGACATTTGCACCGATTGGTAGGTTACTCTCTGTGAAGCGGACGGGTAGGATTGGATACCACCCTACGCTCTCTTCGGGTACTTCCATATAGAGGAAGACCCCATTATGGAACGCACCTCTGGAGTAAAACTCCTCTCCCACCCGGCAAGTATCGCCGAATGGCTTGAACTCGAACTCACCTCCGATTAAGATTCCCAGCGTAAATGCTAGGGAAATCATCGTGAGGAGCAGACCAAGCAGCTTGAGATTCTTCATTTCAATCCCTCCTTAAAGGGTATTGCATAAAGGTAGCTCCGAATGAGACTAACCTTGGGTGTTGCACACAATTACCTTAAGTAACTCTGTGCAACACCCAGGTGTTTTAGTAAAACCTGGTTGTTAATGTTCTTCTTCTTTCGAAGAAATAGACAGTTCTGAGATTGCTCCACAGAAATATGTCTACGTAATAGCTCTTAGAATAAGAGTTAATACTTAGACACTGTATGTTGTTTGGTAGGAACTTAAGTTTTCGGAGTTACTCAGTTTGTTTAGGGCTGCGTACTTTCCTAAAACCTGTATCTGATACTTAATGATTATATATAATTATACGCTATAAGTGATATATTGTCAATATATGGCAACAGAATGGGAATGGGTATAATCGTTATCTAGTAAGGGATTTGAGGTAGTAGGTAGACAAAGCAAGTCCTCCAAAGTTCGTAATAACACTAGTTAAGACGAATAATTCTAGGTTCTGGATCGTTAGGAAGGCTACTATGCAGTAGATAATAGTCTCGAAAATCGTGATATTCCTTACCACATAAGACTTATCAACACCGTAATAGTATGCAAAGACAATAGCGTTCACTATATTAATAAGGGTACTAACTAGAGCTGCAAGGAAGAACCAGTATCCTCCAGAGGCTATTTCTTGGTTATAAAGGATAGTTAACCCTAGGTTACCAAATACGATACCTGCTATTAGCAATCCTGTAGATAGTAGTACTATCATCTTTAGATACTTCTTAAGAAGGTTCCATGCTGTACTTAGATTCTCTGAGAACTCTGGTATCAGCTTTGTCTGTAGAATAGTTGCTAGGGCTATTGGTATAGTACCTGCGAATACTGCTGATTTGAATATACCGTTAGTTTCAAGACCATAGTAGTTAGTTACAAGAATTGAGTCTAGTTGGCCAGCAATCACGTAGGCTAGGGATGCAAGGAAAGCGTTGAATGCAAAGGGTAGTATCTTACTGTTAACAGTAAGGTATTTAAGACTCTTGGCTGATATAAGCCCTTCTTTAACTAGAATGAAGGCTGGGATTGATGCAAATATAATCCAAGAAACAAGTCTTCCATATAGGAAGGATTCAGTAGCTGGGAGGTTAAAGGTAGTATTTAATACTATTGAAAGTGCAATGAACACTATAGATGAGCCTAGGAACAGAGTAGATACTGCTCTTTCTCGCTTAAGACCATTGAATATTAGGATAAATGTATTGCTACAAGAGAATATTATGATACCAAGTAGGAGATATGAATAACCTTTGCTAATGGTATTGTCTAAGATTGTATCTAGAATAAATACTGCTATTCCTGCAAGTAACACTATGGCTATCTCGTAGATAAAGGACTTAAAGATGATTGTTTTCCTATTTTGATCATTATCCTTACCTAGATTCTTTGGTAGGAAGCTTTGTACTACCTCTGGAAGACCAAAGTCAGTAAGTACTCCTATTATGGTAATTAGGGCTATAAAGTAGTTGATTAGACCGATTTCTGATAGTGGAGATGTTTTAGTGAAAACAAAAAGCAGGAACAGTGGCGCAATATTAGAAATTAATCTTGATATTCCCGCAACTAGTCCCTGCATGTTTGGATGTTTAATTTATAAATTAAACTTATTCGTACTTTGTTAAGTAGTATTTGCTACTTAAGAATACAAGAGATCCTGATGCAAATACAGCGGATAGTAATGCAAAGTTACCTGTTTGTAGGTTACCTTCGTTGTCGAAGATGATACCTGTTTCAGGACATACAGAAACTCCGTATGGTCCAACTGGACATGGTAGACATTGCTTATGATTGTTATCGAAATAACTATCAACACCGCAACCATCTGCAGCACTAACTGTATTAGCAGAAGCTAAGAAGCCAGATGTGAAGATAGCAGCTGTTACTACTGCGATTTGTATTGTCTTTATAATTACTTTTGTCATATATCTATTATATAATAAATATTGAATTAAATCAATCGGCTAGCATTATAGACTTAGAGAATTGCTTCTCTTTGTTTCTCGATTCCTTTATACTCTATCTGCGTAAACAATGTATCTTTCTGGAGATCCGTAGTATACACATGTATACATGATTAGATCCGCAGTATCGTTAACTACAAAGTTCTGTTCCATCTTTCTTATCTTGAATTGATATGTCTTGTTATTCCATGTAATCTCTACCATTTGACCTGGTTGAATTTGATCAAATTTGTAGAATAGATGCTGTGTTCTATACTCCCAACTTAAGCTTTCTTGACCCCATCTGTGAGCTCCAAGGACAATAGGTTGATCATATCTGTCTGGAGTACCGTGCTTTGGATCTCTCCAAACACCACTTTCAAGTGCAAGTTCTGCATTTAATGATTCGTATATAGTTGTATTCACTCCAATAGATGGAATTCTAAGAGTAGCTCCAATGTTTGTAACAGAGTTTGCTGGTACATTAAATTGGAATGGTGGTTCATTAAGTTCCTTGTTATCTATTTGAAGGAATGGATCCTTAAATTTAATAGCATTTTTTGTAAATATTGGCTCCAATAGAATGTCATTCTCCTTTTCTACATTGAAATCCTTAGCTTCTGCTATACCTTCTGGGAATATGAATTCGAAACCTAGCAGGCCTATAGGAAGTAACATTAGTGATACACCAATGTACCCAATTGCTTTTGTTACTACTGTACCGTAATTTATCATGTTTGTATTATATCATGGATGTATATATTTGAGCGCTTTTAGCAATTAGCAAATATGGTATACTACTGCTATGGATAGATTTTCAGAAAGACAAAAAGAGCTCCTGTTAACCATTATCAAGGAGTTTATTGAAACAGCAGAGGCTGTAGGTTCAATTAGTCTTCAGAATAAATATCACTTCGATTTAAGCCCAGCTACTATTAGAAACGAGATGTCTAACCTTGGTTTGCTTGGCTACCTGTATCAAAAGAATATGAGTAGTGGAAGAATCCCAACTACAAAGGGATGGAGATTCTTCGTCGATTACTTAAAGGAAATGGGATTTGATGATATTGGTGTTCTAGAAAAAGATGAGATATTGTCTGTATTAAACAAGGTGGAACCAGATCATGAAAGCTTAATTAGAAGAAGTGTTGCAATGATTAGTAGGTTTAGTGGTAATGCAGCTATTGCTGTTGTAGATGGTCAGGTTATTTATTCAGGACTATCTGACTTGGTTGAGATACCAGAATTTAGGGATACTGACAATTTAAAGAGAATTCTTCATATATTAGAAGACTACAGCACGCTATCTGAGATGATGAATAGAGGGTTAACAGATGAAGATATTAACGTATTAATTGGAGAAGAGTCTGGAGAAGATACCTTTAGTGAATACGCTATTGTTTTCAATGAGCTTAGAATCGATGGTATTAGCCATGGTTACCTTGCAATTCTTGGTCCAAACCGAATGGCATACAACAAGGTTATTCCTCTAATGCAGTTTACAATTGAGACTATAAGAAGAGTTCTTGTTCGAGCGTAGTAAGATCAATAGCTTGTTCTTACCAATGATATAATTACCAAAGTTAATTTCTAAATATGACAGCAACTAGCATAGCAATTGAGATAGCAGATAATGCTTCAAGACTATTACATAAACTTAAGGTTACAGACACTAATCTAGAATTTATCTCTGTTTTCGCACAGAATGCAGAAGAATATGAACGATATTTAGAAGAGTTGTTAAATATAGGAAATCTTTTCGATGAAAGCTCAACTGGTGTCTTTATTTCACTAGAACGTCCATTAAGTACATCGTTAGGTGGGATAAGTGTTATTAAGGTTAGAAAACCAAACGAAGAAAGAAGGGATTTGGGTAACGCTAACTATTATGTGAATGATTTTCAGAGTTTTCTTAATAAGTATTCAAAGACAGACTATTTCTCTGTTTCAAGTGATTCAGAAGGTATAAAGCTTGCAACTCTTGAAGAAGTGAATGCAAATTCGTTTGTAGTTATAAGAGAATCAAGTTTACTTGAGAAGTTAAGTCTTAATGGTACGCTAGAGGCTACAGGAACCGAATCAGATAACGATGTAGGTACAGATATAGAAAGAAATTTAAGTGATGAGGAAATCGATAGTACTGGAAGTGAAGATGCGTCTATGGAGCTTAGCTCAAGAATAGATGCTCTAGAGAAGCAGTTACAAGATGAATCAAATAGAAGACTATCTTTAATGTCAGACTTCCAAAACTATCAGAAACGGATTGAAGGTGAAAAGGCTTTGTTTGGAGCTATGGCTAATATGGGTATCATTAGCTCAGTTCTTGAAATTCATGATGATCTAGAACTTGCTTTGAATGATGAGACACTGGACTTAGAGAATGCAAAGGCATCGATAAAGAATGCTCAAGGAAAGATTGTTCAAACAGTTGCTACAGCAGGTGTTGAATCGATATCAGTTAAAGTAGGGGATGTTTTTGACAAGGAAGTAATGGAAGCTGTATCCATGATTCAAGCTCCAAATGAAGATATGAAAGGCAAGGTTATCGCAGTTATTAGTTCTGCATATAAGTACAAGGATCGTGAAGGTGTGTTTAAGCCTGCGAAGGTTGTTGTTGGTAAATAATTGTTGTTTTTTCATTTATGAGTATGATCAGTTTAGATGATTGGGGAGACCCTTTAGAAGCTTCATACGTTGCTTTGTTTCAGCAGAAGCTTCCTGCCCACATTTATTCGATATACAAGAACTTGTTTCCTGAATTCTCTGAAGCGCAAATTGATTGTTTGATTAAGGAATTCGGAGGGTTGTCTGAGACTAATCCTCATTCTGTTCCTTTTGAAGTGATTCAAGACGAGAATGGACATGTATTAATCGTTGCCTACAATTACGCACACAATAGCATTGAAATGATTGAGCATAGATTCGAAGAAGGAAGAGATGGGTTACTTGGTGGGTACGGTAATTATCATACTGAAGTTATGGATCGCTCCGATGTAGTATCGAAATATTGGGTAAAAGCTATAGAGTTTACGCAGTTGGCTGAGAAGTATACTAAGGATATTCCTTTAGAATCTTTTATACAAAACTCTCACTACAGTGGGTTTTCGGAACAATAACACCACTATTGTTACATTAATCTGTAAGAATCTTGACACATTAAATTAGCAGTCTTATACTTATACTGCTAATTTAAGAATAAATGTTAATAAATAATATATGGCAAAAGTAGTAGGAATTGACTTAGGTACTACAAACTCTGTTGTTGCCTTTGTCCAAGCAGGAAAACCTGAAGTAATTACAAGCAAGGAAGGATCTAGACTAGTTCCATCAGTTGTCGCTGTAGATAATTCATCTGAAATAGTTGGAATAACAGCTAAGAACCAGATGGTTACTAACCCAGAACAGACTTTCTATTCAATAAAGAGACTAATTGGTCGAAGATTTGATGATGAACAAGTTCAGAGAGATGTAGGATTACTTCCATTCGAAATTCGAAAGAGTGAAAAGGGAGGTGTTGAAATTAAGTTTGGAGATAACTGGGTAGCACCTGAAGTAATCTCAGCTAGAGTTTTAGCAAAGATCAAAGCAGATGCAGAAGCCTATTTAGGTGAAAAGGTAACACAGGCTGTTATTACAGTTCCAGCATATTTCGATGATTCACAAAGACAAGCAACAAAGAATGCAGGTCAAATTGCAGGATTAGAAGTGTTAAGAATTATAAACGAGCCAACAGCTGCAGCTATTGCATATGGTTTAGACAAGAAAGGAGATCAAACAATCATCGTATACGACTTAGGAGGAGGAACATTCGATGTTTCAATTCTAGAGATTGGAGACGGTGTTTATGAAGTTAAATCTACTTCTGGTGATACTCATTTAGGAGGAGACGACTTTGATCAGGTTCTAATTGATCATATGATTTCTGACTTTAAGAACAATCAAGGTATTGATCTAAAGCAGGACCCAGCAGCACTACAAAGATTAAAGGAAGCAGCTGAAAAGGCAAAGATTACACTTTCAAGTAGCGAGTCTACAGAAATTAATCTTCCATACATCACTGCGGATGCAAAGGGACCTAAGCACTTTAAAATGACTTTAACAAAATCCGAATTCGAAAGACTGGTATCTGGTTTAGTAGACAGAACATTTGATTCTGTTAACAAGGCTATTAAGGATTCTGGTGTAGAAAAGTCTGCTATTCAGGAAATTATCATGGTTGGAGGTATGACAAGAATGCCTTTGGTATTAAAGAAAGTTGAAGAGTTCTTTGGAAAGAAACCTAATTTGAGTGTTAACCCAGACGAAGTTGTTGCTGTAGGAGCATCGTTGCAAGGAGCAGTTCTTGCAGGAGACTCTTCTGTTCAGGACATTACTTTGCTTGATGTAACTCCTCTTTCATTGGGATTGGAAGTTAACGCTGGAGAAATGCATGTGTTAATTCCAAGAAATACAACTATTCCAACAGAAAAGACTGAAGATATGTTTACAACAGCTGTAGACAATCAACCAGCTATTGATGTGAAGGTGTTACAGGGAGAAAGACCATTGGCACGAGACAACAAGGTATTGGGTAACTTTAGACTAGATGGAATTGATCCAGCACCTAGAAATACACCAAGATTCGCTATCACTTTCAAGATTGATGCAAACGGTATCTTGAATGTTAAAGCGAAAGATCTAAAGTCACAGAAAGAACAACAGATAACAATCACTGCTTCAACTCAACTTGATCAAGCAGAGATCGACAAGTTTGTTAAGGAAGCTGCAGAGAATGCACAGAAAGACCAGGAAGAGCTAGCAAGACTAAAGGCTGTTAACGAAGCTGATACTGTTGTATATCAAACAGAGAAGCTAATTTCAGAAAACACAGAGAAGATTAAGGAAGAAGACAAGTTAAACTTGGAAACAAGAGTATCAAAAGTTAAGGAAGAGCTAAAGAATGTTAAGGATACTAATAGCTCAGATTTAACTAACCTAGAAAATGCAACTAAGGAGCTTGTAGAAGCTTTACAGGGAGTTGATGCTTCATTGTATCAATCTACACCTGAAGCACAGTCAAATGAAGGTACAGAAGCCTCTACACCAACAAATGATGAGCCTGCAGAACCTAGTGAAGTGATTGATCCTGAAAAAGACAATCAGTAATTAGTTCCAAAAAGAGTTTAGAGATCCCAGGAAACTGGGATCTTTTTATTTGTATCTAAATAAATCTTCTATTCTTACTATGCTAGAATTAATTTGGTTAACTCGTGTTATGAAACAATATATTACTAGTTCAAAATCACTAATCTCCGAATTCAAGGAGTTCATTTCTAAAGGTAACGTAATTGATCTTGCTGTCGGTGTAATTATAGGTACAGCCTTTGGAAGAATTGTAACTTCAATTGTTGAAGATATTATTATGCCTCCAATCGGAGTAATTGTTGGTGGTGTTAATTTCGAAGATCTAAAGTTAATAATTAAAGGTGAGTATGTAAGTAACGGAGAAACTATACCTGCTGTTACTATTAACTATGGTAACTTTCTTCAAATAACATTCAATTTTCTAATTGTAGCTGCTGCAGTATTTGTTGCAGTTAAATTAATAAATAGACTACGAAGAGAAGGAAAGGAGAAAGAGATTGAAGAAGAAAGACAGATCAAAAACGATATAGTGCCAGAGCCTGAGGAAGTAATTCTTCTAAGAGAGATTAGAGATTCATTAAGAAAGTAGCCTATCTTATTTCATTCAAATTCATATGGAGAAAGTATACGCATTGGTAACTGGAGGAAATAGCGGTATAGGACTAGATCTAGCGCATGAATTTGCGAAGGATGGTATCAACCTAATCATTGTTGGTAGGAATCAAGAGAAGCTTCAATCTGTGCAAGAAGAGTTAACTAAAGAATATGGTGTAGATGTCATTGCTATTGCTGAAGATCTTTCGAAGAAAGATGCACCAGAAGTCTTGTTTAATAAGGTATCTGAAATGAATTTGGATATTAAGTATCTAGTGAATAATGCAGGTGTTGGTCTTAATGGAGATTTTGCGGATAACGATATTAACGATGTAGAAGAGATATTGGATGTTCATATCGTTAATCTAGTGAAGCTTTGTAAGGCGTTCATACCAGTTCTTGAAGGTAATAATGGAAGTATATTAAATGTTTCATCTATTGCTGCTTTCCAGCCTCTACCAAGTTACGCTATATATGGTGCTTCGAAAACGTTTATCTATAACTTTTCTTTGGCGTTGAGATCTGAATTAAGGAAGAAGGGTGTTTCTGTAACCGTATTGTGTCCACCTGTAACAAAGACTCAGTTCTATAATCGCAGTACTGTTAAAGATAGTACTGGAGCTATAAGGAGTTGGGAGTTTGATTCAAAGTTTGTAGCAAGAAGAGGTTACAAAGGATTAATGGGAGGTAAGGCTACAGTGTTCCCAGGTATTTCTACTTGGATATATTGTACTATCCTCGCAAAGCTTATACCTTGGAGGTTAATCTAGTTTTTGATATGATATAATCCATCTGTCTTAACTATTTGCACTTGATTATGACAAGCCTCTCTAACTCCCTCTGGGCGCTCAAATTTATATTCTCAATTTCTAAGGTATATTCTGTCGCTTTTTTCTTTTCACGTCTTTACACAAGCTTTGCACCGTTAGTTACCGCATATATATCTGCAAAGATAATCGATGCACTTATATTACAGAATGCTACAGCAGATGAACGTTCAATTCTTGCTGTGCAGAATGTTTCGCTTCTTTTCCTTGTGATGGCATTTGGAAATATATCAGAGCAAATTGCAGCTTACTCAAGATCACATATTGGTAGACATTTAAGATTGATTGGATATGAGAAGCTCTATGAAAAAGCAGCAACTTTGTCCCTAAGTCAATTGGAAGATCCGGAGATTAATAATCTGATGCAAAGGGCAAACGACAATATTAGAATGACCCTAGAGCTTTATAGGTCGATTATTTTTGTTTTAACCGAAACTATATCGTTCATAGCGGATGCGCTTATCATACTGACATTCCTACCTGTATACTTAGTTGCATATTCGATATTCTCAATAGTCTATTTCTTTCCAATTCGATACTTTATCAGACAAGATTTTCTCTTTAACAAGAATCATACTGAACATAATAGGAAAGCTATGCAGACTGCGAAACAACTCACAGATGCTACTTATGTAAAGGAGATTCGAGTTAATGAGTCATACTCCTTCTTTGATAATCTCTTTAAAACCTTAAGTATTAATTACTTATCAGGGCTTGATAGGATTAGAAGGAACTGGGTGCTTTCAGAGTATTTCTTAGGATTGCCATTACTTGGTGTTCACTTCTATGGTTACATAACTGTTGTGAATGATTTCTTAGCAGAAATGGTGTCACTAGGTACAATGACCTTTAGATTCTCGAGCATCAGTAGATTTAATGGAGGGTTATCTGCAATTCTACAGGAATTGAACTATGTAGGGGAGTTTTCACTTGCTATCAATGAATGTAGAATGTTCCTTAGCTTAAAGCCAGATAGTAATGTGGGTAATGAAGATATAACTTCAAAACGAGCTCCGGAGATTAAGATAGAAGATTTAACTTTTAAGTACAAGAATTCAGATAAGGAAGTAATTAAGAATTTAAATCTGCATATAAAATCTGGAGAGAAGATAGCTATAGTTGGACACAATGGTGCTGGTAAAACTACGTTAATTAAGCTACTATCTAAGGTATACGATACGGAGGCTGGCAAGATACTTGTAAATGGAGTTAATCTGAACGATGTTGCGAGTAGAGACTATTACAAATCTTTGGGAGTATTATTCCAAGATTTTGTTAACTACAATCAGCTTAGTATTCGTGACAACATAGCTTTGGAACCTAAAGTAAAGGTTAAAGATACAGATGTTGTAAGGGCAGCAAAGCTTGCCGATGCACACGAATTTATCCAGTCTCTGCCATTGAAATACGAAACACTTCTGAGTGAACGATACAAGAACGGTGTTAGATTGTCTGGAGGACAAGGTCAAAAATTGGCACTCGCACGATTCTTCTACAAAGATGCACCACTTTTAATATTTGATGAACCAACATCTGCAATTGATGCAGTATCTGAGTTTAAGATATTTAATAATATCTATGAGTTCTTTAAAGACAAGACGGTCATTATTATTTCACATAGATTCTCAACAGTTCGTAACGCCGACAGGATAATCGTTATGGCCCATGGAAAGATAGTGGAAGAAGGTAATCATACCGAGTTAATGAAGCTTAATGGAGTGTATGCAGAATCATATAATTTGCAGGCAGGTGAATACAATAAAAAGGATTAATCATATATTCTTACTGGAGTTGCTATCTAGAGAGCACCTTAGAAATATCAGAGATTACCAGTTCTTTATAATTTCGGAGTAGTAGTCAATGTATCTTGAACTCATTTTTTCCGATGACAGATTATTAACTACGTGCGCCCTGCATTCCTCTCTCTGTATATCTTGAAGTTTAGCTACTGCTAGTACTGCTTCTTCTACATTTTCTACAAGGTATCCTGTTTCGCCATCTACAATTGTTTCTCTATGTCCACCCTTATTAAAACTAATTACTGGGGTACCACATGCCATTGATTCAACTGCAACTAATCCAAATGGCTCATCCCAACGGATAGGTGTTAGAGTGGCAATTGCACCTTTAAGTAGCGATATCTTTTCTTGGTTATCTACTTCGCCTCTGAACTCTATCTTGTTACCATCAATTAAAGGTGGAATAACATTATTAAAGTATTCTTGATCGTGAATCGCAGCTCCGATTATAAGTTTAATATTACTTTGAAGAGCAATTTGTATCGCTTCTTCTATACCTTTTTCTGGGGTAATTCGTCCGATAAATAAAAGATATGAACCTCGTTCGTAGCTCTCTGTGTATCTGTTAGTATTAACACCGTTATGAATCACTCTGCAAGTTCTGAATACACCATCTAGTGGTTTTGATTGTGTGTTGCTAATAAATGCAACAGGTATTTGATGCATCTCTGTTAGCTCCTTATACTTTTTAATCCTGTCTGGAATATTAGTGTTGTTATGAAAGGTACAGACAATGGGTGTATTAAACTCATTCAAAATGTTTATGTTGAAGTTCTGAATACTATGTTGAAAAATAATTGGCTCGTAGTGGAAATGTATAATATCAAAATTACTTTGTTCCTTAAGTACTTTTAATACCTGACGGAATTCATTTCGAGTATTATTGCCTGAGAAATTATCAATGCTGGTGACTGTTACATTCTCCATTATAAACTCGGATCCTTCTGCGCAGTATAGTGTTATTTGGTTGCCTTCCTTTGCCTGGTATGTAATTAAGTCTTCCACAACTCTTTCAATACCTCCGTATTTAACTGCGGGAAATTTGAATATTTGTGGAATAACGTGTGCTATTCTCATATTGTAGATTGAAATAGTTCAATATACTGCATAGATATCTGCTTGTAGTCATAATTATCTTTTGTATATTGAACAATCTTACTAGCATCTAGCTCTTTCAAGCTATTTACAGCATTCACATATTCATTCATATCTTTGCATACAAATCCGTTTATACCATTTTGCACGATTTCAGGAATAGCGCCCATATTTGATCCAATAACAGGTACGCCTGAAGCCATAGCTTCAATTGCAACTAATCCAAATGCCTCGTTCCATCTAGAAGGAAATACTAACGCTGAAGCATTAGAGTAGAGTTCCTTTTTCTCTTCATCATTTACTTCACCAATGAATTCGATATTTACACCATCAATGTGTGGCTTGATCTCTGAGTTAAACCATTCTTCGCCTGCTGCATCTTGAAACTTACCAGCTATCTTGAGTTTACTATCTGTATTCAATGCTAATTCGACAGCTATATCTAATCCTTTATCCTTGCTTAACGATCCTATAAAGAAAAGGTAGTCTCCGTTATTTTCAGCAGCTCTACGTTGAAATTTATTCATATCGATAGGGTTTGATATAGTTGCTACCCAATTCATCTCTGGAGCAACAGATCTTTGGGCATTACTTACTGATATATAGTTGGCATCTACAAATTCTTTAGCTAAAACTGGGAAATCTGGAGCGATGCTACTATGATATGTTGTATAGAAGGGTGTATTTATAAATCTAGTCAGTGCTATTGGGTGGATACCCATATGGTTATGTACGACATCGATCTTTTTGGTCTGCAACAGCTCTCCGAGCTTAGCATAAGCCATGAATTCATAGTTCTCTATCGACTTGAAATTAAATCCGTCAATATATTCATACATTCCTTTGTCTAAAACTTCTACAAGGGTACAGTTTGGGGGACACATAGAGCCTTTTACTGCTAGAAGATAAACTTCATGTCCTAACTCGCAGTACCCTTGAACTAAAAGCTCAACAACTCGTTCTGTTCCTCCATAACCTTTTGGAGGGATTGTAAACCACAAAGGTGCTAATACTGCTATTTTCATCTAATGAGTTTTAAGTAGTTTTTATTGTACTTTTCAATAATACGTATTGATTTCTGATTAGTCAAAATCATTTGTCTTTCAACATTCACTGAAGCTGCAACATACATCAATATAATTACTCCTGCTAGTGCAAGCAATAGTGAACTTGTTAGTAATGCATACAGAATTACTGAGATAGCTACTGCAATACTTAACATATCCTTATTAGATACTTTAAACGAGTCCTCCTTTTGGCTATCAATGAACTTATTAGTTCTATAGAAATAAAATCTACTATCAATCAAACAGTCTATGAATGCGTTGAAGTGGATTGAGCTTAACCCAAGATTAGATATCAATGCCTTCATTATAGTTTTAAAATTATAATTGTATCTCCTAAGCGATAGGAAGTACGTAACAATTTTGAATCCAAAGAAGAATATCAGATTAGCAGCATTAATATTCAAGACAAGATAATCTAGTTCTGATCCACCAAAGATACTTATCTTTAGTGTGTAGATTAATATGAGTGCTACATTAATAACGGATATGTTGATCCAAGCAGTTAAGTGCATCCAAAACCCAATCTTCTGCTTTATGCTCAAGTTCCTTGAGAATATTAAATTTTTCAAATTTTTTGTGATGATTTGAATGTTACCAAAGCCCCATCTATATCTTTGTTTTTGTAAACTTGATAGTTCGAATGGCATTAGGCCACTACCTATTGTTTCGTTTACATAAATTCCTTTGTATCCATTTTGATTAAGTCTGAATCCAATCTCTGCATCTTCAGTAATACACTCAGTATTGAAGCCACCAATCTCTTTAAGCACATCATATTTGATGAAACTAATAGTTCCAGTAGATGGTACGCACTCCATCCAGTTGCTCATATTCATATACGTTAAAAAGAAATTCTTGAAATCTAATGCAACTCCAAAGTTTTTATGCGATACATTTACGTATGCTTGTGGGAACTGTAAGAAACTAATTTTGTCATCTGAGTAATATTTCATTGCTGTTTCTATCGCAGTTGGTTCTAATCTATAGTCTGCATCAAGGATAAGAATGAAGTCTGTATCTTCTGATACATATTCTAATGCGTAGTTTATTGCACCAGATTTGTAGCCAGGTAGTTTATCTACATGAATGAATTGAAAATTATCTATATTTCTACAGAAATTCTTTACTGGTCTCCATACTTCTTTGTTCTGAGTGTTGTTATCTATTACGATAACGTCAAAATTTGTATGAGTTTGCTTCAGTAACCCGGATAATGTGTTAATAACAATTTGATATGGCTCATTATATGAAGGAACTATTACAGTAATTTTATTCTTGTGAGAAATTTTCTTGAGTTGATTATGTTTGTAAATTGGGAATAAAGATACAGCAAAATGCATCAATGACAAGACAACATTTATTATAGTTGCAGGAATTAGAATAGCAAGGCTGAACACAGGTGATAATAGTGCAACTACTAGTAAAATCTTTTTTATTAACTCTCGATTTCTTCTCATAATTTTAGTAATAAAAACCAAATGCATTGTAACTTTTATGCTCCTAAATGTCAATGCTAGCGTAACATTATCGTAACATGAGATATTCAGATAATATTGTGTAAATTGGGTTTTCAGATCTAAGACGTACTGTTTTCAGAACATGGTAACAAATCAGGTGATCAATATTATTGTTTTATATATAAATATGATATTGTTATATAATAGAACAACTATATTTTAATAAACTTTATGGACGATAGCATTTTGACAGTAATACCAACTTATAATAGAGCGTGGTCTATTGTAAGGGCAGTTGAATCAGTACTAAAACAAAAAAATCAGAGTAGTTATGTTTTGGTTGTAGACGATTGTTCAAATGATAACACACGAGAAGTACTTAAGCAGTATTTTAGCAATCCAAAATTCTCTTACATTGGACTTAAAGGAAATCCAACATTCAGTCCTTCAACAGGAAGAAATGTTGGTTTGCTTTTAAACAAATTTAAATACATTGATTTCTTAGACTCAGATGATGAATATGATTTATTAAAACATGAACGTCAGCTTGAGAAAATAAATATGCCGATAGTTTTTGACGAAGGTTTAAGCAATTTAACACTTGTTCCTAATTCAGGAGTTGTAGATTACGTACTTGGTAAAACTCACATTGTATATAAGGACAGGGAGATCACTAAAGGTCATGTGGCTCATTGTTTTGCTACGTATTATCCAAACATAACAAAGCCTAATGCAGAATTCGCAACATTCACAAGTATATTTTCAGGATTATTTAGAACATCAATTTTTGAAACCTTGGGAGGTTTCAAGGTGCAAAGTGCAGGAGAAGATACAAACCTTTACGATAGGTTGTTTGCAGCAGGATACAATATATACTTCTTAAATGAAACAACATATATTTACTATAAGAATCATGATGAATCCACTATAGTAAAAGTTACAAGTGCAGAATCAAAACCTCAATATAAAATAGATCAGGCAAAGGTTTCCCAGGATAAGTTTGATATGCTAAAGGCTAGGTCGATTTCTGAGAGATCGGATTTGTTTGTATCTGAAATTGATTTAGACGATATAGAGATAGATTTTATATCTAACTCTGGCTTTTTATCGTATAACGAAAATTTGCCAGTAACAGAAGTTACAAAACATAAAGTTAAATCTATTTTAGCTTAGATCTATCTTCTAATTGCTCTTTGAGATATTGTACTGTTTCTAGTTCAATTAGTGCTTTCGCGTTTATTCCAAGTAAATGAGCATTTTGTATATATTCGATATTAATATCATTTATTTTTATAGGTTTAGAGAACTTCTTGATATATTCATTCTTACTCACCGTAGATCTCATCTCTGTCTTTAGTCGTAAGTAGTTCCTTAATGACTCATCCGAATCGAATGTATTTGGTATTTGGTGCATCTTGGAGTTCTCAGTGCCATAATGATAGTTATATAGAGGTTCTTCAAGTAGGTAAATGTTTAAGCCAAAGTTCAATAATCTTGTTTTAAAGAATGAATCTTCCTCTCTCTTAACATTGTCGAAACCACCGAGATTCTCGAATACTCTATTTCCAAATAATCCCGACATTGCATGAACTGGGGAAAGTGAATGTGCATTGGGCAAAACAATGTTTGGGTAAAATTCATAAAATAAGTCTAATACTGATCCGCATATCTGTATTGGTTGATCTTTTCGAATAACCTTCATTTGTGTGTAGCAAATATCCAAATCTTCATGGTCTTCAAGCGGCATTTGTTCTGCATTTCTGAAAGCAAACTTCTGATAGTCGGCTTTAACAGTTCTGAAACATTGTACCTGCTTCTCAATTTTATCTGGATCGATAGTATCGTCAGAGTCTAGAAACGTTATGTAGTCGAAATTTGTTAATGCAATTCCCAGATTTCTTCCTAGAGAAGCTGTCCCCGAAGCTTTTGTGCCAAGTTTTATATATACAATATTATTATCTTTATATTGATGCATCAGAGTAGCTGTATTATCTTCAGAAACATCATCAACCACTACCGTTAGTATGTTTTTGTAGGTCTGGTTTAATACAGATTCTAGTGTCTTTTCTAGGTATTTCTCGCGGTTATGAGTAGGTATTACTACTACGACTTTTTTATCTTCTATGTTGCTATTCATATATTTTTGTTACTTACTTTATAAATTCTTTTCCAGATTAAATCGAACTGCTTTTCATTCAGTATGTGATCAAATGACTTATAGATATTATATGTTACCTTGCCATTTGTATACCCAGAGAAAAAATCTTTAATTTCATTGTATGGTGTGAGCTGATCTTTCAACCCAGTGAATACTTCAATGTCAGTATGAATGAGATTCAATTTGCTTTTCAGATCTATTCGGTCTAAATCTTCGAAAAATTCTTTTGTGTACACGTAGAAGCCTTTTGAATTGTATTTCTTGGTTACGTAGTCTTGCTTTTCTTCGTCGAGCATTTTGAGTTCTTTAGTAAACCACCGTTTGAATTCGGATGCATTTGTTCTTGGAGAAATAAGAAAGAGCTTTCTAATCTTATGGTTAGAACTGAGGCCTGTTAAATAATTTAATGCAATTACAGCACCTTGCGAATATGCAGATAAATAAACATCATTGATATTAGCAAATTTAGCATATATGCTGTCTAAAATAGTCTCAAGATCTTTTGTTCTCTCTGTAATTGATGGAAATTCAGCTAGGCGAGTTGAGCTACCATGAGCGCGTACATCAACAAAGATTCGAAGTAATCCATCATTTGCATTCTTAAACAGTTCGTGTGAATAGCTCATTGCTCCATCGAATACTCCTCCAACATGAATGAATACTTTGCTTGCAGCAATATTACCTGCGTAATGATATGCAAGATGCCCGAAATCCGTTTGAATATATTTTGTAGTATATTTTAATCTATGGTCCATATATCATTTGATGTGTGTATATATTATAATATATAGTAGTAATATAAACTATAATTAATATGAAAGATTATTATACACAATTAAAAGTTAAGACAGATAATATCATTAGAGAATTAGATGCTGATTTCTACTTCCTTAAAACATCTTACAATAGTCTAAAGATATACGAGATTAGTAATGAGATAATAGAATTACGTGGGCAATCTGCTTTGGAGTTTAAATTAGTTAGTGATAAGGATACAAATAAGAGTAGAATTCTCGAATTATTAAGTAATCCTACAGATTTCGATGAGAAAACTTCTGCTGAATTGGCTATTAAGGAATCCTTTCTTCTAGGAATGATGTGTATGGCACTTGTGCATGCAAATGTTCCTTTGCCAAAAGATATGAATAGTTTCGGTAGAGTCGTCAATAAACAGTTTTCACAAAAATGAATCTAACAGATATACAATTATCTCTTTAGGTTAGTTACTCGGTGTTCTGTTTAAGGAATGGCATGCTACAATGCAAATAATTCATCAATAACTATATGAAAAAAATCAAGACTTCATTTTCAATAGACTTCTGGATCATAGTTGGACTGTCTAGCATAGTTCTGTTGACGCATTTCTTGTTTCATTCTGAACAGATACTTTCCCATGACTACAGTATCTTTTATCTTGATGAAGAGTTCTCAGTTGGATCTGTATTTACCACATGCATTGCATTTCTAACATTTGTTTACAGTATTAAAGTGGCGTTTAACTCTAGTACCATCAAACGCAAACTAGGCTACATAGCTGCTTCCTCTTTGTTTATATACTATGCCTTTGAAGAATCTTTCAGCTTCAGAGATTCTGTTAACACATTGCTAAAAGACAACGTAAACTTCCTTTCTGAAATGGCTAAATTCTCTTGGGTCTTCTCCCTAGGAATATTTGTAGCTCTATTCTTCGCAATACTTTTGACACTAGGATTAAAGGAGAAAAGAAAGATTGTTAAGTATTCTATATTCATGGGATTACTTTCTTTCATTCTAGTTGTATTGCTAGAACTAATAGGAGGAAGACTATATGGAATTAGTGACTGGTATATAGTTGTTGTAGGGTTTGAAGAATTTATGGAAATGATAGGGCTAGCCTTCTTTCTGAATGCTTTAACCTTCAAGTTAAAAGAACCTACTTCGCTTTAAGAACCAATATCATTACCTTCTTCGCTCTAGTAACCCTTGTTTCCCTCTTCTTTGCTTCCTTAACCCAATTAATATATTCAAGCTTGTGCGAAGGACTTAGTTTATTAAAAGCAAACTTTGCAACACTGTCTTTATTTAGTTCAGCCAACAGTTCTTTTGGAATCTCTGAATCACTCATGCTTCTCTCCCTAACGATACACCAAGTTCTTGTAACATACTCTCAAGAAACTTTGGAGAATATGCAGCTCTAAACTTGTTAATAACAGCAGATCGCAATAACCTAGCAAAATTTCTTCTGTCATATCCTGCTTCCTTTTGTAGAACTACATTGTTAAGTTCATTCATCAATTCCAATACAAGAGAAAAAGTAGTGTAATCTGCAATCTTTTCATCTCTATAGCTTTCTTCAAGAAATGTATCCAAGAGATCAAGACCTTGGAAGTATTCACCTGTATCTAGGGCCTCTGATACCTTTGCAGCCATAGAATTATATAAAGCTGTCTTCTGATGCCTTGCTGCAATTAAGGACAGGTTAACAGGGTTTACATCGGGATAAGTAGCTCGTCTCCAAGCTATATGCATTCTATACATAATCCCTATCTGACTATTCTCATTCACTTCCAATGCAGCTCTATAGAATCTTTCAACCTGATCATCTTTATGGAAAGCAAACTCACTTAAGTATTTAAGCTTCTCGTATAGCGATTGAAGATCGCGTATTTCACGATCAGAGAGAGTCTTGGCTTTGAAATCTTCAGCAGAGATCCCCATTATATCTAGGAACTGCTCCCATGTAGCTAATCCATTTAGCTTTGGATCTAACCCTGGTATTGCATCTTGTTTGTACGTATCTGACATATCTTGTGTATATGATATAACAAATAATATAGTAAAGAGCGATTAAATTGCTAAGTTCTCTGGCGGAGGAGACAGGATTTGAACCTGCGTCCCGCTTACGCGAGAACAGTCTTTCCAGGACTGCGCACTAGACCACTATGCGACTCCTCCATTGCATGAATTATACTATATCTATTCAAGCATAATCTCCCTAATGAAGTTCTAAAGTGATAGAATACTAGGAGATATTAAAAATACAGTATGAACGAATCAGAAAACACAAAAATACTAAAGGAAATTAGAACACCTAATATTAAGGCATCCTTAATTAATGGAATGTTTAATGGAGTAGGGTTTGTAATAGGATCAACTATAGTAATTGCCTTGGTAGCACTTGTACTAAGACCATTCATTACAGTACCTGTAATTGGGGATATGATTAACGACATTATCGAAGTAGTAGAAAGTCGAAGACCTCAAACTGATAACGATGCAGATAAAGTTGAAACTAATCCTAACACAAACGATACTCAAGAAAACTCTAACTAGAA
>CAZLOI010000003.1:85799-94201 GCA_964561155.1 uncultured Candidatus Saccharibacteria bacterium | reverse complement strand
CCTGAGAATATAGTTAGGCTAGCTTTGGAAGGAGGATCTAATGCTGTTGCTTCTACGTTTGGAAACCTAGGTATGGTTTCAAAGAAGTATGCAGACAGGATTCCCTTTATCGTTAAACTTAATCACAATGAATCTTTGACACCAAACCTATTTAGACAATCTATGTTTGGAACAGTGAAGAACGCTCATGATATGGGAGCGATTGGTGTTGGAGCTACGATATATTTTGGATCACAGAATTCAAGGGAAGAGATTAAGGAAGTGAGTGAAGCTTTTGATTTAGCACATTCAATGGGTATGTTTACGGTTCTTTGGTGCTATGTAAAGCTTGGTGGAAAGTATGATGAGTTAAATACATCGCTTGATTTCACTGCGCAAGCCAACTATATGGGTTGTTCAATACAAGCCGATATTATCAAACAAAAGATGCCAACAATGAAAGGAGGTTTTGAAAAGATGCCTACAAAGGATGGTCTATATGGAAAGTTGAGTGATGAGAATTTAGGTAGCAAGTATTCAGAGAATATTGTTTCGATGGTACGGTATCAAGTGCTTAACTGTCTTGGAGGACGCGTTCCTATGCTAAGTAACGGAGGTCCTGCAAGTTCGAATGATCTACAATCATCTATTGAATCAGCCATTATTAACAAGAGAGCAGGAGGAAGTGGATTGATATTAGGAAGGAAGGCTTTTCAGAAGAGTTTCGAAGATGGAGTTAAGCTTCTTCATGAAGTTCAAGATATATATTTAGACAGGGATATTGTTTAGTTGCAAAGAGGATAGAAAATTGTTTTAATGTAAATGAAATATTTACAATTACATATGTACGACAGAAAGAAAATAACGTTATTCATTCTACTAATAGCTACAGTTATATTAGGAGGAGTCTCTTTATACCTAGCTACTCAGATAAATCAATCACAAGCTCCAGATGATAGTGAGGCTGCGGATGTAAATGATGACGACTGTAGACCCATTAATTCTGTATTTAGCGGTGCATGTTTACAAACCACAGAAAGTGCTTGTAAGGGAGCAACCAGTTCAATTACATCAGGGACATGTTGTTCATTCAATGAAGGTTCATCTCAATGTAATTCAAAAGCAGGAGCAGCATCGTATTGTTCTCAGGTAAATTGCGGTAATTTCGCTTCTAATGAAACCACCTGTACAACTAGTTCTGTAACCTTACTTAATATATGTACTTGGCATGGGGCGGCACCTGCAACTCCGTGTACTGTTCCAGGAACAACACAAACTGTTTCAGTAAATGGTAGTTTTTGTGGAAGTTCAACAAGTTATAGGAATTATACATGTAGTTCAGCAGGAGCGGCGGCGACTGGTACAAGTCAATGTTGTGATGGCAGAACATGGAATGGATCTGCATGTGTAACTACAACAGGAGGAGGTCAAACAGGAACAGATAACTGTACTCAAGGTGGTCAAACAATAACCCATGGAGCAACATCATGTATCGATGGAACAAACTATAGCTGTAGCAATGGTACAGTAACACCTGGAGGATCTTGTGGTACAACAACAGGTGGTACGACTACTGGAACACCTACTTGTTCGAATGAAGCACCTATAAAAGCACAACTATTAACGCCTAAGAATAACTCAGTTGTAAATACTGCTAGCGTAACACTTTCTTGGAATAAGAATGGTAGCTTTGGAGTTAATTGTGCTGGTAATACAAACGAATATAAAGTTAGAGTCTTGGTAGTGGGACTTAATGAATCCTGTCCTGCATCATCAGGCTTAAGTAACGTAGCTACAATACAAGCGGGTACTGGTGATGGAGATGGAAACTTCTCTCATAATATAACTGTACAGGATGATACAAAAGTTTGTTGGACAATTAGAAAAAGAAATGGTGCTCTAGCAACTGATACAGGAATAAGGAACTTTGTAGTGAACTTGGCAGATACCAACCCTGCACCTGGAGATGATACAGATGACGGATCATCCTCTGTTATTGTAGATACTGGGAACGTAGCAGGAGCAGACAGTTCCCTACCAGCAACCGCTATAATATCGGATGAGTTAGATCCACTAATACTAGGTATGATACTAGTTATAGTTGGATTAACACTATATAAATTCGACTTTGGAAGAAGGAAGGAAGAAGTTTAGGTAATTATAGAATTGAATAGAGAGATCCAGAAATGGATCTTTCTTAATTAGAGAGTAACTCGATAGCCTTAGATCTTTTGTCTGAAGCCTTAACGAATGCTGAAGCAATTAATACTCCTTTGGCACCTAACTCCATACACTTTAATACATCATCTCCTGTAGTTACTCCAGCTCCAATAAAAGGCATTGCCTTGCCATCTACTAACCTAACAAACTCTCGCACTACATCCTCTCTAGTTGAAACAGAAACTCCACTTCCAATTAAATCCCTTGGTTCATACGCTACTCCAAATGCCTTTGCTTCTAGTGCAGCCGTTGCTTCTTCTAGATTCTCTACACATACTACAAGAGACACTCCTTTATTTTGAATCTCTTTAATATCTTCAACAAAACTAGCTCCAAAGCTTCTGTTCTCCGAATGGTTATATATCGAAAAACTAATCTCATTTTCTATTAGATTCTCTGGTGTCATCCATTGGTTACTTGAATCAGAATCTTCCTTGACAACGTTCTGGGAAATTAGATTAATCCTTCCAAACTCTTTTCTTAGAGAAACAATATCTAATACACTTGGAGCAACACTAAACTTCTCAGCTTGTATAGTTCCTTCAACAATTAAAGACTCAAGCATAGATACAATATTTCTAGCATTGTCTCCTGTGCTTTCTGGAAAAGTCTTTAGATTGAAAATAATCATATATGTTTTCTTAAGAAATCTCTTGAATCTTCAAGCTTCTCTATATCGTATACAGAAACCGATATATATTTCTTTGTAATCTTCTTTAACTTTGCTTCAATGGTAGCTAGTTTCTCTTTAGATACTAAATCTGTTTTTGTTAATATTACAACCTCATTCTTGTTTCCTAGATCTTCACCAAGCTTTTCAATTTCACTTCGAATTGTATTGTAATCTGAAACAATATCCTCAGATTCACAAGATATAAAGTGGGCGATTAATCTAGCACTCTTTGTATGCTTAACAAACTTTGTTCCTACACCCTTTCCGTAATGGGTTCCTTCAATAAGTCCTGGAAGATCCATAAGAGTAAGGCCATCCATTCTTCCTTGTTGTGGAATTAATGTAGTGAATGGATATGCTCCAACCTTTGCATCTGCATTAGTTAACTCCTTAAGAACTGATGACTTACCAGCATTTGGTAAACCTATGAATATAATATCGGAAAATAGTTCTAGTTTTAATTTGCATTCAATCTCTTGTCCAGGAATACCATGAGTAAATCGGTATAGATCAACTCCATGAGCTTTCTTGTAGAAGTGGTTTCCTAAACCTCCTCTTCCTCCAGGAACAATGAGCTTTCGTTCTCCAACCTTGTCAATTGTCATCATTAGATTTCCATCTAAGTCGTACACCTGAGTAGTTAGTGGTACTTTAACGACTACATCCTTTCCGTTGGCACCCTTAATATGATTCTTCCCACCATGTTCACCTGTTCCTCCTTCAAAGAGTTGGAATGCTTTAACGTGAGAAAGATCATACTCATTCTGAGCTCCTTCGATATATACAGAACCACCATCACCACCAATACCTCCGTCGGGTTTCTTGTCTATTCCAAAGGAAACATGACCGTCTCCTCCTTTTCCTGATTTGAATCTTAAATTTATTTCGTCTCTAAACATGGAATCATTATACCAGAATGCCTTAAAGAAGTTCTTCTTTGTTAAAAGAGCATAAAGAAAGAGCGCTTTCGCGCTCTAACTTATGATTTATTTTCTTAATAAAGTATCTCAGGTGTTGTATACCTAGTTACCATAGTAGCGAATACTGTTTCGAGTTCTGTATTACTTAGGCTTGTAAATACAAGGCTACCTAATTCTAGAGTACTTGTAGAACTGTAAGAGCTAATCTGATAGATGATTCCATTGTGTCGTATTAACAGCTCATTATAGTTTGTTGGAGCAAGTGTTATTGCTTCCGGTGCCGATGGCTCAACTGAATCAGAAGCTCCAGTTCCTTCTGCTACTCCATAAGATGACTCATCATACGTATATGTTAATAGAACTGCAGGAACTATTGTCCCATCAATTGTTGTATTAACATCTGAATTTGTAAAACTAGCCTTTCCTGTACCTAATCCTGCCAATAGATTGTCGTAGTTTCTTCCTGTGTCTTCGTACAATGTGTATGAAAGTGAAGTAGCGTAATCAGATGAATTGAAGTATGCATAACCTAGACTTGTTGGGAAATATGACCCATCCTCATAGAGCGTATCTGGATCATAGTTAAACGTACTTCCACCTGTATACATTTCATATATTTTGTCTCCAACAGCACCTGCAGGGTAGAAGTCTCTCTCTGAAGAATATCCATAGATATTATTTTGTTCCTCGTTGTCGTATAGAGTAATGCTATCAAGTATTAGATTCTCATTCGTTGGTTTAAGAACATCAATACCCATATCCTGAATCATGCTTCGTGTCTTGTTAATCTCAGACTCAGGAGAATATTCAGGAACTGTAATCTCCCTAACAGTTACATTGAATGGGAAACTAAACAATGATGATACTTCGTCAAACCCTGAAACTGCTCTTTCGGTACTTGTTGTTGTACTAACAGATATTAGATTGTTCTCTGTAGCTGCATCTAAATACACTGCTGTATCTACAACCAAGTATGTTTCTGGATCAATCTTGTAGTGGTTAATTGTTGTATTTGTGAATGTTGGTTCAACAGAGGATAGTGAAAGAGTTCGGTAGTTTTGTTCCAAACAGTTAACTTCGTATGTGCTTTCAACTACATAATAGTCACTTCCTCCTTCATTCTTTGTTCCAATAATAGTAGCGTTGTCTCCAAACAACTGTTTGATTCTTGTAGCAGGATCCTCGCTTAGGTTTTCAATAGGTTGATCAGATGAAGTTGTTCCATCATCAACATACAAATCAGGTGCAACAATTAATGATTCCTCGCTCAATGTTGATTCGGTAACTACATCGGTAACTCTTGCTAGGGGCATTGCGGAATATACTGGGTAGTTAAATTTAACAGCGAATGAACCACCTTGGTATTCATATGATGTATTTGAACTTGCATTGGCAATGTTTGAATAGTACGACGTTACTTGACCATCTCCTCTTGTAACTTTGGAAACAGAGTTAGCATATCCACCAACGTATACAGTTTGTGATTCAGATGTTTCTACATCCCCAGGTGCATATGTGCCATAGTATCCAAATGTATAACATGATCCAACTGCAGGACCGTAGCTATTTGTATATGTATTTGTATAAAGAACGTTCTCTTCACCATAGTATGGAGCGATTAATTTTGAATCAGCAACATATGATGAAAGTGCGCTTTCTAAATCTGCAGAAGCATTCGAACCTCTTGATACTGCTGCATCTGAATCAAATGTAGGGTTAGCTTCGGCAATTCGCAGGTATAGTTCATTAAGCTCCGATTCAGTTAGATTTGCTGTATCGATCTTGTTGTTGTTTTGTAGCCGGTTAAAGATAACGATAGCTGTCAGCACAATTAGGAGTGTCAGAGCAGCAAATGATATCCCACCTAGGATCAAACTCTTCTTGTTCATATAGGTTAAATAGTTAAAAGTTAAAAGGTTAAAGTTATTACTATTATCATTATCTACTAAAATCGCAAGTTTATCCAAGGTGTTGGTTTCCCATTGATTGGATGGTGCAACTAGAGATTCTTTTAATTTTTTTGTAAGTGTATCTTCAAAGTTATCCATTCGCTTTTGAATTAAATATTTCTTTAAGTTTTTGAACGATTCTAAATATTTCTACTTTCAGGTTATTCGAGTCTTCGCCAAGTATCTCTCCAATTTCTGTAATCTTAAATTCAAGCATGTATCTAAGTCTTATTAATTCTCTTTCCCTCGCATTTAGCTTGTTCATGAGGTAGTAGATATCTATGTTTGAATCTTCGTTTCTTCCTTTTGTTTCTTCTATATGCGTTGTGACTGTTTCTTCTGTAAGTTCTGAAAGCTCTGGATTCTTATTGAAATAATCCGATACAACGTTTCTAGATATAGAAATGATCCATACTTTAAAGCCTGACCTGGCTTTGTTGTACTTCTCTCTATACTTCCAAGCTCGTATAAAGCTTTCTTGAGTAATATCTTCTGCTACTTCTTTGGAGTTACCAACTCTAAAGTAAACGTAAGAGAATACATACCTATTATATTCCTTATAGGAATTCAAAAACTCATCTTTATTCATTGCAGGCGTTAAGCTTAAACCTATATAAATATACCTGAGAAATAGGTGTTTGGTTACAGAAAAAGAAGAATTATCTTTTGATCTTAAATAGTATCCTGAAGAATTGAACGGTCTATCCTTGTTATATCAAGGGCCGGGATATTTTGAATAATGAATGTTTCAACTTGCTTATAGAAGCCAGTCATTATAAATAAGCCAAGTAATATAAACAGTATTCCCAAGGTTCTTTTGAACATACCATTTGGATTGGTCCCAAACTTTAATCTCTGCGTTAGCTTGCTACCTAATATACTAATTAAAAAGAGCATTAAGCTTAAACCGAATACGTAGGTAAGGAGGTAAATAAATCCTATTGTAAAACTGTTTTGAATAACAACAGCAATAATGTACCCATATGTTGGACTACAAGAAGAGAATATTGGACCTAAAGCTAACCCTGTCATTACAGCACCAGTGTTTTTTGAAATCTTAGATTGTGTTCTCCCAAGGCCTATCGCTTCTGATACTTTAGTCCAAAGTTGCGGAAGTAGAATGATAATTCCCTGAATTAGTATTATTGATCCCGCAATAATATCCCAAGTCTGTAACGGAATACTTAGGAATGATGTAGATACTCTAAGGAGTAGGGTAAATATAACTACAGAAAGCCCAAGTGATACAGTTATAATCAACGCGCGTCTATAATTCTTTGAACCATCTGCACTTGAACCAACAAGAATTACAGGTAGAAATGTGAATATGCAAGGAGCGAACACAGTTAGAATTCCTGCAAGGAAACTAATACCAAATAGTATGACACTGAATTCTATTAATTAAATTCCTGAATAATATCATCTAAAGTAAAGACACTGTATAACCCATTCACTTTCTTAATTAAGTTCCCATCTTTATCTACTTGAACAAGGGTGTGCTGGATCGTAACTCCGTACTTTTCTCTAATTTCTTGAGAATTGTCGTAATCTGTTTTAAGAATAGTAAGTCCATCTGGAATAGCTATTGCTGAGGAAAGGTTTGAATCTAGCTCCGCACACGAAGGGCACCATCCTGCTGCAAAAAAGATGATATTTGTTTCGTTCGTTAGCTTATCCTTAGAATACTGTGTGTATGTTCCAGGAATAGTAGTATTCTCACCATCATTATCATCTGTATCTAAATCTACTTCGAAGTCTGTGTTGGTATCATCATTCTCTGTATTTGTACTATTATTGTCTGGCATATTTGTAGTCTCTGTATTCTCTGAACTTTGATTATTCGTGGAGTTTAATGAGCTAGCAACTATTACAGCCAATATTATGAAGATTACAAACGCAGAGAGGAATATTGCAATTAGGTTTCTTTTTGTCATATATGAATTCTATCATAAGACTTGTAGTATTTTCTCTCTTTACAATTTAA
Organism: uncultured Candidatus Saccharibacteria bacterium; assembly: GCA_964561155.1. Taxonomy (GTDB): domain Bacteria; phylum Patescibacteriota; class Dojkabacteria; order J137; family J137; genus KLAP211. The sequence goes on along the minus strand of CAZLOI010000003.1, from coordinate 86,476 downwards.
GGTGGTCTGATAGAATTTACCGTAATACCTTCAAGTATTACTCCTTAATTTTTAATCTAAAAATTGATGGCAAGTATTAACTCTACGCCTAGCTATACTTTCGATGATGTTTTGCTAAGACCTCAATTTTCTGAAATTAATTCTAGAGAAGATGTAGATATTTCTATACAGATTGTTCCTGGGTTAACTCTTAGTGCTCCTATTATGTCTGCGAATATGCAGACTGTTAATACGGTTAAGTTAGCTGTAGCGTTGTGTAAGGAAGGTGGTATTGCAACTATTGATCAATTTCGAAGTATCGAAGAACAAGTGGATATGGTGAAGAAAGTGAAGAAGGAAGCTTGTTCTACTGCAGCAGCAATTGGAACTTCTAGAGATTTTATGGAGAGAGCAGAAGCTTTGGTGGATGCAGGTGTAACGTTAATTATTATGGATACCCCTCACGCACATAATATGCTTACCAAGAATGCGATTGTTACCTTTAGAAAGAAGTACAAGGATTTCCCATTGATTGCAGGAAACATTGCAACAAGAGAAGCAGCAAGGTTTCTTATTGATTTGAAGGTAGATGGTATTAAGGTTGGTATTGGACCAGGAGCTGCTTGTTTAACGAGAGTTAATACAGGTGCTGGTATGCCACAGATTACAGCTATAATGGAGTGTTTTGATATTGCCAA
>CAZLOI010000003.1:0-85789 GCA_964561155.1 uncultured Candidatus Saccharibacteria bacterium | reverse complement strand
ATCACGGTATCTCCGTTATCGCAGATGGTGGAGTGAAGATGCCAGGTAGTTTTGCAAAGGCAATTGCTGCAGGTGGAAGTGCTGTGTATATGGGAAGTGTGTTTGCAGGTTGTGATGAATCTCCAGGAGACGTTATTGAGCAGAATGGAAAGAAGTTTAAGGAGTATTTTGGTTCTAGTTCTATTCAAGCAAAGATTAAAAGAGCAGAGTCAGACAAGAATTTTAAACAGGGTGCAACTCGGTTTGTAGAAGGTGATTCTGGTTTAACCAAGTATCAAGGAACAGTTAAAGAGGTTGTAGAGAACTATGTTATGGGTTTAAAGTCTGCTATGAGCTATGTTGGTGCAAGAAGTATTAGAGACTTTCAGGAAAAGGCTGTATTTAGTATCCTAACTCAGAATGGTGTAGCAGAGAATGGTGCACATGGGTTGGTATAGGATACATTTAGGTTATTGAGTAGATTCAACGATTCTTAAAATCTCTCTAGCTAGATAGCTTTCGACTTCTTCATACTTAGCTACATTTGGGTGAAATACAATATCCGCGTATTTATTGTGAAATTCAATTGAATGTAAATTGATTTCTATCTTGTCTTTTAAAAATGTAGTAAGCAACTCAAGATCAAGTGGTTTAAAGAATTCGTAGGTTCTAAATATAAACTCGGCGACGCCTAGGTAATTAGCAACTTTGTAGAAAACCAACTGTGTTATGCAAGCGGTTCTAAGTAATTGACCGCAAGCTTTAGTCAAAAATGACTACCTCGAATGAGGACACAGTTGGTGTAAGCTTTAGATTTCACATATAAAGATTTATAATAAATCTAACTATTACCTAACTCATATGTCTAAAAATGATGTAGCAGTAAAAACTGAATTTGATAAAGCAATATATGCTTACTTTTTTGGGTCTATTTCTAGATCAAAATTAGCAGAATTAGCAGAGACATTATTAAATCAGATTGAAGAAGAATCAGAACTTAAGAACTTACTTAAGAAAGTATCTGTTTGGAGTGTTAAGCAAGAAGAATCTGAGTTTTCAAATACTAGATTAGCTGTACAATCATATTATCAATCACTACCAGATAATGATGAAGATAACTCACTAGAAGAAAATATTGAAAAGTATTTAAATGATGCTAATTATCCTAGAGAAAAAGCCACTGAAGATGATATTAGTGAGCTGTACAAGAAATCTTTAAGAGAATATCTAAACGATGAAATTTCTGAGCTATTTGTGCATTCTATAGCTTTTCATTTAATGTTTAGACCACCAAATAAAGGTTTTGAATTTGATGACGAAGACCTAATGCACGCTTTAGATAGGGTGTCTGATTGGAATATGTTCTGGTCCGATGAAATTGAGTATATTGAACCTGAATTACAACTGTACGTAGATTCCAATAGATAATTGCCGAATTCGTGGTATTTATAGTAAAGTATCACCATGAACAATCACGAAAACCATAGAATATATAAAACAAGTGTTGTAAGTGTATATCCATTCTACGTAGCGAAGGCTGAGAAGAAAGGACGTACAAAAGCAGAGGTTGATGAAATAATACGTTGGCTGACTGGTTACACTCAAAAAGAGCTTGAGAAACAACTAGAAAAGGAAACTGATTTCGAGACTTTCTTTAATGAAGCTCCAAAACTTAATCCATTACGTTCTTTAATTAAAGGCGTTATTTGTGGAGTTAGAGTAGAGGAGATTAAACACCCAACAATGCAGGCTATAAGGTATCTAGATAAGATGGTTGATGAGTTAGCAAAGGGAAAGGATATGGATGTTATTTTAAGAAAAGAGGTTAAAGAATAGACATGAAAGAATTACAATTCTCTATCCAGATAACTGCTTCGAAAGAGAAGGTTTGGAATACACTGTGGCAAGATGAGACTTTTCGAGAATGGGCGAATATTATCGATCAGGGAACGTATATGGTAGGGGAATTGAAAGAAGGAAGTGTAATTCAATTCTTAGCTGAAAACGGTTACGGAGTAACTAGTTTGGTTGAAAAGCTAGTTGAGAATGAATCGTTGATACTTAGACACGAAGCAGATACTCAAGATAGAGGTAAGGCTGAACGAGAAAAGCAGTGGACAGGTGGAACCGAGAGTTATGTACTCACTGAGCAAGATGGTACTACAACTCTCTCAGTTGCTTTTGATGTTCCAGATGAACTGGAAGACTATTTTAATGATGCATATCCAAAGGCGTTGGAGAGAGTAAAGTTGTTGGCTGAAAGAAAGTAGTTGAATACTGGAGACAGGACTTGAACCTGCACGTCTTGTTAAAGGACACTACCACCTCAAGGTAGCGCGTATACCAGTTCCGCCACTCCAGCATCTGAGAGATTATACAACTCCCCTTTAAAAAAAGTAATAAATACTGTAAAATCCGTATACCCATATAAGGGGTGGTAGCTCAACTGGTTAGAGCATTCGCCTGTCACGCGAAAGGTTGAGGGTTCGAGTCCCTTCCATCCCGTATTAATACTACAAACAGCTTTTCACTTCATTCGTTCAATCTTCTCTTTCGTTGTTCTTGCTAACAATGATATGATGTACTAATTCAATATGGAGTCATCAGAAATACCACAAAGCGTAGAAGTACTATCAGTCTTAAATACTGAACATTTAGAAGCACATCCAGCTCTTGTTGCTTTGCACCAAGCTGCGCTTGCGTTCTATACACAAGTGTCAGATGTTACTTCGGATCGCATCTTCGATTCAATATTCTTCACTACTGAACCTTTTCAATCAATACTAGACGAGCACGGTGTAGCTGATATTGAAGAGTTGAGAGTTAAAAGAGTAGAGGGGGTAAGCCTTTATGATACACTTCTTGGAAAAATGACTGCAGAGAATTGGAGAACATATCATATGGAATTAACCAAGTCACTTTGTATATTCGCATGTGTCTTTGTGGCTTTATATATACGTAAAATGAATCCCGAATTAGAAGTTGATGTATTAATGAGTATGGAGTGTCCAATACCTGTTTCTAGGAGATTCTTTCAACAAGGTGAGGTTAATAGATATGAACTAAAACACTTCAGTGATGACCATGTAGTAGCTAAGGTATTTGATAAAGCAACTGGAAACTACTACATATATTCACCTGCAAATTGGGGTATAACTAACAAAGCGATGTCTGGGTTAAATCCTAAATATGGTTCCCAAGAATTAGTTAGAACAGAAAACCTAACGACCCTAAGGCACTTCTTGATTCAGTTAAACAATTGGAAGGTGGTGTATGGGGAGGTAAAGTTACGTATCCTGAATACATGTGGCCTCAGTATGTTAATCCAGAGACTCTAGAAGTATCTACGGATCTAATATAACTGTTCCAATATTCTCTTGTCCCCCAAAAGCTTCTCATGTAAGATTTAGCTAGTAATAGTTTTTATATATATTTATGTCAACAAAAGCAATCGTAATCGCTGCTGTAGCTTTCTTTCTACTCCTCTTGATCGGTGCTGCCGTAGTGGTAGTTGTCTTAACTAACAGAGGTAGTGCTGAAAATACTACAAACAATACTAACAACACAACGAATAACACCACAAACAATACCAATCAAGATGACAATGCAACAGATACAAGTGCTGCGGCTTCCGCTTCTATTAGTGACTTTCTTGCTAGTGGAGACAACAAAAGATGTACTTACGTAGATGGTGCAGATTCAGGAACTATGTATTTTGCAGGAGGTAACCTAAGAGCTGATTTCGTTAGTGCTGAAGGTAACGGAAGTATGGTAATAACCGAGGATGTACAATACGTATGGGATAATGAAGAAAAGACAGGTGTTATGTTTAATCTAAATGCATCCGAACAATCTGATCTTACAGATGACTACGGAGGAGTAGATGTTAACCAGAACTTTAGCTTTACTTGTACCAACTGGAGTGTAGACGCAAGTATGTTTATGCCACCAAGTGATGTAACTATCACAGATTTCAGTGAGCTATTTAATTTCTAATATAGTTTCTTCAAAGAGGGCCTAACAGCCCTCTTGTCGCGCAATCTTTGGTGCGTACGTCGCAGGTCCTTTTCTCGCACCTATGGTTCGAGTCTCTGCCCAGAGATTCGATGAGGTAACCTTAGCTATAGCTAAAGGTGGACTCGTAACATTTGTATTAACGATGTTAGTCTTAGCCCTGGTAATGTTGTGGGGTTCGGTCAAGAAGATTGTACGATCATAAAATATATACCTTCTTAGAATAGTCTTATTCTTTTTTTAATTTCATCTAGATTTTTAAAAAACTGGGACGGCTTTTTGCCGTCCCTTCCTTTTAGTTCAATATAGCTTCGGATATCATTCCCTTTAAATCTATATTCTCTGGAGACATTAGAATCTTTGATACAGATATCATCAAGAAATTATCTACCAATAACTTTAATCTATCTTTCTCTACTAACTTAAAACTCTTTTCAATTAAGAAGCTTTCTCTATTAAATCTATCTAGAAAGCCTTTAATCGGATCATATTCTACCTTTAACTTAAGCTGGAAATCCTTTCCTGGTAATGTTAGAAGGTTAAGTATCTTTTCTAGATACTCATTCTTAATCTCGTAGATACTCGATTTAATCTTGAACCCAATATTTTTCTTATCAATTCCTTTTGAGCTTAACTCATATATCTTGTTTTGGAACTCGTATATTGTATTTTCTAGAGGACTCTCTGAATCTGTAAGGGTTAAGTTTAAATTCAGATCGACATTGGTCTTTGGATCGATATATCTCTTAATATATGAAATGTTCTTTTCAATTTCAATATCATCTGAGACTAGGTACAGGTGAGCTCCAAGAATATTTACCTTGTGACTATATGTTTGAAGGTTTAACGATATTCTTAATTGTTCTCCAGTTTCTGTAAGACTAAATCCAACAGTTGGAAGTATCTTAATATCTATATCCATTAGAAGTATATGGAATCTGTTGCTACGACTTTTGGATTAACCTTAATATCTGAAAGATTGGCAGCTTCAAGCTTCGCGCTGTATTCAGCGAGTTCGGTATCGTTCTCTGGAATAACTGTACTTCCTGTGTTCTCTGGGAAAAGAGATGAGAAAATACTTAAGCTTCGAATCAATGTTTGATTGTCATGAGTATCTTCTGCTTTGTTCTTTGTTACAATCGAGAGAAGGTATACGTTCTCGTCTTGAAGCATAACAACCTTAAGCTTTCCTTTTGGAATTCTAAATGTATTCTCTTCATTTGGAAGCTTAATATCTTGGCATACAAGAACTTCGGAACCTAGGATTAGGAACTCAGTTGTCTTGGCAATGGCAAACTTTGAATCAGCAATAAATGTTATCTCTCCAACCTTTCGCATATATAGTTTTTAACAATATATCGGATTATATTACAAACAATGCATATTCTAAAACTATTTGAGTTGATGTAGTATTCTAGAATGGTCATTTTGAGTACTTTAAGTTAAAATCTTGATAGTTATAAATAAATTATGGAGCTTAATACAATATTCAAATATGCTGAAGCGGTTGTAGCGTTGCTATTATCAATCAGTATCTTATTACAAAACAGAAACGGTGGTTTAGGTACTGTTTTTGGAGGTTCATCTGGAGGAGAATCATATAGATCAAGAAGAGGACTAGAAGGCTTATTATATAACTCTACTTTAGTATTGGGATTCCTATTCGCAGGATTGGCGATAGCTATCGCACTAACAAATGCTTAAGATATTTCTAATTATAGAAAAAATCTTCTACAGAATAAGGGAGATAGTATGGAGTTATCCTGACTATCTTTCTGCTATCTATAGAAAAACTGAAACTATTTATTCAAGGCATACTCCAAACTCTCATTTCCTTTCTTCGATACTTGTTGTTCTCGTTATCGGCCTATTTTCAGTAGGTGTTGTTAGATCAGAACAGGGGATATTGATTGAAGGTGTTGTCATGGGTGCGGATTCAAGTGGAGCTTTGCAGAAATTAAATAAGATTAACCCGCTAATTCCATCTGGAATTCAGTTAGAAAGAGATATTACTGAACTTGTTTATGAACCTCTTATTAAGTTTGAATATGAACAAAGTGGAGAAGTGTGGGTTCCAAAGATTACAAATGTATTGGCTGCTGAAGTAATTAGATTTCGAGAAGGAGCAGACTATCAATTCAGTCTTAAAAAGACTGTCAGATGGCACGATGGTATTCCGTTCACAGCTGAAGATGTTGCCAAAACATTGGAGTTAATATCAACTATTGAAAATAGAAACGAAGCTTATATTAAAGCTATTAAGCAGATGAGATGGGAAGTTGTTGACCCTTATACTATTAGAATCTGTACCAAGGGAGCTGACAATAGTTCTACTTGTAATGAAACAAGCGACAATCCAATTCTTTCAAACTTTTTAGAACTTATAGCGATTAAGATTATTCCAGCACATAGAACAGACGATGTTAATTCAGCAGATATTGATAGTTCTCAACCAGAATTATTTAGATCTCCTGTTGGAACTGGGTTGTTTAAATTTGCATCTATAGATAGTGCTGCTGTTGTGCTTTCATACAACACTAACTACTACGACAATACAAAGGTTCCACCATTCTCGAGAATTCAGTTTAGAATGTTTAGAAGTTTTGAGGAAGCAGTAACTGCTTTAGAAACAGGTGCTATTCACACACTTGCTGCATCGACAACCCAGTACAATCAAGATATTGATAAGTACAAGAACATTAATCAGTTCAATAGTCCAGTTCTTGTAAATCAATTCTGGGGGTTATACTTCAACCTAAGAACAAAGCCAGATGGAAGTACAATAGGGCCTGCATTCTTGCAAGACAAGAATATAAGGAAAGCAATTTCATATGCTACAGATAGAAGCGAGCTTGTAACAAACGCTCTGCAAGGCGCTGGGGAGGAAGCTTTCGGTCCAATTGCATCTAAGTCAGAGTTCTTTAACGCTAGCGCTCCTTGGGCTACGTACAACAAAGAAAAGGCTATTGAATTACTAGATGCATCGGATTGGTTAATTCGAGGTGAAGATGATTTGTATAGAACAAATTCAAGTGGAGAAACAATGAGCTTTAGTTTGTACTTTGTTGACAGCTTTGATAGGTTAAACGTTGGTAAGAGTATTCAAAGAGATCTAGAGGAGGTTGGAATTAAAGTAATTATAGACAGAAGGGAAATGGCAGGACAGGAAACTGGAACAGATGCACCTGAAGGATGGTCTCTAGAAGAAATTAATAATCAGTTTCTTTCTCCAAGACTTTTTGATGTAATACTTTACGGAATGAATACCTTCATAGATCCAGATAGATATGAGCTATTTCATAGTAGTCAGGAAAAAACTCCAGGGCTTAACCTTTCAGGATACAAAGGTACTGAAGAAACTGTACAGGTTGGAACAGATGGTAGTGGAAATAGAACTGTGGTTAGAGTATCCAAGGTTGACTCGATTCTAGAGAATACAAGGAAGCTTGATCCATTGGAAGACAAAGAGAGAAGAAAAACTAACTATCTTGAATTTCAATCTTTACTTGCAGATGATGTTCCAGTAGTGTTCTTGTATCACCCAGAATTCATATACTACGCAAACAACAGAATTAAAAACATTGATTTGTTTGATGTTAATTCTCTTGAAACAAGATTCCGAAATATCGGAACTTGGGAATTGTAGCTACAACATCAAAATTAAAATCCCTTAATTTTCTCCATAACAATTGTATTCTTCTTGTAATTTCTATTTAGTTTTAATGTTTTCTCATACTTCAATTACCTTCATCTTGTAGTATTTTTCCTGCATTAATCTTGACACTCAAAGTGTTTTCACATAAACTGGCGATATGTGGTGATTAGTGGTGAACATAGAAAGATTGCACTTTTAACTGTTTTGACTAAATCCACCAGAATGTTATTAGGAGAATATTCATCACAAGTTGGTGAAAAAAATAGGATTGCTGTACCAAAGAAAATAAGGGATGAACTCAAAGGCAGGATGATTATTACTAGAGGATATGAAGGATGTCTTATTCTAGTAGACGAGACAAGATGGAATGTATTGATAAAGGAGATGAATACCAAGCCACTACTAAACTTAAGTGTCAGAGACACGAAAAGATATCTTTTAGGAGGAGCGGTGGAAGTTGAAACGGATTCGCAAGGTAGATTTGTGATTCCAGACAGCTTAATAAATTTTGCACAGATTTTAACCACCGCAATATTTATAGGAGTAGGGGAATGGGCTGAAGTTTGGTCAGAGGAGTTGTGGAAAGAGAAGTTAGATAATTTAAAAAACAATGTTAGTGATTTAGCTGAAAGATTGTGAAAAAACATATACCAGTATTAAAAAAGGAATCGATTGAGCTGCTTAACGTAAAGGACTCTGGTACATATGTTGATTGTACACTTGGTGAAGGAGGGCATGCGCAAGAGATAATTAATAACCTAACTACAGGAAATCTAATAGCTTTAGATGTAGATCAAAAGCATGTAGATGACTTTGTTAAAGAAACATCCGAGATTAGAAATGTTCATATTTATGCACGAAATGCGAACTTTTCTAATCTGGAGAGAATAATAGATTCACTTAAAGAAGATGGAATAACGAAGGTAGATGGAATACTATTCGATTTAGGCTGGGCAACAGATCAGCTAGAAAGAATGGAGGGATTGTCTTACTTAAGCAAAGATGATGAATTGGATATGCGATTAGATATGAGTTATGGAGTTAAGGCATCTGATTTATTAAATGGACTTGGAAACAAAGAGCTTGAAAAAATGTTTAGCGATTATGCAGACATCCAAGGATCAATTCTTAAGAAACTAGTTGAAGCTATAAAGATTGAAAGAAAAAGAAAACTATTTAGCAAGGTAGATGATTTAAATAAGCTGATTGATAAGACATTTAAGTTTGATAGCGTAAGAGAGAAATCTAAACGAATGAGTTTTCTGTCTAAAGTGTATCAGGCTCTAAGAATATCGGTTAACAATGAAATGTATAACCTAAAACTTGCTTTAGAAGATTTAAAAAAGGTTCTAAACGAGAAAGGAAGAGTTGTGATCATAACGTTCCATTCAGGAGAAGAGAAACTTGTAAAAGAATACTTCAAAAGAACCGCTGCAGATAAGTTTAAAGAAGTAGCGTTCGAAGTAAGGCCAACTGTAGAAGAGTTGTTAGCAAATTTAAGCTCAAGAAGCGCTAAATTATTCTGTTACGAATACCAAGCATGAACTTTAGAATACTAAATAAAAATATGATTGTTCTTAATGCGATACTAGGTATTGTATTCTTCATGTCTCAAATACTTGCAACTTCAGTACTAGGTGCGAAATCACAGGAGATCGACAGGATAAGGGTACAGAAGGAACTTTATAGATTAGAAAACGAGATGTTGATTTCTGATATTAATAAACAGAAAAGTGTAGCAGGAAGTATTTCAGTGTCTGAGAAGTATCAGTTAACTGAGAAAAATGTTAATTACTTGATTGATTCTTCAGATCAAGTAGCTTTATATGAATAAAGACAATGTACAGAAGAAAATTAGATTCATACACACCCTCCTTTTAGTCCTATTCGTAGTTGGAGCACTTTTTTCTATCAGGTGGCAGGTAGCTGAAGCTTCCAAGTTTGTTGAGTATGCAAAGAGTAGAGCAGCTACGTTTGAGCTAAAGAGTTATCGAGGTACCATCTATTCAAGTGATGGCTCTACCTTGGCATATTCCGAACCATCTTTCGATATATATATCTACATGAATGACCTTATTATCGCAGAGACGAAGGGTAATCAAACTAGAGCAGAGCTACTTGAGAAGTTTTCAATCACACTTAATATTCCACAAAACGAGATTAGTGGAAAGATAAATGAATACTATTCCGAAGGAATATCGTGGATTCCAATTGCAAAAGGAGTTTCCTACGAGAACTACAAAAAAATTAAAGAATTAAGGAAGGAGTCAGATTCGAATTCAAAACTATCTGGTTGGGACTACATTCTAACTTCGAAAAGATACTACCCAGAAGGAAGTTTGGCTGCTCATGTTGTTGGGTTAACAAATATGGGCTCAGATGAATATTACGGTGTAGGTGGAGTAGAGGAGTACTACAATGGTATCTTAAACCCTCAGAAGGGCTTCTTGCAAAGTGAATTGGACGCTATTGGTCAAACAGTTACAGCTGCACTGTTACCTACAATCGAACCAAAGAATGGAAGCTCAGTATATTTAACTTTGGACAAAAAGATACAGCAAAAAGCTGAAGCAAAGCTTAAAGAAGGTGTTGAAAAATATGAAGCTCAGTCAGGAATTGTTATTATCATTGACCCTAAAACTGGTGCTATTAAAGCTTTAGCAAACTACCCAGACTACAATCCAAATGACAGAAAAGACGGTGGAGAATTTGGTAATGCTGCTATAAATAGACCGTATGAAGCAGGTTCCATTGGAAAGATCATCACTTTGGCTTCCGCAGTAGATCTAGGTGTTGTTACCCCAGATACAATTCTTCAGCCAGAAGGTCACAATGGTTGTGAAGAGATTTCAGGAGATCTTGCAGCTCTATGTACTTGGGACAAGAAGCCACAAGGTCCATTAAAAGCATGGGAGTGTTTTAACAAGTCTGACAATATATGTTTCTACCATATTTCAAAGCTTATGCAGAAACAGGATTTCTATAACTATCTTTCAGGATTTGGTATAGGAAAAGCAAGTGGAGTTGACCTTGGTGTAGGAGATTCATATGGTATCTTAAAGAAACCAGAGGATTGGAACCTTGGAGATGTTGCGGCGTATTCATACGGTCACGGATATCAGGTTAACGCAGTTCAGGCTATCGAGTATGTTGGAGCTATAGCGAATCATGGTGTAAGGATGAGACCTAGGATTGTAGACAAGATTATCGATGCAGATGGAACTATTCAGGAATATAAACCAGTTGTTGTTGAAAGAGTTATTAAGAAGGAGACTGCAGATACTATGGATATGATGATGGGTATTAACTATGGAAAGAGTTTGGTATCTTGGGAACCAGGATATGACAGTATCAAGAACTATAACTTAGGTGTTAAGTCAGGAACTGCTTTGGTTGTAGAGAATGGACAATATTCAGGAAACATTAACGCTTCATTTGTAGGTTACGATATTTCTGCAGAGAGGAGTTTCGCTATGATAGTGATGCTTGAGAAACCACAGATTCCAGAAGGAGACTTGCTTGCTTTCTATAACGTAAGGCCACTATGGTTAGAGATGTTTAATGAAGTCAAAGATCTTCTAGGCGTTCCAAGGAACTAATGTGGATAAGTAGAGGAGTAGCCAATGTTATCTTTGTGGATAACTGCTATTCCGTCCTATTCTACTTCCCTAACTAACAATATTGGTGTATTACCTGATTGTCCTTGAGGGTTACCATTTAATATCTGAAGTAACTCTTCTTTGCTAAATCGATTTTTAAGACCCTCACTCATCCCCAATACAATATTTTCTACATTGTTTCCATCTAGCATTGCTGTTTGCATACTAAACTTCTGCTCTATTTCGTTGCAGATTCCGTCTGGATTCTTTGGAGCAAGGAAACCATATCCTCTCAAAGGTTCTGGATACATATGAGGAACAAAGCCATCGATAGCGTTGATGTTGTGTCCTGCAAGAATATAGAAATATCCAGGTTTTCTAAAAATATACTTCATCACCACTCCTCCAATCATTGCGAAAATAAATCGTAGAATTCCAACTTCGTTCATAGCAACTTGAATCTTTTGTGGAAGAGCAAATCCAGGATCATTTGGAGTCTTCTTTACGAATCTAACAAGGAATCTTGCTAGCCAAGTAACTTTGAGCTCACTTTCTTTAACGTAGAAACCTTTAGTTATGCTTACAACCTTAGATGTAATGCAGAATATGTCCCCTGCTCTATATTCAGGAATCGCATACTTCTCTATTACTTTGTCTAGATCTTCATCGATTAGAATTAAATGTGTTTTAACTGGGAATCTTGCGTATTTCTTTCCATTAAGCTCTGAAAAGAGTTCTTGTCCTTCTTTCGCTACTTCTTGTAATCCTAGGTTTGTATTGTCGTCTTCTACGTGATGCATATGTTAAATTTTGGTAACTTAATTTTAAAATTATACATCATTAGGTTTCAATGTCGAGGATTGCAGTTACAAAAGCTGCTTTCGGAATGTCTTAGCTTGTAATATAATCTCATTAAATCTTAATAAAACAATATGAACAACGATAAGGAGTATTTAGATCATTTAAGACATAGTGCAGCCCATTTATTGGCAGCAGCTGTTATGGAGCTATATCCACAAACAAAAAGAACTATTGGTCCTGCTATAGACAATGGTTTCTACTATGACTTTGATTTTGGAGACGTAAGGATTTCTGAGGAAGATTTCCCAAAGATTGAAGCAAAGATGAAGGAGATACTAAAGAGCTGGAATAGTTTTGAAAAACAGGAAGTTACTAAGGAACAAGCGCTTGAGGAATATAAAGATAACGAATACAAGGTAGAACTAATTAATGAGTTTGCTAGCGAAGGACAATCCTTAACTTTCTATAAATCTGGAAACTATACAGATCTATGTAGAGGTGGTCATGTTGAGAATCCATCAAAAGAAATTGGTGCTTTCAAACTATTGTCTGTAGCTGGAGCATATTGGAGAGGAAGTGAAGCCAACAAGATGTTAACAAGAATCTATGCTACTGCTTTCAATGCAAAAGCCGAACTTGATGAATACTTGGTAGCATTGGAAGAAGCAAAGAAACGAGATCATAGAAAACTTAACGAAGTGTTGGATATTTTTGCCTTCTCCGACTTGGTTGGAAAGGGATTAGTGATGTTTACGCCAAACGGAACTATCATCAAGAATCTTCTTCGAGAGCATTTAATGGATATCTGTAAGGAATATGGAGCAATGGAGGTAAACATTCCTCATATGGCAAAAATAGACCTGTACGAGAAATCAGGACATGCAAAGAAATTTAGAGAAGAGCTATTCTATGTTAAAGGTCACTACGACAATGAATATGTATTAAAGCCTGTTAACTGCCCTCACCATACTCAAATCTACGCATCTAGACCAAGAAGCTACAAGGATTTACCTATAGCCTATGTAGAATCTACACAGCAGCATAGAGACGAGAAACCAGGATCAATGGGAGGTCTTAACAGAACAAGTTCATTCGAAGTTGATGATGGACATACTTTCTGTAGACCAGATCAGATTAAGGAAGAAGCTTTGAAGATTGTTAAGATTATCGAAGAATTCTATAAAGCATTTGGAATGTGGGGCAATCATTGGGTTTCTCTTTCATTCAGAGATCCAGAAACACCTGAGAAGTATATTGGATCTGAAGAAGACTGGAATACTGCTCAAAGTATGCTTTCAAAGATTAATGAGGAGTTGGGACTAAATGGACAGATAAGGCTTGGAGAAGCTGCATTGTATGGTCCAAAGATAGACTTCATGCTTAAAGATGCGCTAGGAAATGATAGGCAGCTAGGTACAGTTCAGATTGACTTTGCTATGCCTAAGAATTTTGGTTTGGAATATGCAGATAGCGATGGTACTCAAAAGACTCCTGTTATGCTTCACAGAGCAATATTAGGTTCATATCAGAGATTTATTGCATACTTAATGGAATCAACAATGGGTGCTTTCCCAGTATGGCTATCCCCTACTCAAGTTACAGCAATTCCAATATCTTCTGAGAATCACTTGGAATATACAGAAAACCTTGTAAAGACATTAAGGAAGAAGGGATTACGAATTAAGATTGATGCAGCGAACGAGACTTTGGGTAACAGAATCAGAAAAGCTCAAGCAGAGAAGATTCCATTCATGATTGTTATTGGAGAAAAAGAAATTGAATCAGGAAACCTATCTATCAGGAAAAGAACTGGAGATAGCTTAAATATGAGTATTGATGAATTTGTGAGCTATGTAGAAGAAAAAGTATCGACTAAGTCGTTAGAGATATAGAGCTAGCTTTTAGCCTTTATTAGTTGATTAACCGGAGTTTTTATAGTATTATTCAAAAGCAATTTTAAGGCGTATTTATGGCAAAAACAGTAGTAATTGAAATAGGAGGTAGACAGTTTTCATTAACAGAAGGCAAGTCATACACATTACCTAAATTCACTGCGGAAGCAGGAAAAACAAAGCTAGACAAGGTATTATCATTAACTGATAATGATTCTGTAGAGTTTGGAAAACCATATCTTGGAAATGTTTCAGTAGATATTGAAGTACTAGGTCATGAAAAAGGAAAGAAAGTAGTTAGTAGAATATACAAAGCTAAATCAAGATATAGAAGAACAAGAGGAAAAAGAGAAGAAAACACTCTAATTAAAGTTATTAGTATTAAGTAAATATATAGTATATGGCACATTCAGCGTCCGTTGGTTCAGTCAAAAGAAATGTAAATGTAGCAGGTAAAAGACTTGGTATCAAAAGATACGGAGGTGAGTACGTTAAGTCTGGCGAAATTATCGTAAGACAGAGAGGCTCAAGCTTTCACCCAGGTACAAATGCAGCTATGGGCAAGGACTTTACAATATTCGCTAAGTCTGAAGGATTTGTTGCATTCAGAAGGATGACAGGACATAAAAGAACTCAGAAGTATGTAGATATTGTTGCAAAGGCAGCTGAAGCTGTAGTAGCTCCAAAGGCTAAGAAAGAAGAAGTTGTAGCAGAGGTTAAGAAACCAGCAAAGAAGGCTGTTGCAAAGAAAGCTAAGGGTGAATAATTTTATAAAAGAATTTGAAATACCCCAGAAATGGGGTATTTTTTTATCGTTTTTCTATTAGAATGTAGATATACATTTTATAATATAGAAATGAACAAAGGAATATTAGCTATCCCAGGAGTAATTGTTGTAGTAGTAATAGCAAT
Organism: uncultured Candidatus Saccharibacteria bacterium; assembly: GCA_964561155.1. Lineage (GTDB taxonomy): Bacteria > Patescibacteriota > Dojkabacteria > J137 > J137 > KLAP211. The sequence continues at coordinate 70,937 of CAZLOI010000003.1, read as the reverse complement.
AATAGTTGCAAACTCTGTAGGAAACAAGGAAGGGGAGTGTATAGTTACAATATTTGATAATCAATATGATGTTACAGAGCTTCGTAGTACGCATTCTGGAGGAGACGTATATGAGTGTGGGACAGATATGTCTGCTGTCTTTGAATCTGAGCATGGAACTAATGTACAGAGAATTCAGCAATACTTAATCCCTTGAGACTGAAGTCTATTGGTTGTAACATGTATCTATGGAACCGCATCCAGTACCACAAAACTTTTTAAGCACAGAATTTAAACTATTCGGTGCCTTTACACTTAAGCAATTCGTAAGAATTCTTGTCGGTGTACTTGTAGCTATTGGTATTTTTGTAATCAATATTAACCTTTTAATCAAGATTCCGTTAATACTTGCAGCTATTGGTATTGGTGTAATGACAGCGATAATACCGGGGTTTGAGAAATGGGTCTTTGGATATATTAAAGCAATCTTTGTTTCCCCAAGATACGTATGGCAGAAGCAACGTGTTTCAACAGACACTCTCTTCTCTCCTATGGTTAAAAGTGATACCAAGGATGAAAGTCTTGAATCTGCCTTAGACAAGAAAATGATAGATATAGACAAACTACCTTTAGAAAAGCTTTTCGGTAGTCCAAAGGTTGTAGATCCAGTAACAGAAACAGTGGATACACTAGATGCTCCTAAGGAGAATGTGAATGCAATATATGAAGACGTATTCGGGAAAGAGGTGATTAATACTCAAAGAAATGTTCCTGTATTTGAAACTGTGGCTAAGCAGAAGGTGAATGTAGCTCCAAAGCAAACAATGGGTTCAAGACCAGAAGGAAGGAAGTTTGCTTCTATGGAGGAATACAAAAGGGAGATCGAAAGATTGAAGTATGAGCTTTCGAAGTATTCTGGAAAGGATCCAGTTAGTGAAAGAAGGATAACTGAGGAGATTAATGAGCTATTCATGGAAGTGAAGCTAATCATGAATGACAATCAGTTTAAGAACAATGCTCCTGTGCAGAACAAGCTTGAAAGAATGGCTACAGCTGGAAAGATGATTGTTGGTATTGTTGTTAGCAAGAAAGATGTCCCAGTTCCGAATGCAATAATTGATTTTATTTCTACAGACAGAGTTGTAGCAAGGGTATCTACATCTCAGGAAGGTAAGTTCTCTTTGTCATCACCAATTCCTTTGGGAACATATGATGTTAGGATATCTCACCCAAGTTTGAGGTTTCATACATACAAGATAGTTATTGCAGAGGGTAATCCTACTGGATTTAAGTTCAGGGAAAAGTAGCCCAGATACTTATTTTGCGATATAATTCACAAACATGCTGGGGTGGTGGAATGGTAGACACTACGGACTTAAAATCCGTTGCTCGTAATGGGCGTGAGGGTTCGACTCCCTCCCTCAGTATTATTTAACTTCAATGGACAAAGGTATTCAAATATCAGAACAAATAAGATCATTGCTTTCCTCTAAATCTATTCCTTTTAAATATCTTGAACACGAACCAACTCCAACTAGTATCGATTCTGCAAGGGTTAGAGGTACACCGCTACATGAAGGAGCCAAGGCTTTAATTCTTCGTACTTCAAAGAGCAATGCTAACTACATGGTTGTATTGCCAGGGGACAGGAAGATTGATTCAAAGAAATTAAAAGAGGTTATAGGAGAGAACTTTTCTTTTGAGAAGCCAGAGGTGATATATGAAAAGTACGGACTAGTTATTGGTGGAGTACCACCTTTTGGGTTTCTATTTGATATCCAAACCTTCTACGATACAGCTATATTAAAAAATGAGAATGTATCTTTCAATTGTGGTACGAAGTCACAGAGCATAGATATGAAGGTTAATGGATTTAAAGAGGTTGTAGTTGGAGAATGGGTAGACTGCTCCAACTAAAGTTATTCTTGTTCTTAATTGCTTCTATATTTATTGCTTTCAATATTCTTGATACTTAGTACAAATTTCTTCCTCAAATTACACCTTGGCGCTATAATTTATTTATGAAGAATACCTACACGTATACTGTTGGTAGAGAAAGACCAAGGTATAGGTACAATAGGACTACTTTCAAGCAAGAGCTGAAAGAGTTTCTGCTTCTAGGAATTAGCACTCTGGCAATAGTGGCCGTTATTTGTGTTTCAATTTACACTTCAAGAAATATTACAGAAAAGCAGAGGAAATCGGATGATTTCAAGAATACCATTAGACCTGTATCTGAAATATTTGATGGAAGAGAGTTGTATACAACTTCTGATTTACTTGAGGCGGTACGTTGGTATTTACACAATATTACCTATATCCTAGAGAATATGCCAGATGAGGATATGCATTTAATGACTCCAGTTCTGCAAGCATATGATGAGCTATCCTTTATTGAAGGAAGTATATTAACTGAAACGATGACTCAAGATCAGCTAGATTCTTTGGTCGAAGAACTTGAAAAGGTAGAGATATACCTTAATTCTGTACTAGAGAGGTAGATTAAAAAAAGTCCCAAAATTTGTATTGCATGACAATGTTGAAATGATTCTTCCAGAGTAAACTCTTTGTACCAGTGTATATTGGCCTGGTAATAGTGTGAGGAGGCTCACAATGAGTGACCCGAAGGGTAATCAGAAGTCGGATTCGAATGACAAGCAGAGGGATGATCGCAACACTGGTGAGGTGGATAAACATTACACCCGCTCAAGTGACGATGCCCGAGCCGTGATCATCGGAAAGGACAATGATTCCAACCACGGTCATATCGTCTACGATAAGGGTGGCGATGTCGTGTATATTCGCGGTGAAGGAACCTCGAAAGAGGATGCCCAATATGACACGCGTCGTGGCGACAACGTCGACGATCCGAACTGGCCAAATAGGTAAGAAGGCTGTACGGTCATAAATACCTGGAGAGGGATATTCGTACCCCTCTCCTACCTAGTATAATAATATTATGATAAAGGAGATCTATAATAAAACATTACACGAGGTTGTTCTCAAGATATTCACTCTTTTAGAAATATCCAAGTTTCCTGAGACTGGACGTATGGATCTTGCAAGAGATTTCGACAATTCGCGGGTACAGATTAGTTGTTCAAACACTGCATCCAGATATGAGGCTTTGCATGAATATAGATTCATGAACGTACATGTAGTCTTTAATATCATTGAGGATAAAGCAGCAAAACACGGATATACGAAAACTGATGATACAGAAGGTTTTACATTGTGGGGATATCTTAAGTTAGATTTTAGTGATTTTATACCAGAAGATTTCACTCACTTTGCACCTGGTCTAAATAACGGCAAAGGATGGGACAATTTCTTTAGAGATCATCTAGATATACCTGAAGCTAAGGAATCTATTGCTAGATTCAAAAAAAGAGTAGAGACATTTTAGTCCCTACTTCTTCTTAACTATTTCTAAACTTAAATCCTTTAATATTTGTGGGTCTAGTTCTCTAGCTCTGGACTATATTCCAGAAGAATAGCATTCAAGAGACTTTCTGCGGCTAACTCTGTAGATTCTCTCCTTGGAGCACCAAAAGCCTCAGATATTGCTGGTCCAACAATCTTGTACAACGTTAGCAAATCCTCAGGCGAGTAATTCTCAAATGAATAGTTGTTTTCACTATTTCCAAAGTACATATCTAGAATCTTCCCAATCGCATCTTTTAATACTTGCATTTTTGTTACCCCCACTTCAGATTCACTCTGAGCAGTAGAGACAATGACGACAATAGCATTCCTATCTCTAGCTACAATACCTGCTATCTGATTTGTTACATCCTCCAATAACTCTGGTGAAAGCTCTACATATGTTTGTAATTCCATATTATTTTTTATTTGTAACGACTAAGTGAAGGTCTTTTAGGACTTGTTCGGGTAATTCAGAAGGTCCATTCATAACTGCTGTCTTTCCTGTATAAGTCATTGGGAAAGCTACAGTTTCTTTTAGAGACTTTTCCTGAGACAAAAGCATAATTAATCTTTCGATTCCTAGTCCAATTCCTCCGTGTGGTGGTGCTCCAAGCTCAAACGCCTTTAGCATATGCCCTATACTCTCCTCAGTTTCTTCATCTGAATATCCCATTGTCTTGTATGTAGCTCTTAGTAGGTCTGGTCTATAGTTTCGGATACTTCCACTTCCAATCTCATATCCGTTACATACCAAGTCATATTGAGTTGCTTCTATTTGATCAATATTCTCTCCTTTTAAATGCATATCCCAGTGTTCCTCAATTATTCCTGAGAAAGGGTTATGAGTAAATGTCCAACCACTTTTCCCATCCATAACCTCTGCTGCATCTTCCTTGTCTACCTTCTTAAACATTGGATATCTTGTCACCCAAGCGAATGCCAAAACACCTTCAGCTTTCTCTTCCTCTGTTCGAATATCAAACTTGTCATCTCCGAATTTCTCAATTACTTCTGCAAACGTATATGTCGCAAAAGGACCTTTTTTTAGTTTCCCATCAACTGCAAGAACTGCATCAGTTACAACCTTCTCCATTAGAGCTCTAACTTCTTCCTGAGTTCTAAAACTTGTTTCAACATCGAGTTGAGTAAATTCAAAACCTCTATCTGCTCTCAAGTTCTCATCTCTAATACATCTTGCTACTTGAAAATAGTTTTCTACACCTCCAACCATAAGTAACTGTTTGTACTGTTGAGGACTCTGAGGAAGTGCATAGAACTTTCCTGGATTAACTCTTGAAGGTACAACAAAGTCTCTAGCACCTTCCTTTGTTGATGAAGTTAGAATAGGTGTTTCAACTTCAACAAAATCTTGCTCATAAAGTGCTTCTCTCAAAGCTCGAATGAACTTAGATCTAAGTCTTACAACCTTTGCTAGTCTTTCTCGTCTTAAGTCTAAGTATCTGTATTGTAATCTAGCATCTTCGTTAATATCATAACCATCTCCCTCTACAGGAATTGGTAGAGCTTCTGCTCTATTTAAAAGCTTAATTGATACTGTTTCTAATTCTATAGTTCCAGTAGCTACATTCGCATTAATCATCTTTTCAGGTCGTTGTTTAACTAGGCCTGTTACTTCAACTACACTTTCAACAGAAAGTTGTTTAAGATCTTCAGCTTTAGCTACGAAACACTGTATCTTTCCAGTTCTATCTCTAAGGTCAATGAAACCAATTTTACCCATATCCCTAATATTATCTACCCATCCGGATAACATAACTGTTTCACCTACCTTTTGCAGAGTGTCCTTTACTAGCGTTCTTTCCATATAGAATTGGTAAATATTATTGCTCTGATTATATCTTCTGAATGATTAAATATAAATAGGCGAATTATGATATTATCCGTTATGTTGAACTTAATCGAAGCTATACCTTCAAGTGAAATACTTGATCTCTTTGAAAACTACTTCTTCCAATTCGCCGCCTACGATATCCCAGAAATCATAAAACAAGATCAATTAAACCTTAGGTCTCAGATCACAGAATTAAAACAAAGATTGAAAGATACCGAGAAAGGTTCTGGAATAGAGAAGTGGATTCATACAAAAATTGTAGCTTTGAATAACAAAAAGATTACAGAGATACTCCACCATATATTGTCACAGCTGATTAATGCCCCAGAAGAAGTGATTAGGCAGATATTAGCTAATACAGAAAAGCTAGGAATGAATTTTGGTGAGAGCGGAGCACTCAAGATTCAAAAGAGGAAGGAGAGGTTTATTGAGGACTTTATTATTGAGCAGCAGAATATAAAAGAAGCTGAGTTAGCTAAACAGGCTGCAGAGGCAGTCTATGCAGAAGGAGATGATGAAATAATACTCCATTCTTTACATATAGAACCCGAGGAGCTATCACCAATACTAATGGGCTTAAACTACACATACTTTCAGAACTTGGTAGATGAGTTACGGGATGGAAATGAAACAAGATTCTCAGAATTCACCATAGATCCGAGTAATAATGCTCAGTCAGATGTTCAGGTTTATATATACGTAAACAATTTTTTAAAGAATCGAATTAGATACTTTAATACTTTGGAAGGAGGCGATGAAGCAGAAATACAAGATATCATTCCAGGATTGGTTGCCGAATACATGGCGGCTATTTCTGAAATCATGATGCTATTCTGGGATGAATCTGAACTAATTGTAGAAGCTGTCATGGGACTTGGATTAAGCATATCTTTGGAATCAGCGAAGTTACTTAAAAGAAGACTCATAGATGAAGAGTTGGAGTTTACTCCTTGGGATTCCTTGATAGTTACAGATGAAGATATATTCAAGCAAGGTTTATATTATTTGGGAAATGAGGATCCAGATCCTGAGTATGAGAAAACAATGGATTTACTGCATGATGTGCTTCACTTAGATGAAAATCTAGAGTATTTATATGAAAGATTGAGAGTTGTAGATGAAGCTCAGTTCTACGAATATATAAACTGTTTAAGAAGATATGCAATCTTGCGAGAGCTAGAATTTATAGATTCTTTGGGGCTACGAGTAGCACTTAAAAGCTTATTCTCGCTAGAAGATGATGACTCAGATGAAGATTCTGAAGATCCGAACGATAATTTCGAGGATGGACCTGGTTTTGATGATGAACAGTAATTCCTTTACTATTTGACTCTACTTTCATATAATTTACTTAATACTTATTTACTTTCACAATATGTCAGCAGGTATAATTTTATTAGTTTGCTTATGTGTTCTTGGTGCTATAGCCTTAGCAGTAGGACTATACGTTCTTTCAATATACAACAGTCTAAGATCTCAGAATGTATTAGTTGATGAAGCTTGGAGCGGAATCGACGTTCAATTAAAGAAGAGATTCGATCTTATTCCTAACCTTGTAGAAACTGTAAAAGGTTATGCAAAACAGGAGAGTGGAATCTTTGAAAAAGTTGCAGCCCTAAGATCTGGAATGATGAATACTTCTAATCCAGAAGAGTTAGGAAAGATGGAAGGTGAATTAAGATCTACTCTTAAAACATTGTTTGCTGTTGCTGAAAGTTACCCTGAATTAAAATCAAATGAGAATTTCTTATCTCTACAAAGATCATTGCAGCAAATTGAAGATGAACTAGAGTCTGCAAGAAGATACTATAACGGTGCTGTACGAGATTTGAACAGAATGATTGTTGTTTTCCCTAACAGCTTTATAGCTGGTATGTTTGGTATTAAAGAAAGAGAGTTCTTTGAAATAGCAGATGCTGCTGAAAGAGAGAACGTAAAGGTTAGCTTCTAAGGAGTGTTGTATGGCATCTCCTCAGACGAGTCTTTTTCCTGCTCCTTCTAATCGTAGAAGGAGCGATGCTTTGTACAACGTACAGGCAAAGTTCGTAAGTAGACTATTCTGGGGACGAAGCTATCTCTACAAAAACATTATCCATTTAATAATCATCTCTGTTACCTCCTTTGTTGCTATTTCAGGACTTGTTTACAGGGTTAATCTTGTTGCAGGTTCATCTCAAATAGCGTCAGAGCCAACGCTTGCTTCTACTAGCGATCTTTTGTATCAAGGAAGCTCTATTGAAACAGTTCTTTTGAATGCAGAAAGAGGTATTAATATTGCTACTGAAAAATACACTGTTAAGGCAGGTGAATCTTTGCAGGAAATTGCAGATACCCATGGAGTCACTACCGATACGATACGTTGGGCGAGTACCGATGTTATTAATCCATTTACGAATCAAATAGATGAGGGGATGGTATTAACAGTTCCAGAGATCAACGGTGTGTTGTATGAAGTTAAGGCAGGGGATACGGTCGATAGTATTATATCGTTTACCAGTCTTTCAAATGATGAGGCAAACAGGTTTAATGTTATTGAACTTAATACCCTCACTCCTCCATATGCGTTAACTCCTGGGCAGAAGTTATTCATTCCTAATGGAAACCTAAAGAGTACAGACAATGTAGGACAAATTATCGATATTCCAAGAGGCGTATTTAGCAATCCTTTAGCTAGCCCCGATTGTGCAGGTTATATTTGGCAGAGGGGCTACTTGTCATATCACAATGGAGTAGACCTTTCTAGGTACCCTGGGTGCCCAATTCAGGCTATCGCCAATGGTGTAGTCAGCTATGCTGGATGGGGAAACTTTGGTGAAGGGTATCATGTAAAGATTGATCACGGAGGAGGTATTGTTAGCCACTACTATCATGGAAGTGGTGAGTTCTGGGTAAAGAGTGGAGACAGGGTATCGCAAGGGCAGAATATTATGATGATGGGTACGTCTGGTAACAGTACTGGAGTTCACCTTCATATATCTCTTTTCAAAAATGGGTTCGCTGTTGATCCTTACGGTTACATTCCATATTGATCAATATATACTATCTATATCCTTAATCCTCTTCTCTTGTAGTCCTAATGGGATTGTCTATCTCTTGGTTTCTTTCATATTTACTGCTATAATTCGTTGACAAACAATTAGAATTGACAATGGATATCAAGAAAGGGTTAAAAGAGGTGGCTACCAAGGTAGAGGCAATCGTCTTAGAGACTCTACGTAATGAGGCTATTGTAGCTTCAGAAATCTCCCCGCTTTTTAAAGATTTATACGACAACCTTTTGTCGATAGCGACTGGCGGTAAAGGTCTAAGAGGAGCCCTCGTGTATTATTCATACAAGCTTTTCACAGACAAAGAGGAGGAAGATATATACAAGATAGCTGCAGCAATTGAACTATATCATCTATACTTGCTCATTCACGATGATGTCATGGACAGAGCGGATACTAGACATGGAAAGAAGACGATACATTGGATGTACGCCAATGGAAATTCAAACTTAGATTTTTCTCAACCTGAATGGATACATTTTGGAAACTCAATCGCTGTTGTTGTAGGGGACGCCATAGCGCACTTAGCGAACAAGTTAATTCTAGAAACGAAGTTTGATGACAAGAGAAAGCTTCTAGTTTCTCATCATATCCAGAGAACTATAATAAATACTTGTTACGGACAATTTATTGATGTCTGGGGAGGTGTTCATGACAAGCTCGAAGAAGAAGATGTTCTTCAAATATATAGATACAAAACAGGAAAGTATACATTTGAAAATCCCATGGTCGTAGGAGCTATATTAGGTGGTGCTTCTGAAGAAGATCTTAAAGGTCTATCGATGTTTGCTACACCATGCGGTATTACATACCAAATCGTAGATGACATATTGGGATTATACGGAGATGAAGCAACCCTTGGAAAGCCTGTACTTTCAGATTTAAAGGAAGGAAAGAGAACCTTGCTGGTTGTTTATGCTAGTTACAACACAGATGAAGATAGTAGATCTAAGTTAGAGTGGATACTAGGAAATCAAGATATTGGGAAAGAAGAGTGGTTAATAGCACAAAAAATTGTCGAAGATTCAGGCGCATTGGCATATGCAAGAAAGATGGCGAGAGCTTCTGTTGAAGTAGCTAAGGATTCGTTACTAAGTAATTTTGACAGTAAACACTCTTCAATTGAGTTCTTCATAGGTTTAAGTGACTACATTATTTCTAGAGATAGATAAATTTGTATTACGACACAATGTTTTTGAGCATTTATTGTGTATAATCTTAGAAATTTTGTCAGTATATATGGACAATGCAGTAGGGGAGAAAATAAGGAGATTCAGGAAAAGAGCTGGAGTAAGCCAGTTCGAACTTGAGCTTAGAATAAATGCGTCACCTGGAAGTATCTCTAGGATTGAATCAGGTCAGGTTAATCCTACGAAGGAAACGCTTCAAAAGGTAATTGAAGTTCTGGATCTCAAGGTTTTTGAAGCTGGGTCCCTCTTTAATCTGAATTTTGATGAGTTCCCAAAAATGGTTAATCTAGCAAAAAAGTTAAGTAGCAGCTTAGATTTTGAAGAAGTACTTCAATATGCAGTTAATGAAATAACTAATGAATTAGGTTTCTTAGGAAGTGTATTACTACTGTGTGAAGGTGATTATGTCTATGCTGAAGCGATGTCACAGAATGTACACACAAAAAAGATACAGGATATGTTGCCAATTCCTCTAAAAAAACTAAAGGCATCGATGTTAAAAAATCCCAATAACTACGTCATCAAGTCTATTAGAGAGAAGGTTCCACAGTACAGTACAGTATTTAATAATTTCACTTCAGGTTTCATTCCAAATCAAGTTGCGGACTTGATTCAGAAGCTGAATGGTACCAAATGTACGCTTTGTTTTCCCATTGAAGTCAATTCTAGGGCAATAGGTGCAATACTGTTTTCTAAAGGGATTATTGATAAATTTGAAGCAGAGATTAATGTACTCAAGGTGTTTGCAGAGCATGTTGGAATAGCGATTATGAATGCGAAAAGATATGAAGTCTTACAAGCAGAGGTTAATGTACTAAAATATGGAAACAAATAAGCAACTAGAAACAGAAATAGGCGAGAAAATTAGGAACTTTAGGAAAAGGGCTGGGAAAAGTCAGTTTGAGCTAGAGCTTGAAATTGAAGCTTCGCCTGGTAGTATGTCAAGAATTGAGAGTGGACAAGTTAATCCAACAAAGGAAACATTGAGAAAAATAATTGATGCGTTAGAACTTAAATCTTATGACGCAATGTCATTATTTGAGCTGGAAGTTAATGAACTACCCGGACTTGTAGAGCTGGCAAAAAAGCTTAGCAGTTCTCTAGATATCGATCATTTGCTTCAGAATGCTGCTAATCAAATTGCCTACGATCTGAATTTATTTGGCTGTTTAGTATTCCTTTGTGATGATCAGTATGTATATGCTAAGACACAGACAGATACTTGGTATACCAAATTTGTAAATCAGATCCTTCCTCAGGCGTTCAACACTTTAAAGATCTCACTAAGAGAAATAGAGAATTTTGTTGTTAAATCTATCATTGAGAGGCAACCACTAACAAGTAAATTGTTGCGCGATTTTTCAAAGAAAGTTTTTTCAGACAAAATATCAGATACAATACAAAGATTTAATGGTACTAGTTGCGTAATCTCATTTCCAATGATTGTTGATAACACCGCTATTGGGGCAATAATATTCTCAAAGAATAACGGAGATAATTTCAATAATGAGTTTGAGATTTTAAGTTCTTTTGTTGAACATGTTTCATCATCAATAATGAATGCCTTGAAGTACAGGGAACTAGAGAATAAAATTAATGTATTGGAAAAAAGAGTTCAACTATAACAATACAATTGCAATCTTAGAAATCGATCTAAGGAAGTCGTATACATTGTTAATTTCTAACTTTTTTGATAAATTGGATCAATGAAGATACAGCAAAGCTACATAAGGAAGAAGTTAGGAGGAATTGGACTAGAACTATTGTATGGTGCGCATCTAGTCTCTTTAGGGACAGTTGGTATAGTATTAGGAACTATAATGATCTTTGGACTTTGGATTAATACTGCTCTACTATTTATTGTCTATCTAATCCCCCAGATCGTATATAGATATAACTATTTGCGTGAACTAAACGCAGATGCTATTAGTAACCCAGAAAGAGTAAAACATGTAATCGAAAAGAAGACTCGAATGAAATTCGTATTCTATTTATGTATTGTGCTGCTTGGGATATTATTAGTTTTTACAAACTGGATGACATCAATTCTTGTGCTGGTAATAGTGTTTAGCGGGATACTGTATACAGAGTACTTCAAATGGGTACAGGTACTCGGGTTTAAAAATTTCTATACTGCATTCTTTTGGGCTATTCTAGTTCTAGTAGTACCTCTGGCCTACGTAATTGACTCTCTAACGCCTTTTATCTTTGTCTCGCTATTCGTTTTTATGCGCGAAGTTGTGAATAATATTTTCTTCGACATAAAGGATATTGAAAGCGATAAAGCAGATGACGTAAGAACAGTTCCTGTATACCTAGGAAGAGAGAAAACAATAAAGCTGTTGCACATTATAAATCTATTGTCTTTGTTACCTATACTACTTGGTGTATACCTAGGTTACTTACCTACAGTTGCAATATTTCTTGGATTTACATTTATTAGTGGTATCATTTACCTAAATAAAGGGCTATCTGCACAGGCAGAGAACTTAAGATTATTCTCTTATATAGTTGTAGATGGTGAATCCACCTTCTGGCCCATCATTATATTTATTGGAAGATTATTAACATAACCATATGTTTCAAAATATTATAGATATAATTGTGTTAACAGTAATTAATACAGGAAGTATATTTCTGTTAATCATTATAGTGGCCAATTCTACTAAAGATCCTGTGCATCGCTGGCTCAGTGTAATGACAGTAACAATTTTAGGATGGGTAAATTTTGCTTATCTGGGCTACGTTGAACCAAATTCTTCCTTAGCGCTTCTTTTCTACAATATCAATGGGGCATTTGTCGCGTTCTTTCTATTTGCTGAATACATGCTTTATATTGAATCTTTCCTAAAAATTGTAAATAGGATTTTCAGAGCTGCATTATTTGTGATATGTTTAACATTTTCAATATTATTCCTGTTGACTGATCTAATGATTGTCACAGTAACACGTCAGGAGTGGGGGAATGAGTTTACATTTGGCCCCGGCTATGAGTTATTTAGTACATTAGTTCTATTAATTAATCTAGTTGTTGTGATTCTACTAATCACAAGATACTTCAAGTTACCTTCAATTGAGAGACGTAAAGTGGCTTACTTTCTTGTTGGAACTTTCCTAGCAATTTTCTTGAATATAGTCTTCAATATTTTACTACCGGATATTTTAGGAACAGTACGATATCAGCATTTTGGTGATTACGCTGCTATTTTCTTCATAATATTTACAGCCGTTGCAATTCTCCGTAGGAAATTTATGAATGTCAAAATTGCCTTAACATCGTTCCTTATAGGAATTGTTGGAATGCTACTAGTAGTAGATATACTAGCACTTAGCAATAATCTACTGGAACAGGCAATTAAACTGATAATTCTTGTATTCTTTGTAGGTATATCTGTATTACTTGTAAGAGGTGTCGTAAAAGAGATAAAACAGAGAGAAGAATTAGAAAAAGCATACAAACAGGTGCAAGGTTTACGTCAGCACGAACAAGATATGATCGATATCATGGGGCATGAACTTAGAACACCAATTACAATTGTTAGAAACTCATTGGGTGTTATGGAAATGGAGTTCAAGAAGAATGGAACTATTCCTCAAGAAAAACTGGCAAGGTATCTAGATATAGCAATGGAATCAGCAAGACGAGAAGTTAGACTTGTTGAAACACTACTTTCTTCAGCAAAAGCAGATAGTAGAGGGTTCCAACTTATGTTTGAAAAAGTAGATGTTTTGGATGTGGTTAATGATTCATTAGAACTATTTAAAAAAGAAGGTGCAAAGAAAGGAGTCGATGTACTCTTTAATACTACTGGTGAGTTCTTGGCATATGCAGATAGGATAAGAACACAAGAGATTGTAGATAACTTGCTAAGTAATGCTGTTAAATATACTGATAAGGGTAAGGTAGAGGTTTCCTTGATTAAAGATGAAAACAACTTAACTATTGAAGTTGCTGATACAGGTATAGGTATGACAGAAGATGATATAAAGAAACTTGGTAAGAAATTCTACAGAGTTGATCAATATATAACTAAAGCAAATGAGAAACCAGAAGAAACTAAGCAGGTAATAAGGCCAGGAGGAACTGGATTAGGATTGTATGTTGCATTCAGTCTAACCAAGATTATGGATGGTAGTTACGAAGTTCAAAGTGAACTAGGGAAGGGTAGTAAGTTCATAATTAGACTACCACTGTATAACGGACAACTAAATATGCAGGAACAGAGAAAAGTAGAAGATGACGAAGTTGAATAAGCCAAAAGTTGAACTAATAAATAGTAAGCCATTCAATACAGATAAAGTCCATCTTGTATTCGAACTACTCTTACCAGATACACAAACTTTCGATCAAGCATTGTATGGCAGTGTTTGGTTGAGGTCCTACAAGCTCTTCCATAAAGGGCTATTGTCTCTTAAAGAACTAATTCAGATTGGTAGTAAATTACAAATAAGAAAGCTACCGAAGGAACTAAATCTTGGTGCATTTACATACAAACCATTCTTCGATCTCTTAGAGTATTCAAGTGAAGTAATCTATAGACATAGTGAAGACCATTCGAGTGTAGACTGGGAAATAGTTGCTGAGAAAATAGCCCACTATGCAGTAGAGCTAAGTAACTTTAAAGCCTAATACTAGCTAGTTTCTTGTACTTTGGAACGTTGTCTTCAAACACACTTTCAACCAATACCATCTCCTCAGGAAAGAAAGGTTCATGCATCTTTGTTCTAAGAGCTGCAGCCATCTTCTTTATATCCTTTCCTTTAGTTGAAGATGCACTGTCCTTTAACTTCGCTATAGAAACATGGAATTCATTAAACTGCTTGTCCTTCCACTTAATAGTATCCCGTAGAGCCAAGTGCTTAATTAGCTTGTGAATAGAATCTGAAAGCTCTAATAGAGTATCTGTAGATTCAATCTCAACTAGAAGGTGTCTAGGATCAATCTGCCCTGGAAACCCTAGTCTAATTGCATGACTCTTAATCTCAGGCTTTGTATATTGTCCTTCGAACTTCTTAAGCATGTCTAATATAGCTTCGTAGCTATGAACACTAACTTCAGAACCAATAAACTTTAGAGTAACGTGGATCTGTTCCAACGCAACATTCCTAAGATTTCTCTTCTCTTTGTCAAACTCCCGCATTACCGAAGTAATGTACTTAAGGTAGCTTTGCGGTGGATACAACGCTATAAATAATCTCATTTTCTATACTTAACAAGTGCTAGCTAATCGCTATTACTTAATGTAGTAAATATTATACTTGCCTATTTTAGCATCTGGCTCCAAATTACTGAATTTAAATGAATTCGTAACTATAATACTACCCTTATCCATCTCCTTAAGAAGCTTGTCTTTAATCTTGTCCATATGCTCCGAGAAGATATACATATATGCAAAATTGTAACTACTGAAATCATGCTTATAGAAGTCCGCGTTATATATCTTCGCATTGTTTAACCTTCTAACGAATATCTTAAACTTGCTCCAGATACTCAAGAAAGGGTTGTATTCAATACCGCTAGCTTCAAAACCTTTCCTCGCAGCCCAGATAACAAAACGTCCATCTCCTGAACCAATATCAACAAAACGTATAGTTGATGGTAAGGAAATACTAGGGTCAGAAAGTAGATTGTCCAACTGTTTCGTAGAAGAAGGGTAGAATGGGGTTTGACTAATCCAAGAAATGATAAGGTATACAGCAAAGACAATTAATAATACTTCACAAATTAAAACAGAAATAATTGCAGGATTCATAAGTTAGTTCTAAACAGTTCATTATATATAAATTAAAACTAACGTACTACTAATAAATTTCATATACATAACAAGGAATCTCAAGGTAATAGTAGACGAAATTAAATGTTAGGTCTTATAATTTATGTAGCCGGTGGCCATAGAACTTCAACATATTACGGTAAAACGGTCCAACAATTCCTACGTCTCGTGGGGCGGAGGTAAGTTGTGCATAAGTGTTATTAGAAGTCTCTAATAACCCACCGGCTTCTTCTTTCTCTTTTCTTTCAACAACGATATAATCCTAATACGCGGGATTAGTATAGTGGTAGTACGTGTCCTTCCCAAGGATATGGCACGAGTTCGAACCTCGTATCTCGCTTATACACTCATACAGTTTGACACCAGATTTCCCATTAAGTAATATTAATAATTAGATTTTTTTCCTAATCACAAATGAAAGCAGCCGTTTACGAAAACTATGGTCCACCTGAAGCAGTAAATGTTTCTGAAGTAGAGAAACCAATAATAAAAGACGATGAGGTACTTGTTAAAATTTCAGCAACATCAGTTAACACATCTGATTCTAGAGTTAGAGGAGCGAAATTCCCACCAGGTTTTAGCTTGCCTGCTAGACTAGTATTTGGGTTATTCAAACCAAGAAAGAAGATACTAGGAGGTACTTTTGCAGGTACCGTAGAAGCAGTTGGAATGGATGTGAAAAGTTTTCAAGTTGGCGATACGGTATTTGGAATGACTGGTATGAAGATGGCTGCTCATGCAGAGTATATTAGTGTTTCTGAGAACAAGGCGATTGTCAAAATGCCTGAAAACTTAGGTTTTAACGAAGCTGCAGGTTTACCTTTCGGTGGTACTACAGCTCTTTACTACCTTCGAGATCTCGCCAAAATTAAAGAAGGACAAAAGATTTTGATAAACGGTGCTTCAGGAGCAGTTGGTACAAATGCTATACAATTAGCAAAATACTACGGTGCTGAAGTTACTGCGGTTTGCTCATCTACTAATCATGAGCTAGTTAAATCCTTGGGTGCAGATTATGTGATTGATTACAATAAAGAGAACTTTCTTGAAAAGGATCAGAAATATGACTTAATACTAGATACCATTGGAAGTCTCCCAATAAGGGAAACAAAAGAACGCTTAAATGAAAATGGACTTTTGCTTCTTGTTGTAGCAGGTTTAAGGGACATGATCTTCTCTGGGAAAAATGTAGTACAAGGAACTGCACCAGAAAGAAAAGAAGATTTAGTTTTTTTACTAGAATTAGTTACTTCTGGGAAATTGAAAGTGGTTATAGATAGAGTTTACAAGCTAGAGGAGATAGTAGAAGCTCATAAACATGTAGATACGGGTCACAAGAAAGGAAACGTAGTTATATGGATAACTTAATAGTCGCAAAAATCTCCATAAATTTGTATTGTAATACAATGAATAATTGCATTTAGAGATGTATTATCATCTCATGAATGAAGTAACCAGTAAGCCAAATCTATTAGACTATGCAGAGCAAATTAATGTTTTTGCTCAAAGATTGAGTTGGAGAGAGCAACAACTACTAAGAACTTTGGAATTAACTTCAACACAAGAAGCCCATAAAATAGCAGAAGCTTTAACAGCACAAGGCTTTGTATTATGTTCTCCTTCAAAAGTTCACATGGGTGAAGATAAAGGCTTGCCATGTAAACTGGAGGGAAGTCGAGCAAATGAAACGCCAGTTAGAGAGATAATTAATATCCCAAGCTTTTATGTAAGTAAGTTTACTGTTACAAACGAGGAATTCGAACAGTTCGATCCAGGTCATAAACGACCATCAACATCACCTGGTGATAGACATCCAGTAACTTGTCTTACTTATGGCAAAGCAATATCATATTGTATGTGGTTGAATAAACGATCTGGATTGAATTTCCGTCTACCGACCGAGCCAGAATATGTCGCCTTTGCTGCTCCTGAACATTGGAAGTATCCATATCAACAAGATGGCAAACCTATCAAAGGTAAACAGAACAGCTTTAACGCATTCGACAAAGAATATGGAGACGAAGGAGGAACTTTACCTGTAGATTCTAATGAAGTTCCAACTAATCATCTGGGTCTACATCACGCAACAGGTAATGTTTCTATTTTTGCTCTGGGACATACTAGGAATCCTGGAGGCCAATGGGGGTCTGCTACGGATGGAGCATATTCTATTGCACTTGGAGGAGGATTTAGGCAATGTGATTATGGTGGTCGAGTTGTCACCAGAGGATTATTCGATGTGACAGCAATAGTAGATACAGTAGGTATTAGATTAGTACACCCAAACCCACTATGTTTTATAGATGCATAATATGAAATCTTTCAAATTAATTGAAACAAATACCAAGCAGATGACGATAGATCTAGCAATTGAGATGTCAGGGTTCTCTGCTTATTCAAAAGAAACGTGTAAGGCTATATTTAGCCCGGCACCTTGTGATACTGGGATTGTCTTCAGTGTTAATAATATGGAAATAAAAGCGGTAATCGGAAATCTAAAAGATGATGGATATACACACACTACCTCTCTTACTTCCAATGGTATAGAGGTGAAAACGATTGAACACATTATCTCGGCAATTAGAGGAATGGGCATAGACAATATCTACATTGATCTATGTAATGGACAAGTACCATTTCTAAGTAGCAGTTCCGAAGAGTTCTGTAGATTCATAGCAAATGCAGGACTTAAACAACAGGAGCAAGCTCGGCATTCTATTGTTTGTACAAACGAGGTAGAAATTACCTATGAAAGCACAGATACCCATATTCGTGTAATACCTTCGGACTATTATGAAATTAACGCTACTATCGATTTTAATAATATAATTGGAAAACAATCATATTCAGTAGTTGTTAATAAAGAAAATTACTTGGGGTATATATCTCCTTCAAGATCTTTTATGAGATCTGAATTGGATGACGAAGGTGTAGCCTGGCAGAATGTTAAGAAGATATTTCCAGGTATTTCGGATGATCCATCGCTCTCACCCATAATAGTATTCAATAAAGATAAATTCATCACTCCGTTAAAAAATGATACAGAGTTAGTGAGGCATAAGATACTCGACATGATTGGAGATTTAGGTCTTGTAGGTGCAGCCTTAATCGGAAGATTCGAGGTTCTTAAACCAGGACACGAGGCCAATAAGCATTTAGCAAATTATATTCTTAATCAACTAGATAAAGATGAAAGAATCAAGCTTCTATAATCAACATGACAGTTTCGAAAATGATGATCTGAAAAAAGCTACCTGTGGTGTTTGCTGTGTAGCAATGATAGTTACTGAATTGACTCAGACTGCAGTGTTACCATTACAAATAGTAGAGCTTCTAAGTGCACTTCATAAAAATCGTCTAGCAGTAGCTAAAAGAGACTACTTAGAGAGTGGGATCACCTTACCTATAACTCTTGGCGCTGCAGAAGAAGTTTATTCTGAACCATTTTATATTTGTGGTCCTGATCAAACTTTCCAGCCTGCGTTCAGCTTGAAAGCAGGTTATGACCATAGAATATCCGAGATCCTATTTAGACTATATGATTTAAAAGCAAAATACTTTGAAGATATATCATTGGAAGAAGTTTTTAACAAATTGAAGGATGGTGAATTCGAGTATGCAATGGTATCAGTAATGTTACCTAGTGAAAGCAGGCATCTAGTGGTTGTATATTTTGATAGCGCAAAGAATAAGTATTTCTGTGTTGATCCTTTGTTCCCGAAAGGAAGTCACTCTACAAGCATAGGTAGTCATGATTTAGTACCAGTCTATAATGGTCTTGTGACCCTGGTTTCCAGACAATAATATCAGATCCTATAAGGAATAAAATCAAGAGTAAAGCTATATACTGAGGTAAAGTTGAAGTATACAATAAACCCTTTATACTTAAGGATTTTCCTGATAAAATTCATCTGCTAATGCGGGATCGTCTAATGGTAGGACCGCAGCCTTTGAAGCTGCTTGTCTAGGTTCGAATCCTAGTCCCGCAATATTTGTGGATAACCACGAATAGTCAACTCTTAATCACCCTCCAAAACTCCCGTAACCCCCTTGCGTAAAGGATTCCCGCATGATATAATAGGTATATGTCAACGGGATATAAAAAGTTTTCAGATGGTAACTTTCAAAAGAAAGTCGTTGTACTTCGAGCTGATTTAGAAGTTCCAACACTTAACGGAGAAGTGCTTGATGATACAAAAATCAGAAACCTAATCCCAACTCTTCAAGAACTAATAAAGGCTCAGGCAAAAGTAATAATCCTTGCATCTCTAGGTTCACAAACAGGTGAATACTCAGATGAGAGCTCATTAATGCAGGTTAGGTTCCAAATTGGTAACCTTTTGGAGAAACCAATTAAATTCGTAGATCTTGATAGATGTGATAATTCGATTAAGTTTATGGAATTTGGAGATATCCTTTTAATCGAAAACCTTTTCTTTCATAAGGAAGAATACAAAGGTAAGGATGCTGATAGAAAGGAATTAATAACCCATATTACACAATATGGTGATTACTTCATAAACGAAGCATTTGGTGTAGATGAGACTTTCTCATCAATCAGTGTAAGTTCAAAGGAACTGCCTTCATACTACGGACTTGGATACTTAAAGAATCTTTCATGCATAGAAAGCTTTTCAAAAGGATTAAGCTCCCCTGCTGTATTGGTACTTGGAGGAAGTGCAGATTTAACTAAGTTGAATGGTATCAAGAAAGTATTGCCTCAGTTTAACTACGTTCTTGTAGGAGGAGAAATCGCCCTATATTTCCTTGCATCGCAAGGTGTTGGAATTGGTAAGACTGTACTTGATGAAAAGATATTAAAGAAGGTTAAAGAGTTAATAAAACTAATAGCATCAAAGAAGATAGAGCTTGTTCTACCAGTAGACCATATAGTATCTCAAGAACTTGATAGTGAATCTGGAGTAGATGTAGATGTTCAAGTTGTACCTGAATCTAAGTATGTTGTAGATATAGGCGAAAAAACGCTTGTACTGTTCCGAGAAGTCATCGAAAGTGCCAAGACAGTAGTTTGGTATGGTCCTGTAGGAAAGTTCGAAATAGAGGCGTTTAACAGAGGAACAGAAAGTATTGGAGAATACATAGCACTATCAGCAAGTAAAGACTGTATAAAACTTGCACTGGGTACTTCAACACTTGTAGCTATAAACAAGTTGAAGGTAAAGCACAAGAGATTTAACTGTCTTGTACCAAACGCAGAGGCATTCTTAAACTTAGTTTAAAGTTTCTTTTCCAAAGAAACATCAATTTCCACAAAACTATTCCTTCTATAAAAATCTAAAGCCTCGATATTCTTTGCATAGCAATCTAGATAGATCTTTTCATAACCAGCAGCTTTAGCTGCCTTTTCTATTTCAACCAAAAGAGCTTTGCCAAGTCCTTTTCCCTTAGCCTCAGGAATAATACCTAAATTGATTAATTCGAAGTATTTACTCCTTCTCCACGGAATAGGTTTTCGGCTACCAGAAGTATATCCAAGGAACTTACCCCCTTCTTCAGCTATAAGGCATATTCCATTAGGGTCTGTGATTGATTCCTTTATATATTCCTTCCCTTCATTTGTGTCCATGAAGTCTGGATTTAGATCGTCATCAAAGGATGGGTTATTTATGTATATTGATTTATTTATTTCTACTAAATTTTCAAAATCATCTATTGTTGCGGAACGTATTTCCATATTACTTTTTCAACACCTCAAACTTATCTACATAAGTTCTCATCCACATTTCTACAGAGAACACTCTCCAGAAGAAAAGAATATCTCCTCTCATCTTGTTGTCTAGAGCCAACTTAAATCCTTCTAGAACCTTTTCTGCATCCCAGAACTTTCTTGATTTAAATATATCTGACTCAAATATCTCTAGGAACTTCTCCTTCTTTCTTTCAATCCATTCCCATTCAGGATTAGTGAAACCAATCTTGCTTCGTCTAGTCCTATTCTTTTCTGGCATAAGGCCTTTCATTGCATTTCTGTATACCCATCTATTCCAACCATGTTTGATCTTCTGATCAATTGGTAGATTAAAGATGAACTCAGCCATAACATGATCGTAGAAAGGAACTCTAGATTCTAATGAATTAGCCATAGAGTTCTTGTCTTCATACCTTAATAGACAAGGAGTTGTAGTAGAAGTTACATCTTCGAATAACCTCTCATTTAAATTTCTTTTGTGTTTAAACTCAGGTAACTCAAATCCTGCTGGTTTGTTTAAGAACATTGCACCCTTAATCTGATTACCCTTGTGAAGATAATCATCCATCTTGTGTAACAGATACTTAAAGTACAAATCCTTTCCTGCAAATGCTTCGCTTAAAGCTTTAATTGGTTTACCTTGATCCATTGCAGACTGCCAATAGCTCATAAAGTATGGAATGTATCCAGCCAATAGCTCATCTCCTCCTTGTCCTGACAGAATTACTGTCACCTTCTTTCTAGCTTCTCGCATAACAACGTAATATGCATAAGGAGCTGCAGAAATAACAGGTTCTTCTTGATAATAAGTCCAAGTATCTAGTTCCTCCCAGAACTTGTCTACACTTGGTGTAACCTTAATACTTTCAACACCTGTAAAATTAACAACCTCATCAATAAACTCTTCTTCGTTTACAGTTTCTCCAGGGTGTACCGCAGAGAATGAATATAGTGGAGCAGGATTATTCTTGTCTTTGTAAATCTTTGCAGCTAAAGATGTAATTCCACTAGAATCAAGACCCCCTGAAAGAGTTGTTCCTACAGGAACATCTGCTATTAAGTGCCTATCTACTGTATCTAGGAAAAGCTCTCTAAATTCACCAGCGTATTCTTCATCTTTCTTTGTTGACGAAAAATTAGGATTGAAACTTGGGTTCCAGTATTTTTCTGTTCTAAAGTTTCCATCCTTCTCTATAAGCATGAAGTGTCCTGGAAGCAATCTCTTTATATTTTCAAAGAAAGTATCCTTGTTGGTATCGTGAATTCTATAAGCTAGGAACTTGTATACTGCAGCTTCGTCAGGGGTTGTATCTACGTTGTATCCCGAAAGTATTCCTTTGATTTCGGAAGAGAATACAAGTCTTCCATCGACCTGAGTGTAATAGAATGGCTTAATTCCAATCCTATCTCTTGCTATAAACAATAGATCTTTTGCATCATCATGAAGTACGAAAACAAACATACCTCGAAGATAGTTAACAACATCTGTTCCCCATTCTTCATAACCATGAGCAATAACTTCAGTGTCTGAGTTAGTTCTAAACTTATGGTTCTTTTCAATTAGAACTTGTCTAAGTTCCTTGTAGTTATATATTTCTCCATTCAAAACAACGCGCACTGTACCACTTTCGTTTTGAAGAGGGTACATATCATCGGTAAGATCAATTATGGCAAGTCTTCGAAATCCAACAGAGAAAGCACTTGTTTCGATAAAACCATCATCATCCGGACCTCGGTGTTCGATACAATCAGTCATCCTCTTTAGGGTATTATTATCGGGCTTTCCAGTGAATCCAACTATTCCGCACATATTTTTGAATACTTAAATAACTACTTATTATAATAGAAAGTACGCAAAAAAACTCCATTGAGGGAGATAATTGTACGGAGGATATAGTCATGATATAATTATATATGGATAATAATTTTGAAAAGCAGCACAGTACAAGAAGATCGTTAGCAGCATTCGCGTGGTATGAAGCAAGTGAAGATGCTAATTCTTTGAAGGACGCATTTCTTTGGTTACAAGGGTGTATGACTTACGAAGATCCACTAATTCTTGATGAAAGTGTTGTATCTAGGGATCGAAATTCAAAATCCTACGGACCAGCGATTAGAGCTATCGAACAACATGTAAAAATATACGGAGGAGTGGTATTTTGGAAGCGGAACGATATTAAAAGTAATAGTATTTCTGCTACAGTACAATTTGATCAAGATTCTGTAATGACTTTGCACCTATCACAATCTGAACATTTACCAGTTTCTATTTTGCGAGCAGACTTTTCTAGTACAAACTATGTTCCTTTTGGTTATGAATCTGACTTTATTAAATCCCTTGAAATAGTTCTTGAAGCTGCTAAATCCGCAGGAATTGAAGGAATACTTTGTCAGCCACACAATGTTGATGGTGGTTCTTCAAGATTTGCAGTAGGGAGTGCTGAAATGGTACCTTTCGAAACTATTGAGGCTTAATAGCATTATCATCTTCTTTTAGTCATATAGTATAATTAGCACATGTTTAAAGTTCTTTTGTATTACAAATACGTCGAATTAGCTAATCCTGATAAATTCAGAGATGAGCAGTTTGAGCTATGCTCTAGATTAAATCTAAAGGGTCGAATCCTTATATCTTCTGAAGGCCTTAATGGTACTGTTGGTGGATCCGAGGAAGCTGTAGAGGAATACATGAGAGTTACAGAAAGCTATCCTGAGTTTAGTGATATGGAATGGAAGATTAGCACATCGGAAATTGACCCTTTCCCAAAGCTTAGAGTTGTAGTTCGAGAAGAAGTTGTAACACTTCGTTATTCTGTAGATGTAAAAAATAGAGCGGAGTATATTGAACCAAAGGAGCTAAGAAAGATATTAGATGAGTCCCCTGATGACGTTATCATTATCGATGCAAGAAATAACTACGAATCAAAGATTGGTAAATTCAAGAATGCAATTACTCCAGATATTAATAACTTCCGAGACTGGCCTACATTTGTAGAATCTATTAAAGATTTAAAAGACAAACCTGTTGTTACATATTGTACGGGTGGTATTAGATGCGAGAAAGCTTCTGCATATCTTGTAGAACAGGGTTTTAAAAATGTCAGACAGTTGCATGGAGGTATAGTTAGATACGGAGAAGAAACAGGGGGAAAGGATTTCGAAGGTGCATGCTATGTTTTCGACAATCGAATTCATGTTCCTGTTAATAGCGTTAATCCAGAAATAATATCTGAATGTTTACACTGTAATACTAAGACACTTAGATATATTAACTGCTGCAATGCAAAGTGTAACAAGCAATTTATCTGCTGTGAGGAATGCGATGCTAAGTTTGAAGGAGGTTGCTGTGAAGATTGTAAATCAAACTCAAGATATAAGTTACAACCTGCGAATTTAAATACTTCCACTAACTAGGTTCATCCTTGTCCTTAAATCCTCTCTCCGATATACTGAGTAAGTCGATTAACTTACATTAATGCAAAGATTTCTATCTAAAGGATTACTTCTAAGATCGCTTTTCGTGATCCTTGTTCTGATATCTTCATCATTGTTTTCCAATCTAAACCCAATTCAGGCTCAAGAGATTGAAGGTATGAGTATGTATCCATTTGAAACAGAGATAAGAGCAAAGCAAGGAGAAACTGTTACTGGAAGTTTTATTCTTAAGAATAACTACGATACAGCATTCGGGTTTGAACTAAGCTTTGGTGAAGTATATGGTGAAGAGATTAGAGAATTAAGTGATGAAGAGAGCTTTCTTCAATCAAGTGTTCGTGAATTCATTGTATTACCTAACGAAGAACAGCTAATATATTTTAACTTCATAGTTCCTGCCAATTTAAATGATGGATTCTATGTTCCACTAATTATTCTTAGAAATATTGGATTAGGGGAGGGTACAACACTTAAGGCTGCTATTGGGCATAGAATTAATCTATTCGTTTCTGGCAATCAATCATACGAATCTGAAATTGAAATGTATAGCTTTGATTATACAGATGAAAGCCAATACGATGGAATAATTGATATCAATATTGGATACAAGAACTCAGGATTATTCCCAAGTAAGATATTAGCTAGAGTTCAGGTTATAGATAACCGAGGAAATGTATATCTTCAGAAAGTTATCAATGAAAATCTAAGATACCTTTCTCCAGACAAGGTTGTTGAAGAGAGCTTTAAATATGAGTTTGATTTTTTGGATACAGTTCTTTCACCTAACAAAGTTGTGGAGCTTCAGCTAACTGATACGTTCACTGGAAAGTCACAAGTATTTAGAATTGATATCCCAACTCAGAACAGAACCTTCTATACAGTCGCTGGAGGAACTGCATCTGTTGTTATTCTGTATGTATTATCGAGATTCTTGAAGAAGAAGTTGCAAAGAAGAACAAAATCTTACAAAATGATACCTAGTAACTAAAAATATATGAATATTGCAGGTAATATTATTCTTTCAGGATTTTTCTTAATTCTTCTTATCTATTCAGCAAAGCTTGTCGAGAATTCTTTTGTGAAGTTTGGACAAATGTTTAGGATTAATGAATTCTTCTTAGGATTTGTTGTGCTTGGTATTGTTACATCTCTCCCTGAAATTAGTATTGCTGTATTCTCAAGTGATCATCATCCAGAAATATCTGTAGGAAACCTTGTTGGAGCATCTACGGTTATTCTTGCATTAATTATTGGATTGTCTGCGGTTAAGTACAAGCTGATTAAGTTTCAAAGTAGTTTCTCTGCATTAGAGATCCTTGGTGGTATAGCTACTATGTTTGTTATGGTCTTTACTCTTCTCGATGGATATCTAGGTGTATTCGAAGGTTTGTTACTAATTCTTTCATACTTTGCATACTTGGTATTCTTGAATAGGAAGATGTGGAAGCTTGGAAGACAGGTTTTCTATTTAACACTAGAAAATACTTCGATATATAGGTTAATTGTTTTGGTGATAGTTGGAATATTCTTGTTACTATTTTCTTCAAGCCAGATAGTTAACAATCTAGAAGTGATTGTTGAAGCTCTAGGAATATCTGGAACATTTGTGGGATTAGTGCTTCTATCTATTGGTACCAACTTACCAGAGATTACTATTCTACTTACCGCCAAACAAGGCTCTGAAGAGGAACTAGCTCTAGGTAACTTCTTTGGTAGTGCATGTGTGAATGTTGGTATATTAGGGCTCCTAGCGCTGCTAGCAAACGGAGTATTGATAGCCGATACTACAGCACTCCTACTTGGTATATTCTTCTTATTCTTTGCATTAGTTCTCTTTATATTCTTTATGCTTTCTGAAAGAAGCTTGAATAGGACAGAGGGTATACTGTTAGTAACAGTATATGTCGCAATGATTATCAGTCAGATAATGGTTGCTGTTTAGATCACTTAAAGTTGAAATCCTCAAACCTAATGTTCTCCTTTGGTACTCCTAGCCCTTGTAGTATTTTGCTTAGGGAATGCATCATTACAAATGGTCCACATATGTATATGGTTCGTTCTAGGTAATCTGGTACATGTTTCTTAAAGTATTCTGCATCTATGAATCCTTCGATATCAGACATATGTGTAATTAGTTTTGAATTCGAATTTAGAAGACCACTGATCTCTCTAATATATACAGCATCTGATTCTTCCCTATTAGAATGAATGAAGACAATATCTGTATCTTCTGCATCGTGTAGCATTGAAAGAAATGGAGTAGTACCTATACCTCCTGATATCCATAGTTGTTTCTTGATCGATGTATCTAGGGTGAACTTACCGTGTGGTCCTACTAGTTTGACCATATCGCCAGGCTTTGCTGAATCTAGAATCTCTGAGTAGTTACCTAGTTCCTTAATCGAAAACCTTATTATATCCTTGGAGTTGTCTGAAGCCATTGAGAATGGATGAGCTTCACTAGGAATAGTTTTTGAATTCATGAACTTCATGAATACGAATTGTCCTGGTTTGAATTCAAGTCTTTTTCCTACTGGTTTAAGGAAGATTTCGGTAGTAGAAATAGAAAGCTTTTTAATATCAACTACCTGATAGAGTTTTTTTTTTACAAAGTGACCATATATGTAGTCTCTGTAGATAAAAGCAAATACTCCAACTACAAGTAATATACCTCCGTATACTTTAGATATATCGTTTCCCGCAACGATTATATGCCAAGAAGAGAGTAGGAATACTACAATCATGAATCTATGTGTCTTCTTCCAGAATTGATATGGTAGTTTAAGAACCAATGTGAACAGTATTAAAAGTGATAGTACGTAGAATGCAACGATACCAGTATTAAGTGTTGTACTTTGTGTTGTTCCAGCTACGAAGAATGTCTTTATGGAATCTACACTCACAGCTCTTCTTAAAACAAGAAGCACTGGATGCATGAATATGAATACATATGCAATCTTGCCTGCAAGTTTGTGGTATTTGTATGCTATATCTAATCCTCCAAATAGTTTCTCAATGAGATCAAGTCTTGAAGATGTTACAAAGCTAGTCGTCATAAAGGCGATACCTAGTAATCCAGTTAGCTTTGCAAGATTTGATTGAATAGATGAATCCTGAAAGTAGCTAAGTAGAAAGCCTTCCATAAACCATACGATTACAGCAGTAAGCGGAATACTGACAAAGAACAGTTTTTTCATATTAAATACTCCCAGAAGGTAATATATCTAGAACATTGATTCCAATGATCCTTAATATCAAGATACTAAATGTTAGTACGATTAATCCCGTGATAGTTCTTATAATACTCTCTCTAGCTTGCTTTACGTTAGCTTCATTTCCTGTTTGGTACATAATACCTGCATAGATTAGCATGATTAAAGCAACACCACCCATGACTCCGTAGACGATTCGGATCAGGCCTGTAATTAAGCCTGCAGGAGTTGTATCGGTACAACCTATTCCAGTCCACACGCCTCCTTGTACTCTACAAGCACAACAAAGATCGTAGTTTGTACTACCGACTCCATCGGAGTTAGCATTTTGACTAGTAGAATTGGATCCACCAAGACAAGCTATGGTGTCTATAACTGAGGAGTTACATAGTGGTTGTTCTCGAATTGCATTCGGTGCTGTTGGATCACAAATACTTAGAAGGTTCGTTGTAGTATCAACTTCTACTGGTTCTCCAGGACTGAAGCATCTCTCACAAGTCAGTGAGCTATTACTAGGATTATCAAAAACATTAACACCATCGCTGCCAACTATATTTCTAGGTGACACTATGCCTGCAGACGAGATAAAACAACCAACATTATTTCTACATCTTTCTTTACTAAGTTTGCTTTCTGCAATAGTGTTTATATTCCCAGGGAATGCCAACCCAAAGCCTAATCCAAGTTGTGGCTTAACTACTGTTGTGCTATTTCCACTTGATTCTGCAAAACTAACACTTGGGTTGTACCCTCCTGCAGTCTGCTTAATTCCAACAATAATATTTCCTTCTTCAGCAGCTTCTATAGCATCAGCAAGAGTACTGTAGTCTCTGGAAGGTGATTGGCTTTCAGCATCATCTACTGCATAGATCAAGTTTTCATTTTCGTCGTAACAGCCTGCAATTTCAAGCGTACCTCCAAATTCAGATGTTGCATATTTGTGAGGCGTACCTACTCCTGAAACAGTAGGAAGTCGACAACAAACTCCATTTTGTGAAGCACTGGGGTCTTGTTGCTCTGCAACGTTTACAAATTTAAATCCTGTTGGACAACATCCACTAGGGTATCCAGTAGCAAAGTTGAATCTTTGTGTTCCAATCTGTGCCTGCCAGCCTGCAGGACAAAATCTAGGTATTGCTTTACCAGAAAGTGTATCACCAACGCTAGGTATATTCTGCGTCTGAGCAGCATTGTATTCACCCCCAGTCATCCAACGTATAGTTATGTCAGAAAAGTTCTCTGTTGTACAAATTCGATTGATATCAGTGCCATAACTAGCTTCTAGACTTGAAATAAGTTGTGATTGAGATATTCCATTTACATATCTAGCTCCTAGAGCACTTTCAAGTATGTTAAATCCTGAACCACAGCTTGAATAGTTTGGAACACAACTTACACCAGTTCCTAAGTCCTCCCAGCCAATATCCTGAGCACAAACCTCAAGCGTATCTTTAGGATTTGTTAATCTAACTGGATTGAATGGGGATATAGAAAGTAGGGTACCGAAAATAATTGCGAATGTGATTTTAAATTTATAGAAATTGCTCTTCATACTAACCTAGTTTAATAGTTAGTAGTACAAAGAGCAAGATCTAAATATTACGAAGAATTAGACAACACGTTGACCAATCATTCTCTGTCCGTTCTTAGATTTCTTAAGAGAGTTTCTTCTGTTCCTAATTGCTTTCTTGATTAAGAAGTATCCTACGATTAGGGCAATGATTAATAGGATTGCTTTCCAAGGAATAATCCAGAAATGAATATCATAATCCATTCTAATATTCTCACCAGTAGCTTTGTCTCGATAGAATAGTTGCAGAGTAGCTGTATATCTACCAACTCGTATCTTGTTTAATGATTCAGGGTGGAAATCGAAGCTATAGTTTGTTTGACCTGTGCTGGTATCTATTTCAGATTTCATTCTAAATGCAGAATCATTCCATTGATTCAAATATGATCTAGTTGTACCAGCTAAAATAGAACCTTTGTCTTCATTTAGATTTGGAATAACAAAAGATGACTTTGCAAGATCACCTTGGTGAACAGAGATTGTTCCTCCTGGTGTCATGTATACGTTACCACCATTCTTTAGTGTAAGCTTGAAATCGATAGGGTGGTATTCAAAAATTCCTAAGAAAGGAGCATTTCCATATATATCTACAGCTTCAAAGCTAAGAACTTCTAGATTTGATTGAATGTTTCCAGGTACTGTTACAAAGATTAACGGACCTAATCTTGATTCCAATGCTACTTGGTTTGGTCCTGCTTGAGGGTCAAACTCTGAGTCTGAAAGCAAAAGACCTGCTGTATATGATCCAGGTTCTGCATCGATTGGGACGGTAATTTCAAATTCAACAAGTGCTGTATCTCCA
The DNA here is from genome assembly GCA_964561155.1 of uncultured Candidatus Saccharibacteria bacterium. Classification (GTDB taxonomy): domain Bacteria; phylum Patescibacteriota; class Dojkabacteria; order J137; family J137; genus KLAP211. Next base: position 40,940 of record CAZLOI010000003.1, on the reverse strand, counting down.
AGTTCAGATATTGTAATAGATCTTGTTATTGGTGTAATCCAGTCTTCTAATGATGATTTACCCTTAGATCTTGTCTTGTCTAGGAATACAGGTGTTCCACTTTCTCCATCTGCAGTGAAATCTACAGCTGTTGGGTAGAAAGTTGCAATAAAATTTGCATCCTGATAGTCATGCCGTACTTCAAATGAATCGGTAATAGTCGAACCTTTCTCTACAACATACTCAAATGTAGTTGCATTGATAATTGGACCATAAACACCTTCTTGAGCTGATACTAATTGGATAAATGGGGAAACGGTTGAAGTTAGTACGAGAACCAACAAACCTATATTTAAAGACTTCATATTTTAACTGCTTCTAAATAAGAGAGTATATTGTGCTCATAAGTTTACAAAATTAATTGCGAATGAGCAAGGCGATTAGTATTTATTCTCCATATTAGAATGTAGCAGTTACAGTATATGTAACAACATGAGCATAGTTACCTACTTCCTGCGACGCAGAAATCCTTGCTCCGTGTTCTACAAGTGATGTATTTGTAGTGTCTGGAGGGTTTCCAGGAGCTAATGGACCTGAGCTATTGTACATTGCTGTAGCAGTACTAGCAGTTATTGGGAAATAGTTAGCTGCAGTACCAGTGAAGGTAGCACCTCTAGTGTGTCCAGCTGAGACTTGAGTTAATCTAGCACCATAACCATTAGTTGCTGTTAGTGGGTCATTAGAAACATTTGGGATATTTGTATCTGTATCTTTAGCAAGTCTTTCAAAACCACCAGCTTGAGTGTCTGCAGAGTCAGATAGATAGCTTACTGCATAGCCAGAAGTAGCGTTTGTTGCGATTCTTAATCTATACATACAACCGTTAACACCAGTACCTGGGTCAGGAGTTGTAGCTAATTGTAAGATACCAAGACTACAAACTCTAACACCTGCAGTTGTACCTGGTGTTAGATCTGCTGTATCTGCTGAGTTTCTTAAAACGAATGATAGTGTAGGTGGAACGATTGCTGTAACTGAAACATCGTTAGCATCTCCAATGTAGTAGAGAAATGATCCGAAGTCTCCAGATCCAGTAGTAATTCCTACAGAAAGGTTTCCAGCTGCAGAATCTGTTGAAACATTTGAAACTGCAATTGTTATTGTAGCTGCTCCTGTTGTACATGTTATTCCAGTCAGTGAAAGTGTTGGGTTATCTGTATTTTGTGCAATTGGAGTACCTGCTAGTGTGACTGTTCCTGAACATACACCACCAGCTGTAATATCTGCTGAAGCAAGACCTGCAGCATCTGAGACTGTAATTCCATTGTTTGATCCGTTACCTGCAAATGTAAGTTGAATTGGTTCAGTTGGTCCAACAGCTGTTGCTAAGGTAAAGTTTATAGTAGGTGTAATTGCAGTACTGACTGCAGATGAGTTAGATGTAATATTAGTTCCTGTGATACTCATTGATGTAATTCCAGCAGCAGAGACATTAAAGAATCCTGCAAATGGAGTTAAGAAGAGCGTAACTATAGTAAAGAGTGCAACTGATTTTTTCATATATTTTAGTGTATCAGATTTCGGAATAGGTAAATAGTATTTTCCAAATCGGCTTACTTAACATTCAATCATTTCTAAATGTCGGTGTCAAGTAGCATGAATTTAGAAGGTTGCTGTTACCGTATAGGTCACTATGTGTGAATAGTTACCTACTTCTTGAGCTGCGGTTATTCTAGTACCGTGTTCAATAAGAGAAGTATTTGTAGTGTCTGGTGCAGTAGCTGGAGCCAATGGTCCAGTACTATTATACATTGCAGTTGCAGTGTTAGCTGTAATTATGAAGTAGTTTGATGCTGTACCTGTAAATGTTGCACCTCTTGCATGACCTGCTGAAACTTGAGTCAATCTTACTCCGTAACCTGCGTTTGAAGATAAGGGATCTCCTCCACCAGCGACATTAGCAATACTTACAGTTGTATTCTTTGCAAGTCTATCGTAAGCACCTCCACCAGTATCTGCAGAGTTTGAGAGATATGAAACAGCGTAACCTGAGGTAGCGTTAGTAGCAATTCTAAATCTATACTGACAACCGTTTATACCTGAGGATGGGGTTGGTGTTGTTGCTAATTGTAAGATACCCAAACTACATACTCTGTTTCCTGTTGTTGCACCTGGTGAAAGATCAGATGTATCTGCACCATTTCGAATAACAAAAGATAGAGTTGGAGGAACAATAGCTGTTACAGAAACATCGTTTGAATCTCCAATGTAGTAAAGAAATGTACCGTAGTCACCAGTGGCACTTGTTACAAGAATTGCTATTGAAACATTACCAGCAGCACTATCTGTAGATACTTGGGAAGCTGCTATAGCTAATGTTGCAGCACCTGTAGTACAAGTAACTCCAGTTATAGAAAGAGTTGGATTATCTGTATTTTGAGCTATTGGTGATCCAGCTAGTGTAACTGAACCAGAACATACTCCGCCTGCTGTTATATCTGCTGAGGCAAGACCTGTAACATCTGAAACTGTTATTCCATTATTTGATCCGTTACCAACGAAAGTAATCTGAATTGTTTCTGTTGGTCCAACAGCTGTTGCCAATGTGAAGTTGAATGTTGGAGTAATTGCAGCACTTACAGCAGACGAGTTAGTTGTAATACCAGTTCCAGATATACTCATTGCAGTTAGGGCAGCAGCAGATACATTAAAGAATCCAGTAAATGGACTAAGCAATGTGAATGCTATTACTAATGTATTAATTGCCTTTCCTTGATAGTTTTTCATGTTTTTTATAAGTTGTTTTATATCAATTTTAGTTTACTCTTTTTCTATTTTAATACTACTACTTTGCTAGTCTTTCTAGTAATAAATTGATGATCAATTGATACTTATACTAGAAAGTTGCTGTGACTGTGTAAGTAACAACGTGAGCATAGTTACCTACTTCTTGAGAGGCTGCTATTCTTGCACCATGCTCAATTAGAGAGGTGTTAGTTGTATCTGGAGCAGCACCAGGAGCTAGTGGTCCTGAACTTGAATACATTGCGGTAGAAGTACTAGCGGTTATTGGGAAATAGTTAGCAGCAGTACCTGTGAAAGTAGCGCCTCTAGTGTGTCCAGCTGAAACTTGAGTTAGTCTAGCTCCATAACCATTGTTAGATGTTAATGGATCATTTGAAACATTTGGGATATTTACAGTTGTACTCTTAGCAAGTCTTTCGAAGCCTCCGCCGGAGGTATCTGCAGAATCTGATAGATAGTTAACTGCGTATCCAGAAGTAGCGTTTGTAGCAATTCTTATTCGGTATTGGCAACCATTAACACCAGTACTAGGTACAGGAGTTGTTGCTAGTTGTAAGATTCCAAGGCTGCATACTCTGTTTCCAGTAGTAGCTCCAGGTGATAAATCAGCAGTATCTGCTGCATTTCTTAATACGAATGAAAGTGTTGGTGGAACAATTGCTGTTACAGAAACATCGTTTGCATCTCCAATGTAGTACATGAATGCTCCAAAGTCTCCAACGCTTGTTGCAACTGCTACAGAAACATTTCCAGCAGCAGAGTCTGTAGATAGCTCAGATGCAGCAATTATTACATTGCAAACACTACCTGTTGTTCCTGTAATGCCTGTTAATGACAATGTTGGGTTATCGGTTGATGTAGCTATTGGAGTACCAGCAAGTGTGACTGTTCCCGAGCATGCCCCTGAAACTGTTATATCTGCTGATGCAAGTCCTGCACCAGATACAGTGACTCCGTTATTTGAGCCGTTACCTGTGAATAGTATTCTTATAGTATCAGTTGATGCTACTGCTGTTTGAAGTTGAAATGAAATAGTTGGTGTAATTGCTGCACTTACTGCAGAAGATGATGCTGTAATACCAGTACCAGCAATTGCCATGTTTGTTAACGCAGCTGCAGATACTTCTGAAAATCCAAGTAGAGGTGATGCTAGAACGAATAATATTGTTAGTGCTGAGACTAGAGATCGTGAATTGGTTGTCATAAAATAGTCCTAGTTAATGTGCTTTAAATATAAAACTTAGGCGATATAGTTATGAGTGCAACCTCAGAGTATATTGAAACATTTCCAAAGATCGGTGTCAAGAATATTAGTTTAAATTTGATTAAGGGTGTTATTGCCTAGATCCACCTACAGTCATATGAATTCGGGATTTCAATTACATTTCCTTTTCTTTGAAATTCGAAAATATTTACAGATGCATTTTTAGGTTTTCTTTGATTAATAAAACTTCTTTGATTACTGTTATCCATCATTGCAGCTTCGCTATATGATTCGTAGCAAAGATAGTTGTCGTCTTGACTGAGTATAGGTAATTCAAAGCTTGTATCTAGGTTGTCATCTTGAATAACTACTTTCTCTGCATTGTCTTTGTAGTTATATATTCCAAAGAAACCTGGTGTTCCTAAAAGTTCCTTTACTTTCTTCGCGTAGTATATCGAAGAATCTCCACCAAACACTGAATCTATTACGTATGAACCTTCTATCTTTATATCCTCAGTTGATCGATCTGAGTTGTATATTGATATATATGGGAATGATGAGAATGCAAGCGTTGGATCGAATGCTGTAAAGATTATTTGGCTTCCTTTGCTATTAAAGCCACCTGTCCCTATAAACTTCGCTAATGTAATTGGTTCGTCATCTGTTAGGAATGATTTTATATAGAATGTTGAATCAAATCCTCGTAGAAGCATAGCCTCGTTGTCTGGTGTAATATACGCATCGAGAATATCATTGGTAAATTCATTGTAGCTAAAGTTAATTGTTTCGAGAGTATCAATTTCTACACGCGTTAACTTACTTGATCCCAAAGGTATTACAAAACCGCTTTCTGACTTTGCATCCTGACTGATATATATGAAAAAATCATTGTTGTCTGATAGTTCTACTTTAAACAAGTTGCTTTGACTTAAATTTATTTCTTCTACAACATCTTTTGTAGCTATATCTATTAAAGATACTTTGATATCTGTTAGTGTTTGTAGTTCTGCAACAAGTAGATATTTTCTTGTAATCGAATAGCTTCTAATTTCATTAGAAGTAGCGTATTGAAGCACATCTTCCTGTGTCTTTAGATCGTACGTATGTATTGCAAAGGAGCCATCTTTGTTTCTAAGGTATGCAAACTTTGGATTCTTTGTACTAAATTCTACAATCGTATCTTGATTAAGCGTTTCATTGAATAGATTTGGAAGACTTCTATCTACCTTAACGTTGTATGTTTCACCTAAACTTAGGTTACTCAGTAATATCTCAATTCTGTTTCCAACGTTGTTAAACGATAGATTGCTAGAAGGAATGGAGCTTATATACTTTGTAAGATCAAGGTCTCTTGGAATTGGTTTATTAAAGTAGATGCTAATAACGTTTGTATCATCATTCCTTTCTGTTCCTGAAACTCTAAAGCTACTTTGTAGCGATACAATACCTACCAAGACTGTTGATATTATTAGGGCAATAATTGTAATTAACTCAAGGCTTTTTCTCATATGTTAGAAAATATACTGTTTCTCTGGAATATCTATTGCTTCTACACTTTCAGTCTTTACTACTATATCTTGGTAACCTTTTGAATCATCTATATCAAATTCACCGCTAACTCGTACCCAGTCTCCAACTCGGAATTCATCTGTAATGTCATACTTCACCTTTATTCCAGTAGGAGCTGCATCTGCAACACAACAACGAATTGTGTATCTAGCAATATAGAATTCATCACTTTCTAGGTTTGAAGGTTTAAATATGAATCCATCTAAGTTCACTTTCTTTCCTTTATAGAATTCTGGATCTGGATTGTATGAAATAGAAGCAGCCCAGTCTCCAATACTGTATTCATCTGTAGCTACAGCAAAGTTGTTAAGTATCTTAACTCCTGTTTGAATGTTCACAGTATTAATTTCATCTGCACGTTCTTCTGCAAGTGCCGGAGATATTCCTTTTGAAGGGAAGATGATACTGGTTAAGAGAACTCCTGCAAAGATAAAGTTCATGCTTATTTTCAAATTGAACTGAGAATATACGAGCATAAAGATAGAGAATAGAAGGAGTATTGGTGAAAAGATGAGTCCGCCGATTAGCGTTGCTATGAATGTTCCAAGATATGTAGTTGAGTCGCTTGATTGTTTGAATGAGTTACGATTTATATATATACCTGCTACTCCTATTAAAACGGATACGAAAGCAGCAACCAGTATTAATCCATAGTATCTGTCAGATGTATAGATACTTAAATTTCGTTGTAGGAAATGTGCTGAAAGAATCCAACCACCAAATATTATCGAAAATACGTATCCAAACATTACAGTAAGTTAACTATTAAACCTGTTAGTACAGAAGTTAGGAATATGAATGCAGTAAAGAATAACAGTGTTTTTGTTTTAAATGATGATCTAAGCATTGTCAGTACCTTTATATCAATCAATGGACCAAATGAAAGGTAAGCAGCAATTGAACCTGGTGTGAATGTTGATGTATACCTAATAACAAGGAATGAATCTACGTTAGAACAAACAGAAATTATAAATGAGTATAGAATCATTGCGAAAATAGATAGTATTACATTCTGGCCAACACCAAGAATAATATCCCTTGGAATTAATTGGAACAGTGTTGCAATAGCAGCTCCCATAATTAAAGTTGTAGCTACCACTGTAAATTCTTTTGAAAAGATTCCAATAAAGTTTCGGAATCCGTCTTTCTTTTCTTCCGGCTTATGTTCACATACTTCTTTGTAGAATGAATCTGTAAGCAAAGAGTATTGATTTCTTTTGTAACTAATTATCAAACCAAGTCCATTTGCTACTACTAAGCACGCAATTATTCTAGCCCACAGCATAATATCGTTCTGATACACACCTCTAAATGCTTCGTAAGTGCTCCAAAGAGTAATAGGGTTTAGAATTGGTGCGGACATTAGAAAGGTAACAGCGTGGGATACTTTAAACCCTTGTAGCATGAATCTTCTTGCTACTGGAACATTCCCGCATTCACATACAGGCATTAGGAACCCAAGGAGAGAAACAAGGAAGTGAGATAGGAATCTATTCTTTGGAATAATGCTTAAGAGCCAGGTTTCTTTAACAAATGCTGCAACTATAGCAGAGACTAGAGATCCTATTACCAGGAATGGGAAAGATTGTATAAGGATACTTCTAAAAGTAGTAACTAGATCATTTAATTTGTATCCGATTTGAATTCCATTTGGATCAAATTGTAGAAAGCTTTCAACGTTAAGTACTCTATATAGAATAAAACCAAGAATGAGGACGATAAGAAAGTATCTAGTTTTGTTGTTTATCTGGAATTGCATTGAATAATTTTATCACGTTAGTCGTAGGCACATACTCTACAAAGTTTATCCTTGGAACTTTTAGTACAGCTGTGTATACTAGAGATAGATTAAATATAAACTTAAAAAATATGTTTGGATTATTACTAAGAACGATAGGAGTTCCAATAGCTGCAATCTTTTTATTGTCCCAAACAGCTCTAGGATTACAAGGAGCATTCCTTGCAGTAGTTATTGTTCTAACAATAGTTAATGTACTTTCAATCTTCATACAATTACTCAAAATCTTCGGTAACGCTCTAACGCTACGAGGTGGTAGAGTTATTGTTCAGATCTTCTCTATCGTGTTCGAAATAGTATCAGTAGTGCTATACTGGTTATACTATTTTATATACATAAGATAAATTTCAAATGAAAAATACATACGTTAAAGATCTGAAAAAAGGAGCTTCAATTAACTTCGAAAACTTTTTATTGGTTGAGGCCGAAAAGGCATTAGACAAGAATGGATCGGAATATTTCAAAGTAGTTATTGGAGATAAGACAGGAAAGGTTGAGGGAAAGATTTGGGGAGACAAACTTCTTAATATAGATAAATCATTACTTGCTCCAGGAACAATTGTAAGTATTAATGCAAGAGTTGAAGAGTTTCGTGGTGTTCCTCAGTTAAATATAACGGAAGTTATAGAATCAACTGCTGCTGATATGGATGATTTTTTGGAAACAAGTATCTATTCACCAGAAGACATGATGAAGGAGCTTCTAGAAGAGATAGAAACGATTAAAGATGCAAAGTTAAAGAAGGTTCTTCTAAAGATAGTTAATGACAAAGAGATAAACGCTAAGCTAAAGTTCTGGCCAGCAGGAAAAACTGTTCATCATGAATTTAGATCAGGTCTTCTACAGCATATATTAGAGATGTTAGAAATAAAAAAATCACTTGCTAGATTCTATCCAGGAATTGATTACGATGTATTAACAGCAGGTATAGTTTTACACGATATTGGAAAAGTTGAAGAGTTAGATAGTTCAAACATAGGTGCCAATTATTCTACAAAAGGAATGTTAATAGGACATATAAACCTAGGAGTGATTATATTCACTCAGTTCGCAGATGAAACAATTGATGAAGGTACGTACAATCATATCTGTCACTTAATTCTTTCTCATCACGGTACACATGAATTTGGTAGTCCAGTGCTTCCAAGTACTACTGAAGCTGTTATCTTAAGCAACATTGATAATCTTTCGTCTAAAGCACGAAGTGTAGATTCAGCAACTAGTAGAATAGCGGAAGGACAAGAGTTTTCAGACTACAACAGATGGCTTGGAGGAGTTAAGGTTTGGAAGAATCCAAAAACAAATACAAACTCAGATACAAAAACAACTAGCGATAAGGGAGCAGAGAGCAAACCAGAATCTAATCCAGAAGATATTCAATCATTATTCTAATATGCTTAAACTAGAAAAAGTTACAAAATACTTAGGAGAAAAAAAGGTTTTAGATGAAATTTCTTTCGAATTACATAAAGGTGAAGTAGTTGGGTTGCTTGGTCCAAACGGAGCGGGAAAAACAACGACTATGAGAGCTCTAGCTGGTTTCTTCTTTCCAGATGAAGGAACTATTCAAATAGATGGTAAATCTATATATGAAGACTTCGATGCATACAAAACAAACGTAGGGTTTATGCCTGAAAGCAATCCACTATATGCTGAGCTATCTGTAAAAGAGAGTCTCGATACTGCTTTAGATTTTAAATCAATTAACGACAAGGGAGAAAGAAAAGCTGAAATAAAGAGAGTAGTTGATGCAACAGGAATAAAGGAAGTGTACTACAAAAGAGTTTCCGAACTATCTAAAGGTTACAAACAAAGACTTGGTCTTGCTATAGCAATTATTGGTAAACCTAAGATTGTAATACTTGATGAACCAACAGAAGGATTAGACCCAATTCAAAGAAATGAGATTCGAGGATTAATTAAATCATTGGCTAGTGACAGCTTAGTCTTAATTAGTACTCATGTTCTACAAGAAGTTGAAGCTATTTGTTCAAAGATTATCCTTATCCACAAAGGAAAGATAGTAGCAGATGGAAGTATAAAGGATCTGAAAGACAAGACTGTTAAATACGAACTACATTTCCTAGAACAAGACGTTAAGCAAGATCTACTAAAGGGATACGATGTAGTTAAGAAAGAATCTAGTATTGGAACATTATTTGAAATTGAGATAAAGGGAGATCTAGAGATTGCTATAAAAATGGTGAATGAAACGATTAGATCGAATAAACTTAATATTTTAAGTTTCCACCAATGTAGTTCAAGTCTTGAGCAATTATTCATTAAATTAAAAGAAACAGCATGAAGTCATTCGCAGTCACAAAAAAAGAACTAAGATCATTTATAAATACCCCTACATTTTATGTAATCGGTATTGTATTTTTTCTAGTAACATTTCTTCTACTATTCTTTGTATTTCAATTCATTAAATTTGGATCAGGAGATACTACGCAGCTTTTTAATGCGGTAGCAATAACTCTAACATTCATACTACCAGCCATAACAATGGGAGCTTTTTCCAAGGGGAAAGGAGCCGGTACTTATGAATATCTATTAACTTCACCTTTAAGAGTTAGAGATATTATTCTAGGAAAGTTTTTTGCATACCTTTCATTTACAGGAATCTTACTAGCATTAACTCTACCATTTGTTCTATCTATAGGAACGATAACGCCTTTAGACTTTGGTCAGGTAATTGCACAATACATTGGAATATACTTCTATGCATCTGCCCTTATAGCTTTAGGTATCTGGGTATCAACAAATTTTAGCTCAGAAATCCCAACATTCTTAATCTCATTAATACTAGGATTGATTCTTATTGTAGGTGGAACAGATATGTTGAATATTATTCCACTAGCTTTAAGAGACCTATTTCAAACATTTGGTATCTTGTTCCACTATCAAAGTCTTTCAAATGGAGTATTCGATGTAAAGGATGTTTCATTTTTTGTAGGCTTCATTATAGTATTCTTGACTCTAGCTCACTTTGCTATAAAGGCTGAGATATTTTCTAGAAAGAGCAAAGAGTTTAAGACACTATATACAAACCTTTTCCTAACAATTGTACTTGCCCTAAGTATTATTTTCTTGTTCCAAAACGTATATCTAAAACTAGATTTAACGTCAGACAAAAGATACACACTAACAGATGCAAGCAAGAATATTGTTGGTTCTGTTGAAGGGGAGGTTTATATCAAACTATACACTTCAAGCAACCTACCAGGAGAACTGCAATCGGTACATAAGAATATTAATGATCTACTCACAGAATATTCTAGATTCATTCCTAATAAAGTTAAGTATGAAAGAATAAATACTTCTGGTTCAGAAGATGCAAGATCAGAAGCACAAGCCGATGGTTTACAAGAAATCCTATTCCAAGTAAGTTCTGAAGATTCTTCACAAAGCGTTGTAGGTTTCTTTGGAATTGTAATTAACTATGGAGATCAAAAAGAAGTAATTAATCTAACAGCAGGTACAGAAGATTTAGAATATCAGATAACAACAAAGATTAGGAAACTAGCAGGATTACAAACTCAAAAAATTGGAGTGCTAGCAAAGGGTGTTAAGAATACACTAGATACAACATACACAACTCTTAATACAGAAGCTGGATCTTTGTTTAGCTTCGTTGAACTATCAACGGAGGAGGGCACACTAACTATTCCAGAAGATATCAAGGTTCTATTAATTCCTGGTGCGAATCAGGTACTTGAAGAAAGTGTTGTAGAAACAATTAAAGCATACTTTGATAATGGAGGATCGGTTATGTTACTTCAAGATACACTTGAACCAAGTACAACATCTGAAACAGGAGGTGAAGAAGTAGCTTTCACACTCGCAGATCTGTTCTCGGAATATGGAGTAAGTGTAGAGTCTGAAATTGTATACGATATGGTACAAAATAATGTAGTAGGTATTAGTAACGGACTATTCCAAGTTCCTGTAGATTATCCTTTCTGGATACTTCCAGCACAATCAGATTTGAATGATCCAATAACTAAGGGTGCTCAGAATATTTCATTGCTTTGGGCAAATGCATTAACAATAGGACAATCAGCAGGTGTTAATGTTAAACCACTTTATGTAACATCAAATAGTTCTAATACTGAAGGAAAAGAAGTATTAAATATTTCTTTACAGCGAAACTATAACGAGCGCGAAGATGACAGGCAAATTACAGTTGCTGCATCAATTGAAAAGGGTGACTCAAGAGCTATAGTACTAGGGGACTCTGATGTGTTCTCAGATGAAATATTAAGTTCATTGCAATCAAGAGATGGACAAGATCAACTAGTTCTAACATTCATGATTAACTCTCTAGAATGGTTGTCTAAAGAACAAAGTATTTCTGAATTACGAAGCAAGATTAGACAAACTGTTAGATTTACACCAGACTCAAGCCAGATTACAACCTTGTTTATTAGCTCGATTGGAATTCCTGTTGCTTCTATCATAGCAATGGCGGTGGCTAGGCAGTATATTAGAAGAAGGAATCTTTTAAAATTTGATTCGAAATCAGATATATGAAAAGTAAGATAATGATTGTAGGCGGACATCTAACTCCTGCTTTGGCGGTTCTTTCTGAGCTAAGAAAAAATGGCTATACTAATATCGTTTGGGTAGGACAGAAGTACAATCAACTTGGTAATACAACAAATTCAGCTGAATATATTACAGTTTCAAAACTTGGAATACCATTCGTTAACCTAAACTCAGGAAAACTAAATAGACATCTACCCATAACTAAGTTCTATAGACTCTTTTGGGATCTATTCATGGTTCTTGTTGGTATTATAAAGGCATTCTTCATTGTAGGGTGGCATCAACCAAGGATGATAATATCCTTTGGTGGCTACACTGCTGTTCCTGTAGCGATAATGGGTTGGTTGTTTAGAAAAAGAATCATTACACATGAGCAAACAGTTGTTGCAGGACTATCTAATAGGATAATTGCTAGATTTGCTAATAAGGTACTAGTTTCTTGGGATACTTCACTTAAATACTATTCAGAGAAGAAAACTATACTAGTTGGGAATCCAATTAGAAGAGAAGTTTTGGTTTCTAAAACAGATTTCTTTACCAAAGACTTAGATACAAAGAGACCAACAGTATTAATTATGGGAGGTAACCAAGGTTCCCACTTTATTAATTCAAGAGTTTTTGAAGTACTAGATAAGTTGTTGGAAGATGTAAATATAATTCATCAGACAGGAAGTTCTTCAGTAACTGGAGACTTTGCTAAAGCAAAAGAAATTAAGAATAATCTTCCAATGGAGAAAAGAAATCGATACGTTGTTACAGACTACATTGCTTCAGAATATATTGGAGAAGTATTCCACTATGCAGATTTACTTGTGTCTAGAGGTGGAGCCAATACTATCACAGAAATTCTAGCTTTAGGAAAGCTTTCAATCATTATCCCAATTCCAAATACATCGCATGATGAGCAAGTTATCAATGCAAAGTATGTAGAGAAGACAGGACTTGGATATACTCTGTTACAAAATGACAAGTTAAGATCAGAAACTTTGTATCAAACAATTCTTATTGGATTAAATCAGAAGAAATCGAACAAAGGCTTCAATGGAGACTCGTTAGATAAGTGCAAGGACTTTGCAGGAAGCCTTGTAGATCTGGACTCACCTAAGAAAATATTCAAAGTTATAGAAGAAGTGCTTCAATAGTTACAGTTAAACTAGTAGACTGTATAGTGATATAATATCCTGATTCTATTACCTAATTAAGCTATACAGATGGCCAAAAATATAAATAAAACTAATCTCGATGTAATTCTAGAAAAGGTTCCACCAATAATTGGAGTTTCACTTTTAATACTTCCACTATTAATAAGTCTTATAAATCCAGAACTAGCAGCAATATTAATAATCCTACTAAACGTATATTTTCTGTATAAATCATTCTCATTCGCAGTACTCTTCGCTATATCGTTAGCAAAGATACGAAGAGAAGAGTCAGTACAATGGAGGAAAAGATTGGATAGTACATTGAATCCTGATGAATTCATTTCAAATATTCAAAGCAGTATCGCAGGTGTTCGAAGCATGAGCTATGAAACCTATAGAGCAGAGAATCCAAATGCAAGAAAATGGTTTGGTCGTCTTGCATTCATGTTCCATAAGTATGAAACGATAAGGTTCTTGGGTATAGAGATAGGAGAAATAAAAAGAGTTAGAAACAATATTACAAACTGGAGTGATATTCAACATATCGTAGTTGTTCCTCATGTTAAGGAACCAGAATCAATCCTTAGGGCAACGATGGAGCACCTTAAGAATCAAACCTTTCCAGTTAAACAGATTAATGTAGTACTTGCAGCAGAGGCTGCAGACCCAAACGGTGTTATTGTTTCGGAAAAGCTACGCGAAGAATACAAAGATGTATTTAATAACATATGGATAACAAATCATGTTCTACAAGAAGGTGAAGCAGTGGGTAAATCTGCGAATATGGCATGGGCAGGTAGAGAAGTTACAAAGCAGGTTAATCTACTCGGCTGGAACAAGAAGAGAGTAACATTAACTAGTTGCGATGCCGATTCAAAGCTACCAGCAGAATATTTCTCATATCAAACATATCTATTCTCAACAATTGCTGACAGTGAATACAAATACTTTAACGGAGCTTTAGTTCTATACAACAATATTTGGAGATTACCTTTCTATGCAAGAGTTAAGAATTCAATGTCTAGTATATATAACGTAGGAAGATTAATTCGAACAGATAAGCTAGTTCCATTTTCTACATACACAACAACTTTGTGGTTAATTGAAGAGATTGGATACTGGACTCCTTGGGTTACTCCTGAAGATTTCCACATGTTCTTTAAAGGATTATTTAAATACCCAGAAAAAGTACAAACGATTCCAATGTTCATAAAGATTATGTCTGATGCTGCTGAAGGAGAATCACATTGGCAAACAATCAGGAACAACTATTTACAGGAACGAAGATGGCAGTGGGGTATTTCAGATGATGGATGGGTTCTTAAGAACTTGTTTTCTACACCAATTAGAAAGTTAAGACCTAGAATGATATATATGTCTGTTCACACAATATTCGACCATATATTTGGACCAGTGGGATCTTTAATGATCTTGGTTGGAGGTAATATTCCAGCACTAATTAGACCTGAGTTTGCATTCACAGTGTTTGGAGCAAATCTACCAAGAGTATCTTCGAGTATCATTCAGTTAACGATATTCTGCATGATTCCTGTCATTATCCTAGATATATTCCTAAAACCAAATACGAGTAACAATGTAATTACTAGAATAAAGCATTTATTCGAATGGATAGTCCAACCCTTCGTTGGCTTCCTATTAACCGTCCTACCAGGTCTAGAGGCTCATACAAGGCTTATATTTGGTAAGTATCTAGAGTATTACGTTACAAAGAAAAAAGGAGATTGATAGGGATTAAGTAGAGGGTAGTTGGATATTTAAAGTTATTATTAAGGTAACGGCGGGATTCGAACCCGCGAATAAGAGTTTTGCAGACTCTCGCCTTACCACTTGGCCACGTCACCAGAGACTCACGAATTATATCGTGTTTGGACTACTTTGTAACGATAGGAAGTTAAATCCGTTCTAATACCCAAAGAAAACCTTCATTTGTCATGAATACAGTATATTGCTGTGGTTGGGAAGTAATTGGTTGGCCTTCTGATGATATCTGCATAGAATCAACTAATCCTCTAACAAACCAACCTCTTAAACCACCATCATTTTGGTATAGTTCAAATACACTCTGCCAATCAGAGATTCCACCATTGATATCAAACGAAGAGAAAGCCTCTAGTGGTCTATTCTTCTCCTTCTCATTATTAAAGTTATACCTTCCATATACTTGCCCAAGTTTGAATATAGTTTGGAAGTTAATGAAGATTAAACCATTATGGAACTTAATAACAGGACCTGAAAGATGAACGGTATCTCCATATATCTTAAAGCTGAATTCGTTTAAGGTTCTTTCTTCCTCTGGTGTTTCCTTTGCTCCAAATATATATCCAAGAGCTGTATTCTCATTCTTAACTACCTTTAAATACACATCTGCATAGGTTCCAAAAGTATCCTCCTTCATTTCAGATATAGTTACTTGGGCTATTTCCTCTCTTTGAGTAAAGACATTGTATGTTCTTAGAAGCAGAGCTGTATATCCTCCTATAGTGAGTACAAGACACAGAATTAGGAATATTGAGAATAATACCAGACTGACTATGATTTTCGTGACTCTTTGCATATAATTACGATGTATTTAATGATTATACCTAATGAAAAAATATATAGGAAGGCAGAAAGAGTTTAGAAACAATTTGCTCAAAAGAAGAGAAACAAAGATTGTATTAGTTTTGGATAACTTCCAAAGTGCAACTCATGTTGCTCAGGTACTTAGAGTTGCATACGCATACGGAGTAGATAGGGTATATCTTGTAGGATCAACTGCTCAACCACCATTTGGAAAGGAGCTACAGGCTCTTTCAGACAGTGCTGAGACAAAGCTTGATATTAGAACAAGTGTTAGTACAAAGAAGCTAATATCAAACTATAGTCCAAAAGGATTTATATCTTTGGCAATGACAGTTAACGATGATACACAACCTATTCAGGAACTAGAACTAGGTGAAAACCTATTAATTGTAGTTACAGACGAGAATCAGAATTTATCTAAGGAAACAGTTAAAGCTTGTGACTTTAGCGTATCAACTACAAAGTTTAGAAAGTATTCAGATGCAGGAATCGTTAATGATCTTGCAGTGATACTTTATCAGATAAAGTAAATCCAGTTTTATCTAACAAGCGCGTAACAAAAAGATCCCAATTTCTTGGGATCTTTTACTTTAAATCTTAAGGAGATTAAAAAGGTAGATCTGATGGATCAATGTCTTCTTCAGCAGCACTACCTGATTCCTCTGGCATATCTTCAGAAGGCTTTGCTTTTGCTTTCTTTTCGAAACCACCACCTGCATTTCCAGGTTCATTTGTATCTCCTTCAAATCTAGATACCAATATTATCTTCTCTGAAACAATTTCTGTTTTGTATTGTTTCTTTCCATCTTGTCCGTCCCAACTTCTAGTCTGAACTCTTCCTTGGATTAATATTCTTGTACCCTTTCTTATTCTCTGAGCAAGACTTTCAGCATTGTTCCAAACAACAACGTTGTGGAATGAAGGCTCATCTACCCATTCTTCTCCTTTCTTGTATCTTCTATTAGTTGCAACGCTAAATGAAACAACAGCTGCTCCACTAGGTGTAAATCTCAAATCTGGATCTTTTGTAATGTTACCCAATATTGTGACTTCGTTTAGATCTCCAAACATAATTATGTTTTTAACAGTTAGTAACTTATTATATGCGATAAGGGCGGTTTAGTAAAAGAGAAGTTAAGCTTCTCTTGCTCTTAATTGGATATTGAATCCAATGTATCTAAATGCCTCTTTCATACTACGAGCGTTATACAAGAGGAAACTATCTGCAATCGTTTGTATATCAGTGAATGAGAACCATTTGGGATCGAATTCTTTCCCGTCGGGTAATGTATTTTGCAGGTCAGATTCTTGATCTACTATGGCAAGAAAATACTGAATTACTAAATGTCTGCGATCAGGTTTCATTTCGTGCTGTGGCTCCTTAGCAAACTCGAATCTATAAAGATATGGGTAGATATCTATCACATCTAATCCTGTCTCTTCTTTGATCTCTCTAACTATACACTCGTTCGATTTCTCACCTTCAGCCTTTTTCCCACCTGGGAGAGCGAATGTTACCTTGCCATCACGACATTGTCTGTGCTACATAACGACTCTTCCGGTGGCTCTGCAATATATAATAGCTACGCAACCAAATGTGTTTCTTTCAATTTCCTCTGAAAACTGTATCCTGTCAGGAAGTCTTAGTTTATCCATAGTGCTGTATTATACAACACAAGTTAGGATATTCTTTCTTGAGCTCTAGAAGAAGGATTGTTGAATGATACACCTGCACCGGCTAGTATTTGCTTGGTTACGTGAGGCATAAATAGTTCAGTTTCGAACTTACCAAGTGCAAAGGGTGAATACCAAGCAGGCTTAATATTCTTTGAAGAAGGAGCCTCAATAGGAGGAGTTCCATTTGTAACAATGCAATAGTAGATAGTGTATTGTAGTGGATCCTCACTTTTTTTCACACATAGAAATGGGTATATGTTTTTGATTTCATCTTCTTGAAGATCAATATCTTCAAAGCATGTACGTATTGCACTCTCCAGGCTCGATTCAGATCCTTGTTTGCTTCCTCCAACGAAAGCTCTGTAATATGAATCACTTCCTGGGTACTTAGGTTTATTTACCATTACCATTCTAGACATATCTTCAGATACAACCATGCATGCAGTAGCAACAAAGTTGTCCTCATGTTTATCTAGTAAATCAATCTTCCTAGGCAACTTTGAGAACCTAATTGCTTCCCTACTTGGTTGAGTTTCGACTTCTGCGTAATCTACCATGTAAGAATTATACATTAAGTATAAAAAAACGCACCATTTCTGGTGCGTTCTAAACTCTATAGTTGTTGATTAATCTACAAACGTTAAAGCCTTACCTTTCTTACCATATCTTCCAGTTCTTCCGATTCTGTGAATATAGTCTTCATAAGTCATAGGTTCATCGTAGTTGATAACCAAAGTTATATCAGGGATATCTAATCCTCTAGCTGCAACGTCTGTTGCAATTAGAATATGAATCTCATCGTGTTTAAACTTAGAAATAACTTTGTTTCTAATATACTGAGACTTATCTCCGTGAATTGCTTCAACTTTGATTCCTCTGTCGTATAAATTGTCTGAAACTCTGTCTGCTTCTCTCTTTGTTTTTGTAAACACAAGAATCTTCTGATTAGCTTCCTTTTCAATAATCTTTACTAACTCGTCTATCTTGCTTCCATCTCTTCCTATCTTAATGATATCTTGATCAACACTCTTTGCAGGTGATGTTCTTGCGATTTCAATAGTTACAGGATCGTGTAACAATGAGTGAGCTATCTTTTCAGCAGGTCCATCCATAGTTGCAGAGAAGAATAGTGACTGTCTACTTGATCTTAACTTTGAAATCAAAGCCTTAATCTCATCAACGAATCCCATATCCAACATTCTATCAACCTCGTCTAGAACAATAGTATTAAAGTTTTCAAGCCTTAGTACCTTTCTGTCTTCTAGATCCTTAAGTCTACCAGGGGTTCCGATAACGAACTGAGGATTTCTCCTTAATCCAGAAATCTGTCTATATGCAGAAGCTCCTCCAATAACAGTCTCTGCCCTTAGGAAAGTACCATTATTTAAAGTTCTGAACTCTTCATATATCTGAGTAGCTAGTTCTCTAGTTGGAACAATGATTAGAACTTGTGTCTCTTGATTATCCAATGCTTTTTGCATCAATGGAATCAAGAATGCTGCAGTCTTACCTTGTCCTGTTCCTGCCAATCCAACAACATCTTTTCCAGCCATAATATGCTTGATAGTCTTGTCTTGAATCTCTGTAGGATGAGTGTATCCCTTTTCAGCGATATTGATCTTAATCTTAGAATCAATTGGTAGTGCGTCAAATGAAGTACTAGGAACATAATGGTTTATTTGTTCCATAGTTTCAGATTTAGCAATATACTTCTCATGGCCAATTTTCTTACCTTCGAATCTATTACCCCTTCCTCCTCCAGATCTGCCTCCGCCTGATCTTCCTCGATTAAATCCTCCAGATCTACCTCCTCTGTCATTAGAGCCTCCGTATCGACTTCCTCCACTCCTATTTCCATATGAGCTTGAAGATGAACCTCTGCTTCCTCTGTCAGCTGAATAGCTTGATCTTGATCCAAAAGAACTTCCAGATCTTGAGTCATCTCTGCTTGGTCTAGCAGCGTAACTTGGTCTGTCAGATCCTTCTGATCTATTGCCCGCAGGAATATTACCTGTAGATTTACTCCAGGTTCTTGTATCCCTTTCAGGTCTTGATGTATTTCCTCTATCACTAGAGCCTTCTCTTCTAGGCTTAAACTCGCTAGAGCTAGTCCGTTTTTGGTGGCCGGACGTAGGATATTTACGTTTTGTGAACATAGTATTTTTTGTTAATAATTAATTCTCGGTCGAGCAACTCGTGCTAATGTTATTTGACCCTTCACACTAAAAAGTGTGGAATAATCAAAATAGACTGCGAGAACCAATTAACCAAAATACTAATCGCAGAGAGCTACTTTGAAGTTATACAACTATTATATCATATCTACCCTATAATAACTATGGTTGCGATCCGCAGAACAGGTTACCTATATGGGTTATACGATTCCTATACCTCTTATATATCGCTTATATGGAGCTAAAACAATGCTTTTTACATCTATATAGATTCTAGTAAATTCAGAATTCAAGCACTATTTCGTTGCCCCAAGGGTCTAGTGTTAGGAATGAGGAGTCAGATATTTGCTCAATACTGTGGCTGTTTTCTTGAATAGATTTAATAACATCATTGAATAGTGTCTTATCTAGATACACTATTTTAAAACTCTTCAGTCCGTATTTAGAACCAGATCTTTTCTTTGATCCAAGGCTCTCCCAAGTATTCATTCCAAAGTGATGGTGATAGTTGTCACGAGATACAAATAGAGCAGTGGGCATTTCAATTATTAAATCAA
Source organism: uncultured Candidatus Saccharibacteria bacterium (assembly GCA_964561155.1). GTDB lineage: Bacteria > Patescibacteriota > Dojkabacteria > J137 > J137 > KLAP211. The sequence continues at coordinate 20,904 of CAZLOI010000003.1, read as the reverse complement.
ACTTGAGAGTAGTTATATAGAATGATTTTGCTTCGGCAATATTCCCAACTCTTAAATGAATATGACCAATTCGCAACTCTGGAACTGTATCGGTTTCTTTTGAATGTGTCTGTACATATGCTTGTTCGTTAATATACAAACTACGCATGATTGGCTTACCTGACTCGTCAAAAGATACTTCAGACAGTGGCTTATCAAAATACAGTTCTACGCCATTCTCCTCAAGATCATGAAAGTAGAAAGCTTCTGTCGCTCCGTGATCTGAACTTCCTTCATAAAGGTCAGGTCTAATCTCTAATATGTTGGCAATCGTCGCCGCTAGCTGTGGTCTTGTTTTATACACAAATGCTGAATGATATAAACCAGCTTCTCGGGTTGATGGAAACTGATAAGAATCTTCTTTAATCAGCTCAATAACTACTTCTGTATTCGTGCCTAGTTTAACAGTCGTATTCGATTCTTGGATAACTCCTAGCCCAACAAGATCTGTATAGAATTCCTTCTGAGAATTTAGATCTTTAACGTAAAGCTGAAGGTTTGTAAGTTTTAAGCTTGGAGTTGTACTCATATTGTGAAATGCTGATTGTATCTATTATACACCCTACTATTTAGCAGGCTTCCATCTCTCAAGAGTAGGCAGCTGGCTCTTTGCCATCCATCGTAAGGGGAGCCACCAACCAGCTTCCTTAAGTGCATTGTCCACTATAACTCTCATTTCATCGAGAGTTTGATCTGGCTGTATAAAGCTACCATTTTGGTAACAAAGCACACAATAGGTCTTGCTCAATGATCCATCTGCTTCTGTACCGCTTTTCTTGCCTTTTTGAAGTGGCATTCCGCAAGACTGGCATTGTTGTTTGAAATTATCCATATGTTGAAGATAATAGGTATGATATTAGCTTATTACTTAACCCTAGCCTCGTCAATTCTTCGTTATTAGGCATAGTGTAGTAAAATATAGAGAGCATACTTATTAAGAATAGAATATGGACCCAGAAGTAACAAATATACAATCCCAAATTAATTCTCAGATTACAGGTGCAACTGCAAACCCAAGTTTCCCCCCAAATAGATTGCAGGAGATACAAGCATTAAGAGAAACAAGTGATAAGCTAGCAAGAGAATATAAGCAAGACATTATCGATAGAACAGAGAGATTAAAGAGAGAAATGACAGACTACAGAGATAGAATACAAAGAGTAGTGGATGAAGTTAATAGAAGTAACTAATCTAAAACCTTAACTACTTTGTAGGATTCAAAAGGCTTCATATGTAGTTTCTTTACCTTTACATAGCCATTTCTTTCGTAGAAACGTATACCAGCTACATTAGCGATCCTTACAAGCAAAGAACACTTCTTGTATCCTAGTCTCCTTGCTTCGGATTCAGCATAACTCAATAACTTTGTTCCAAGTTTTAAATTCCTATATTCAGGAAGAACTGCAAGCATGAATACGTAATATTCATCTAGCTCAGCTTCCTTGGTAAACAACACATGGTACAAATGATTCAAGTGCATATTTATATACCAAAGAAGTCCTGGGTGAATACTAACTAGCTTAAAAAACGATGGAAGGAATAACTTTGAGTTCTGACTACCAGGATACGCAGTCAAAAGACCAATAGTTTTGTCTTTGAATCTAATAACCTTGCTGTATTTCATGCTCATGCGGTTGTTCTCGTGCACCCACATCTCTCTCAGATACTCCGTTATCCTTTTGATATCTCTTGTTCCAAAGATATATTGAGCTGATTCATCCATTGCCATTTCCATAAGGAATGGAGCAATATCTGAATCGGATACACTGCCCTGAACAATTTCTAGTTTTTCTGGATCAATTTCTGGCATATTTCTTTATATATTTGCTATACGTTAGTATATATCAAAACTTCCTATTGTTCAGCTGAATCCTTCTCTGAATCAAAACCTGTATCACCACCAACAGCTCTGTTCCAGTTACCCATATCACCAACGAGAGCTCTTCCATCTAGGGCTTGTAGGTACATTTCTTCATTCACAGATTCGCATGTAGCAGCAGTAGCAATTAGAATACAGAAATCATCGACTAATTCGCCTCCAAATCTTATCTTTAGTTCTCTTTCAAGATTCTTTAGATGGTTAAATCCATCAGTTGTAGCAACTGTTACAGGAACAACGATTCTTTCTGGTCTAAATCCCAGTTCAAAAATCATTTTAATATTCTCTGCCTGACTCATACCTGTACTTAGGCAATCATCGGGAATGATCACCTGCCTTATATTCCTGTTTCCAAGGTCACCTGCCATAGAGGAAAATCTATGTGCCATAGCAAAAATACCATCTTTCAGCTTTAGTCGCTTCGATTCATTCTCAACTAAACAAGAAGCAAACTCTTCGAAGGCTGCTTGGTGAAACTTTGCTCCTCTAAGTACAATCCAAAGAAGTGTTTGCTCACTAGGTATTTGAACAATATCTTCTTCAATAGCACTAACAACTAGATTCATTAAGTCCCATTCGTGATCTTGATATTCTTTCCTTAATTCGGGATTGTCCGAAGGTTCAGCAAATTGAGGGTCTTTCGTATTCGCAAGCTCGGTAATACGAGCTATGTGTTCCTCTGCTTGTCCTTCTGAAATATCATTTATCTTTCTAAGTATTGCAAGTAACTCTGGGTGAATAGCTTCGTTAGGCAACGGATTTGTATTCTCAAAGTTGTTTGTCATCCATGTTTTTGGAGCACCAACAACTTCAGCATCACGTAGGGACTGTAGTACTTCCAAAGTTATGTGAGCTTTCGGGTCTAGTTCGTATCCCTTTAATCCCATAGCATCCAGGGCTTCTCGTATAGCTTTTTGTTCTTGTTCTGCATCTAGAATGTTTGAATCTTGAATCATGTAGTGTATTTAAAAAATAAAAAAAAAGAGCCACTTGGCTCCTAAAGTCTTTTGTCTGTATTGTTTGAATAGATCACTTATTTGGTATAACTACGAGATGATAATATGAGTAGTTGTTTTAATCAATATATGATTTTACTATAGCGTAGTTTCACCCATCTTAAGAATTAACTTAAACTCTGCATCTGTAGCTGATGATACAGATAATCTTGAAAGCTTTACTAGTTCCATATCTTTTAGAGCAGGTGTTTCCTTGGCTACTTGTAAACCAACTGGTTTATGCATTTTCTTTACAGGTTCAAATTCAACCGCCACCCACGCTTCTTCCTTAGTAGTTGGGTCTTGGAAGTATTCCTTTGTAACTTTGGCTATACCTACAATCTCTTTTCCGGTATTGCTATGATAGAAGAAAGCGAGGTCTCCTACCTTCATTAACTTCAAGTTATTTCTTGCTCTATAGTTTCTAATTCCAGTCCAGACACATTTACCATCTTTAACGAGATCGTCCCAAGAATATTCCTCAGGCTCTGATTTTATTAACCAATAGTTCATAGTTATTGTAGTTGTGGTGTCTTTAATCTAATTCTTATATCTTTTGCTACTGAGTACAATTCCATAGCTCTAGTCTGATTCACAACCCCAAATCGACTAACCAAAGACATTATATTTGCTGCCTCTATGAAAGTTCCGGAGTTTAGATTGTGAATTAAACTTAAGACCGCTTCTCTTTCCTCAGACTCGAGCTCTGTAGTTTGTCTTTTAATGTAATCTAGCTCCTTGGGAGCGAAAAACACTTCAGGATTAACTAGTTCTGGGTTTTCCGGCTGTTGTTTTTCTTTGTCCCCAACTGTAGGTATTGGTTTTGTAACTCTTGTATCTGTTCCTTGAGTATCCATATTGTATTTCTAAAATGTAGTGTACATATATTTATATATCATGAATGTATTATGTTCAAGTAGATGTAAAGAAGACTTGACACGGTGTATAGTTTAGGTTACTATTCATAGTATTATTTTATTATTATCAATATGACACACAAAGAAAAGGAAAATATAGTTGGTTTAATCTCTACAATATTAATATCTGTTCCATATTTTGCACATGTATATTCAAGTTACCAATCCCAAAATCTAACTACAGATGAGGAACTTAAGTTCTTTGCTACAGCTATCTTGGTATTAATTCCAATTAGAATCGTTGCTCAGATAGTTATATATATTCTGTTCACAATTGCAAAAGCTATAGTTACAAGAACAGACAAGTTAGATCCAGAAACAGTAGATGAAAGAGATTTCTTAATTGATCTTAAGGGAGAGAGAGTAGCACACTTTACTTTCTTGATAGGTTTCTTGGGTAGTATAGTTGCTCTAGCTACAAACAGTTCTATAGGTGTATTCTTTGGAATACTACTTGTAACAGGATTTGCTAGTGAGCTGTTTGGTATATTAACGAAGATCTACTATTACAACAAAGGAGTTTAATATGGAGAAAAGAGTATTGAATAACAATATTAGGAAGCTAAGGTTTGAGAATAACGAGATGACTCAGGAAGAGTTAGCACTTAAAGCAGGAGTAACAAGACAAACTATTATAGCAATAGAGAAGGGGAACTATTCCCCCTCTCTAGAGTTAGCATTCAAGATATCCTTGGTATTCAAGGTGTCTGTGAATGAGGTGTTTAGTTACGATATAGCTAGTTAAGATATTGGGTTACATCAATCTCGGCGAATGGTATAGGAGGATTCTCTTCGAATATCTTTTTAATCAGTACTTTGTATTCATCTTCGTTCCAGAGTTCGAGGTTCTGAGATCTTATAAACGTTTCTAGCTTTTCTATACTAGATTCTTTCTCACTTTCATTTTCAATCTCTATCTCTATTTCGTAATGATCAGTAAGTAAGCCACCGTTTTTTATAGAAACGGTTAGATCTTCATATTTGTAATCTTCTCTGTAATAGTATCTAGGGCAACCATTAGATACTCCAAACATTCGAAGCATATCGTATATGGAATCTATATCTTTAACTTCAAAGGGTATAGATATTTCTTTTCTAGCAGAGTCCTTAAGATCACCTAGTTTTGCTTTAAGTCTAGCTTTAGTTGTCTCTTTATCTAAGTCTTGAGTAATGGATATATTTATTTGATTCTTAACTTCTCCATTCTTATATGTTGTGAATATCCCTACTTGATTACATCTTAAGACTTGTTCTCCATTGTCTTTTAGAAACTGTTGTAATGCTTTATACTGTGTAGGGTTTATTGGACCTCGTTTTTCTATTTCGATCATATGTTGATTATATGTAATATTCTAACGATAGCATAGAAGTGGTTTCCAAAGAATGTAAATTTCAAGTTGAAATTGTATAATATTAGTATGGATACAAAGCAATATGAAGAAAAATTATTATTACTAATAAAGCAGTTAAAAGATGAGGCAATTTCCAAAGATGAATTTGCAGCATCTGCACGTATTTTAGGAAGAGAAGTAGATAAGAGTGGACCTAACGGTTATATGAGAATAGTTGATTTTGAAGATGAAGAGCTAGGTTGGGCAAAATATTGGATAGAGGAAGTAGACTATTATGGTATTGATGAAGTCCTAAAGAACTGCTTCAATTTTATTAAGTTCCTCGACAGAAGGACAGCTAATTTATCTTAGGCTAATTACTAATAGCTTTCTTTACCAAATCAACAATGATCTTCTCTTCAGTAGCTGTTAGTTTAACTAATCCATAAGAGGTTGCCCACATATTACCTTCATCTATATTTGCTACGTCGTTAAATCCAAATGTTGCATATCTTTCTTTGTATAGACCAGCAGACTTAAAGAAACAAATAACTTTTCCATCTTTGTTTGCATATGCAGGCATACCATACCAAGTCTTTGGAAATAGAGCAGGTGCTACTTCTTTAACTAGTTCATGTATTCGTGTACACATAGATTTATCACTACCTTCCATCTTAGCAATAGCTGCAAGTACTTCTTTCTCTCCTTGTTCTCTAGTCTTATTAGATCTAGCTTCATCTCTTAATTCTTTAGCTCTAGCTCTCATAGCTTCCTTTTCTACTTCTGAGAATGTTCCTGTATTGTTTTGAGGCATAGATTTGGTTTAATGTGTGAATTAATTATGACATATTTATTCAGTATAGTAGAATAATGTATGATAAAACCAATAAAGATTAGTGCACTGAATACAACGTTTGAACTTCTGTATAAATGTACATACTGTAAGGAAGAAGGTGTGATTAAGCTGACTAATAAATTGATCCATACAGACAATTTAGGTAATGCCAAAGAAGAGTTAGATTACGAGTGTCCTAAATGTAGAAAGTTATTAAACAATGATTCCAAAACGGCCAGTAAATAAATTAGACCTTATTTGGGTCGCTCAGCCTTTGTTAGAAAGTCCTCTCCAGTTACTGACTCCCAGTGGTACGGAGATATTCTGTAACTTCCCGGTACATTAAATATCTTGGATATTTCTAAACCTAGGTCAGTGCTATCAACATTCATAATATCAGCTACTTGTTTTCTAAAGCTTTTATCAAATTTTAGACGCCTCACTAGGGAAGTTACCCTATTACTGTAGTACCTACCAAAATCTGGCCATGCATGGCGATTTTGTTTTTTGATAATAATATATAAAAGACAATTACTCTGGATAAAGAGGTTCTCTAAAGATTCGCTTGTCATTGGTAATCCAGCTTTTAGCCAATCTGCATTTATAAGTAAATCTTTAATATGATCACATGTAGTATTCGCTCTACCACCAAAGCAGCTAGCATAGTACATTTTGTCATAACTCCCTAGATTTCTTGGAGGAGAATCTGTTGTAGAGTAATTGTCATCAATAAATAACGACTCCTGTATTAACATCTTAAAAAAAGAAAACTCACCTTGTGCTATTGCAATAGTTGCAGATACATAAAGCGAAATTGTTGCAATTATTTCAGGTGCATTATTTAACACAACTAACCCCGATCTCCCATTGTGCATAAACAAAATAGACTCAACTGCATGCGCTAGAATAACCGCGTGTTTTTCTTTGCCGTACTTAGTAGCGTATAGTATGGCCATAAATAATGGTATGGATTTTACCTCCATACTCTTTATATACTCCTGCATGAGGCTACCAATCTCTTTCTGATTTGTCTCAATTGGAAGCAGACCCTCCATGATTACGGTTTTTATATCTTGCACTAATCTAACAACGTACTCTTCAAATCTGTCATAGAGAGAATCATCTTTTAACATATTAATTAATGTGCTCTTCTCATCGTAGATCCGTTCCGAGTCAACTGTCCACATAACCCTGGGATTAGTTTGAACGCTCGAGGCATCCGGTAAATCCAATTTTGTATCTTCTATAATGATTTTCTTGAGAAATGGTGGTAATGTTATCAACTCTCCTGAACTGGAGGTGTGCGATGGTGTTTGATTACCCAAATTGTTTTCTTTAGCGTACTTTGCAACATCTCTACATATTGGATCCAAGATATTTGTTAATGCGAATGCAGATTTCTGACCTAGTAGATTCTCAATAAGAAAACTAGTAAACAATCCGTGTTTAAGATCAGGTATTTCCCATGCAGTTTCATCAGATTTACTTGCTGTAAAGATGAAAATACCCTCCCCAGTAATGTCCATAAAAGTTTTAGGAGTAGCAATTGCCTTCTCAGTAGATATTTGATATTTTTTCCCGTTTTCTACAAAAGCACCACTAAAGCAAGAGTCTATTAGAATAATTTTATTTTTGCAATTATATCTATTAATCAGTTCCTTTAGATCATTGACAGCTAAAGCGCTATTTTTCAAATCAGAAGTTGCATCAAACGGAATTAGACAATGCTCATTCTCGTCGCTTCCATTATTGTATGCAGATCCATGCCCTGAGAAGTATATGATAATACTATCATCAGTTTTTAAATGTTGGATTAGATCTAATCCTAAAGCAGTTTTGATATTTACCAATGTAGCTTGTTCATCAATTATAAGCTTATGGTAACCTTGACTAGGAAGGTTGATGGAGAAGAGGTCGTATATATCTTTAGCATCTATAGCTGGATAAGATAAGTTATTGGTAGAGTTTTGATGCTTACTAACACCTATCGATATTATATGTATCATTGCAAAGGAGTAACCAATAGATTTGAAATGATACTTATTAGTTGAATATTAACATATGACCTCGCGGAGAATCGAACTCCGATTGCCAGATTGAGAATCTGACGTCCTAACCGTTAGACGACGAGGCCTTAACAAAGAAACTCTTAGAGGTATCCCCTAAGAGTTTCTCTAAATACTATATTTATTCAGCAACTTCTTCAGTAGCAGGTTCCACTACAGCCTCTGGCTGTGGTCTCTCTCTTCCTGCAGCCTCACTTTCTCCCTTAATCTGAATATTCCATCCAGTTAACTTAGAAGCAAGTCTTACATTCTGACCTTCTCTACCTATAGCCAATGATTCCTTCATATCAGGAACAACAATCATAGCTTCCTTGTTCTCTTCATCAACAATCTTAACTTCCAATGCTTCAGCAGGAGAAATAGAGTTCATTAAGAATCTATCTCGATCTTCACTCCAAGGAATGATATCAATCTTTTCCTCATGAGTAGTTCCCTTTAATTCATTAGAAATAGCATTAATTCTAATACCTCTCTGACCAACGCAAGAACCAATTGGATCTACACCTTGAGCCAAAGATCTAACAGCAACCTTTGATCTACTTCCTGGTTCTCTCGCAATACTTACAATCTCAACAGTACCAGACTCAATCTCTGGAACCTCCATCTTGAATAGTCCGTGTAGGAACTCAGGATCTGCTCTAGAAACAAGTAGATACTTGCTTCCATTAGCTTCCTCTGCAACCTCCTTCAATAGAACCTTTACATTACCTCCAAGCTTATAGAACTCACCATTAATCTTCTCTTCCTTTGGCATAACAGCCTTTGCTCTATTAATCTCACAAATAACATCTCCTGTCTGAGTAACCTTCTGTACGAATACAGTAATGATCTCTCCAAGCTTGTCTTCAACCTGTCTAATAGCAGCATCCTTCTCTGCTTCTCTTAACCTCTGAACAATAATCTGTCTTGCAGTCTGAGCAGCTATTCTTCCAAAATCTCCTTTTGGAGTAATATCTACCAACACAAAGTCTCCAAGCTTCAAAGTCTTGTCTGTCTTCTTTGCATCTTCTAGACTAATTTCAATACTTTCATCTTCAATATTAGCAACAACCTCCTTCTCAGCAAAAACCTGAATATTACCTTCCTCTGGATTAATCTCTACCTTTAACCTCTCTTGATCCCCGAAACCATATTCAGCTTTGTATGTAGAAGCAACAGCTTCTTTAACTGCGTCAATAATTTCATCAGCATCAATTTTTCTCTCTGCCGCAATTTGTCTAATTGCAGATATAAAGTCCGATTGTGACATAGTAATTTTCTAAAACGTAAACATCGAATTATATCACAAGGGATTGGCTATTTCTAACGAGGTAAGCTAAAATAAAGGCATTATGGAAGATAATGAACTTCAACTAGAAAATGTAGTTTTACCAGGTCAAATAGGCTTCGACTTTGGAAACAGAAGGGACTTCAATAAGCTTATAGGTCAGATAGAATATTACCCAGTTTCAAGAACATTCGTGTTCATACTAGCAATCGTATCATCACTTATCGTCAATGTAGGTACCCTTATCTACACATTGATCAACATAGGAACCTTACCAGAAAAAGTACCATTCATATACAACTATATTGAAAAGATATGGGTTCAGCTAGATAAATTCCTGCTAGTTACAGCACCATTCATGCTCTTCGCAGTAGAAGTAGCAGTCATTTTCTACAGTATTCGAGTTAGTTTTGTTGATAGAAGACTTGCAATGATCGCTCTTTCTTTAATATCAGTTTTCAACCTTTTGGTACTAATTAGCGCTATTCAGATTTTTACATTAGTATCGTGAACGAAGTCCTTCTTACAAACATATCAAACCTTTTCGGCCTTACATTAATAGCTTTTGCTATCACTTTCTTCATAACACCTTTAGTTGGAAGAATAGCTAGGAAGGTTGGAGCAATAGATTTACCTGCAAACCAAAGAAAGAGAACAGAGCGTGGATTAACAACAAGACTACATGCATACCCATACCCAAAGCTAGGAGGCTTAGCCATGGTTATAGCTATGGCGATAATGCTTGGAGGGTTTCTATTAACCTCAGAAAGCTATTCATCTGTATCAAACTACCTTGGAGTATTCCTAGGACTAGCAATCGTTATTATCCTAGGATTCGTTGATGACATCTGGGAGATTTCTCCCACAACTCAACTAGGACTTCAGTTTCTTGCTGCATTCTGTGTTGTTATTTCAGGTGTATCTATTAATTCAATATCCCTTTTCGGTGTTAATGTCGATTTCCAGATCTTTAACATTGTTATTCAAATAGGAGAATATACAACAAGCCTAATATTCCCTGCAGCTATAATTACAATACTTTGGATTGTAGGTTTAATAAATGTTATCAACTGGGTAGGAGGTGTAGACGCACTTAATGGAACAGTAACAAGTATAGCTTTAGTAACATTATTAATCTTGGTAGCATCTACTGGAAATCTTCCTCTTGCTGGATTGATTGCAATTCACTTAGGAGCAGTTCTTGGAGTTCTACCGTTCAACTACAATCCAGGAAAGATTATGTATGGATCAATTGGAGACTATGTAAACGGATATCTACTGGCAATATTTGCAATACTAGGAGGTGCTAGATGGTCTGCCACCCTATTAATCCTGGCTCTACCAATAGCAGATGGTATGTTTGTTGTTTATACACGATTCAGAGACTACCCAGAACTAAGATCAAAACCATGGCAGCTATTTAGTATAAGCGGATACAATCACTTTCATCATAGATTGCTTGCGTCTGGATATACAAAGAAGCTAGTTGTGCTAGTAGAAGGAGCTATTATGGCAGTAGTTGCCGGTATTATTCTAACTTTGAGTGATCTAAGGTTTGAATACTTGGTACTAATCCTAATTGCAATCATTATGTTGGCAGTATTTGCTTACGTTTCATTCCAAAAGAAAAGAGCGGAACTTAGAAACAGAGTTAAGCTGGCTTCTGATTTAGTAGATGATGAACAAAGATTAGGTAAGAAGAAAGGCGATGTTATCGTTAACACAGTATACAAAACAGAAGGGGAGAAAGACGAGAAATTTATATACTAACGTAATTTAAACTGAACTTTCTTTAAACAGAACTTCCTTCAAGATCACTTTCTGAATCTGAATCCATATCTCCAGTATTATCCATAGTAACAGAATTACCCTTCACAAGAATCTTGTATAGTTCTATCCATGTTTCTACTTCTAATTCCTGTGCTCTAGCAGTTGCAGTTACTCCAACAGTATTCAAAGCTTCCCTAACCTGTTCTATACTAAACTTATTAGAGTTAGCAAAGTTACCAACCAACTGTTTTCTTGGAGATGAATATCCAAGCTTAATGAATCTAATCAAATCATTTGTATATTCATTAGTTGTAGGGATAATCTGTAGGATTCCTCCGTTAACCTTTGGTGTTGGAAAGAAGTGTCTTGCAGGAATAGTTTCGTATTTCTTAACCTTTGATCTAATATGCATCATTGTTCCAAAGAATGTAGCCTTAGGTGGTTTAGACACAATATCCTGAGCAACCTCTTCCTGAACTATAAAGGTCATACTAGCAATATTAACTAACCCATTCTCATGAGCAGTTAGCAGTATATTCATAATCTTCTTTGAAATATTGTAGGGAAGAGATCCAATAACCTTAACACTCTTTCCTTTAAACTTAGAATAAAACTCAGGTTCTAACGCCAGAATATCTTTGTGAACCAAAGACATCTGACCAGATATCAGATAATCATCAAACCTCTTAATAAGTTTTGGAATTAAGTCGTAGTCAATTTCTATAGAAGTTACATTAACTCCATAGCTTAAAAGAAACTCGGTAATATTACCGTCTCCTGGACCAATTTCGATATATTCATCATTGCTTGACGGATCAGATACCTCCACCAATCTGCCAGCAAATCTGGTATTCTTTAGAAAGTTCTGTCCAAATCTTTTTTTAAAACTATGAGCCACTTGAATTTATTTAAATATGCCCTACATTTTAGCATTTTTAGCCTAATATTATTAGCTCTACCCTTAACCGTGCATGCAAAGGGAGATATTCTAGAAGGAACAGTTAAAGCATCATACTCAATATATGAAGACAACTCGCTTTCATATACACTAAACTTCGAGATACAAAACAACGATACCTCTAAATACATGACATCTTTCCAGTTTTCAGTACCATTTAAAGAGTACAGTGCGCTGAACGTAACGGCTACAAACCTTGCTGACTACGATGTTCTTCCAGGAGAATATAATTTCATAGAACTTCACTTTACCAATCCAATTGAATACCTAAATCGAAGTAGTGTATCTGTGAATATTACCGTACCTCAAATATCAATTAACCCAAGCGGTAATCCGGAAATCGATTTAATAAACCCAGTTACTGGAGAAAACGTTAACTATACAATAAACGCACCAACTAACTTTGGTAACCTTGTCCTATCACAAAATATTCAGAAGAGTCTTACAGTAGACAACGACAAGAATATTACAACATTCACATCAACTGATAATCTACGTATGGTTTGGAGAAAAGAGAATCTATATAGTTTCCGACTTAAATACCAAGTAGCGCCGTTAGAAGGATCAGAGGCTCTAATCAACTTACCTTTGAATGAAGGAAACAAAATATACTATTCAAAACTTCTAGGAGTATATTCAGCAGTCTTTGATGATATTGGAAACTCATACGGTGTTGCTGGAGCTGGGGAAGTTGATATAGAGTTTCAAGTAGATACGAATGAAGATACAAGTGGTGAATCTGAGTCTGAACCAGGATCTGAAGCAGAAGAAACTGTTGAATCAGCTAAACTCAAGGAAACAAAGTACTTAGAACCTAACAAAGAATCTAACTTCTATAAATCCTTCACTACAGAACTTAATAAAGATCCATCTATATCTGAAATACTCATGTATCTAGAAGAAAACATATCATTAAATAGAGGATACAAGGTATCCCGTGATACTCTAACAGAGCTTTGGGAACACCTCGAAGAAGGAAGGGAGCTTAATAGTTTCGAAGCTAGTTTCCTTATACACTCGGTTCTAATGGATAACGGAATTAGATCTGAACTACGATTTGGATATATAGTAGATCCTTTTGAAATAAACTTTCCAATAGCTTGGGTAGAAACAGAAGATGGAGCAATAGATATGTTCTCTCACAAGTATTTGAATAACGACAATGTAACGAAGGTAGTCTTTGGCATTTGGAATGACAATAAAGATGATCAAGCACTAGGAGTATTTAGCGACACACTAGAAGTAGTACGAATTGAGCCTATAACAGCCTTAGAGATCGATAGGACTACAACTGGTATAACATTAACCTCTGGAAGTGTATTGGAAGCAAGTAACGCATCGGCAAAGATACTGAAGATTTCTAAACTAACAATTAACAATCAGGAGGTAAGCTTGATTGTAAATAACTATAACAAAGCATTATTACCTGGAAATAACATATTGGGTGCATCTACATTTGAGAGTGTGTCTTTAGAAACAGAAGATGGTCAAAGTGCATCGCTTCAATCTGATACAAACTCAGCAGGAAGCTCGGAGCAACTACAAACGATAATCAAAACAGCAATACTTGCCATTGGAACAGTTGTAATTCTAGTATTGGTGTTCTTTGTAAAGAGGAATCCTAAAGAACTAAAGTTTGAAGAGCAGTCTTAAGGTTTGCAGGAAATTTACTAACTTCGTCTGGATACTTTTCATTAATTGCTTTCAGTACATCAAGCCCTCCAATTACTCTTTCTTCTTTCTTTAATTTATCTAGGAAGTATTGTTTTCCATGTGTCCAATATTCCGCTTCTAATTCGACTGAACGTTCTTTAGTTATTGCCGGATCTATCATCTTACTAACCAAGTGCAGTTCTTCAGCAATGAGAACCTTTGAATTATCAAGTATTAAGTTATAGTTCTTATTAATCTCATCTAGACTAAACAAATCAATGCCATACAACTTGTGGTACCCATTCTTTAGTTCCTTGTCGCGTCTTCCAAGTATTTCAATATCTTCAGTTCTAGAATCAGTAGTAAAGTGTCTTGCTCTGGATATTTTGTCTCCCTTTAAAAAGATCTTGTAAAGGTTGCTTGAATTCGGAACAAAGAAACCTAATATATCGCTATCTGCAATAATGTTGTCCTGCGTTGAATCTAGGAATAAATCCTTCATGTATCTATCGTATACAGGACCAAAGAAAGGTTGAATGAGAGTTTCTACATAGATAATGCCCTCACCCGTACCAGAAATATTCATGGCTTCAAGAAGAAGTCTAAAGCTTTGTGTTCCTTGAACTAGTTTGAGGTTATAAATTTCTGCAAGAAGTATAGTAAGTGTTGTTGCTCCGCATCCTGGCCAACTCGATACTATGATTTTCATATAGTCATTATATGATTCTAGTCTTTTGAGTGCAATGATTAATTAGTTATAGTAAGATATTTCTGGTAGTTTAATCTTCTAAAGTTTTCATATTATTTTTTATGGTACACTGTAGAAATGCTCGAATTCAACCATGTTACTAAAATTTACGACGGAAATATTGTAGCTGTAAACGATGTTACTTTTACAGTTAAAGAGGGAGAGTTCGTATTCTTGATAGGTGCTTCTGGTAGTGGTAAAACAACTGTTATCAAGATGCTTATTAGAGATGAAAAACCAACTTCAGGAAGCGTGTTCTTCAGAGATCGTGATATTACAAAAATTAGCAGAGGTAAGGTATATAAGGTTAGACGAGAAATCGGTGTTATTTTCCAGGACTATAAACTTATTCAAGATAAAACAGCCTACGAAAACGTTGCATTTGCAATGGAGGTTGCAGGTAAACGTAATAAAGAAATTAAAGAAACAATTCCATACGTATTAGACATTGTAGGTCTTGCTAACAGAGCTAGTTCTTTCCCAAGACAACTTTCAGGAGGTGAACAGCAAAGAATAGCGATAGCTAGAGCAATTGCTAATAGTCCAAAGATATTAATTGCAGATGAGCCAACAGGTAACTTAGATCCATCTAGTGCATGGGATATTGTGCAGATATTGAATAAGATAAATAACTGGGGAACAACTGTAATCATGTCTACTCACGGAACTGATATCGTTAACTCTTTAAACAAAAGAGTTGTTCAAATGGAGGGAGGCAAGATTATTAGAGATGACAATAAAGGACAATATGAACTTGCTTCAAAGAAAGACTTTGAAAAGAAGATGAATGACAATGCAGATGAAGCAGTAAGCAAGAAACAGAAAAAGAAGATTAAGATTAGTATGGAAGCTGAACCTGAAGAGGAAGTTGTGCCCGAAGAAGAAAAGAGTAGCGGAAGTAGAAGTTTCTTTAGTTTCTTTACAAGATCTAAACCAAAGACTGAAAAAACTAATTCTCTTGAAGAAATCTTAGGTAGTAAAGAAGACAATACAATGCAGGAGAATGCAGACTTAAACATGACTATAAAACCTCAAGAGACTTTTGAAACAAACGATGGAGTTGGAAATGATGAAGAAGAAAAGAAGAAACTAGAAAAGACAAAAGCACCTGAAAAGAAGAAATCAAAGAAATCAAGACCGTTGAGTATGAGCTCAAGCGAAGATTCAGAAACAGAGTCAAAGCCAGAAGCAGAAAAAGTGAATGATTCAAAAGAAACTAAAAATACACCTGCTAGTCTAGAATCTTTGGAGTTAGAACCTGAGTTGCTAGAACTATTAAAAAATGCAGGGTACAATAGTATAGAGGAAATTGTTAATGATGGAGTAGATACACTTAGTTCAAAACTTGATTTAAGTAAAAGAGAATTACAAAAGATAGCAAAAGCAGTTAAAAAATCAGTAGACCAAAATGTTTAGCAGAATACTAGCAAACTCAAAAAAACAGATTCAAAGAAGTGGATGGGCCGGATGGGGTTCAATTAGTGTTATGACACTTGCGCTTTTGGTTGCAATCATTTTTGGAGGGTTAGCGTATTTTAGTAATCTATGGATTCAATACATCGAATCAAGAAGCAATATCTTGGTATTCTTTGAGGTTGGAATGGATGAAGAGATAATCAATAATCTAAAGGACAAATGGGCTGTTAGTACAAAGATAAAATCAATAAACCAAACTACTGAAGCAGAAGCCTACGCAATTTATGGAGATTATTCTTCTAGAGTACAACCAATTCAATATGAAGTTTTAAGTACAAATCAATTTATCGATGGAAAACTTCCATCTAGTTTAGATATTCAGATTTATACTCTTAACGATCTTAAAGAGGTTACAGATTTTGTAAGAGCAGACATAGATTCAGAGGTTAAGAAATTAGAAATAACTCCAGCTGATCCTAGTAATGTAGTTGAGTATCAGTTTTCACAAGACCCATCGGTACCACCAATAACATTAAGAGTAGATAGCGAGAGTTTGGATAAGCTAAGGGAGGTTCTATTAACACTTCGAGTTGCTGGTCTTTCAGTAATATCATTATTGTTCGTAGTTGTGTTCTTCTTCACATTCATGACTGTTGAATTCAGGTTATATAACCAGATGGAAGAAATTGGAGTTATGCAATTAGTCGGAGGTAGTCTGTACTTTATTCGTACCCCGTATATCTTGGAAGGAGCCTTCTATGGATTAATCGGAGCACTAATTTCAACGTTTATGGTTGGAATGGTACTAACAGTTACCTTTGTTCTTAATCCCACATCTGCAATTAGTGTATTCCTATATGAGAATTTTTCAAGACTTCCTTGGCCACAGATGACACCTGTTAGCTGGGCTATACTTGTAGCAGCGATAGGATTTGTAGGCGCGTTTATTGGAGGATTCAGTACTTGGTTCTCTATAAGAAGGTATATTAGATAAGCGAATTCCAAATTTACTAATATTTTCTTTCTTTCAACTTCTCTCAAACGCCTTTTCAGTTATAATAGATTCAGTTGTCTATACAATATGATTGAATTTAGAAAAGAAAACTTCTTAGAAAAGATACCAGATTACGTTGTTAATATTGCAGAATTTCTGCAGGACAATGGCTATAGAGCATTTCTTGTTGGTGGAAGTATAAGAGATATATTGTTGGGTAAAACACCACAAGACTTTGATGTTGCTACAGATGCCTATCCAGAAGAGATTGAAAAGATATTTCCAAAGAGTATTCCAACAGGAGCAAAATTTGGAACAGTAACAGTTATTGGAACTTCATCAAGTGGTGAAAACTACGATGTTCAAGTAACTACATACAGAAACGAAGCAGACTATTTTGGAGGTAGATGGCCTGCAAAGGTAGAGTTCGCAAGAACTATACAAGAAGATCTATCTAGACGCGACTTCACTATAAACTCAATAGCACTAGATTTACAGAACTTTGATAACGACGAAGTAGATTTAATAAAGATGCTTGTTGACCCATACGAAGGCCTTAAGGATCTGGAAGCAGGAATAATTAGAGCTGTTAGAGATCCAATGGAGCGATTAACAGAAGATGGTCTTCGAGCTGTTAGAGCTTGTAGACTAGCTTCTCAACTAGGATTTAGTATTGAAGAAAATACATTTAAGGCAGTTAAAGAAACTAATCACATTACCGCTCAAGTATCTGCAGAACGGTTTAGAGACGAATTTATTAAAATATTGTTTAAGAGTCCAAAGCCATCTGTTGGATTAATGCTTCTTAAAGAAAGTGGAATCCTTAAACTCTTTATTCCAGAACTAATTGAATGTATTGGAGTTGTTCAGCCAGAATTCCATACAGATGACGTATTTGATCACTCATTAAAGACATGCGATTTGGCAGAAGATCGAGTAAAGATTGCTGCACTTTTCCATGACCTTGGTAAGGCAAGAACAATGACAGAAGACGAAAAAGGTATTCATTTCTACGGACACGATGTTGTTGGTGCAGAAATGGCAACAGAAATATTAAAGAGACTTAAATTCTCGAATGAGGAAATAGATAGAAACGTAAGGTTAATAAGGTGGCACATGTTCTATTATCCTTCTGCTGATTGGAGAAAATCTTCTCAAGAAGAACAGAAAGATGACAAAGGATGGAGAGACGGAGCGATTCGAAGATTAATTATAAATGTTGGTGGTGAAGAAGGAATCGATGATCTACTAAGGCTACGTATCGCAGATGCTGCTGCTAACCCAAAGAATGAATTTGATCCAAAAGAACTAGATGAGCTTTCAGAAAGAGTCGCTATAGTTCGAGCATCAGATATGGCACTAAAGGTTACAGATCTTGCAATTTCAGGGGAGGATTTAATGAAAGAACTTGGACTACAACCAGGAAAACAGTTGGGTGCAATATTAAACTATCTTCTTGAAAAGGTTCTAGATGAACCAATTCTAAACAAGAAGGAAGATTTATTGAAGCTAGCACAAGAATACAAATACGAATAGTCTTACAGCTCTGGTGTATGCTCTTTCGTTAGATGTTCTCTTCCAATCCAAATAGCTATGTAGGAAGCTTGTTCTTCAACAGAAACTACGGAAACTCCCATGCCTTTTGTTCTCAATAGACTATCCTTCCCATTTATTACAGCAAAGAGAAATTCGGATAGCAATACGTTTACAATTTCTGCTTTTAGCATTGAATCAACAACATATTCTGGAAGACCCGTTAGAAGTCTTAAAACTGGCTTCACGATTTTGTAGTATTGTTTTGGAATCAAGCCTACGAAATCCTGATCAAACTTAGAAGGGTTATACAAATCTTCAAGATCAAGGCTCTCAAGTTCATACAGAGTATTGAAAAGAGGCATTAGTTTTTCATCACCTAGAATACGAACAGCACCATTAACAAAAGTTTGCCTTTCTATTCCTAGCTTCTCTCCTAGAATTAATAGACCATTCATTCGTTTCGCAAAGAGTAGGTTTGAAACTTCTTGGTTCCTTGATTCGCTTAATAAGTCTAGTGGTTGCATAGGTGTTTTATTATTCGCCGAATTATCATTTAGTGTTATCAAATTGTCAATAATCGTGATTGTACTACAGATATGGCTTTAAATAGTATATAATTACCAAACGGAGAAACGGGCGAAAGGATATAAAAGCAAGGCTTCGGGCTTCCTTCTATTTCTTTTCGCAATCTCCATCTACTCATAGTAGGAATTATTTTTTTACGTTTAATGTATGGAGATATCCAAGACATATAACTTCTTAGATAAAGAAGTAAAACTATCTACAGGCAAAATAGCCTGGCAAGCTCATGGTTCTGTTTTAATGGAACTAGGAGGAACAACTGTACTTGCTACAGTTACAGTATCTAAAGAAGAATCCCAGCAGGATTTCTTCCCACTATCTGTTGAATACATCGAAAAAATGTATGCAAGAGGAGCTATTAATGGTTCTAAGTTCTTAAAGAGAGAAGGATCTCCTTCTGATGAGGCAATCATAAAGGCGAGACAAGTAGATCACTCTATAAGATCACTATTCCCAAAGGGATTTAGAAAACCAGTTCTTGTTGCGCTAACAGTGCTAAGTTACGATGGAGAAAACGACCCAGAGCCATTGGCTGTTTTTGGAGCAAGTATCGCTTTAATGCAGTCTGGAGTTCCATATTTTGGACCTTCTTCTAGTGTTGTTGTATCTGTAAATAACGATGGAACAGTTCACATTAATCCAAAAGTATCTGAAAGATCCGATGACAGAGCAGAATTCTTGATTTCTGGTGTTGATGGAAAGTTCTTAAACATCGAAGGATGGGGTAAGGAATTACCTGAAGATCAGATGGAAGTTGCGTTAGACAAGGCAATGGAAGCTATTGTTGAGATGAACAAGATTCAAAACGATTTCGTAGACTTTGTATTCGCAGAAAAAGGCGAAACTAGAGTTAAAGATTTCGGTGAAGATATCGAACTTCCAGCTCCACAAGAGGTTTTGGACCTAATTAAATCAAAGATGCATGACAGAATTGAAGAAAGTATTTTTCAACCTGAGAAAGCAGATAGATCAAAGATCATAGCTGAAATCAAAGAAGAGTTACTACAAGATGAAATCTTCACAAAGGAAGGTTCAGAGTTCTCTGCATATCATTTAGAAATGGGAATTGAATATGTTGCAAAGAAAGTATTGAGAGAATCAATCTTAAAGAACAACAAGAGAAGATTAGAAAGAAGCTTAGATCAAATTAGACCATTGAATGCTGAAGTTGATACTCTTAAAACAGTTCATGGAAGTGCAATGTTCAGTAGAGGTTTGACTCAATGTCTTTCAGTTGTAACTCTTGGAGCATTAAGTCTTGCACAACAGCTTGACGATATGGAAGGAGAATCATCAAAGAGATTCATGCACCACTACAATATGCCTCCTTATGCTTCTGGAGAAGCTGGAAGATTCCAGTATAGACCAGGAAGAAGGGAAGTTGGACACGGAGCTATTGGAGAAAATGCTTTGAGAAATATGGTTCCTGATGAAAAAGAATTCCCATACACAATTAGAGTTGTATCTGAGGTACTTTCTTCTAACGGTTCAACATCAATGGCTGCTACTTGTGCATCTAGTATGTCACTTATGGCTGCAGGTGTACCAATGAAAGCAGCTGTTGCTGGAATTGGAGTTGGTTTGATTACATCAGACGACAATGAAGATGACTATAGATTGTTATTAGATATTGAAGGAATTGAAGACTACTATGGAGACATGGACTTCAAGGTCTGCGGTACTACAAATGGTATTACAGCTATTCAATACGAGAACAAGCTAAGAGGTGTAAAACCTGAAATTCTTAAAGAAGCATTTAAACTAGCAAAGGCTGGAAGACTTCAGGTATTGGAAGTTATGAATGCAGCTATTGCTACTCCAAGAGCTGAACTAAGTCCTAATGCACCTATTGTTACTACTCTTTCAATCGATAAAGAAAGAATCGGTGAATTTATTGGTCCAGGAGGAAAGAATATTA
>CAZLOI010000002.1:155333-216722 GCA_964561155.1 uncultured Candidatus Saccharibacteria bacterium | reverse complement strand
CTTCGAAACCCATTCCTATATTAAAAGGTTTTAGAAACTCTAATACTCTACTTAATCCAGGTATATCCGAAGGTAGGTTCTTTAGAGCAAGTTTGATAGTTCTTGGAGGTTGCATTCGTGATATACGAACATGTTCGCTAGTTAATACAATAGGAACCTTGATTAAGTTAATTGCATTCTGCCATTCAATTCCTACACCAGTTGAAGGTATGCTTGCAACTGTGATGAAATATTTAGAACTAGCAATTCTTCCTAAATCAGTAGCATAGATTTGATCTGGTCTAGTTGTAAGGTTTAGGTCAGGTGAAAAAGGTGCGGTTCCAGGATCGTACGGAGTTATACCGCAGGATGAAAGCATATCGCATATAGCTGTTTGATAATTCTTAATCATTTGCTGTGCATTAACTGGAGCGGATGTTAATGGCAATGCACAATACGCAGCATTTATATCTTCCTGAATACCAAAAAGTCCTAAAGTGTTTAAATAATTCTCCATGAATTTAATTCTTTCTTCTGGATCTATCAATACTTGCAGTTTATCTGGCATATGTTTAGTGTAAGAATTTTTCTACTTTGTTCTTTAATTCTAACACCAGTTCTTCATCCATATATTTATACTTATCTGCAATATTTAAGGAAACTACCTTCAGGTCTTTAATTATATCTTTATATTTATTTGCTAACTTCTCTTTATGTTTTTCTTCCATTACAAAGATATGTGTAGCCCATTCAATATCTTCAGTACTTACTACATATTCCGCATCGTTATCTATACCTGCAGAACGTACTTCTAGGTTCTGGTATTCAGAGAATATATTCTCAGCAGTTGGACTTCTGTGTTTATTTTTACCACAAATGAAGAGGAATTTTTTCATTGATTTAAAACATACTGCTTATCCAAATCATTAATCAGTTCTGCAAGCTTCCGATCTTTATCTGATATTTCATTCTTGTCGTGTGTAAACAAAGTAACTGATACATTCTTGTAATCATGTATAAGAATATCTGGATGATGATTTCTTTCTTCTGCTATCTCTGCAACCTTATTCACAAATACCATTGCATCTGAGAAGTTTTCAAATTGAAACTTTCTTTCTAGTTTTCCATTATCATTTATTTCCCATTCCATATTAAAGTTTAAAAAGAAACGTTACTTGCTATCTATTAATTCAATTAACTCTCGAACGATTCTTTCTAACTCCGGTTTCTTAACCTTTAAATCAGCCTTGTCGTTTATATACATCATTCTTCTATCTTGGTAGTCACCTTCCAATAGATCGTTATCTATATTAACAATGCGTGGATTAAGAAATATTAGATGTATGGTGTCTTCTCTTTTCAAGTTAAACGTTAGCATTAGATCTTTGTAGCTAAAGGACGGTGCTTCTCTTAGTATTTCCTCTGTTATTTCTGGATTTATAGCTTTGATAGTAGATCGTATCTCCTCTACTTCTGTCTTTAATGGATGCTTTAGATCTTTCATGAATGCATCTACTTCTGCTGTTTTGTTTTTGCTCATATTACATTTAGAATTAAGTATTGCTAGATTTAAAGTTAAGACCAAGTTTCTTCATTTCCTCTTCCCATATTCGTAAAGCTTTTGGACCAACTCCATGTAATGATGCTATTTCTTTCTTTGTATGTTTGGATAGCTGCGTAAGGTTTGTAATACCTATATGTGCAAGTGCAGTAGTTGCAGGGACACTAGTTTTAGGGAGACTTGTTTCTTTGCTTTCACTCATATTATTAGAATATATGACTTATCCTTTCTAGACAAGTGTAATTGTTATATACCTTACACATTTTCTACTTCTTTCATTCTAGCTCTTATTATTCTTTGTATCAGTCCTTCTGGAAGTGGTTCAGATGGAGTGAATCTAATAGTTCCTTTAGATGTATCCATAGAAGATAGTTCTTTTTCAAATCCTTCCATTACTTTTGGACTTTGAACGTAGAATGCGCAATGTTGCTTTGCAGCACCGTATGATACAAATGACTTTCCTTTGTATTTAAATCCAGGTGTTCCGTATGTTATTACTTCTATAGCTTCTGGAGCTTGTGTCTTTATTATTTGTCTCAACCGTTCCAGCAGTTTCTTCTGTTCTGGCTGAAGCTTAGATATTATCTCAGTAATTTCTTTCTCCTGACTTTCTATTTCGTCTTTCATAAAGGCTGCTTAAATATATTAGATATTATACATGTTTGAGTTGTTATTGGATTGATATTACGAGTAATAGTTTTTGGAGATATTGTCACACATCTACTCTGTAGAAAGACCCAGTTTCCTGGGTCTTGAATTCCTTCTATTAAGTTCCTTTAATTACATTGCTCTACCTAGACTCATTAACGATCTTCCTAGGAAATATAGAGCTGATACTCCAACTAGTATGTATACTACATTAGCTAGTGTACTTGCTGCACCGAATAGTGTTGCAACTAAGTCATACTGGAACAATCCTACCAATCCCCAATTTATTCCTCCTACAATGAGCAATACCATAAACAGCCAATCAACAGCGCTTAGATTTAATTTAGATCCCATACATATAATATAAGAAATAAAATAAAGCGATAAGAGCGAACCTATAGTAAGTTTATTGTATTCTTTATATCTTTACAAGTATCTGTATCTAGTTGCTTATTAACCTTCAACTGCTTCTGTAACAATGCATCCCGGTACTTCTAAGGTTTCATCATATACACTCTCTCCTCTAAATTCATTCCAAGAACTATACAAAGATCTTAGCTGTGAGTATGTAGTTTCTTTGATACTTTCATCCAAGTATTGGAAAGGACAAATATGTGATGGAGGATTTCCTCCTACCAAGATTCCTATTTCATATAATCCGTAACCTGCGTAGTTGTGAGCATCATAGTCACTTACTTCAGCTATAATGTCTCCTGCTTTAACTTCATCTCCAACTTCTACAAGAGGATTAATTACGTGCTCAGTTTCGTATATGTACTGGCTTTCCATATTTGCAGCTACATGAATACTGTAGTCATTGCTATATAGTTTTGGTACTCCAATTACTACTCCATCTACCAACGATCTAACTTTTGTTCCTAATGGAACTATGAATGTTGGTTGAGGATTTCTTCTTGCTGGAGCTGCACTATTTGCTGCTACCTGGAATCCATAGTCAAAGTATGGCATATCATATTCCCCTAGCTTCTCTTGTGTGAATGCGATGTCCCCTGCCTTGTTTGTAACGGGATCAAATTCCCCTAGATCTATTCCGATATGTTTAATTAAAAGTATATCTGGATTAACATCGGAGTTTGCTTCACTCTCTTCCTCTGTTTGATTACCATTATTCTGAGTTTCGTTTCCTGTATTTGTATTCGTATTTGCATTCTGATTATTTAGCTGGGATACGATAAAGAACAGGAGTACCGCTATTAGAACGATAAAGGCAGCTATTGCTGCATAGAATGCTTTGCTCCTGCTATTTGTAGGCTTAACTTCTTGTACTTCAGTATTTGATACTTGGGTTTCCATAGTTTATTTAAGAATAGATAAAATATAATATGTGCAATTTGTTTATTAAATTATATACAAATGAAGGGAAGAAAAATACTGCTCCCGATAGTCTTGAATAAATCTAGTTTTTGTTACTGTGGTTATCATTTTTTAGGGTATAAATACACCTATCACAACTGATTTTATATATAATAGAAAATATCGTGGCTTTAATTTTCTATGGCGAATTTAAAGAAGATATTAATAATAGATGATGACCTGTCTATAAGGTTTGTCTTAAAGAAGATTCTTTCAAGACAGTTGTCTAATGTCGATATCTTTTCTTCAGAAGATGGTGTTCAAGGCGTTGGATATGCTTTTGTATTAAAACCAGATTTAATTGTAATCGACTCTACTCTACCTAAATATTCAGGACGAGAACTTGTTGATTTTATTTCTACTAACGAGAACTTTAGAGTTACTCCTATTATTCTTTTACACGAAGATGATAGCTTTATAGATAATCTTCCAAACAATTTTATTCAAATTAGTAAAGCGGATAGTTTGTTCCCAGAGAGTTTGGTTAATGAGGTTATTAAAGAGGTTGGGAATGTAGATGATGAACCGCATAAGGAAAGATCGATTGGGTTAATAAATTTCTTAAGTAGAAAGATTATCGGATATTCAAACAGTTCTTTAGTTTTCGTTTCTGGAGTAAATCCTTTTTCTTTTGAAAGCTGGATAAAGTCGTTAGGAGTCTTTCCTGTCTTAAGTTCTACGTTATCTAGATATGCTTGAAATGACATATGTTTATTTAATATGCTTTAAATATATCTAAACTGCACTGTTTAGAATTGTTTTTCCCCAGGCTTTCGCTCTATCCAACTCTCCTTCCTTCAATGGTCCTTCTTTGTCCATAACAAAGAAACCTTCTGGTTCTACTATATGTTTTGCTCCTTTGCTCTCTAGAGTATTTAATATCTTTCCTGCTGCGAAACCAATTACGTTCATTAACATCTTTAATCCAAGTCCATGTGTATTCTTCTCAAACCTTGTATCAAATGCTGCTACTTTAATATCCTTAAGAGTATCCTTCTTTAATGTTTCAAAGAATTTAAGGAGGCTCTCTGAGGCTCTTCCACCGTGTACAGGAGAACCTATTACCAATACATCTAAATCTACTAAATCGTTCGAATTTAGCTCTGTAGCTCTTGTTACTTTGGTATTCACACCCATTCCTTCGGCTACAGCCAAAGCAATCTTTTCTGTGTTACCAAACATGGAGTCGTATATAACTAAGGAGTTCATATGGTGAATGTAATATGTATACATAACAATACGCCTGGGTTTTTTGGAAAGCAATAGACTACTTGTCTACAGCCATTGGAGCTTTGATAGCAGCGTGTGACTTATAGTCAACTAGTCTGATATGTTCTGGTTTGAAGCTATCAATATCTTTAACCGAAGAATCTAGTTCCAACTTTGGAGGTGGAAGAATTTCTCTACTTAGCTGTTCCTCTACTTGATCGAAATGATTCTTGTAGATATGTGCATCTCCAAGATTGATAGTTAAAAGAGTTGGTACAGCACCAACAACCTGCCCTATCATATGTGCAAGTAACGAGTATGAAGCAATGTTGAATGGTACTCCAAGGAACATATCTGCACTTCTTTGATACATCATAAGTCCAAGCTGTTCTTCTAGAATCTTAACTTGAAAAGAGACATGGCAAGGAGGTAGGGACATTTGATCGAACTCTCCTGGATTCCATGCAGATACAAATGCTCGTCTATCTGAAGGATCTCTTTTCAATCTATCCAACATATTCTTTAGTTGATCTATTTCTCTACCATCTTGTGTTTTCCACGATCTCCACTGGGAACCATATATTCTTCCTAGATCTCCTTCGAATTCTGCTTTCGGCTGCCAAGAAGGTGCTTCTCCATTTGCAGTCCAGATAGTATCTTCTTTAGGTTTTCCTCCAAAGGAGTTAGAGAGTTCTAGCAATCTATTGTCATCCATTCTACCACCAGTCTTGTATCCTCCTTCTATAAACCAGAGGAGTTCTCCAGCAACTAATCCCCAAGGCACCTTCTTTGTAGTAATAAGAGGTAATCCATTATTAAGATAGAAATGGAGTTGCTGACTATATACTCCTCTTGTCATTTCTCCTGTACGTTTTGTTGAGTGATCAACTCCTTGATCCGTTATGAGTCTCAAAAGATCTAGGTATCCTTGTTCTCCTATAAATGGTTTGTGTTCTATCCAACTTTCTATGTTAGCCATATAAATTATTATATATTTAGGTGCACAAATCCCAAAAATATAAATACTATAAGAAGTGGAATTGATATAGGAGAAATATATTAAATGTAACCATTAATATTTAACGTTATATACTATCTTTACTGCTGCTTTTTCTCGTTGAGAATGATTTTGAAGATTTACTTTTTCTTAGTCCTCTTATTTAATATCCCCTGTACCGAAGGACTAATAGCTTTGTCTTTTCTATGTATACAACCTAACCAACAACATGGTCTTCTCATTCCATCTTTAAGTTCTGATACTACTCTTTCAATATGTTCTGTTCTTGTCTCCTCTCTTTTAACAGATACTACCCAACATATCCATTCATTACGAGCTAATGGTGTTAATCCTTCCCAGAGAGTATATGCTTTTGAGTCAGATAGCAAAGCTTGCTTTAAGTCTGATGGTACATTATGTGCTACTCCGCTTGATACTTTCTTATTCATATCCTTATTTTATCAATTCCAAGGGAAAGCTCCAACAATTTCTTTACATTCAAATAGAGGAGGTTTCCCTCCTCTATACATAACTTATTCCAAAGAATTATCACAGACACCATCACCATTTGCATCAATGAAAGAACCTCCCTTTGATCCACCTCTATTCATTCCACCATGAGCAGATCCATTTCCTTCTTGAGATCCAGCCCAAGTTGGTTTCCCTTCAAAGGCTTCTCTTATAACTTCACCATCTAGTTCCATAACTTGAAAGTTATGATTGTTTCTATTGTTTTCACTCTCTGTTTCTACACCTACAACTTCTAATTCTTGTCCAACTGTATATTGTGAAGATTCTCTGGCAGGACCAAAGCTTCCAGTATACTCAGTACCTGTTTCTACATCAGAAAAGCTAACATGAGATCCATTAATTTCTTGAATCTTTGCCTCTACAGCTACCTTGTCTTTAATATCTCCATCTCTTCCAGTTACAGTTCCTACGTTTTGTGCAGCAAAGACACTTGGCACAGCCAAGATTCCTAACCCTAACACTGTAATAGAACCTAAAGCGAGCATTGTTACGTTCTTCATACTATATTTATAAAAAATAAAATAATAAGTAAAATACCCAAAAGGGAATTTATGTTTTAATTCGAGTTTATTCTCGAATCGATTTAATAGACTTGTCTTATCTTCAAACACTTTGTTTCTGCTAACTGCAGATGAGTTATGTTTGTTAAGCAACTGCTATTAAATCTGCTTAATAATATGATTTAATTATGGAAGGATTATGGAGGGTTGAGATTTTCTAATTTAAACTTATATTGAAGGTTGTACCTTTATTAACTTCACTCGTAACTTCTATATTCCAGTCATGTAGATTAACTAGCTCCTTAACTATTGAAAGCCCAAGGCCTAGGCCTCCTGTTTCTTTGTTTCTAGATTTATCCGATCTATAGAATCGCTCGAAGATATATGGAAGATCTTCTGCAGGAATACCTTCCCCTGTATCTTTTACTACAATCGTTTTGTTTGAATAGCTAAGGGTTACAGAACCTTTCTTTGTATGCCTTAGAGCGTTACTTATTAGGTTCTCTAATATTTCACGAAGCCTTGTTGGGTCTGCATTGATTGTAGCTTGTGTATCGACTTCATTAATTAAGAGAACATCTTGCGGAGTATGTCCTGCAAATATACTATCAACAAGATCCTTTACTTGAAATTCTTGAAGCGATAGCTTAACCTTGCCTGCTCGTATCTCTACAAGTTCCTGTAGTCTTGAAGTTAATGCTTCTAGTTGCC
The DNA here is from genome assembly GCA_964561155.1 of uncultured Candidatus Saccharibacteria bacterium. Taxonomy (GTDB): domain Bacteria; phylum Patescibacteriota; class Dojkabacteria; order J137; family J137; genus KLAP211. The sequence continues at coordinate 209,212 of CAZLOI010000002.1, read as the reverse complement.
TTGCGTTTGCCAATATCTGCTCTAGCTTCTCGTTATCACATTTATATACTCCATCGATACATCCTTCTATTTGACCTATAACTTTGGTTAAAGGAGTTTTTAATTCATGGGTAACATCTGAAACTAGGTCTTCTCTTAGTGTTTCTATTCTTTTTAGTTCACTTATTAATTCGTTGAAACTAACCACAAGGTCATTTAGTTCTGTGGTATCGGTTACTATATCTAGAGATTCGTAGCTATTGTTTCTAGTCTTTGTTAACTGTTTATTTAATAGCTTTATTGGGTTACTTATTTGTCTAGAAAGAATTAAGCCAAGAACAATTGAACCAGAGATTCCTGCTATCGATGCGATTAGAATGGATTGATTAATACTATTTTGGAACTCAGTCACAAGTTGCTGATGCTTCAATTCTTTGTCATCGCTGTTTTGAATTCGTCCATATCCTTGACCGTATACTTCTGTTGTCTGTTGTTCCAAGAAGCGATCGAATGATTGTTCTATTTTCTGGGAGGTTATGAATGAAATGATTGCAATACTGATAGTAACTGTGAAGAGTATGGCTAGTATGATTTTTGATAGTATTGAGTTAAATATTTTCATTGAACTTGTATCCAATTCCTCGAATAGTTAATATAATTTTTGGATTATGCGGATCCTCTTCGATTAGTTTTCTTATGTTTTTTATATGAGAATCGATTGTTCTATCAAAGATATCTACCATATCACCTTCAGTATATACTCTATCCATTAATTCATCACGAGCAAAGACTTTGCCACGGCTTTGCATTAGAGTTTGTAGGATATCAAATTGTATTGTTGTTATTTCTATCTGCTTCCCTTGTTTCATTAATGTTCTTTTCTCAGTATCTAATGATATGTCTCCATACACTATGCTACTGTTATCTACTAGTATTGCTGGTCTTCTAAGTAACGACTTTACTCTGGTTACTAGTATTCTAGGACTAAATGGTTTCTTAATATAATCATCTGCTCCTACATCTAAACCTAAAAGTTCATCTATTTCTTTTGTTTTTGCGGTAACCATAACAATAGGTACACCAGAGGATTGTCTAATTGTTTTGCATACAGAAATGCCATCCATCTCTGGGAGGTTGATATCTAGTATTACAAGATCTGGCTTTATTCTTAAGAAGTCTTCTAATCCACTCTTCCCACTATATGCTTGGAAGATTTCATATCCTTCCTGCATTAGAAAGTCCTTCTCTATCTGAGATATCTCTTTGTCATCCTCTATTATCAAGATCTTGTTCATTAAATGTTGTCCCTTTTTAATCGTGTAAGTATACAACGAAATTGTGGAGGAATTGTGAATATATAATTATAATCCTCCTTCACATGTGTCACTACATTATTCCATGTGTCATTTGTTGTATTCTAGTTGACGAATGCTAGGATATAATCAATATTTATTATCTTGTACTTATGAATACTTCTTTAAGGCAGATAGTCCCCCGCCTTATACCCCTGCCGAGGAAACCGGATATGTCTCCTCAACATTTTTATCTCGTAAGGAGCCCTATGCGGCTTTTTTTGTTTACTTTTTTATCCCTATTAATGCTGTTCTCTCCGTTAGGTGGAATATTTAGTTTCATAGGTGATGTGTTGGCTGTAAATAATGATCCTACAGGGTACCCACATAGTGACGGACCATCAGGTAGAATAGAAGGCAGTTACTATGATGGCGATGAGTGGGGGTTTTACAAGAGAGAATGCACATCATACGTAGCCTGGAAGATCAATCAGGATAGAGGTACTGCTAGCGCACCATATTTTTTCCACAATACTATGTATGGGTCTAGTCAAGAAAGTAGGTTTGGAAGCGCAGGTCATTGGGCTACTGCTATTGCTAACGCTACAGACACTTCGTTTACTGTAAATAATGTTCCAGTAATTGGTTCTGTTGCTGAGTGGGGTCACGGGCATGTTGCATATGTCGAATATGTACACCCTAATGGGAACATTGATGTTTCGGAATATAATGTGGGTTTTGATGGAAACTTTGGAGAGCGGTTTAATTTAGCTCCTGCAACTAGATATATTCACTTTAATGTCCCTGATGTTGATACTGGAGGGATTGGCGGATATATCAAGAATACGAACGGTCAAGTAAATGTAAATCCCACCATAGTCACCCTAGAAGCTGCGAATGGAAACTTCTATTCACAGAAATCAACCAATGGGACATATTACTTTCCTGAAGTTCCTGCCGGACTCGTAACTCTAAGAGCGAATGACAGTTTTAATAATGCAAATATAGGAAACGTAAATGTACCTGCCCATACAACTAGATATTTTAATATTACACTTAACAATCAATGTGTTGAAGGGGCTCAAGCTTTAAAAAATGATAGCGGTTCATCATTTAGATCCCCATTTATAAAAAGCGTATCGGCTCAATCTACCTGCAGCGTAGTACCATTTATTTCTGATTCTGGTGGAGGCTCTGGAACTCCTCCAGGAGAGAATCCACCAGCATGTACAACCCCACCTTCCAGTACGGCAAATATCAGTGGAGAAACGCCTGGTAACAATAGTTGGTGGAGATCAGCGGTTCAGGTAAATTTATTCGCAAGTGCCCCTTGTGGATCTGAAGACCTAAAAACCTACTATTCTATTAATGGAGGATCACAGCAACAATACTCAGGTTCTTTCACAATCAATCAAGAAGGTATTCACAACATCACATATTACTCTGTAGATGGAGTTGGTAACACAGAGTCAAGTAAATCTGTTCAAGTAAAGATAGACTGGACTCCTCCTGTTACTTCGGGAAACGCTACTGGACCAAGAGATACCAATGGAATATTTAGAGACAACGTTACCGCAGGACTCTCTTCTACAGACAATCTGTCTGGAGTTGAATCCCAACAAAGAAGTATGGATGGTGGAACTAATTGGATAACAATGAATGGTTCCAACAACACTTTCCAAATAACAGGTAACGGAGTATCTAGATTCGTATTTAGAGCAACAGATAATGCAGGAAATCAAGAGCTCTTTAAAGACTCAGGTCCAATCATCATAAATAAGTATGTAATATATTCAAACGGTACTGCGGATAGCTTGCGATTTACAAACACCACAGGAGTCAATATTACAGGAGATATATATTCTGGAGGAACAACAACATTTGGTGGAAACACTGGTGGAATATTTGGAACTACATTTAAAACTGTTGGAACATCAAACCTAATTAAGAATACAAATACAAACATACAAGTACCAAGTATAGTAACTGGAGTATCCTCTGTTCCAATGCTTTCATATCCATTAAGTCTATACAAATCTCTTGCTACTGTAGTATTCCCATCTGATTTGTACTTAGATTCTGTAAGTTCTCAGTTAAAGGGAATATTGTATGTAGAAGGTAATGTGAAGATGGTAGATGTTGGATTAAGCGGTCCTGTAAGTATCGTAGCTACTGGATCCATTAACGATGTAACTACAGACAGTACCTTCCAAACAGGAGATCCAAACAATGGAGTACTGCTATATGCTGGAACAAATATAGAAGTTAATAGTACAGGAAATAGAAACCTAGGATTAATGTATGCTCCAAATGGCGTAGTTAAGATAAGGGCTACAGGATTAACATTGAAGGGTAGTTTGGTAGGAAAGGAAGTAGAACTATACGGAGCTACTAACTTTAACCTAAGCTATAACGCAGCATTTGCTTCGTCTACTCATACACTACCTTTGGTAGCTATGGGATTAAATATACCAACAACTGTAGCTCCTGCTGTACCTAGTGTACCAACTTTGTATAAGCCAGCTAACTCAGCTACAGGTATATCTAATACAAGGCCTAAGATATCTTGGAATAGTAGTACTGGAGCAGTTGGATACAATCTACAAGTATCTACATCTTCAACATTTAGTACACTAACCTACAATGGTTCTGTTCTTTCAACGGGTGTTTCTAGTATGAGCCTATCAAAATCAACGAAATACTACTGGAGAGTTAGAAGTATTAATCAAGGTGGAATGAGTGTTTGGAGTACTGTACGCTCTTTTACAACTCAAAACTAAGGATAAATACTGGAAGATACCAAGAGCAACACATCGTTGCTCTTGGAGTATTAAATTAATTTACTTAGAAATTCAAATGTAGGATAATCCTGAAACTCAGATCCAAAGTGACCTTCTTCTGTTAACTTTTCTGCAAGCCATGGATACCACGCTACATCAGGAGTAGCATGAGTACCATGGAAGATAATTACTTTACTCATATTTTCTCTGCTGATTCAAACAGAATCCTATTCAGATTCAACAATCTCTTTTAATCTTTCCAGTGATTTAGGCCACATCTCTTCGAACATTGCTGCATGTTCCTCGAGCATATCCAATTCTACCTGTACTTCTGTTACTCCATTTTCTTCAGTAAGCCTGTAGTTTTCAAAAGCAGGAGCCCATTTCTTTGCTTCTTCACTTGTTGTATCCTCTACTCCGTTATTCCAAATACCCAAGTGTTCTATAGAAACAAATTCATTAGGAATATTCTCAGCAATTCTACTTACCATACCACCCTCTATTCCTGTTTCTGGGTCTGGTCCAATGAATAGCATTTTAGAACCCTTCTCCCAGTTACCCCTAAAAGTTGAACCTCCAGAATTAAATACACCAGTCCAGTCTTTGTATGTTTCTTGACCAAGCATTGTATTCCATACTTTTTCAGCAGGAGCGTTTATTTTGATTGAGAAATGTAGTTTTCGCATCATAGTTAGGAAGTAATATATAAGTTAACTACCTGATAATTCTATCATTTCATTACTTTTTGATGTCAAAATTGGGAACTGTTTGTTCTGGGGTAAATACGGGACACACGGGTCTGGAACCGTAGTCACTTTTTAGATTATATCCAAAAATGAGACAAATGATACACATAAAAAAGGAGTATCAAAACTTATACTTAATTAGTGAACAGTATTAAAAAGACCTAGTCGCCTTTACAATAAAGTGTCTTAGTTCTACTTCTTTAACATATTGTTTAAAGTGCTCAGATGGATTCTGAGTTAGATCCACTGGTGTTATAGTTATCTGAAAGTCATTCGAAAGCAATAAATTTGCTATTCTTAGAATGTCATTAGTTTCTCTATTGTACTTAGTACCATGAAACTCTAGGACAATGTTTTCAATATTAATCAACTTGTCTTCTATTTCTTTTAAAACTGTTTCTTCAGCTCCTTCAATATCTAATTTCAAGAGATCAACCTTTTTTGTAATATATTCGGAAAGTCTTTTAGTGTTGATTTTAACTTCTTTATTATAGGGATTATTAGGACCCCAAATATTTTTCACAATTGAGTTTGCCCATGTCCAAGGTGATTCAGTTTCACTTCGAATAAACATACTTCCTTCTCCTTCTTTATCCATTAAAGCTGCATTTACACATTCTACATTGTGTAATCCATTTAATTTCATATTTTCGTTATAGAGTTTATGATTTTCTGCATCAGGTTCAAAAGCAAGAATCTTGCTTTCAGGAAAAAGTTTTTTGAAATATAGACTGGTTATTCCTATGTGTGCACCACAATCAATAATGAATGGTGTTTCTGTCCTTAGTTCGAATTTATATTCCTCTTTCTCAAACTTCTCGTTTACAATTCGTTGAGCTTCTTCAATATTTCTAACTAATATTTTGAAATTATCAAATTTATATTCTAAATATCTCATATTCTACTTTAATAAATCCAGCATCTCACTCATTATTTCGATAGGAGTTTTTTGTTGGATAAAAATTAATTTATCTATTGTACTTGTTCTTAGATAAGTATTTACTTTAATGTAATCATTACGTACACGGTTAGACAAAGTTTCCATATCTATCTTCCCTTCATTAATAAGTTTTTTGAAATGCTCTCGATTAGATTCTCTCTCGATTAATAATTTAATTGATAGTTCGTCGTCATTATCATAGGGGATTAGTGCAGTTGTAATAAATTTTGATTTCAAATCTTCTGATAACCCTTTATAGCCTGTGTAGGCTCCTCCAGCAAAAGCAATGGCAGTAGCTTGATTTATATTACCAAAACTTTGAACAATATCTCGAACTATACTTTCTATTAAGTCGTAATTCTTTGCTTCCATAGCTTGCTCTAAAGGCGTTTTTGAGCCAGTCGCAAATGATTTGCTTAACTCATCGTTAACTAAATCATCGAGATCCAGAAAATCTGTACCTATAGATTCGCAAAATTGTTTTGCAAGGGTAGTTTTTCCTACTGATCTTGGTCCTGTGATTATAAGAACTTTTGAAGTCTTATTGTTGTATTTAAAAGTAAATTGTTTTTTATCTATTTGAGAATTATTCATTTACCTAGTTACCTTTTCTTCTATCTTCTTTGCCATTTCCACAATCTCTTGTTTAGATAAATGTTCCCTGGCAGGTCTAAGTAAATCATTTATAAATAACGCTACTGCTTTTTTTAAATCACTAGGATGTAATTTTTTTTGTTCAAAATCATTCTTTAGTTCTTCGTATGTTTTGTATGTAATATTTCCACCCCATTTCTCATCTCTTTCAATTTTAATCTCAGGATTTGGGAATTTGAAACATAGGTTTTCTACCCAGTCTAAAACTGGATTTAATATAGTAATTCCCTCGGGGCAATAAGCTTTATTAATCTTTCTAATTACCTCTTCTTCTGAATCATTCATAAAGATAGCACTATCTGGCTTACTTTTACTCATCTTCAATTCACCTAAAACATCCTTTGGAGAAATTTCTCCTTTCTCAATCCGTTCTAATATTTCTTTTGAAGGAGGGGTAAGACCCATTAGTAAATGCTGATGAACTGCTACTGGTTTAAATTTTTTATCGTTTACTATTATCGGATTTATGTCCATATGATTTGCATCATCGATAGCAATAACATGTGCCTTACGTTGATCCATACCAGCATGAGCAATATGAACACCCATGTAGAAAATATCTGCTGCTTGCATAGCTGGGTACATTAATTTTGCAAAATCTACACTATCTCCTTCTTTTCTTCCCATAATGGTAATACTTCTTTGAATTCTAGATAGACTAGTATTTCTACCAACATCTACTACTGTAGCCCAGTATTGCATATCTTTTGCAAGGTCTGAACCGTTTACGAATTCGATATTAGATGGGTCAACGCCTACGCATTTTGCTGCAGCTAACATGTTTTCTTTAAAATAAGGGATGCCTACCTCCCTTATAAAATCGATGTCTCCTCCTAGTTTGTTATTAATCCATGAATGCCAATCAGCTAAAAATATCTTACATTTAACATTTAGCTTCAATAGCTCCTTTATAACCATCATGGTAACAATACCTGAACCGATATGAGGTTTTCCTGATATTTCAAATCCAATATAGTGTACTGGTTGTATATTAGAATTTAATAGCTCTACGAGTCTTTCTTCTCCTAGAATTTCTTCTGTTATATTTTTTAGATTGTCTAACATACGTTCTTTATGAATAAATAGTATTCTTAATTTTATTTGGCCTAATTTTAAACTTTTTTCATCAAAAAGTCTTGTATTATCGTAACATCACATACTAAAATAGCCCACTTTTTGTTATACTTTCTCATATCCAGAGATGGCGGAGCGGTCAATCGCACCTGACTGTAAATCAGGCGTCCTTAGGGCTTCGGAGGTTCGAATCCTTCTCTCTGGATTTATCCTTCAACACGTTGAACATGTAATCAATTTTGTTTGCAAACTCTCCATTATTTACAAGATGTGTATCTGATAATACTGAATTATTACAAAGAGTCTCTAAATCTTCGACTCTCAACCCATCTATAAATAGTACAAAATGTTTTTGATTAAGATTTAGTGACCTTAATAATGTTCTTTTATTCCAAGTTAACTGTTTGTCTTTCGAAAGCTTAATAATTAAATTTAAGAAATCTAAATCATTATTAACTTCATAGTTGTTCATTAAGTCTTCTACACTAATATCAAAGTTACCGTTTGATTCAGTAAATTTAATAATATAGTAATAATTAATAAGAGAGGTTAACCTATTACTTCTCAATAATTCTTCTTGTAGTTCCCATTGAGCACCGGTCACGAAACAATCATTAATAACAAGTAGTAAATCATCAGACTTAAGATTTGGATATGTTATAAGTTCCATATTACCTTGTGATTGAATTCTATCTTTTTTATTCTGTACTTTTCCGTAATCACTGCTAATAAGTATTTTCTTTCGTGCAAGAAGCACAATATATTTACAAGACTTGAGGTTAAGTTTTAATCTTTTTCTATTGATAATTTCCTGAAGTTCTCTTGCAATAAAATGTGAGCTAGAATCAATGTCTGAGGTTAGTGTGGATGTTATGTACAAATCACCATTTTTATAATCAAAGTCCTTCTCGTATTGACTATATACCATCTCTGCAAAATCTCTGATTGCTAACTGAGAGCCATATTTCATCCGGCTATATTTACTTCCCAAAGTAGTTATATCAGATAATTTTAATAATTGATTTTTATTAGCGGGTAATTGGTATACACTGTTAACTTTTGTTTTGCTTGATATGTTCATAATAACTTACTTAAAATACTACACAATTCTTTTGGATCCCTTACTCTTGTATAATTATCATTTCTAATTTCTTGTAATCTTTCTCCTACAATGATATTCATATAATTTGAATCCGAAAACATAGCTAAATCTGTTTTAGAATCACCAGCAACTATAGTGTCTAAATTGCTTTCATCTTTATAAAGAAACTTTATTAGATCTCTTAACCCTGATCCTTTATTTATACCTTTAGGATTAATATAAAAATGCCCATCAAATGAGACGTTTATCGTGGGATTATTAATTAGGAATTTATTTGTTTTATTTTCATTAGCTGTTTTGAATTCAATCATATTGATATCTTTTTGTTCAATCCATGAAGCATAGATCTTAGGATCAGATATACATCTATATTTCCCATGATTAAAAGAAGATTCATGCAATTTATAGAATTCATCAACAGTATTAGCATCTTTCAAATATACATGACCATATATATCATTATTGGTATAAAATGCCATAAAAGTTATATCCGTACTTTCTACAAACCATTCAGATAACATTTTCCTAGTTTCTGCAGAGATTGTATAACCTTCAAGTTGTTGCATACTTTTAAGATCGTAGATCAATGAGCCATTCAATGCTGATATTACTCCATTACCGAAATATTCCTGTTCACCTTTTAGCATTTCCAAAACACGAGAGATTCCCCTAGTTGTATTATAAGCAATTTTAATATTCTTCTTTAAATCGATCTTAGTGTGTAATTCTATAAATTCTTTAACTAATTGAATTTCTCCATTTAGATTTTTAGTATTTATAGTGTTGTCAATATCTAATACGATTAGTTTAGAATTCTCGGGTTTAGTCATTTCAATTATCTTGTTATAGTGTATAGGAAAAAGCCTGGCTTAACTCTGATTGTTCCATCTTCGGCTTTATATTTATTTAGTTCATTTGTTAAATCTTCTACAACTTCTTGGACAATATCCAATTGATTGAAATGTGATTCTAAATGAAAATTCATAAATACCTCTAGTGCCTCATTCATGTCTTTATAAATGATTTCATCTCCTATTATATGGTCAGAATTGTATGAAATAGTATTGTTTTCCTTTAGTTCGTTTAATACTTTATCAACGATTTGTTTAGAAGGAGATTGAATTTTGTTGTGGTAATAATCAGCAAAGGTAGGATAAACTTTTGCCCATTGTTTAGTTAAAATTCTTTGCTCATCTGATAGTGTATCGAAGTGGATAATGAATGCTTTTCCTTCCTTAGATATATTATTAGTGAAGAACTTTTTTAGTATTTGAACCATCTTAGTATCATCTCCTTTATTTCTTCCAAAATGTTGATGGATAGAGTGAGATAAACTCCATAGTGTTATCATTACATCGAAGGCATCTTCTGTAGATTCCATAAAGTTTAGGTGATCACTTTGTGCAAACTGTACCCGTGAATCCTTACTGAATAATTCCTTTAGGGTCTCCATCATTTGAGGACTTAAATCCACAAGAGTTAGCTTATTAAAATCGATGTTTTCCATTATAAGTTTTGTACCTCTACCTGTACCTGCTCCAAATTCAACAACATTTAATCCCTTTCCTGTCTGATCTTTTAGAAAATCAATTGTATAATCTAAATCACTCTTTCCTTTATATTCATATTCCTTAATAATCTTATCGTAGTAACTTGGCTTTACATAATCAACCATTGTAGTTGTTACTTCTAACCAAGGATACTTTTTATATAATTCTTCTTTTGTACTCATAAATTTTTAATAAAAGTTAAATTAATTTGGATTAAATACTATTTTTATTGCATGGCTTGTATCCTTATTTCTAAATGCATTAAGTCCATCCTCAAATTTCTGAAGAGGGTACTTGTGAGTTATAAGACTACTCAGCTTCTTATAATGTTTGTTTAATATTTCAATTGCAGCTAAAGTCTCACTTCTTGATTTATTATGATCGTAACTATATGAATTAGCTCCAACAAGGCTAATTTCTTTATAAAAAAGTGTTCGTGCAGTTATTGGCAGCATAAACTCTGGAGCAAATACACCTGCTACAACAATTTTTCCTTTTATCTTACTTAGTGATATTGCCTGATTAAGGGAAGTGAGATTTTTTCTACCAACAGTTTCTATAACTATGTCAAAAGTAGACTCAATTTCTTCTAGTTTCTTATCATCCAAATAATTTATAAAATTATAATCACCACTTGTTCTTTTTCCAATAACAGTTGCATTGCCATCGTATATTTCTACAAATAAGGCTGTCATTAGCCCTACTGCACCGTCGCCGATTATTGCGATATTTTTTCCTGAAAAATCACCTGCTAAATTATGAATATGGACACAAACAGAGCATAGATCAAGCAAGGTTCCTCTGTCGAAGTCTATGTCATCGTGTAATTTATGTATATTTTGTACTGGGACAGCCACTTTTTGAGCAAACCCACCATTAATTGTTTTACCTAGTGCAATAATATTCTCACAAAACTGGAAATTCCCATCTTTACAATATTTACAATCAGTACAGTAAATAATTGGCTCGATTGCCACCCTGTCTCCTACTTTAAAAGTAGCTTGATCTCCTTTTATTTCTTCGATAATTCCAGAAATTTCATGACCTAAAACTGGATGATTTATTTCTTGATTACTTGAATTAATAAAATCTATTCTTTGTACATCGCTTCCACATAAACCAACTGACATTACTCTTACTAATACATTAAACTTTTCATCAACTTTTGGTTCAGGTATATCTGTATATTCTATTTTATTTTTATAATTTTTTATTGCTTTCAATTAGTCTAAAAACTGATTTAAAGTATTGAGATCACCATCAGTAGCAATAATAAATTCAATTAATTTTTCTATTGCTTTCCCTGATTTAATAATTTCTTTTGATATAGTGTAACCTTCTGTTAAATCTTTAGCTTTTTTGTCTAAACATAGTAAGGTTCCTGCATTTACACAAATCAAATCTTCATGAGCTATTTGGCCTTTCCCTCTTAATACATCGACACCCATTTTCACATTCTCCAATCTAGACTTACCAGGTTCAATTGAGCTTCTATTATATCCTTGTAATTTCAAATCTTCTGCTGGAGAAAAAGTAAGAGTATGACCTATCTTATGCTCCTGAATACCAATAACTGAAGTCATACCAAATATTCCAATCTCATCAAGAAAGTGCACTCCATCATCAGTTGTTGATGCAACGAATGCATAACGATAATTTAATTCTTTTAGCACGTTGATAAGTAAATGGATATTAGGATGAGCTAAACCGTAAAATAAATTATCAGGTCTAAAAGGTAACAGAATTCCTGCTAATCCAAAGCTTAAAGCATTAGGTGCATAAAAATGGCCTCCATACACCTTATCAAACTTAGGGATCATTTTTTCAATCTTAAAGAAACCTAAACCAGTCTTTTTCATTATATCTATCATCTCTTCATTGGTTTGGCTAATATTAGCACCTAAAATTTCAATGAAATCTGCAGATCCTGATACAGATGATGTAGAACCAGAACATGATTTTGCCACATAAGTACCGGCTGTGGCAGCTACAATGGCGGCACAAGAGGATACATTAATAGTTTTTATACCTTTTTTACCACTCCCTGCATAACCTATTACTCGTGCATTGTTAGGCATCTCCAATCTCTTTTGATTTGTGATATCTATCCCGTCATAATCAAGCGTTGCTTTTAATATACCGAGGATTTCATGTATTTGAGGTCTTTTGGAAACTATCCCATTCAGTAATACTCCTAAGCAGACTCCACGATTGATTTCATCCTCAATATTAAGTGTGTAGGTGAAAGCATTGTATGCCATCTCTTCCGTTATATCTTGCCCTACGTTTATTCGATATATTGCTTCGTGTAAGGGGTTATTAAATTGTATGCCATTTGCAAATTTTTTCATTTCACCACAGTTTAAAAATATCTATCAAGTATTCTATATAGTCACTTTTATATTTCTTCCATAATGCTTTATCTTCTTTGCATGCAATATATCTTTCAGACAGGTCCTCACTATTAAATTTACTTACTAGACACATCATTTGATATACAGTGTCTTCTTCTGGAATTTTGTTTGTTTTTTCATTCAAGATTCTATTTCTTATGTCATCTGAATTCATTTCAATATTTATGGAAGAATCAGGGAATGATTTCGACATTTTAGGATAGTTATTAAAACCTCTGATTATGTGAGTGTACATTGCTCCAAAATTTATATTACTGTCGCTCGGTAATATTTCACCGGATTCTATAACTCTTTCGAGAATCTTTTCTGAAAACAAAACATACCTATGTTCATCTACTCCTAATGTAACTAACACGTTAGTAAAACTGTGATTGATAACAAGATCTATAAAATCTGCAGTCATAAGAGTAAGAGAAGTCTTACGTCTAAAGGACATATCCTTATCTACTTTTCCTTTATCAGAATAAAAGTTGTGAAGATCTTCTTCTACATTATCAAAATCTTTATCTTCTATAAACTTTGCAATTAGGTACATGGTCCTAGTAACTTCATTTGCATCAAACTGATTCCTTAATATATTTCCATTCGTTGTAGAGTAGCCTAAGTTAGTAATAAATGATTTATACTGCTCTGAAAGTTCTCTTACGTAAGATAATGAAAGCTTTTTACCGTTATAAGCATCTAAATCTCCCAATACAAATTGCGTATTGATACCGTGATTTTGAAGGAATATAGAATTAAAAATTTGTCCTAAAGTGCCCATATGTGGAGCACCACTTATTCCTATACCAGTTGTTACAATTGATTTTGTGTTTAGAAGTTCTTTAGCAAATATGTTTCCTTTACTATGGCATAACCATTTTCTCTGAAGTATATCTTTGTTAATATTGCCAAGATTGAAGTCAATTGCAGAAATATTTAGCTCTTGATACCCATGTTTCGCTATTAAATTTTTATAGTACTCCCTATCAAAATTTACATTCACCATAGTAGAATTAAGCTCGTTCTGAAATAGATGTTTAAGATTATATCACCTATAGATATTCAGTAGCTTTGTATTACATTACAAATTTTGAATCAATCGAAGTAATATCTCAATTCCATCCTTATCAACAAACTCCCATTTTCTATTATTGCTTGAAGTCTTTCTATGCTTCTTAAAGAACTTTTTATTATCTTCAACCATGTAAACAGTAAAGTAAGTCTTACCTTCTAAATCTTTTAATTCTCGACCGATGAGTTCACCATTTCGTTTCATTTTGCTAACTGTAGCAGAATGTAATCGAAATTCACTTTTAAATTGCCAATTTGCAATCCAAAGATCATGATTCTTAATAATTTCAGCAGGGATTATCCCATCTTTTACATTTCTTCTACAATCAACACATTGAATACCGTCTAAGTTCCACCAAGCTTCACTACCTCTAAGACCTTTATAACAAAGATTACATGAATAACCAGATTCTCTATCTTCTAAAAAGAAACCTTCAGGTTCCTTTTCCAATCTCTTCTTTCTTAACCGATCTGTTATTTCTACCTTGGCAAACAGTCTTGCTATTTCTGCAGTATTTGAATACTTTGAAAGTTTCTCGGGATCTAATTCTGCTTTAGGTTCTTCTTTCTTTTTCCCAAATAATTCATGTAGATCTTCATCACGTTCATAACCTTTTAATCTTCCAGATATATATCCTAATCTATATGAAGTACCATCGGGTGTAAGTCTCCAGTTTGTTATCTCTAAAAGAGAGGGACGGAATTAGAACGAGAATTATCGATCAAGAATATACAACACCCACAACAAAAAAGCTTAGAACCAAACAACTTTCATAAATTATGATTTTGGGGACTTTTGAGGCAAAATTGTAGTCTTTTGCAAAATTAGCGATATTCGATCACCAATGTACAAGGGGGTTAAGCGTGCCAAAGATAAGTAGACGAGTCTTGCGAAACCATTTGAAAATGGCGGAGAGAGCGGGATTCGAACCCGCGCTAGACTTTTGGTCTACTAACACGTTAGCAATGTGCCCTCTTAACCACTTGAGTACCTCTCCTTAGCATAGCAACCGAATTATACTATAAAGAGTGACTTTAAAAACAGAAATAAATATCAACTTAAGCTCTTAATCTTTCAATCAACTTGGCAGCTATATAGTTACAAGCTTGCAGTTGAACATTGCCATCAAACAGATTAAAACTTTTAGCTCCCAGTTTGAATGCTATAAGCGAGAAATCTTGTTCCAATCTAAATCTTGGATTATCTAAACCTTTAGGTTTGAATTTAATAAAATCTGCAACACAGTTAAAAATAAAAGTACCTAATTGTGCCTCATCAATTGCTCCCTGAGATACTATTCTGTCTTTAATATATTCCCACGCTTCATCCGTATCTGCTGTTACTACAGCTGCTTTCATAACTTCCTTCAAACTCTCCAATACTTTTATGCCCTTCTCAGAATCAAAATTAACCTTTCCTTGTTCTAGACCTCTCTCATCCATAATTATTAATTAACGTTAATACAATATATTACCTAAACTACAAACAAATCTCTACTGAAGCTCTATCTATACAACTAGTTTCTTGATTATAGATATCATTAATATTGATGGTGGAATATATAAATACTTTAACTTGTAATTCTTAAACTCGTAATATGAGGCCAATCTGGACAGGCGGAATAACATTTGGATTAGTATACATTCCAATCAAGCTATACAGCGCAACCAAGGCCATCGAAATAGATCTAGACCTCCTTTCAAAGAAAGATAAATCTCCAATTAGATACGCAAGAATAGATGTTAGAACAGGAAAAGAAGTAGCATGGAAAGATGTAGTTAAAGGATATGAAATTAAGAAAGGAGACTACGTTGTATTGGAACCAGATGATTTTGAAAATGTAGATCTTGAAAAAAGTGAGAATATAGAACTAACATCGTTTGTTGAAGAAGATGAAATAGATCCGATATACTTCGAAACACCATACTATATAGAACCAGATCCTAAGGCAAAGAAGCTCTACGCTCTTTTGGTAAAGGCATTAAAGAAAACAAAGAGTGTTGGTGTTGCTGAATTCGTTATGAGAAACAGAGAACGACTTTGTACAATTGCTCCAAGAGGAAATATGCTAGTACTAAATCAACTAAGGTATGAAGCTGAAATTAAGGACTCAGAAGAACTAGAGGTTCCAGGGAAGATTGAAGTTAATGACAAGGAACTTGATATGGCTACAGAACTAATAGAAAAGATGTCTGAGAAATTCGATATTGGAGAATACAAAGATGACTATATTGCAAAGCTTAAGAAACTAATAGATGCAAAGTCTAAGAAGAAGACTGTAAAGGTTGAACAACCAAAGAAAAGAGTCGATGCTTCGGAATCTAACTTAACCAAACTGTTGCAGGAGAGTTTAATTAAGTTTAAAGAAGTAGAAGCAAATGCTTAATAAATACAATCAGAAAAGAAACTTTAAAGAGACACCAGAACCTGAAGGAAAGGTTGAAAAGCCTGGTTCCAAGCTTCGTTTCGTTATTCAAAAACACCATGCATCTCAACTACACTTCGATCTTCGACTAGAAAACGAAGGTGTTATGAGAAGTTGGGCAGTTCCAAAAGGTCCAACACTTAATCCGAAGGAGCGAAGACTTGCTATGGAAGTTGAAGATCACCCTATCGAATACAACAAGTTTGAAGGAACAATTCCTGAAGGTAACTATGGTGCAGGTACCGTTATGATTTGGGACAATGGTTTCTTTGAACCAATAATTAAAGATGAAAAGGAATCAGATGAAGATGCAGTATCAAGACACTTAAAAGATGGGCACTTAAAATTTAAGCTATTTGGAAAGAAGCTAAATGGTGAATTCGCTATATTCAAGATAAAGCCAAAGGACAAGTTTGGAAGCAAAGACAAAAACGTCTGGCTCCTTATAAAACACAACGATGAATATGCAAACAAAGCCATATCTCATGAAGATGTTTCTGTAGTTTCAGGAAGAACATTAAAGGAAATATCTGAAGGTAAACCAAAAGAGAAAGTGGAGTTTGAAGAAGTTGATATACAAAGTTCTAAAGATAAAGAGAAAAAGAAAGAGAATGAAAGTAACTTTGATACAAAAGAATTGATAAGCGATAGTTCGGAAGAACCAAAGAAAGCTCCTCTACCTGAATCCATATCTCCAATGCTTGCATCCCTTGCCGATGAACCATTCACTAATTCTGATTGGATATATGAATTAAAGTGGGACGGATACAGAGCTTTGGCTCAAATCAAGAATGGAAAGGTACGTCTATACTCTAGAAACGATCAGGACTTTAACAAAGATTTCCCAGAGATTGTTACTGAGCTTGAAAAGATTCCAGGGAACATGGTACTTGATGGAGAGGTTGTAGCTGTAGATGAAGATGGTGTTTCTAGATTTCAGTTACTTCAAAACAAAAAGAAGAACAAAGATTCTAACCAGAAACTACTGTACTACGTTTTTGATATTTTGTATTTCGACAAGTTTGATTTAAGGGGAATGAGTTTGGAAAAAAGACTTGAGATATTAAAAGAAGTGGTTAAACCAAACAACGTTGTTCGTTTAAGTGAAACCTTTAAGGATGGGATTGAATTGTTTGAAAGTGCAAAACATTTGGGAATGGAAGGAGTTGTTGCAAAGAGAAAGGATTCTACCTACAGTTCTGATCGAAGCAAGGATTGGTTGAAGGTTAAGGCGGTTAATGAGCAGGAATTTGTAATTGGTGGATACACTAAACCAAAAGGAGAAAGGAAACGTTTTGGTTCCATTCTAATTGGGGAATATGTGAATGGAGACTTTGTATATCGAGGACATGTTGGTACTGGATTCAATTCGGAGAATATGAAGGAACTTCAGGAATTGATGGATGAATATGAGGTTAAGGAGAATCCGTTCAAGAATACCGATTTTGTTCCAAGTAATAATGTAGAGAAATGGATTAAACCAAAGATTGTTGTTCAGGTTAAGTTTAGTGAATGGACAGAGGATCAAGTACTACGACACCCAGTATATTTAGGAATTAGGAAGGACAAGAAAGCAAAAGATGTTGTTGGAGTGAAGATTGTAGATGCATCTCAAATTGAGAATGAAGATTCGAATAGCTCTGGAAATGGTGCTAGTGGTACAAATGGTTTACCTAACCTTGAGTTTAGTAACCTCGACAAGATATATTGGCCAAAGGAGAAGTATACAAAGAGAGATTTGTTGGAATACTACAACGATATTGGAGATGTAATGATGCCATATCTAGTAGATCGACCACAGAATATGAATAGGCATCCAAATGGTATTAATGGAGAAAGTTTCTTTCAAAAAGACTACGACAATGAACATCCGGAATATGTATCTACAAAGAAGATATATTCATCTTCTACAAAGAAATATGTGGACTATATTCTTTGTCAAAACAAAGAGACTCTTCTTTTCATGGCTAATCTTGGTTGTATTGAGATTAATCCATGGAATTCAAAGATTGATACTCTAGAGAACCCTGACTATGTTCTGTTCGATCTAGACCCTGTGGAGGTTGATTTCAAGGATGTTGTGAAGGTGGCTAGGGAAATATATGAGTTGTGTGAGGAATTAAAGATTCCAAGCTATTGCAAGACTTCTGGAAAGAGAGGTTTGCATGTATATCTGCCACTCGATGCGAAGTATGATTTTGAACAGGTTAAGATTTTTGCTGAACTGATTGCGGTTAAGATACAAAATAGGTTACCTAAGATTGTTAGTCTGGAGAGATCTCCAGAAGACAGAAAAGGCAAGGTATATATCGACTATATACAGAATCGAAAAGGGCAAACAACTGCTTGTGCATACTCTGTTCGTCCTACAGAAGGAGCCACCGTCTCTACTCCACTTAAATGGGAGGAGGTTAAGCCGGGATTGGATCCAAAGAAGTTTCATATAAAGAATATGAGGGAAAGAATAGATGCCGTTGGAGACTTGTGGGAAGGTGTGTTGGGTGAAGGTATTGATATAGAAAAGGTGTTAAAAAGCTTGAGTTAAAAGGCTTTCTCTTGTTAGAATCAAGCAATTATTAAATTAGTATGCTTAATATTCCATATTCTACAGAGCATTTCTCTTCAAATTCTTTGCGTCCTTTTTCAGATGTATTACGAAAGTCAGAACTTAAAGCATTAGGGTTTAAGGAAATTGATAGTCACGAAATGATATTTCGAAGTAAGCAATATCCTAATGTAAGGTTTCTTAGATTCTGTAACGATATAGAAGGTACCAAAGAAGCGAGTGCAGATGAAGATATGTACTGTCTTATTGAAGAAGATGAGGGAATGATTGGAGACGAAGAGTTATAGGTTATATCAGTCCTATTAAACTACTCTATCCTTAATCAATACTTGCATTAGGAAAGTATTTGCCAAACTTCTGGAATGTATCCGGGTATGCATTCAAGAATTTGATAGTTTCTGGATTATCTATATTCATCATACATAGTATTACCTCGAGAACTTTGAATCTTGTTTCCACGCTCATCTTTTCAATATATGTTTCAAGGGATGTATCACTCAAACTTCTTAAGAGTAATGAATAGATTTCTCTTAATGGTTCTATAGAATTTGGTGTTAGTCCGTAGTCTTGTCGAATGTGGTACGGTACAAAGGTCTCAAGGAAACTGTATTCTGAAGTAACATCTTTGTAGTTTGTACTTACATTGGCTTCGGCAATTAAATTCTTAACATGATTCTGTAGATTTCTCTGTTCATTTGAGATTAAAGGAGATTCATCTACTACTTCACCTCTTTCTCTCTTTGCAAAAGGTCGATGATCTTTTTGTACGGGTGCTGGTGAACCTTGAGACTTACTTCCTCCGAACAATCCAAATATAGCCATATCTTTGAGTTAACGTTAATTTAAGTATTATACATTCTCTTTATATTTATATCTAATACCTGCAATGAAGGTATATCCTCTTCTTTTTTTTCATAACTTGATTTATAGTATCTATATCTTTAAGCACAATATATGAAAAAGATAATGGCTCCGAAGTTCGATGATAAAGAAGGTATTGATGTTATATACAACTTTCACAACACAAATATCCTAAGGATTAATACGGAGAATCCTAATGAGTTTCTTGATGAAGGACGTAAGTTTGATTTTGGATTAATTGAAAGACTAGATTCATTGGGTAGAACAAGAGCTATATTCATTGCAGACAAGAGCCCTCCATTGTCAGCTCTTCTCTCTTTTGTTCAAAGACCTGTAGAAGAAATAAAGTGGGGAGTATATGCAGTAATATTGCCTAAAGAAACATCTCTAGCACAGAAATTCATACCAATAGTTGCTTATGGAATGAATATAACAGGACTTAAGAACAAGTATACCGTTAAGATATTTAGCCATAAACATCGTGATGACTGGAGTGAAATCTTCGAATGGCTAGATGCCAATATGGAACCTCAAGAAGCTGGAAAGGTTGAGATGGGAGACTAGCTCAATAGATTTCTACCTGTCATTTCAGCTGGTTGTGGAATACCAAGTAACCCTAAGATTGTTGGAGCAACATCTGCTAAACCTCCTACTGGTATTTCTTTAGGTTCCAACCCCTTTTTTATGATAACTGCAGGAACTGGATTTGTTGAATGCTTTGTATCCATCTTTCCAGATCTTAAATCCAACATCTCTTCTGCATTTCCATGGTCAGCTGTAATAATAACAGCTCCATCTTTTTCTAATGCTGCATCTACAATCATACCAATAGCTTCGTCGCATGCATTCATAGCAATAACAGTGGCTGGAATATTTCCTGTATGTGCAACCATATCTGGTCCTGCAAAGTTAACCAAGATAAAATCAAACTTCCCTTCTTCAATTTTTTCAACAACAGTCTTTGCTACCCATTTCTGACTCATCTCTGGTTTTTCATCGTATGTAGCAACATCTTTTGGAGAAGGTATTTCCATCCACGTTTCTCCTGGCATAATTTCTTTGTTCTGACCATTAAAGAAATACGTAACATGAGGAAACTTCTCAGATTCAGCAATTCGAAGCTGCTTTAGTTCTGCATCGGATAACGCTCTTCCTAATGGTGTTAAAACCTTTTCTGGAGGGAACATCTGGTGTGTTGGGAAACCATTTTCGTAATCGTTCATACCAGCAAAATACAACTTCTTGATTAGTGGTCTATCAAATCCTCTAAAGTTCTTGTCTTCGAATGCCATTGTTAGCTGAACCGCTCTATCTGGTCTAAAGTTAAAGAATATAACAGTATCGTTTTCTTTAATCTTAATAATATCCTTTCCATCAATTTCGATAAGAAGAGGATCGATATATTCATCAAGAACTTCTTTCTTGTGTGATTCCTGAATTGATTTCTTCCAGTTCTTGGTCTTTGTTCCAACTCCTTCAACTAAAGCGTCATATGCAATCTTTGTTCTCTTCCAGTTCCTATTTCTATCCATAGCGAATGCTCTTCCCATGATTGAGGCAAGCTTTCCTACTTTCTTTTGATACATAAAAGATTCAATATCGTCCAGAAGCTCTATCGATTCAGTAGGTGCGGAGTCTCGTCCATCTGTAAATGCATGTAGGTATACTCGGTCTCCATCTACTTTCTGTTCCAGAGCGAATTTAAGTAATGCTTTTAAATGAGGAACGGATGCATGAACGGAACCTGATCCAATTAGTCCCATAAAATGAACGTTACCTTCATTTGATTTTGCATGTTCAAAGGCTTCAATAATGGTTGGATTTCTAAAGAAATCTCCCATTGCAATAGAGTTATCAATTCGAGGTAAGTTCTGGAAGATAACTCTTCCTGCTCCCATAGCCATATGTCCAACTTCGCTATTTCCATCAGTTCCAGAAGGTAGTCCAACGTTAAGCTGTGAAGCCTCTAGAGTTGTGTGTGGGTATAGTGGCCAATATTTATCTAAGTTCTTTGTGTCTGCAAGCATAACAGCGTTTCCAGGGCTTTGTGGAGCTATTCCAACACCGTCCATAGAGATTAGTACTAGTGGTTTTGGTCTTTTGAAAAAATCTGCCATAGTTTATTTTTAATTCCTATTCATTCTATATGAAATGGACTTTATCTACAATTAAGCGCGAGGAAGATTGATTCTGGAATGATTTCTTAAAGATTGATTTTTGTTATCTAGTTCTTTCAGCTAGAATTACGTATCTTTGAGTATTTCCTTCAAGTGGATGAGTAGTTATGATCTTAAGTAGATCGTCATCTGGATTAAGTTGATATATTACTGAGTCATTTGCTTCGAAAATGTTGGCCCCAATTACTGTGTATTCAAGCAGTGTATTTTCAAATCTAATTGTTATGGTGTCGGATACTGCTATCTTATCAATATTCCAACAACCTTTAGAATCCGATGGACCAAAGTATCTTCTATTACAAAAGAATACTACTTCTCCCTCCCCTAGTTCACTTTGTGTAGGACTTACCCAGAATCCTTGCTTTAGGTATTCTTCTGAAGGTTCCCCTTGGTATATTGTTGCATTAACACCTGCTTTGCTAATGGTTATAGCTAGATCTTTCTGAGTTACTTCTTGATTAGAAAGTGATAGATCATTTATTTCATCAACTGTATAGAGTGCACCAGAATAGCTTTGGATTTCTCCAGGGAATTCTGGCTGTGTACTTGGGTTTTCTGGATCTGGTATTACTGGTACAGTTTCTGGTAGACCTTCGACTTCTGGAATATCGAAATTATAGTTAAGAGTTTGTAGGTGGATTGCTGTAGTGATTCCAGTTATGATGTTATTAACTGGTAAACGTATTACCTGCCAAATAGTGTTTGTTACAGCGCACAGGGCTATAATACATACAATCATCACTGCGATGATCATAATGAATGTATTTTGATCTTCTCTGGAAATCGCCATAGAAACAATATAGAATAATATTATTGCTATTATATCAATTCTAAGAGGTAAAACAATGAACGGAAAGAACCAAGAATTCATTCTTCATTCAAAGAAGATTAAAAAGGCAGATAGCGATATGTTGGGGGAACTTGGTGTTAAGTACGCTGAGTTGTTTAGTAGTCCTAATACTTTCTTTGTAACAACGGTAGCTTTCGATACCTTCCTGCTTGCTACTCAAATAGCAGAAGATATCCAGGAACTGTTAAGCAAGGTAAGGCTTAATTCATATGATGAAAATGTAAAGATTGCCAATGCGATTTCTGAGCTAATAATGTCCCAAGATATTCCACAGATTATTTCGAGACCACTTGAACAAACATATAGGAATCTAATAAAGGGAAACGCATCTCCACTCATTAAAGTAAAACCTTCAACTATTGTTCCTTTAAAGAACCAGTCAGAAAGTTATAAAAGAATTTCACATACATATGTTTCTGGCTTCGAAACTCTACTTAATACCATAAAGCTTGCTTGGACTACTCTATTTATTGCCGAAGAACTTGAGAACCGGGTACGAACTGCTTACAAAGGAGATCTAACCTGTGCAGTTATTGTTCAAGAAGTATTGCACCCAGAAGTTAGTGGACGAATAACATTGTCTAAGAAACTTGCGGAAGTATCTGCGTGTTTTGGTATCGATGAAGCTTTAGAAAATGTAGAAGAGAGTTCAGACGTATATATTCTTGATTATGCCGATTCAAAGATTAAATCAAAGGTTGTTCACAACCAGAACAAGATGTTCATTAGAAATATTAATTTAACTGATACAGAGAAATTCTATCTACCAGTTAATGTTTCTAAGGATCAACGAAGTGTTCAGAAATTATCCGACGATCTTCTAATAACGATTTCTGAAGATCTAGAAGATTTATATGAGTTAGTAGAGAAAGATTTTGCGGTAGGCTATGCAGTTGAAGCTGGTCAAATATTCTATACGGACATCATTTATTCCGAACAAGTTGAAGAGATTAAGATAACAAAAGGAAAGAAGTTGGGAGATGGTTTTGGATCAGGTTCTAGAGAAACAACAGGTTCTAATTCGGGTTCAAATTCAAAGCCAGCTAACAATTCTACAAATTACAGTTCATCAAATCTAAACACGTTTGGAAATAGTGAATCTGATGTTGATCTAGATGCTATTGCTAGTGAAGTATTTGAAGATGTTAAATCTAAAGAAGCTGAGAGAGAAATTGAGAACAAGGATTTAAAACCTGAGAGTTTCAATTTAAAGGAGGAGAAGAACAAGTTAAGAACGAAGATTAATATATTGATGCAAAGCAGCAAACCTTCGGAATTGATACTAGGTAGAGAATTTGATGGTGTTGTTATTAATGGTACATCGATATTAAAGAAGTTTGAGAATCTACCAGATGATGTTTTAGGTAGTGCAAAGAAGTTAAGAGAACTATCAGAGAAATATTCTCAGGAAATCTTAACGTTTGGTAAGTCGTTTAAGAATAATCGTCTTTTCTATTATTTCTCTAATCTATATTCAGAGAAGACCGACAACGATGGGGATTTAAGGTTGTTAGAGGATCAGAAGATCTTCTATACCGAGCTTCTTGGATTACAGTTAGCTGAGAATGAGTATGGCGTTGTTGTTGAAGACTTTATCTTAAGTGGTATTAGGTCTATTGAAAACTTTGAAGCGTTACTTAAACAGTTTAGGTCTGTTCATTTTCCAAAGAAGAATAAAAGAAGATTCTTTCTAGAAGTATCGTACCCTTCTATTCTTCTTGAGCTTGAAGATATTGATGAGAAGCTTGTGGATGGTGTTGTTGTGAATATTTCAAAACTTCTTCAGGAGTTCTTTACGGTAAAGAATGTAAGGAACGTTAAGGAGGCTCAATTAAAGAAGCTTGTTCAGAAGTTATCGATTCTAAAGGAGAAGGATTTCGAGACTATATTGTTTGTTTCTTCTATAGATGAAACTATACTTGAGAATATGTTTAAGCTTGATCCAGAAGGGTTCCTATTAACTGAAGCTCCTGATGTAAAGACGTTAAGGTTGATTAAAAGCTTCGAGAAAGAAGGACCAGTCAAGTTAGTTACAAAGCTTAAGTAGTTTGATATAATTCAACACGAAATGGAGCGGTAGCTCAATGGTAGAGCAGTAGCCTTTTAAGCTATTGGTTGGGGGTTCGAGCCCCCCCCGCTTCATTTTATAGTTCTTCACTAATATATCCTCTAATATCACACAAAATCATTATTGCTTCGTGTATATTGTTCTAACTTTATAAAGAATATAGCTTCTATTCTGATATAATAACTTTAATTACACACAACCTATGAAAATACTTGCTATATCGGGTAGTACAAGAGCTGAATCATTTAATACCAAAATCCTTCATGTTATCAAGGATATGCTTCCAGAGCACGACGTAGAAGTTGTGACTATCAATCATATTCCTATGTTTAATCAGGATTTAGAAAGTAACCTACCATCAGCTGTAGTTGAACTAAAACAGAAAGCAAAGGACTGCGATGCTTTGATTATCGCAACACCTGAATACAATCACATGGTTCCAGGAGCTTTGAAGAACGTTATTGAATGGTTAACTAGAGATTCAGGTAATGTATTGGATGGAAAGTGGCTGGCAATTGTTGGTTGTTCAGATGGAGGTTTTGGAACAGTTAGAGCACAGCTCCAGCTTATGAATCTAGCTTTGGTTGTTAATATGAAAACTATGGGTAGATTTAGATTCCCAGTATCAAGAGCTCAAGACAAGTTCAATGACAAAGGAGAACTAACAGATGCTGAAACGAAGCAGAAACTTGAAGTCTTCTTGACAAGGTATATTGATTTCTTAAGTAAGGAGTTAAATGTTTAGAACTTTCAGAACTGTAATAATCGGACTGCTTCTTGGTATAGCCTTTATCCTTGTCTTAATTAACTTTAACTCTGTTAAACAAAGGGTTACCGATCTATTCGAAGACTTTAATAGATTACCTGAAAGCTTCTCTTTGGGAGATATATTCGAAGGTTTTGAGAATACAGATACCAGCATTATTGTTTCAGATGGATATATTGTTAGGACAATGACTGAACAAAGTCGAATCAGCTATTTTCATGATGCAGACAATGCGCAGAATGTTACCGATGTTTGTAGAGGAAGTCTTGCTTGTATAAATTCAGGATACTTTCTAGAAGACGGTAGTCATGCAGGTTTGTTAACTGTAAATGGATTTAGATTTGTGCCTCTTGCTCCAAATGACAATCAGTTAACTCATGTAACAAGACTTAAGAATAACGAGTTAAGCTTTGTTCCAAATAATCAATATGTCTTTGATGACTCTTCTTCATTTGAATTCCAATCAGGTCCTCTCTTTGTAGAGAATGGTGATGTTAGAGAAGAACTAATTAATGCATCTCCTAATGGTAGCCTATTAACATTTAGATCCTTTATTGGTATTAATGCAAATGATGAAATCTTTATAGGTGTAACAACAAAGCAAGTTGGTTTAGAAACGCTAGGAATGGATCTTAAACGAATATTAGGAAGTGACATTACCGTTATGAACTTGGATGGTGGTTCTTCAGTATCGGTATACTTTAGAGGCAGTAGCTTGAATTCTTTTGGTACAAGCAAGATTCTTCCAAACTTAATTAAGTTTGAGCAATAGCGAGCTTAATTGTATTTAGCATTAAACTAGAAACAGTTAATGGCCCTACTCCACCAGGAACTGGTGTTATGAACTTAACCTTATCCAAAAGCTTCTTTGTAACCTTTATATCTCCTTTAACTCCATCTTCTGTTTGAATACTTGTTACATCAATTAGGATCGAATCCTTTTTAAAGAAACTTTCATCAAATATCTCAATATTCCCCGTTGCTGTTACTACAATGTCTGCGTTTCTTGTATATGAACTTACATCTTCTGTGTACTTGTTTAGGGTAGTAACAAGGGCTCCTAGGGCTTTTAGTTTCCTAGAAAGAGGTATTCCAATTAGCTTCGAATCATTTATTACAACTATGTTTAAACCAGTTACGAAGTCTTTAAGTGTTGTCGTTGGTATCTCTGTGTCTAGCTTTGCAATGCGTTCAAGGAGGATGATAATACCTTCAACTGTAGCTGGAAGTATTAACTCTTCGTTCTTTCCAATGTTACTTAAATTAATACCTGTTAAACCATCTATATCCTTCTTTGGATCTATTAAATGAAGGATCTCTGTTTTATATTTATCAAGTTCTGGGTACAAGGGTAGCTGTACCATTATTCCAACGGTATTCGTATCTTTATTCGCAGAACTAATGCTTTTTTTAATATCTTCCAACTCCTTAAGCTCCTCTATTACAGGTGTTATTCCTAATTCAACAAACTTCTTTTCCTTAAGTTCTACATATTTCTTGCTAGCCAAGTCGTTTCCTGCAACTATGATTAGAACCTTCTTGTCGTGTGTACCAAACTTAAGAGAGAGCTCTTTGGCTCTCTCAAATATTTCTTTTGATAGCTCTTTGCAATTGATCATTAAAACTTTTCTAATTTTACAGCTACGCTTGACTCTGTTCCTTGTCTTAGTATCTTTAGTGTAACTGTATCGTTTATTTTATAGTTTTGTATTATGAATTGAAGAGAGTTTTCGGTTGATACCTTTACTCCATCAATCTCGAGGATTATATCATTTTCTCTTAATCCTGCTTTGTCAGCTGGGCTTCCTGGAATCACTGCAAGATCTGCAGATGTATCTCCTCTAGCAATCAATGCTCCATAGTCTACACTTAGATCGTTTCGTTCTTGTACATCGGAATCGATTAGAATGTACCGAACACCAAGAACTGGTCTCTCTATTGTTCCATCTGTATTAAGTCGTTGTATTAGATCTTTAACTAGGTCTATAGGGATTGCGAAGCCTATGTTTTCAGCTTCACCTGCTACTGCTACATTAACTCCAATTACGTTTCCTTTAATATCAAGCAAAGGTCCTCCAGAGTTACCTTGGTTAATACTCGCATCTGTTTGTATTACTCCGTTTAGTTCTTCTGCAGAAAGTCCTTGGCTGTCTGTTGCTACAATGTCTCTTTGAAGGCCAGATATTATTCCGGTACTAACAGTGTTTGAGAATTCACCTAGTGCATTTCCGATTGCTATTACGCTTTGTCCAACCTTTATACCGTTAGATGATCCAAGGTTTAAAGCTTTGTATCCATTTCCTTCTAGCTTTACAAAGGCTATATCTAGGATAGTATCCTTTGAAAGTACTGTAGCTTCTTTCTTTGTTCCATCGGAGAATATTACTGTGTATGAAGCTTCTTCATCCTCTACGACATGCCTGTTGGTTATGACGAGGCCATCTTCAGATATGATAAATCCTGTTCCTGCTCCAACTTGTCTTTCTTCGCTTCCAATCTGCTGTCTTTCAAAGTTGAAGAAATCGTATGGGTCGTATGAATTTTCATACAAAGGAACATCCTTTGTTATTACTATACTTACTACTGAGTCTTTTGAATTCTCTGCAACGCTAATTACTGCAGATTCTTCGTTAAGAACTTCGACATTGTTACCAATGCTGTTTAATGTTTGACCTAGATTCCCGTTATTTAAGGAAAGTCTTGTACCAATGTATCCTCCTATTAAGCCTGTTCCAAAGGAACAAACTATTAAAGTTAGTGCAAAAAAAGATATCGCTACTTTGTTCATAGATAAATAATAATAGTTACAACTAATATTATACGTTAGTTCTATTTGAATATTTCAGTTAGTTCTTGCCCTTACCAAAGATTGCAAGCACTCTTATGAAAATATTAATGAAGTCGAGGTAAAGTATCAAGGCTCCTTGTATAGCAAGCGATGATGTACTTACTCCTGTTCGCTCTCCTTCGTATGCTAGTTCCTTAAGTCTTTGAGTATCGTATGCTGTAGCAATTATGAATATACCTATTCCTACATATGTTAGTACCCAGTAGAAACCTTGAGCGAAGGCTGGAGATACAAAGAACATAACGAAGTTGATAAGTGTTCCAATTATCAATCCAAAGATTCCAAAGAATACAAAACCTCTCCATCCACTTAGATCACTCTTTGTAAAGAGTCCATATAGGGATGCTACTGCAAATACAAGAACAGCAGCTAGAATAGAAACGATTACGCTACTTGCTGTATATGCTGTGATGATAACGCCTAGGAATACTCCCATTGTTAGTGCGTAGAACATAAACATTAAGGAAGACAGTATTATGTTTATTCTATTCACTAGCAAGGAAAGAACCAATACTATAATTAACTGACCAAAGAGAATAAATGGATATATTCCAAATATGAAGCTTGCGAATGCAACGCTACTTTCAATTAGGTATGTAACTACCAAAGCTACTCCAAAGGATATGCTTAAAGCAACAGCCATCCATCCATAAACTCTAGCCAAGAACATATTAAATGTAGTGTGTAATTCAGTAGAAGCGATTTGTGTATCCATATTTAGGTATTAACAGTTGTTATTAATTACTCTATTATATCAAACAGAGCGATGCAAGGTTATAAATCTAGAGGCATTTGAATTTCAACTCCTTTGATTAGAAAACTCATTGGAACATTGAATAATTTGGAAAGAGCTCCAAGTTTACTAAGATTAGGAAGTCTGTAAATATAATCTCGTTTACTTAGGTATAGGAAATCAAACCCAACTCTTCGTAAGTCGATGTCGCTAGTATTTGTATATTCCTTTAGCATTGCAATTCGTTCTCTAAAGATTCTATGGCCCATAATGAATTCAGTAGATGCCATGTTGATTGGGTTTACAAGTGTTGTTGGTCCTTGCCCAAGATCTAATCCATTTGCAAATAGCTCGATTGGTAATCCTAAATGATGTGCCACCTGAATCATGTTTCTTACAGTTATATTGTTGTATTTGTGATACCAGTTTATAACAGTTCTTTGTGCATAGGAGGTATTATATGCTATCTCTTTGAAAGAAAAGCCAGTCAGTTTTAATATGGTAAAAAATCTAGTATGTGGATCGGTTATGCGTAGTATCTGTTCGGTATGATCTATTATTTTTTCAATAGTAGCAAAAGGGATTACAACAGCCCTTTGTGTGAAGTCGTCTCCATAATCAGATGCTCGTATTTGATCTGCTTCTAATGTGTCCATAGAGTAATAAATTTGAGAGATTATAGCACTGAAGAGTGTGTAGGCAAGCTATTCCATCTGTTGAAGCTATTCAACGTCATCCTTTAATGGGTGGAAATCTCTGTGAGCTTTCTCTGCAAACTTGTCGGAGGCATGAACGTATTTAGATGTAGTTTGTAATGATGAATGTCCAAGAAGCTTCTGTATAGCAGCAGGATTAGCTCCTTCTTCTGCAATGTATGTTGCAAACCCGTGTCTTAGACTATGTGCAGATGTTGGAACAACTATTCCAAGTTTCCTTCTATACTCTGCTATCTTCATTTGAATATAGTTTTGAGACAATCTAACAAGATATGGATTGTTAGTTGCTTTCCTTGTTCCTTTTGTTGGCACAAACATAGCAGGATATTCATCTACTCTATTTGGTAGATATTCGTTTAGATAGTGGATAGATCGCTCTGTAAGGTATACAAATCGCTGTTTCTTTCCTTTACCTTCAATGTATATCTTATTATCAACTACCTTGTTATCTTCTATCTTGAAATGTTCCCTATTTAGATTCACTACTTCTGAAATTCTCATTCCTGTAGAGAATATTAGTTCCAATATAGCTCTGTTTCTATGTCTAACAATTAAGTCATCTTCGAATTGAAGAGGACATTCGATTAATGAAACAAGCTCATTTAGTTCAGCTACTTGTTTCTCTTTCTTTTCTGCTTTAATCATCTTAATAGCACTTGGTGGTATTGGTACTGGTTTGTCCATATCTACCAAGAAATTCATGTAGGATCGCAGTGACGAAAGCATTCTGTTTACTGAGTTGTCTGAAAGCTGTCCCTTGTACATCGCTTTCTTAAGTTCTGAAACGTCTTCCTGACTTTTCTTTACATCTTTGTCTGTTATTTCTTCTTGAGACTGGAATTTATGTAGTATTGGAAGATAGTTTTGATCTCGCAAGAAACCTTTGTAGTCAGCGATTGTCATCTTGTCTACCTTTTCAAATGGAGTTTCAACGTAGTATAGGTATGAAGTGAAGATTTCTAGGTCTCGTGAATAGTTGTCCAAGGTTTCTCTGGAATAGTTGTTGTTTCTAAGTGTTGTGATGTATTCTCGGAAATATGGAAGAGAATATTTATTGATTGAGTTTTCTGCCATGACTATATCTTATCATGGATTAGCATTCCTTGAATCTGACTAGAGTTCCATGAATTCTACTTGGGATGTGTTGCTACCAAATGAAGAAAGCTCTTCAATGAGTCCTTGATATCCGTATGAATGAGTTGTTTGTTTTCATATATATTGATACATTAACATCATCTCCCCCATTAATGTAACCCAAGCATTCATTTACCATAGTAAGCACTGTGAATAATCTGAGTCTTAGAACTGTACCTGATATCGAACATCCAAGGCTGTGTTTAAACTCCACTATCTTGTTTAGCTCCCTTTCTATCTCCTGTAATACAGCTATAGTTCTTTGGGTTGTATCATTTCTTAGATTATAGATATGCTCTTCTACAAGTTCTTTTTGTATAAATCTGTGTAATCCTACGAGTGTTCTCAAGGTTCTTTTAGTTGCCCAAGCAACATTCTCAATTTGAAATTTCGTTTGTGAGAATCTTATTTCGTTAACGCTATGTGTAAGCTCGTTTGCGTAATGATTAAGTAGTTTGTCTACTCTCCCTTCAGGTCTAGGCGTTGTATCTACAAAGGAGGAATCAGCTATATGAGTGTCTAGAGTTGACATAGGTTTCTTCTAAAATTAATCGAGAAGTTATATCACCAGATAATATTTGCGTCAATGAAAATAGCCAAAGGTGAGGATCGAACTCACAACCTGCTGTTTACGATACAGCTGCTCTACCAATTGAGCTACGTTGGCTTATGCTTCGTATTTAGGTTCTGCAGCAAGAGCTCTGTCCTGCCTTTCAAATGCAGAACCTTCTTGAAGTGCTGAATTCCTATGAGATTTTTTAATATACTCCTGCATTTGACTAATTGTTGTATCTGTAACTCCAATTCTCTCTGCTATTTTTAACCAAAGCGTATTTTCCTCGTCAGCTTCTGCCCCAGTGTTCTGCAATACTTTCCGATAGTTGAATAGAAAGATTCCTAAGTTAACTGGGTTAACGTATCTTGTTCGATCGTCCAAGTATATTTTGAACTCCAAAAGACTTTGTATAGAACGCATAGCCGTTCGTAGAAAAGAAGCATGTCCTGTTGTTTCGTAATCGAGAATTCCAGATGGTGGACTATATGTTTTTATCTCCCTTGCTCTCCTTTGCCCTTGCAGTACTGTGTTTAGTAGATCTGGGAACTCTTTTAGAAGCTCAACAAAAAGAGCATTAACTTCATAATCAGAAACACTCTCCATTCTTGCTGGTGTTGGATTGCATTCTTCTAGCCTAATAACTGAAGAAAGCTCTGCTGCTAATGATTCTACATCGTAGGTATTTGGGAATTGATCGTTCATATTTTAGTTGTAATCTGCCACATTATACTCCCAACTTCTGTTTCGTAAAGAACGTGATAGAATATGTAACATAGAAGTGTTTATCGAGTATTAAAGGGTAATAAAAGTCAAAAATATGAAGAAATCCAATCTAATATACCTTGTTCCAGTTGTGCTAGTTCTTGTGGCTGGATTTCTTCTGGTATCAAAGAACACAACATCTGAGTTTGCTAAATCGAGTGCAGAAGGTGGGTTTCAAATCGTTGAAGTAACAGCAAAAAATGGATATTCTCCTGCAGTAACCCAAGCAAAGGCAGATACAGCTACTATTCTGCGTATTAAGACAAACAATACCCTAGACTGTTCTGCAGCGTTATTCATTAAGGATCTTAAGTTCCAGGATTTCCTTCCAACAACAGGTGAAACAGATATTCAAATACTTCCGCAAAAGGCAGGTACAACTATTGCAGGTTCGTGTAGTATGGGGATGTATGGATTCGAGATTAGATTCGTCTAATTTACCCCTTAATTCTTGCCTAATACCGTTACATACAATATAATTAGGGCGTTTAAATAACGATTTCAATAACTATATACAAATTTAACTAACTTACTATGGCAGGAATTATTGACTATACCAAGGTTAAAGACACAAAGTTCTATAGAAATATAGGTATTATTGCACACGTTGATGCAGGTAAAACTACAACAACAGAGAGAATTCTTTTCTTTACTGGAAGAAAACATAAGCTAGGAGAAGTACACGAAGGAGCTGCAGAGATGGACTTCATGGATCAGGAAAGAGAAAGAGGGATTACTATTCAGTCAGCAGCTACTACTGCTTTCTGGGATTACAACTCTCAATTATATAGATTCAACATCATTGATACACCAGGTCATGTTGACTTTACAGCTGAGGTAGAGAGATCTTTAAGAGTTCTAGACGGAGCTATTGTTGTATTCGACGGAAAGATGGGGGTTGAACCACAGTCTTCAAAGGTTTGGTTCCAAGCAGACAAATACAAGGTTCCAAGAATGTGTTACATCAACAAACTAGACAATATCGGAGCAGACTTCTATAAATCATATGCTTCAATTACAGAGCACTTAACAGACAAAGCAGTTCCTATCTCAATTCCTGTTGGAGTTGAAAATGAGTTCAAGGGTATTGTTGACCTTGTACGAATGGAAGAAAGAGTACATAGAGATGACGAAGGAAAGGATATCGATGTTCACCCAGTTACAGATGCATACAAAGAAAAAGCTCTGGAATGGAGAACAAGACTTATCGAAGTTGTTGCAGATGTTGACGACAATATTGCTACTAAGTATCTTGAAGGACAAGAAATTTCTGGAGACGAATTAGAAGCAGGAGTTAGAGCTGCAGTACTTGAAGCAAAGTTGTTCCCAGTTATGGCAGGATCATCTCTTAAGAACAAGGGAGTTCAGGCTATGTTGGATAATGTGTGTAAGTATCTTCCATCACCTTTGGATAAGTACAATACTTATGAAAACCCAGAGACTCATGATGAGATTGCATTGAAGGGAAAGATTCCTGGAATGAATCCAGATACGGGTGAAATGATGGAAAGAGGTTTAAGTGAAAACGAACCATTTGTTGGTTTAGTATTCAAATTAGCTGTAGACCCACATGTTGGAAACTTAGCATTCTTTAGAGTTTACTCAGGTAAGCTACAAGCAGGAACTTATGTTTACAACAGTACTAAAGAGATCAAGGAAAGAGTTGGTAGAATTATCTTAATGCATGCAAATCACAGAGAAGAAGTTAAGGAGGTTAAGGCTGGAGACATTGCTGCTATTGTTGGATTCAAGGAAACAAGAACTGGAGAAACAATCTCTGATGAGAAGTTCCCAATGGTTTTGGAAGGTATCGACTTCCCAGAGCCAGTTGTTAGATTTGCTATTGAACCAAAGACAAAGTCTGATCAAGAGAAATTAGCTGAGGCATTATCAAAACTTGCATCTGAAGACCCTACTTTCAAATTTGAAACTGACAAGGAAACTGGTCAAGTTATCATTGCTGGAGTTGGAGAACTTCACCTGGATATCAAGATTGATATTCTAAAGAGAGAATATGGAATTGAAGTTAATGTAGGTAAGCCACAGGTTGCATACAGAGAAACAATTACTAGTGAAGGTAGACATAGAGAGTTACTAAAGAAGCAGTCTGGAGGAGCAGGTCAGTATGCAGATATTGATATGACTCTAAGACCAAGAGAAAGAGGAGAAGGTTACAGATTCCTAGACTCAGTTCGTGGAGGAGCTATTCCTAGAGAATATATTCCTGCAATCGACAAGGGTTTCCAGGATTCTCTAACTGCAGGACCATTAGGTGGTTATCCTGTTGTAGATGTTGAAGCTGAAATTACAGATGGAACATATCATGATGTTGACTCAAATACAGATACATTCAAGACTTGTGCATATTATGGTATCAAGAATGCTATGAAGGTTTGTAACCCAGTGTTACTAGAACCTATCATGAAGGTTACTATTAATGCACCTGAAGAACACGTTGGAGCTGTTACTGGTTATCTTTCATCTAGAAGAGGTATTATCAAGAATCTTCTACAAAGAGGAAAGATTAAGGAAATTATCGCTGAAGCACCACTAGCTGAGTTGTTTGGATACATTGGAGATCTAAGAAACTTAACATCTGGTACAGCTGCAGGTAATATGGAACCTAGTCACTATGCTGAAGTTCCGAGAAACATTATGGAGAAGGTATTGGGAGCAGCTAAATAATATGGAGTATGATCTTAATGTTGCAACAAGAAGAGCTCTGCGTCTTGTTCTAGCAAGAAATTTTCAAGTAGGATTCGACAGCCTAGCTAATCACGATTGGAATTGGGTTAAGGAGAATGTTTTGCCCTTGGTTAAAATGGAGCTAGCGTCTTTGGGTGAATCAGATAGTCAATTAGAGAGTTTGGTTAGAGGTCACTGGGGTACTGCAAAAGCAGAAAAGATTACTCAGGAATTAAGTACAGAAGGTCTATTTGAAAGAGTACGATAAGTTAATAAAAGGTATAGGAAGTCCCACAGAAATGTGGGATTTTTTATAGGATTAAGAGGTATATATGGTTGAGGCCACTTGTTTAAGGTGGCCTCTGCTCCGAAAGGAGCGATTGTCCCCAGATTTTTACCACGGGGCGCGTGAGTTAATTGTTAGATTGCGGTCCAGAAATGAAATACTCCTGTCTTGGAACGCATGGAGACTTGATGGGTTTGCTTTGACTTACCTCGGTTATTAAGATGATCTTTTCCCATCTTGATGGCTGATCTTAACGTTTCCGTACTGATCATATACACGCTTTACACCGGATTCATATCGAAAATACCACCCGGCAGGTAGAGTGATCAGTACCATTCCACCCAATTCTTTTCCAAATGTAACACCCATCTCTTGCATTTTCTTCTGGGTATCACCCATTTCTAACTTTCCTCACGTTGTTAAGTTTCGAGTGAGGCACAATTGCCATCACCCAGATACCGTTGCCGACATCTGGTAACGTTATATCGCTAATATATAACCTCTACAAATAAAACGTATCACATATTGTTACGTAATTAAAATGATATAATAAGAGAATGGACAACATATTTCTAAGAAACAGGAGATTACAGGAGTCTCTTAAAGAACCAGACTTTAGAGAGATATCTCATGTAGAACAAATCATAGCTATTGCAGAATATATACGGGGACGTAACTTCATTGACCTTAGAAATGGAGACTCTAAACTTTGTAAGAAAATAAACGGAGAAATAGTAGATTGGATAAACACTCATACCACTTCTAAAGCACAACTTTGGGTATGCTCTCCATACCCCAACCTTAGGAACAAAGAATTTATAATGGAACATATAGTAGGTGTAGTGAAGAGTGAAGAAGAAGCTTTTGTTTTTGATGGTACAGCTGGACAAACGACAGTAGGAACTTCAAGTATCCTGGTTAAGAGTGTTAGTGAAAACAACAGTGAAGAAGAGAATTTAAAAGCAGTTTTTGGAGGACAAGGATGGAAATTATACTCCCAGAGTGCGGTATAATAACCTAATGACAGAACTAGAAGTAGCAATATCAAAACTAAATCCTCAACAGAAACTAGCAGTAGAAACACTTGAAGGACCAGTGTTGGTAATAGCAGGACCAGGTACTGGAAAGACACAAATGCTAACACTACGTATAGCAAACATACTCCAAAATAGAGACGTAACACCCCAGAACATACTTTGTTTGACATACTCGGAGGCAGGAGTAGCTGCAATGAAAAAGAGACTCTCATCCTTTATTGGATCTGCTGCATACAGCGTAAAGATACATACATTTCATAGCTTCTGTAACGAAGTAATAGGAACGTTTCCTGAGAAGTTCATAAAAGTTAAAGAACTAAATAGGTTGGATGATTTAACAAGAGTAAAGATCATAAAGCAGATAATCGATGAACTACCTGAAAAAGAAAATGGATACAAGATACGACCATTCTATGAGAAATATAAATATCAAGGATCGTTACTTGATTCATTCAAAACATTGAAGATGGAAGGAATATTTCCAGATGACTTCATTTCTTTAACTTCAGAAATATATTCAGAGATTGAAGCCAATCCAAAGCTTAACAAGAAGACTGGTAAACCTACGAGTGATTGGTTCAAGGAATTGGAATCAGCGCAAAAAAATACAGAGCTCGCTACCGTATACAAAAGATATGTAGAGAAACTAGAGATGGAAGGACTGTACGACTACGAAGACATGATATTGTTTGTGATTAAAGCTTTCCGCGATGACGATTCTCTGCTCTCACACTATCAAGAGAAATTCTTGTATATGCTTGTAGATGAATATCAAGATACAAATGGATCCCAGAATCAAATCATAAAGCTACTTGGATCATTTGATAAGTCTCCTAATATATTCGCAGTAGGAGATGATGATCAGGCTATATATCGTTTTCAAGGTGCAAATGTTCAGAATCTTTTGGACTTTACCACTATGTTTGAAAACGTTAAACCAATATCTGTAGCAATTAACTATCGCTCTACTCAACTCATTTTGGATGCAGCTTCGAATGTTATAAGCAAGAATGTTAATAGGCTTTCAAACCATATTAAGGAATTAAATAAAGATTTGAAAGCTGGAACGCAAGTAGATTCATACCCTATCGAACTCTATGAATTTGATAATAGCGATATGGAAACTGCATGGGTAGTTAAGAAGATTAAAGCTTTGCTTGATAAAGGTGTTAACCCATCAGAAGTTTCTGTTATGTTTAGAAACAACAAGGATTCTGTTTCAATCATAGAGCAACTAGAGAAGTACAAGATTCCATTTGATATGCACAGAGGAGGAAACGCATTGGATGAAAAGGTGGTTAAACAGTTCATTCAACTTATAAAGCTATTAAATGTAGACAGCACTTCTGGATATGACAATCAACTATTCACAGCCCTAAACTACAATTTCTTGGAGATAGCTGAATATGATTTGTTCCTATTAAACAAACTGAGGAAAGAAACAAGAATGCCTTTCCTTGAATTGATTAAGGAATTAACAGAAGAACAAAGAGCAAGGTTCAGTTCCCTAGAAAAGATCGAAACCTTTCTTGAAAAAGTATTTAAGTTTGGTAAAGAAGTTAAGAACGATACTTTATATAACGTTCTTCAATGGTATGCTAAGGACATTGGGTTTAGTGATTATCTTTTGCGTACCGATGAATTCTCGTTAGAAGATATTAACGCTTTCTCTGCTCTTCTTAAATATGTGCGTTCACTAAATCGTGCTGATTCAGAAATGACTGTTGATGATCTATTACAAGATCTAGAGCTCATGAAAGAAAGCAATATTGGGATATCGGAACCTGGTCTTGAAACAAAGCAGGAAGCAGTTGTTCTTAGAACAGCACACTCATCCAAGGGTTTGGAATTCGAACATGTATTTATTATTAACTGTGTAGACAAGAAGTGGGGGAACCAAACAGATCGAAAGATTATCAAGCTACCTAAGGAAATATATTTTAGATCAGACGATGCTTTAACAAAGGAAGTTGAAGAAACAAGTATTGAAGATGAAAGACGTTTGTTCTTTGTAGCTTTAACTAGAGCAAAGACGAATGTGTATATATCCTACGCAAGAATGCAATCTGATGATATGGAAGGAAAGGAGAAACTTCCTTCTCAATTTATTTCAGAAATAGACAGCAGTTTAGTTAAGAAGGTTCCTACAAATGATTTGGTAGAGATTACAAAAGAAACATTACTTAACACTGTGAAGAAGGAACGAATCATTTTGGAATCAGAAAAAGCTCAGGACTTTATTCGAAATGAGCTACAGAGATTCAAGATGTCTGCTTCTGCGTTAAACGAGTATATCGAGTGTCCAAAGAAGTTCTTCTATAGACGTATACTTCAAATACCTGAACCATTTGAGAAGGCTTTGGTTCTTGGTACTGGTGTACATAGTTGTCTGGAAAGCTATTTCAGGATGCTCAAGAATGGAGAGAAGATGGAGGCTTCATATTTAATTTCGGAGCTGGAGCGAAGCTTGAAGCGTCAGCTTGTATACAAGGATCTGTATCAAGAGATACTTGATGAGGGTACTATGATTCTAACTGAGTATTTCAAGGAGTATGAAGCTTCCTTTGTAGCACCGTTAGAGGTTGAATACAATTTTGGATTAAGGAATATTAATCTAGAGTTAGATGGAATTAATATTCCACTTAGTGGAAAGGTAGACAAGATTGAAGAGATATCTAAAGATGAGGTAGGGAATCATATTGTACGAGTTATTGACTACAAAACATCTTCTCCAAAGACTGAAGGCCAGATACGTGGCAGTACAAAGGATTCTAAAGGTGAGATATTTAATCAGTTAGTATTCTACAAGCTACTTGGAGATTTAGATTCTAGTTTCGCAAGTTCAAAGGGGCACAAATATATTATTCAAGAAGCTTGTGTAGATTTCTTAAAGAAGAAGGACAACAAGTTCTCAAAGATATCACTTCAAATTACGAATGAAGATGTAGAGGAACTAAAGACAAAGATATTATCTGCATACAAGAGTATTCTAAATCTTGAGTTTAATGGAACGGAGAACAATCCTTTGTGTAACGAATGTGAATACTGCTTGCTATAACTACTGCTCCTCAATACCAGCAGATAGCTCCTGTAATACTTCTCGAAGAGAATCGTATCTATCTCTTGAAAGCCTAGGGATAGTTATTTCAAATCCATAGCTAATATATATTTTGTAGTCCTGAATAGATGCATACAGTTCCTTAAATGCTTTTTGATATTCATACTTTTGAAGTGCATTAGTTTTCTTGGTAGCAATGGGTTTTACATAAACATTATTGTTGTTTTCTAATCGACTCGATTTATCTTCCCGAATTCGTATGTCTTCCATTAAGTTATTAACAGCTAGTGTTAGGCTATATGCTTCCTGCTCTGAATTTTGTCTAAGGGCTGTATCGTTCATACCTTCCTTAGTTATCTGACATGCATGAAGCATTTCGTGGAAAAGGAGCGCGAAGAGCGTTGTATAGAAAAGGTGTCTAGGACGTTCAGACATTTTAAGTAGTGGAAGAATACTTCCTGTGTTGATTACAATTACCCCTATAGGATTAGATTCCTCTCCTGCTTCTAGTACTTCAATCTTTAATTTACCTGCGTTTGTTTCTACATCGCTATACTTAAACAAACCTCCAAACAAAATAAAGCGTATATTCCTATTCGTTAAGTTGTCATATACGACAATCTCCGGAGCTACACCTTCACATTCATAGTTTTCATTTATATAGTTCCAAATAGCATCGAGATCAATGTTACCTAGTATTTCGTGATGTGAGGGATTGGTGTACCCAAAAGATATTCCAAGGTCTGTTGTACGAATATTGTTTAAAGTGATATCGAGGTTGTGCGGTATTGGTGGCAGGAGTGTTGGTAGTGTATTAACGGATTGTGCATCGACAGTTAAAGCCGTGAGCATGGAATAGAAAACTAGTAACAGTCTTTTGTTTTTCAACCCAGAGCGAACGGGTATACTCTCCATTCTTGGATTATATACCCAAGAATAGAATATTAGCTAGCTTCGATCCTTAACCTCTACGTTATGCTTCTGTTTTAGAATATCTCGTATCTCATCTGCTCTGCTCCAGT
The DNA here is from genome assembly GCA_964561155.1 of uncultured Candidatus Saccharibacteria bacterium. Lineage (GTDB taxonomy): Bacteria > Patescibacteriota > Dojkabacteria > J137 > J137 > KLAP211. The sequence goes on along the minus strand of CAZLOI010000002.1, from coordinate 169,077 downwards.
TCTTTTCATTCCTTGCAGTTTCTCTTTCCTTAATTAACTCTTGAATTTCAGATGAATATTCAACAGGTTCAGACATCTTTTCTTCTAGCTTTAGTCCCAATGCTCTATCGAAATCAAGAATTGTAGTTAACTTAACATCTGCAGTTAGATTTGGATTCTTCGATACTTCCCACAGTACTGAAAGTGCTTGAGGCATGTTTAGATCATCTTCCAAGGCCTGCTTGAATCGCATCTTTGATTCCTCATCGACAACGAATGCAGGTGTTGGAATATCTTGTACCTGTTGTGAAAGGTTTCTAAGGTTCTCTACAAGTCTTTGGTATGCAGTTCGTGCTGCGTCTAGAGATTCATATGTGAATGTTAGATTTTTTCTGTAATGAGTGTTGTAGTATAGGTATCTAAGATGTATTGGATCGTAACCTTCGTCAATTACTGTCTTTAATGTTGAAAAATTTCCTAGACTCTTGCTCATCTTTTCAGCTCCAATGTTAAGCATAGCTCCGTGTACCCAGAAGTTTACAAACTGTTTCCCAGTAGCAGATTCACTCTGAGCTATTTCATTTTCATGATGTACTTCTTTCAAATCATCTCCTCCAACATGAATATCTATTGTTTCAAATTTAGTTGGTTCAAATATTGCATTGTCAAAAGCATCTGAAAGAGCCTTCATACTCATTGCACTACATTCTATATGCCATCCTGGAAAACCTTTCCCCCATGGACTTTCCCAGAGCTTCTGTCTCTCTTCATTTTCTATTGGAAACTTCCATAGTGCGAAGTCTTCCTGATTTCTCTTTCCTTCTGTGAATCCGATCCTACTCTGCTCTCTGTTTGATTTGAATGTGTTACCAAGTTTTCCGTAGTCTGTATCTTTTGTTATATCGAAATATATTCCAAACTCATTCTGGTATGCGTAACCTTGCTCAATTAGTTTCTGTATTATCTGAATCTGTTCTTGAATATGTTCACTTGCATGAGGTACAAGATCCACTTGAATATTCATGCTTGCAAGGTTCTCAAAGTATATAGCTTCGAACTGTTTTGTTATATCATCAACTTTAACGTTGTCTCTCTTCGCTCTGTTTTCTATTTTGTCTTCTACATCGGTAACGTTCATTACAGATACAACTTCGTATCCACTATATAGTAATGCTCTTCGTAGAGTATCCATGAGTGTTGATGTTCTTAGGTTTCCAATGTGCTGGTAGTCATATACCGTAGGACCGCAAGTATACATACTAACTTTGCCTTCAATTCTAGGGGTGAATTCTCTAATATCTCTTTGTAATGAATCGTATAGTTTCATAGGCTAGTTTTAAGATTTAGTTGAATCTGTGTATATAGTAGTATAGTACTCATATGGCTGTAATAAAAGAGCTAGCCACAAAGGCATTATATGATTTAGTCTTTGTGATCGATGTGCTTTTGCAGCTTTATACTGTCGATAGCTATTGAGCAGTTTATTGATACGTACCTCTGGTTTCTCGCACAATGTATTCTTTGTTAGCTTTAATCCAACTATGTGTTTTGGGAAGTTATATAGTTCTTCAACCTTTGGAGCTATTGTTGCATAGAATACCTTAAGTTGTTTGTTTCGTTTTGAAATATCATGAACATATCTTGAGAGTGCAACATGATCTTTGTGACCATATATTCCAGTTCTTTCATACGTTACTACTGTATCGATTTCATGTTCTTCGATGTATTGAAGAAGCTGCTTCTTTATTTCTTGTTCAGAAGCTTCAATCTTTCCATCTGGATAGTTCCAGATTTCAAATTGTTTGGCACCTAAAATTGTTACAGCATTAGTAAATTCCTTGGTTCGTATTTCTGCTAGCTCTGAATCTGGAAGGTTTTTTAGTTCTTTTCCTTTCTCGCCTCTAGTTAAGGATATTACATGTACATCGAACTTTTTGTTTCTGGAAAGCTTTTGTATTAATCCTCCAGAACCCATTGTTTCATCATCTGGATGAGGGTATATGAATAGTATGTTTGTTACTTCGTACTTGTTTACTTTGAAGTATCCAACGTTAACCTTCTTTGTTTTAAAGTCTTGGTATTTAAATATGAGATACAGGTATACAGATATACTAAGGATTATTGTTATTAAGATTATTAGAGTTAACATGATTTAAAGGTAATATATAAAGGAAATGAAGAATCTTCCTTTAACAGCAACAGCATATGAAGTTTGTTGAGTTTATTTCTCTTGTCATTAATGGATTATATACTAGATACTTTGAAATCTGAAGATTAATTTTTAGCATTCTGGTTGATATCCATCAGGCAACCTCATTCCAGTAACAGACTCTACATTTAAATATACGAGTATGTCTTCGAATGCACGTCTTGCTTCATCTTCTATATCGTTATCGAGATCACATATCTCTAAGCAGAAATCGATGAAGAATCTTAGAAAATTAAATACAAGAGAATTTCGTATACCATTAACATACTTCGATGCGGAAGCTATAAAACTTTCGTAAGTGAATGGTTTAGATTTGTGAAGACCTTTCTTTACAAGTGATATTACCTTAAAGATTAGATCAAAATCTTTATCGATCTTTTCAGCACAGGCTTCGTTTTGTAATTCATAACGAATAGCATCTAAGTTGATCAGTCCTTGCCTAAGCTGATCTTGCGTTATTGGATTTTGCTGTCTGATAGATGCAGCTGTTGTTTTGCACTCGAGTTCATTAAGTTTCTCAAGCAAAATACTTCTATATTCAATCCCTGATTTGACTACTTCCATTAAATTTCAATCTGTAATTCTTTAAAAAGGACCTCGTCTACTGTTACTAGCCTACCTTCATATTTTTCATATTCTTCTTCAGGCAATTGATTGAACATAAATAGTCTACCATCTGAAGCAAGAACTTTTAAATATTCTCTTAGAATAGCCGTATTGGTATTATTTATTTTTCCTCCAAGAAATGAAATAAACTCTTGAAGAAATGCTTCCAGTGTAACACTCTCTGTAGAGTACATTGTATCTAGAAACGCTCTTGCACTAACGGTAATTGAGTTCAATGTAGACAATAGATCCTCTTCGTCGCATTCTAGAGCCTTTGCATAACTTCTCTTTAGATATTGTGGAGCAGATTCTTCTGCAGACAATAGCTTGTGTCTGAAGATGGTTGCGTAGTTAGCTAACCTATTACCTCTCTCTGCAAGTGATAGAGCAACACTATACATATTATTCAAAGCGTTTTCTATATCCACTCTACTAATCAGAAGATCGTTATTGCTCTCCTCTAGACTTTTTTTTTGCTCGGTATCTGAAATAGTATCAGGATGAGATTCTGATACATTCTTTGGTTTGGTATCAACACCAGTATCTGAACCCTGGATTAACATCTGAATTAGCTCCAAAGATATGCAGTTACTAACTCTCCATCTAGGGAATTCCAATACGTTAGCTCTTGTCAGGTGTGTTCTGATTTTTCTTAATATTTCTTCCTCTGTACCAATAGATACTCTACCCTTTGATTCTTCAAGTTCTTTAGATAGGATGTCTTGTATTTTTTCTACTATCTCATTAGCTGCTGTAACTAGTGCATCGTCTGTAGCTAGAATAGTTTCCTCAAGTGCTGCTGTTGATGCAGGACTCATCTGAGCAACTCTTGCTCTAAGGTTTGATCTTAATGCTTCTGGGAAGGATTCGAGGCCCATTAGTTTTGTATATGATTCCATTGCATTGCCTATTCTTGAACTAAGTTCTGTAAGAATCTGCTCAGGAGATTTAGATGGGAGTTCACTTGATTGTACGAAAGCATTATCCATTGTTTTTTATTAAATGCCCGATTATATCCCCAGATATCTATACTTGGCAACATTTATATCAATTTAACTCTGGTTTGGCGTTTCAGATACTATAAGATGGCCAAAAGAGCCTTTTATTGGTATAATTCCAAGTTTAAATTCACACATGATAGATCAGAAGAAAATTCGAAATATAGCGATAATTGCACACGTTGACCACGGTAAAACGACTCTTGTTGATGGGTTTTTAAAGCAGAGCCACATTTTCAGAGATAATCAAGATGAAATGAGTCAGCAAATGATTCTAGACTCAGGAGACTTGGAACGAGAGAAGGGAATTACAATTAAAGCTAAGAATATATCTATCACATACGGTGAATACAAGATTAATATTGTTGATACACCAGGACACGCAGACTTTGGAGGAGAAGTAGAAAGAACATTGAATATGGCAGACGGTTGTTTGCTACTAGTAGATGCTCAGGAAGGACCAATGCCTCAGACAAAATTTGTTTTAAAGAAAGCTTTTGAATTAGGATTAAAACCAATCGTTGTTATAAATAAGATTGATAAGAAATTCGCTAATCCAAAGAAGGTTGTTAACCTAGTAACTGATTTATTCTTAAATCTAGCTACAGAGGACTATCAATTAGAATTTCCTGTATTCTACGCTATCGCAAGAGAAGGAAAGGTTTGGGCAGAAATGCCTCAGGAAGTTCAGGATGAGCTTGATAGAGGTATGACAGATCAATTTGTAGCTCCAGAAGCAACTATTCAACCACTTCTTGATTCAATTGTTGAATATATTCCACACCCAACAGGAGACAGAACAGAACCATTCCAGATGTTAATTTCATCTTTGGAATATGATACATATCAAGGAAGAATGCTTGTTGGAAAAGTTAAGAGAGGAACAGTAAAGGTTGGAGACTCAGTTGTTGTATTAAATGGAGACAAGACAGAATCGGGTCGAGTTAAGAACCTATACACTAGAGAAGGTTTAACTCTTGTTCCTGTTAATGAAATTGTAGCTGGAGATATCGCTATTGTTGTTGGAATTGATTCAACTGCAATCGGTGGTACTTTATGTATCTCTTCTAAACCAGAGGCTCTACCAAAGATTAAAATCTCAGAACCTACTGTTCAGATTAAATTCGAAGCAAATACTTCTCCACTTGTTGGAAAGGAAGGAAAGTTTGTTACTGCAAAACAGTTACAACAGAGACTAGACAAAGAAGCTGAAACAAATATTTCTCTAAAGATTACAAAAGGAGACGGAGGAGCATACTATGTTGCTGGAAGAGGAGAACTTCAGTTAACAATCCTAATTGAAACTTTAAGAAGAGAAGGATTCGAGTTCCAAATTCGAAGACCAGAAGTATTAATGATTGAAGAGGAAGGAAAGAAAATGGAGCCTATGGAGGAGTTAACAATAGACGTTCCTGAAAGCTATAACGGTGCTGTTACTTCAACATTGTCTGAACGAAGAGGAGAAATGCTTAATATGGAAATTGAGAATGGACAATCTAGATTTACATACAAGATTCTAACAAGAAACTTGTTAGGTCTACGAAACGTTCTAATCAACCTTACAAAAGGAAACCTTGTTATGAACAGTTTTATGACAGGATATGTTCCATATACAGAGCAGCCAGAGATGTATAGAAAAGGTGTTCTAATCTCTACAGATGCAGGTGTAGCTATGGGATATTCGTTGAATACTATTCAGGAAAGAGGAGAACTAATTGTTGAACCAGGATCTGCTGTATACGAAGGTATGATTCTAGGAATTAACAAGTATGATGATGACCTAGATGTTAATCCAGTTAAAGAAAGACAGAAGTCAGCAGTTAGAATGAAGCACGATGAAATTACACAAACAACTCTTAAATCTATTAAGACTCTAACTCTAGAATTCGCTTTGGTGTTTATTGGTAAAGATGAAATTCTTGAAGTTACTCCACAGAACTTAAGACTTAGAAAGACATACTTAACTAAGAATGAAAGAAACTGGAGCAAAAGAGGTAGCTTAACTGATTTTGCTAAGAAGCAGATGGGTGCCAGCTAAAACTTAAATTTGTAATCCCGAGAAAGTCATTTGATTAGTATCGGGATTTTCTATACCTAACTGATACATGAATTAATGTCCTATAGTTTCATGATATAGCCTTTGGTGATATAATTAGGCTTCAATCATGAATTCTAAAGTCACGATTATAAAAACATTACCCCACCTATCCGAATTTTTCGGAAGTTCTTCAGATCTAATAATATCAAGTTCATACTTCTCTCAAGAAGTTTATAACTATATCGAGTCTGCAAGGAATCTAAGTTTGGATGAAATAACCTTCAGCAAGATCCAAGAATACATAGCACTATACTCCTTTAAACGTGTTGAAGAAGTAACAGAAAGAATGGAATATGCTCTAAAAGGAGATGTATTAACCTTCTGGCCTGTTGGATACAAGAATCCAACTAGAATAGAGTTCTTCGGAGAAAGTGTCGAGAAAGCATATACAATTGACTATCTCTTCAAGAAGAAAGTTATGGATATATCTTCAGTAGTTCTAGGATATGCACCACTTGCAGACAGAAGTGACGTAGAAGGAATAACAATACAGGAAGGAAATGTTACAAAGGATTCTAAAGATACTTCGAATAAAGGAGCTGTTAATTCTTCACACATACTAAAGAAAGTAATATATACAGTCTCAACTGTTACTGGAGTTAGTAACGTTGAATATATAAATACAGATTTTGTACTACCTCAACTCTTCTACTCCAATAACGAAATGTTTGATAGGGAAGTTGAAAAGTATAGGAAGAATGGATATCAAGTTGTAATAAATTCTGAGAGCTACTCAGATGAAAAAGAAGCTTCAGTTAAAAAAGAATCTGTAGTAAAAAATTTCGATATTCCAGATGCGAATAACTACTGGATTAAAACATTCTTTGAAAATATATCAGAAAAACTACCAGCTGCTGGCTTCGAATCTAAATGGTTTAAGTTTGCATACTTCACAGACAGAGAAATCTTTGGAACGATATTCCTAACTAGACCTGAACGAACAAAGAAGTTTAATGGAAATATTCAAAAACTACTTAGACAGTTTGAAGGCAATATAGAAATTGGAGACTATGTCGTTCATGAAGACTATGGTATTGCTTTGTATAACGGATTAAAGCAAGAAAAGGTTGGAGAGCTTGAAATGGAATATCTATTTCTTCAATACGATGGAGGTGATGAGCTACTTGTTCCAATCAGTCAGATTGAGAAGATAACAAAGTATATTGGACAAGAAGGAATGGCTCCAAGACTTAGCAGAATGGGAAAGAGAAACTGGCAGGAAGTTAAGGCAAAGATTAAAAAGTCCACTGGCTTGCTTGCCAGGGAGCTCGTTGAACACTTCGCAAAGCGAGAACTATCTAAGGCAAAGCCAATTGCGAATACAGACTCAGATCTATATAGAGAATTCGTAGAAGACTTTAAATTTGTAGAAACAGAAGATCAACTACGTTCAACAAATGAAATAGTAGCTGATCTAGAGAAGGATGTTCCTATGAATAGATTGCTTGTAGGAGATGTGGGTTTTGGGAAGACAGAGGTTATGATGAGAGCTTGTTTTAAGATTGTAGAAGATGGAGGTCAGGTAGCTGTTCTTGCTCCTACAACAGTACTTACAGCACAGCATATGGAAGTATTCACCGAAAGATTTAAGAACTTCCCTATACGCTTTGGATTTCTTTCTAGATACAACTCAACACAGCAGAACAACAAAGTTATTGATCAACTTAATGAAGGAAAGATAGATATTGTAATAGGGACGCATAGGATATTAAGTTCCGATGTTAAGTTTAAGAATCTTCAGCTGGTTGTTGTTGACGAAGAACAGAAGTTTGGAGTTAAACAGAAAGAAAAGATAAAGCAGTTAAACTATGGAGTTCATGTACTTTCAGTTAGTGCCACACCAATACCAAGAACTTTGGGAATGGCGCTCTCTTCTATTCAAGATATATCTATTATATCTACACCTCCAGTTGAACGAAAGTCAGTTAAAACAGAACTAGTTAAGGATCATGCTATCAACAAGGTTAGGGAAGTTGTAATGAAAGAGATTGAAAGAGGTGGTCAGGTCTTTATTATTCATAACGAAGTTAGAACTATTCAATCAATCTACAAGAAGTTTTCCGATATCTTGCCTGGAGTTAAGTTCTGCTTTGCTCATGGTCAGATGGCACCAAATGAACTGGATAGAATTATGACAGAGTTCTATCATCACAAATATGATTGTTTAATAGCTACAACTATTATTGAAAATGGTCTAGATCTTCCAAACGTTAATACTATTGTTATTAACCAAGCACAGAACTTTGGACTATCTCAGTTGTATCAACTAAGAGGGAGGGTTGGTAGATCTTCAAGACAAGGATACTGCTACTTAATATACAAAGGTAGAGATCTGAATTCCAATGAACAAGAAGGATGGGGAGATCATTTAGAAAACGATGAGTCTTAAAAGAAGAACAAGAAGAAGACATATGAATCTAGACTAGAATCGTTAATTGATAACCAAGATTTGGGAGCTGGCTTTAGAATCGCTAGTCGAGATTTAGAGATTAGAGGTGCAGGTAATATTCTAGGTGAACAACAAAGTGGTCATATTGCATCTATTGGATACGCTCTATATATGGAAATCTTGGCTGAGGAAGTAGATAGGATAAAGCAGGCAGCTCAGACTATAGCGGATTAGCTTCCAGAAACTGAAGCAAAGGCTAAACTAAACCTAAGGTTGAAGTAATCATATCCTTTACATCGTAACTCTTCATTTCTTCAACCTTTGCATCCCTTGCTATTACTAGATACATTGCATTCTCAAGCTTGTTCTCTTTAATCAATTGACTAAATGCTTCCCTGAATAACCTCTTAATTCTATTTCGTACCACTGCTCTCTTTGATATCTTTGTAGAAATAGAGACTGTCATAACTGGGTTTGAAAGCGTATCGTCTTTCGTTACTCGAAGATCAAAAAGACGGTTAGAAAACTTCTTTCCCTTGAAAGCTACTATTTTAATCTTTTCTGTTTTAAGTCTAAATTGTCTCTTGAGCATTGGAATACCAGATGTATAAAGAAATTTTACCATTTTTCTGGTATTATTACCTTTATGCTGTATAGCAAATTAGAAATAGAAATTAAAAGAAAAATATGATTAAGATTAAATTTTGTGGTGCTGCGGGTACTGTTACAGGTTCAAACTACCTAGTAACAACTGACAATGGAAACTTTGTTGTTGACTGCGGAATGTTCCAAGGTCCAGATGTTGAGCATTTAAATCTAGAGGAACTCTCTTACGACTGCGAACAGGTAGACTTTACTATGCTTACCCACTCACATATAGACCACTCTGGAATGCTACCTAAACTACATAACGAAGGGTTCGTGGGTCCTATATACGCTACAAACAATACAATTAGGATAAGTACTGAATTGCTATTAGACTCTGCAAAGATTCAGGAATTAAACTTTAAGGCAGGAGAAAACTATGGAAAGTATACAAAGACAAAGGCTATGGTATACAACACTAGAGACGCTGAAAAGACTATCGATATGTTTAAGCCAGTAGATTTTGAAGAAGAATTCGAACCAGTTGAAGGAATCAAGGTTACATTCCATATAGCAGGTCATATCTTAGGAGCTGCAAGTATCGAAGTAAAGATTATGGATGAAGGTGTCGAGAAAACTATATTCTTCTCAGGAGACATTGGAAGAAGAGAGAGTCATGTTATTGATACTTTTGATCAAGACTTTAAAGCTATTCCTGACTATGTATTAACAGAATCTCTTTACGGAGGGGAAACTCATCCAGACAGAGACGAAGCTGTTCAAATACTTTTCAATATAATAAATGAAACTGTAAATAGAAATGGAACTGCATATATTCCATGTTTCGCTGTACAAAGAACACAGGAGCTTTTGAATGACTTTAAAACTGCAAAGCAGAATAACGTTTTGAAAGAAGATTTGAATGTATGGTTGGATAGTCCATTGGCACAAAGGGTAACTAGAATTTATACTTCTGCTCTACAAAATACAGCAGAGAGTCTTTTTGATTTCCCAGGGTTACACTATATAAAGAAGTTTAAGGAATCACAGAAAATATCTAGAAGAGGAGGTCAGGTTATTATCGCAGGTAGCGGAATGGCTGATGGAGGAAGAATTATGGGTCATTTAACTCATGCTCTAGAGAATCCAAAGCACTCAGTTATCTTTGTTGGATTTCAGGCAGAAGGTACTCTTGGTAGGGAATTAACAGAAGGAGCAAAGGAAGTGACTATTGGTTCAAAGGTTCTTAAAGTTAAAGCAAAGATATATCTAATCAAAGGTTTCTCTGCTCACGGAGATTCTAATGACTATATTGCATGGTTAAAGAGATTAACTTCAGAGAAACTAAAGAAGGTATTCCTAATTCATGCAGAACCAGACAGAGCTGAGGCATTCCAAAAAGATCTTGCTGAGATTGGTTTAAATAATACACATAGACCTGTTCTTCAGGAAGAAATAGTTCTAACTTAAGTTTTTTATATGTCTAAACTATCAAAAGAAGAAATACTACATATAGCAAAGCTTGCGAAGCTAACGCTTAGCGAAGCTGAGCTTGAGAAATATTCCAATGAGTTCAATAGTATCTTGGAATATGTTTCCTCTATTCAAAATGTAGATGTTTCTGGAATTACAGAAGAGCATCACATTAAAGACTTTAGCGGAAAGATATTGCAGGAAGATATTGTTGTTCCATCCTTAACTACCGATCAGTCTCTTCTAAACGCTACTGATGGAAGAAGAAAGGGAAGCTTTGTTAAGACAAGCAAAATCGTTTCAAAGGAGGAATAACTTCTTAAATTTGAATTATGCATAAAAAAACAGTTCTCTTCTGGTGGATCCCTATTCTTATTATCATTGCGATATTTGTAATGTATAGCTTCTCAAGAACTATATTCCAAATAGAGAATATGCACACCTTGGTTGTATATAATCTGAAGAATGAAGAAGTAACAGCAAACGATACCACTCTTCTACTCTACGATTCTGCAGAGTTTGTAGGTAAACCAATTAGCAAGGTTACAGTTGGTGATGAAGAGTTTGTCATTGAGAGCGTATCAGGAAAGTCATTAATTGATATCAAAGTTGTATCAGATATGAACTACTGCTTCTTTACAGCCGATGTTACTGAATACTACCAGGGATTAAATGGTCCGAAGATTATCTCAACCTATGATGGAGAGAATAACTACCTTACCTTAGAAGTGAATTTGAGTAAGAACAAGTACTTATACCCAGGGAAGTATAATCTTGAGCTTTCTGGTGTAGAGTTTATTGAAAAAAATCTAATTGGTATATATCCAGTAGACTGTGCAACTAAAAATGATATTCAAGCACTAGAAGATTTGGTTGAAATATATAGATTCATAGTTCCAGAGCTAGAGCGCTCATTAATCGATCGCGTTTCACCTTAGGCTATTAGTGATATAATTGCTGAAATATTGTTAACTATTTGGAGTATTAGAATCATGAACAAGTTTTATATAACAACACCAATTTTCTACCCTACGAGTGAACCTCATATAGGTACTGCTTACACGGTTTTCGTAGCAGATACGCTTGCTCGGTACTTCAGAAACAAACTTGGAAATGAGAACGTATTCTTTCTAACAGGAACAGATGAACATGGATCCAAACTTGCAAAGGCTGCTGCAGCTTCAGGAAAGGAACCTCAAGAGTTTGTTGATGAGCTTTCAAAGCTATATGACGATACTTGGAAGGAGCTTGGAGCAACACATGACTACTTTATTCGAACTACAAATCCTGTTCACACAAAATTCGCACAGGAACTTCTTCAGAAGTCATACGACAATGGAGATATCTACGAAAAAAGTTACGAAGGACTATACTGCGAAGGCTGTGAATCATTTAAGACTGAATCTGAATTAGTTAACGGAAAGTGTCCAGATCATCCAACGAAGACTCTTCTACAACTTTCTGAGAAGAACTATTTCTTTAGACTATCGAAGTATCAGGATTGGCTACTTGAGTATCTAGAGGAAAACAAAGAATTTGTTTTCCCATCGAAATGGTATGACTATATTGTTGGTCTTGTGAAGGAAGGCTTACAAGATATTTCGATTTCTAGAGAATCTGTTAAATGGGGAATACCAGTTCCTTTTGATGAATCACAAACTATATATGTGTGGTATGACGCTCTTCCAAATTACAGATCTGTATTTGAAATTCCAGAAGTCAAAGCAAAAGGTTTCAATGATGCATTCTGGAGTGAAGCAAGGCATTTAGTTGGAAAGGATATTATTAAGTTCCATGCAATACTATGGCCTGCAATGCTAAAGTCAGCAGGACTTCCATTACCTGCACAGATATTAGTTCACGGTCACTTTACAGTTGATGGAGTTAAGCTTGGAAAGAGTAACGGGAATGCTATTAACCCTTTGGAGCTTAAGAAGAAGTATCCAGTTGATGCAATTAGATACGCACTCCTTACTGAATTCCAGTTTGGAAACGATGGAGACTTTAATATTGCAAGACTAGAAGCTTTGTACAATGGAACTTTAGGAAACAATTACGGTAACTTGTTGAACAGAGTAATACATTTGTCTAACAAGAAAGGTGTTGAAATTAATAACTGGGACAAGGTTGAATCTGAGTTTAAATCTCAGGTAGACAAGTTTAAGGCATCTGTTGAAGAGAACTTTAATCATTATGAAATTAAGCTAGCTGCAGATGTTATTAATGAGCTATCTACTTTTGGTAATAAGTATATTGATGATCATAAGCCATGGTTAGAAACTGATAATGCTAAGGTTGAATTGGTGCTTAATAACCTAAGCTACCTTTTAAGTGTAGTTAATGATTTATATACTCCAATACTTCCTGAAACTACAGAGAAAGCAAAGAATGCCCTTGAGAGACGAGAAGTTATTATCCTATTTCCAAAGTTAGAAGAATAGTATGAATATATCTAAAGCAATGAATATGTTTAAGTCTTTTATATTATCAGACTCATTTATATTCTTTGTAGCTTTTGGTTCTATGTTTGGAAGTTTGTTCTTTCAGTACTACCTAAACCTACCACCTTGTGCTTTGTGTATTGTACAAAGATACTTCATGTACCCAATGGCTTTCATTGCAGCATATGGAGTTGTATTCAAGAAGAAGTTGTACCCAGTATATCTAGTTCTTTCAGTCCTAGGAGGTCTTGTAGCTACGTATCATGTATATATTGAACAGACAGGAGTACCAAGTTCTCTAGGAGCATGTAGTCTTGGTCAATCATGTAACGATATTGTGTTGGAACTATTTGGATTCTTAACTATTCCAATGATGTCTTTAGGAGCGTTTGTAGCAATTATAGTTGTTTCAATAATTGGGATTAGGAATTCAAGGAAAGAAGTTGCTGCAATAACACCAGAAGTCTAATCAAGATTTCTCTCACACCTTATCCTTCTTATCGAATAGATCTGCGAGTATTCCAGTAAAGTCTATAGCTATTAGAATATCTAGAATCATTTCCATAACGAATGCAAAGAAAGCACAGATCATTCTCAATCCCCAGAAAACAAACCTAGTTAGGAAGTTGATTAGTGAAGTTACTATTTCTAGTAAAAGATGACAGAAATGATTTACCCATAGTATATTTTAACAGATATCTGGTTTGCACAAGGCGTTAAGCGCCTTTAGAATGGTGACATGGATATATCAAGGATACCCAAATTCTCTGAAAGAGTTATAAATCTAGATAGATTAAACAAGCTTAAACATTTCGCGGAGGTTAACCCTGTTCAGTTCCGGAAATTCTGGTTATTAGTTCAGTACAGGCGGTTTAGAACAACTGCCGACTTTACTACTGTTGATCACGAGGTAAGGAAACATGCAGAACAATTTGCACTGCATGGCAGAGATCCGAAATACCTATA
>CAZLOI010000002.1:63673-155318 GCA_964561155.1 uncultured Candidatus Saccharibacteria bacterium | reverse complement strand
GATGGCATGGTTCAACCTTTTAGCTTTTGCAGCGTTTCAAGATATAGAGAGTCTGTTTAATCATGAGTATGTAGGGTTGAAAATATATGAAGGTACAAGAATAGGGTTAGAAAGTGAGGTCTGGGATGCTATAGATGCAGGTCCTACATCTTCACTATCTCAATTACACATTAGGCTCCCAAAGGCTGTTACAGAGGCTTTTAGAAAGTTTTTGGAAGAAGCGTAGATTGGTACACCATGAGGGAGTCGAACCCCCAACCTTCTGTTCCGAAGACAGATGCTCTATCCAGTTGAGCTAATGGTGCATATTACAGCCTAATTTTATCATATATTGACCTATTACCCCTCATTCTCATCCAACATTGGCCTTGTTAGTTTTCCAATGTAGAATGGGGAACTAGGGACAAGTATTAGGAAATAGTGCTCGGTTATGATCTCGAAGACATCGTTAGGCAATCGAGTTATGTTAACTCCATCCTCAATCATAGGACTTGGACTTCTGAAACTAAGGCTTTGGTTTAAGTCCTCAGATGCTACAAGTTCACCATCCTGTTCTAGTTTAAAGGAGTTAGGACTAAAAGTTAACTTGTATGTGTCCTCAAGATCATCGAACCCAACTATAATATCCATTTCTGCAGAATCAGATCTTTGTCTAATACCAATATCTACACTGCTTGAAGAAGGGTGCGCAAGAAAACTCATAATCTCTTCGATATATAGAAACTCCGAAGATTCAAAAGAAAGGGTGGTAGTATGATATTTCTGATCTACGGGAGTTGTCGCTATAGCAAAAGGTTGTCTGATAAAGAAGTATCTCCATAGTCCATCTTCAAACAGCGCTCTAACTCTATATTCATTTTCCTTTTCATCCTTCCAAGTTAGTAAGTAAGAAAAGGCAACGCCATCACTACCATAGTGATACTCTTCACCATATTCTTGATTCATATAAATCACTTGATTGTATGCAATCCCACCTGTTGACGCCTCCTCGTTTTGTTGATTCTCTGCTATATTTTCCTCTGCCTCGCCTTCTCCTGGTGTATTCATAGTAAATATTCTAAAATGTAGCTGATTATACTTCAAAAAATGATTCAATCAATAGTACTAGGAGGAGGATGTTTTTGGTGTACCGAAGCAATATTCCAAAGAGTTAAAGGAGTAATCAGTGTTCAAAGTGGATATAGCGGAGGAACAGTAGAGTCTCCAAGCTATGAACAGGTAGTTTCAGGAAATACAGGTCACACAGAAGTTGTTAAAGTAGAATACGAGGAAACAGAAATATCTTTGCTTAATATCTTAGAAATCTTTCTTAAAACACACGATCCCACTACTCTAAATAGACAAGGAAACGATATTGGTTTTCAGTATAGATCGGTAATATTTGTGAACTCAGATGAAGAAGCTATTATTGCGAGAGAGCTAATACACAAATTAAATGTAGAGAAGTTCTATGAAGATCCAATTGTAACTGCTGTAGAAATGCTAAGTAACTTTTATAAAGCAGAAAACTATCATCAAGATTACTTTAATCAAAATTCTAACCAATCATATTGTAGAGTTGTTATAGATCCAAAGGTAAAAAAGTTCCTAGAACAGTTTAAAGATAAAGCAAAGTAAGGATTAGGATATAATTTAGAGGAATCTAGATCGAAATTATATTGATGCCTCAAATCATTAAAGTTATATGAAAATACGATTCAGATATTTTGTTCTAGTATTGGTTGTAATACTAGTTAGTTCAACTGTAGCATTAAAGCTCTTTGGTGCTACCTGGACTGCTATTTCCTCGGATGGTTTTGGATACTATGCGTATCTACCAAGCATATTTCATTACAAAGATATAACTGGAAAGAATCTGGTGGAAGATCTACCAACAGAATGGGTCGATGAATCTAAAGGCAGACTTATACTTCAAGACAATGGTAACTATTTAAACAAGTATCCAATTGGAGTGGCACTGCTTGAGACACCAGGATATCTTGTAGCTACGGCTATTAACAATATCTTCTATCAAGGTAGCTTCGATCAATATGCAGGTCCATATCAAGTTTCTGTGCTCGTTAGTGGCATTGTAGCTCTATTTATTGGCTTCTATTTCCTATGGAAGATTTTGATAAAGAGGTTTAGTGAGAAGGTAACATACGCTACTTTAGTTGTAATACTTCTAGGTACTAATATAATTCACTATACAACTTACGATGTATCGTTTAGTCATGTATTTAGTTTCGCACTCTTTGCCTATCTACTCTATTTAATAGATGACTTTGGTTTAGACAAGAAACAATGGAGATATTATTTAAGAATAGGATTGATTCTGGGTTTGATTATTGCTGTTAGACAAACGAATGCAATTCTTGGCCTAGTTCTTCTAATACCTGCTATAAAGTTATATAACAATTTTGGAATAGTAGATTCTTTAAGAAAGTACTGGAAGCAGATTCTTGTAATGCTTGTTTCATCTTTCCTAGTAGTATTTATTCAACTCCTATACTGGAAACTTGTTACAGGTAGCTGGTTTATATTTGCGTATCAGGGGGAGTATTTTGATTTTGCTAATCCTCAAGTCTATGAAGTGTTGTTTGGTTTTAGAAAAGGATTGTTTCTTTGGTCCCCACTAATTCTAATATCTATTCCAGGGTTTTATTTAATGTTTAAACAATCTGAGAAACTTCGATACCTTGCTTCATTCATATTACTCGCTCAGGTATACATTGTAGCTTCATGGTGGGCATGGTCTTTTGGATTCTCCTATGGGCACAGAGGATTTACTGAGTTTCTAATTCTTCTTGCCATACCAATGGCATATACACTTAAGTGGTTCTTTCATAGAAGAAAGGCAGTTATTTACCTTGGAATATCAATCTTTCTGTTCCTCGTTGTTCTAAACTTTAATTTCATGCAGCAATACTGGAGAGGTGTTTTGAATCCAGATGGTATGACGCAAGAGAAGTATGAGAAGGTATTCTTAAAGCTTTGTGTAGAAGATATTCCAGGACAAGGCTGTGAAGCTATTAGATAATATATTATGGATAGAGAAGGCATAGAAGAAGAATATAAGATACGAGGTGGACTCTCAGACAGGGATTTAATTGCAGAAGCTCGTACAAATCCTGATTCTGTATCGAAGGGTACAATTCACAGTAACCTTATAGAATACTGTACGCAAGAAGAAATAGATGCGATGCCAAGAATGCTTATTGCAAGGTTCTCAGCTAAGGCATATATGGCCAAACTGAATTCGAAGGAAATGAAGGGGGTTGATCTTCTTAAATCATATTACCCACTTCTATTTAAGAAGCTTAAGGCTTTCGCAGATCAGCATGATATGTCAGTTGCAGAACTATTGGATCGCATAGATCAAGGAGATTATGATATTTCTGAGCATATCTTTCCAGTGAATGTAGACTAGTTCTCTACTTCAATTTCCTATTCACCAAATTAACTCTTGAAGCACTTTGTACTTGTATATCGAATTCTGAATTTACCACAGTATATGTACCTGAATTCATACTTGAACGGCTTATATTTGATATATCTGATACACAGATATCAAAGTCACATATTATGTTAATCTCAGAAGCAATTTGAGGGAACCCAGATACTGTGTAATGGTTGTTTAAGTATCTGAAGTTAACTTTAAGATCTTGTGGCAAGATACCATTTGTATTTGGTACAACTGTTAGTTTAAATATATTCCCAACCGCAGTAGCCTTAACTAGAGGATCAGTTTGACCCATAGATAGGAGTATTAGTGATCTACCACCATTGAAAGAGTTGAATACAGTTTTTAGATACTCTGTAGAAATACCGACTTCGGATATTACATTTGAATGGTAGTTAAGAATATCAAAAGGTGTAAAGCGTTCTTCGCTTGGAATACTAATGCTATCAAGACTAATTGCGTCTGTGTGTAATTCCTTTACAGGTGTTACTCTGTACAATACTTGTACCAAGGTTGAGTATGCAGTTAGTACAAGGATTAGACTATATATTAGAATTCTAATTGGCTTACTTTGTAGGCCTGCTACTACTTGAATAAATCGTGCTATACCTAGAATAAAAATTGGACTAAGAACTAGGAAGAATCGTTGACCAAGACTATCGCCTCCCCACCAGTTAGGCCAGAAGGTATACAATGCTGCTAGAAGTATTACTGAAAGAATACTTGATACGAATAGCGCTTTAAACTTTCTTAAACCAAGGATTAATCCAATTATGCTTAGGATTAATAGCGGTGACCAGACAAAGAGACCTCTAACATCTGAGAATAGTAGCTGGAAGAGATTAAAGTTTTCTGTAGATAGCATTCCTCCTCTGTTTTCACTGTATCCAAATGAAAGTATGGATCCATATACTACGTGATTGTAGAAAAAAAGTATTGAAGCCATTGGTATACCACCAAGGATTGTGAATAATAGGGTTTTGAATCTTCTATCGAATAGGAAGTATATTAGGAATGGTATTACTATTACAAAGTCTACAAGTCTTGTGAGGGTTAATATTCCAATTGATACACCAAATACGAATTCATATGCTCTTCCATCATGGAGCAGTATTTTTTGGAATAGGTATATTAGTAACGAGAATGCGAATATTTCGTAGATATGTGAATAGCTTGAGAAGTAGAAAAGATACGAGAACACATACATTGCTAGATATACTGAAAGGACTGATACAAAGGAAGTCTTTTCCGAAAATCCTATTCTTCGCAAAGTCTTAAAGATTAGGAATATAGATGCAAATGTAGCAAGTGTCGCTGTTACTAGTATGGCAATCCCATCGTTAACGATATGTCCGTTGAATACCGTGAAGTAATCAAGGTTTGGTGTTTGTGATATAGCCTTTGAAACGGTAAGACCAGGTACCCAGAATAAAGCATTCCCAACTGGATAGATTGTTGTGTAGTTGCCATTGTCGTCTAGGGAAACTGCATGTCCTGTATATTTGTAGTATGAAGGTTCAACTGTGCTTGTGAAAGTTCCTTCAGTTATAAGGCTTTTAGCTGAATGATAGTATCCATATCCATCACCAAAGATAAAGGGTGATCCATTAATGAATACGCTAGCAATTATAACCAAGAAAACTAATATCCACTTAATCATATTTTGTTTTGAATTAAGTAAATGATATCAGAAATATGGTTACTTTTCTTGAATTTGAAGAGATGTAGCCATAAGAAAGGGAAGCCTTGCGGCTTCCCTTAAGAGTCTTGATTTAGATAAGCTTATGCAGCTTCTTCCATATCTTCTTCAGAATCAACAGCCTGAGGGAAATCAATAACTGATTCTTCTCCTTCAACTGATCCTTCTGCTGCTCCGTCTAATAGAGTAACCTCGATTGCTTTTGGTCCTCTGTCTCCGTCAACAACTTTGAAAGATACTTCTTGGTCCTTCTCTGGGAACATTCCCTGAGCCCAATTCTTTAAACCGCTGATGTGGAAGAAATATTCCTCCTCTCCAGATTTAATGAATCCGTAACCTTTCTCATTATTGTAGTGTTTTACCTTACCTGTTTGCATAGATTAGATTAAATAAATATTAGAGATATTATAACAGAAATTAGTGATATGTATAGGGTTTCTAAAATTTTACTATAGGGAACTATGCCTTAGAAAGTAGGAACAGTAAAAGCATAAATGTAGCAAAAGATGCACAGCCATAGGCAACCCAATGGTCAATTCTAAAGTTCTCGTCCACTCTACTCAAAAGTGACCTAGAAACCTTAGGGGATAGGGCAATGAAGCCACAGCCAAAGAAAAACAAAGATAGACCTATATATGATTCACTTACTGATATTGCAAGCACTCCTCCAATAGCTAATATGGAACTACAGAGCATATAGAACTCATTCTCTTTTTTCATTTTGTGCTGTCTTTTTAACAACTAGAATAGTAGTTTTTGGTTGGTAATGGGAATTAAACTCGTGATTAAGAAGGTATATCTGTATTGTTTTATCAGTCATTTCAATATTTCTCACATTATGAATCGTAAAAAATATTTGTACTAATATTATAGTATTAAAATATTACTTCGTAAATCCCTCTCAATATTTGCTAATACCTTTACTTTGAGCTAGTTTCTAGAGAGAATGAGTATGGTTAAATCATATATCTTGGAACACCCATTTAGAAGTAAGCAATCAGTTAATACAAGTACAGATACAAATACTACTACACCTGTTCCTGCTCCTAGTGATTCTGCTGTTGTAGCAAATGAAACCAACGGAACGAATAGGAATGTCCTAGTTGTATATGGTACATGTTCAGGTAACGCTGAAGCTGTAGCTGAAGCAATTAAAGATGGATTATGTGATGAAGGTTTGGAGGTTGATCTAAAGAGATCTGAACTTATCAAAGCATCTATTTCGACTGATTACGGTCTTTTAGTACTAGTCTCCTCTACTTGGGATGTAGGAAAGCTTAATATTAACTATATTGGTTTTGATAGAGATTTTAAGGAACTTGATTTGAAGGATAAGTATGTAGCTATAGTAGGACTTGGGGATAGTAAGAACTACGATATATTCTGTGGAGCTGCAGATATTATGGAAGAAAGTGTTAAGAAAACAAATGCTACTCAGTTAATGCATACTTTAAGAATTGATGGAGAAGTGTATTCAAAGTTAAAGGAGTATCGAAGTTGGGGTAATGAGCTTGCAAAAGAGTTTCTTGGAAAAATAGGTAAAGCTAAATAGCTAAATAAAACGATTAGACCTTAATAAATCTATTAAATAATGTAAGGAATGTAACAAATCTAAATTGCTTATGAATAAGAGGTTTGTAGTAAAAATAGCAGGAGCTTCGGGACAAGGTCTAAACGTTATTGGAGACATACTCTCCAAAGCTTTTAAGAGAGGTGGTTTCGGAGTTTATGCATATAGAGAGTATCCATCATTAATAAAGGGTGGTCATGCTACATATCAGATAGATGTATCGGAATCATTGATAAATGCTTCATCAAATGTAGTAGATTTGTTACTTGTTCTAAACAAACAGTCAACTAGATGGCATTTAGATGATTTAAAGCAAGGAGCGATTATTATACACAATATTGATAATCCAAGAATTGCAAAAACTGAATATGAAATAATTAAGCAGAAAGAGATTAAATTATTGTATATTCCTGCAACAGATATTGTTAGAGAAGTAGGTGGAAATGAATTGCATGCGAATATGACATTTGCAGGTGTAATTTGGCAGTTAACAGGGCTATCTTCCAGCCTTGAAGACATTATTGCAAAGACTTTCGAGAAGAAACCAGAGATTGTTGAAAAGAATATTCAGTGTTTGAACTTGGGTCTGTTGTACAACGATTTCTCAAGATTACCTAGTTTTAAAAGCAGGATTACAAGATATGATACAAACGATCTAATTTCTGAAGAAGAAAAATCTGGCTTGCATATAACATCAGCTGTCACTAATCTCTTTGAATTAAATCTTGATGAGTCTAAGGGGTTCAAGGACAACCTTTTGGTATCTGGAAACACAGCACTGTCTATAGGAGCAATTCATTCCGGAGTTAGAATCTATTATTCATATCCAATGACTCCATCGAGCTCTATCCTTACGTATTTAGCGGAGAAATCTAATTTAACAGGAATGATTGTTAAGCAGGTTGAAGATGAGATTACAGCTGCTGCTATGTCTATTGGATCCAACTTTATGGGAACAAGAGCGCTAACAGGAACATCTGGTGGTGGGTTTGATTTAATGACAGAGCATTTGAGTCTGGCTGGGATGATTGAGGTTCCATTTGTTGTAATACTAGGGCAGAGACCAGGTCCTGCAACCGGTATGCCTACATGGACTGCACAATCTGATCTAATGCTATCGATATTTTCAGGACACGGAGAGTTTAGCAGGGTTGTTATTGCACCAAAGAATATTGAAGATTGCTTCTACTCTATTCAGGAAGGATTCAATATTGCAGAACAGTATCAGGTTCCAGTTATTATTCTTACAGACAAGCTAATTGCTGAGAGTATGGCATCGATTACTCAGTTTGATTATATCGAGGAACCTTATAACCGATCCAAGGGAGCTGTCTCTTCTTGAAAGTTCAGACAGGTACAAGATAACAAAGTCTGGTGTATCACACCGCTGGTTGCCAGGTTCATTAGCTGAGGACTATAACAGTAATTCAGATGAGCATACCGAAGAAGGAAACATAACAGAGGAAAGTTTTGAGTCTTCGGAAATGATTGCAAAGAGATTAAGGAAGGAACAAACGATACTAAATAATCTACCCGAAGAACATATTGTTTCAAATAACGTACAGAGGAAGAGAACGAAGAAGAGCTCTAACGAATTAGATGAAATTAATATACTAAGTTGGGGAAGTACTGGAGGTGTTGTTGAAGATGCGATGAAGGTATTTGAAGAAAGAAGTATTAGGGTTAATTCATTGAACCTTAAATATCTGTGGCCATTTAGAAAGGAAGTTGTGAATGCGTTTTTACACAGCAAGAATCTTGTATTAATTGAAGGGAATCACAATGCACAATTAGGAAGTTTAATTAAGATGAAAACCGGTATCGATATTGAAGACAAGATATTGAAGTGGGATGGAAGACCATTCTTTGTTGATGAGATTATAAAGAAATTAGAAGATATTTTAAGTAACTAATATGAGTTGTAACGATTGCGATACAAACTACGATTATGAAGTAGGTAATGTAAAGGTATCTGATTTTAATTCAGAAGTGCAACCTACATGGTGTTCAGGTTGTGGAGACTATGCTATTTGGGCTGCGATAAAGAGAGCTTTGGTAGAGCTTGAGATACCCACACACGATGTACTCTTGTGTTTTGATATTGGGTGTAACGGAAACATGAGTGACAAGATTAAAGGATATCGAGTTCACTCTCTTCATGGACGAGTATTACCTTTGGCTGCAGGTGCAAAGCTTGCGAATCCTAATTTGAAAGTTATAGCATTCGCAGGAGATGGTGCTACATATTCAGAAGGTATTAATCATTTCATAAATACTATTAGGAATAACTATCCAATCACTCTGTTTGTTCACAACAACGGTAACTATGGCTTAACTACAGGTCAGGCTTCGGCTACAACTCATCAGGGTGTAAAAAGGAATGCAAGTCCATATGGACCTGCAGCAGATACATTAAATCCAGTACACTTGGCTTTGTCTTTGAATGCTCCATTTGTAGCAAGAGGGTTTTCAGGAAACATTAGACAGATGATTGAGATATTCAAAGAAGCAATATTGTTTCAGGAAAAAGGGTTTTCGTATGTCGATATCTTACAAACATGTCCTACATACAACAAAGAGATGAACAATGAATGGTATTCAAACAGAGTTAAAGATTTCAAGAATGAAAAACAAAGTTTGGCTGATGCTCTAGAAATCTCTAAGAATCAGGATACCAATATTGCTACAGGAGTACTTTACCAAGATGACGATTCATCTTCATACTTCGACAGAGCACACTATGATTCAGGTATGGTTCTAACAGATCAAGTACAGAAGTTCAATGTCGATACTTTTGTTAAAGAGTTGGTTTAATGTACTTCGTTTATATACTAAGCTGTAATGATGGTTCTTTGTATACAGGTACAACCAATGATATTGAAAAGAGGATGAAGGTACACGAAAGTGGAAAGGGTTCTAAGTATGTAAGAGCAAGATCTCCCTTCAAATTGGTATATTCTGAAGAAGTTGAAAACAAATCTGTTGCCTTGAAGCGAGAATTTGAAATAAAGAAAATGAAGCGAGAAGATAAGATTCAGATGATTAGTTTAACGAAATTAATATGAACGAAGGTAAGTTCGATTGGACACAAGAAAATATAAATCCAAACCTTAAACAGGTGCCAATTGTATTTCCAGAAGATGTGGTATCTACATTGTTATCTTCCAACGAAAGTACTTTACTAGCAAAGAAAACATTGGATATTTCTTCACGAAGAGACTTTCTTAATAGATTCATTACTGATTTATTACTAAATTCAGCTGCAGGAAGAGAAGTATTTGAACTACAGTATGGATTTTCAACTGTCGTCAAAGAAAAGGCTGTAACTCCAAGTGACTTTGATTTGTGGAAGGGAAACCCTTACTTTGATACATTGGTTAATAGCTATCAGCAAGAAAGACTAATCTTGATTAAAGCAATGGAGCAAGCACTTACGTTGATTGCTTCAAATCCTGTGCTTCGAAATCTTATCAGTATTGGGCTCAAGGCAAGATACGAAGCAAGAGATATTGAACAGACTGAAATAGATAGATTACAAGAACAGGTTATTAAACAGGGTTTAAATATCGTTAAGATGCCAAATCAATCTGGTTTCAAAGGAGTTCCTGACAATCACGGAACATTGCAATTAGATAACAGCGGGGTGATTACTTTATATCTGGACAAGGTAGGCATTTCAAGTTTAGGTGAACTTATTCATGAGTTTTCAGCATACTTGCTTTTAAAAGCTGTGCCCAATCTAGAGTTCAAAACACATCAAGATTTACGAAGGGCCAAGAATACATTCCTTAAATATACAATTCTTTGTATCGATCTGATCAAGAACATGCCTACAGTTACTTCTAGATACACCAATATGAAATAGGTGAGATGTCAGCGTTTCCTAGTATTGACTAGACCCCTAGAAAATTTATAATGTGAGTATTATTTATTATCTACAATCTATGCCTATAAATTTTCTTGCAGCACTTGCTGTTGGAGTAGCCAACATGGTGATCGGATTCCTTTGGTACGGCCCAATATTCTCTAAGAAATGGATGAAGGAAGTCGGATTAACTGAGCAAGAAATTGGAAATGGTCCAGGTATTGGATACTTCTATACATTCCTAGCAGCGCTTTTAATGGGAGCTGTTACATCTGCTCTAGTTAATATGTTGAATGTTACAGATGCTCTGCATGGTGTTGCCCTTGGATTATTAATCGGAGTTGGATATGTAGGTACAGCTTTCTTAACTACATACATATTTTCAAAGAGATCATGGTCTCTTTATGCTATCGATGCAGGATATCAAATCTTAACTATAACTGTAGCTGGTCTTCTTGCTACATTAATTAGATAGTGTATTGCCTTAATGTTAAAAAAGCCTCTTAACTGAGGCTTTTTTTATACCGTTATTACTTCGGAGATAAATGTCTTGAATAGTTCAAATGCTTTCTTGTTGTTCTCTTTTCCCATCAATACCATTGCTTGATCATACGTTACCCACTTGTATGACATGAATTCATCGTTGTCTAGTTTAATTTCTTCGTTCTCATCTATCTGAATCCCATATACTGTCTCGTGAACAATATCTTCAGAATTCTGCCAGTTAAATCTCCATAGTTCATGTGTTATTTTGATTGGTGATTTAACTCCAATTGTTTCATCTAGTTCCTTTAGAATATTTTCCTTTGTATGGATATGGTCATCTAGCTTGGCTACAAGTGGTTCCCAGAAACCTCCAAATTTAAGTAGTCGCTTGAGTAGAAGGAACTTTAGGTTATATTTCTCCCCAGAGAATACTATTCCCTCGGCTTGAATTAAATGATGCATAAATGTTTATTAACAAATATTGGCATGGGGAGAGAAAGGGTTGGTCGAAAGGTTCTGTAGTTTGGGTGCTCATATACATTGTATTGTAGTACTATCCAAAAACAAATGCAAGTGTGTGTTAACCAGATATAGCGACAGAAGAACTATACTACGGAGAATTGATTGAATTTAAATATTCCTTCAATCGCAAACTGTATCTTCTTGTCACCTATTCTCATTGTATGTTCGTGCAGTTTGCGAAGCATTCCTTTTCCTGCATCTTGTTTTTCTGTATCCGATGATCCATAGTACAAGAACCCTAGAACATAGTCGTTAATACTTTGATCCTTCTTTCTGTTCTTTAAGTTCATGGTCTTTGAAAAGCTGTGCAATATCTGTACTGGCACATCCTTCATATGCAGGAAATCTAGATAGAATTTCCAACTCAATGTTGTACTATAGTCTGCCAGTTTCTTTGAAGTCATATCAGACTCTGCTTCACTTGATTTAATGATGTTGTAATATGCTTCAGAACTATTGCCTTTCCCTATTAAAAACTTGCTTTTAGCTCTGTACGCTTTCATTAATTGTGCTGAGCTACCTGTGTTATGTGCTGTAGAAATTGAAGTTTCTATCTGCTGTAATGCTAGATCTGTATCTCCTGTCCCGAATGTGGCATTTGAAAGTATTATATGAGCCCAGCCAAGGTTGCTTGCATGATTTATACTCAGAGCAATCTTAATTGCCTTGTTAGCCAAGTCTTTTGCTTTGCCCCAGTTTGCTGAATGCAGATGGAAATGCCCGTACGTGATTAACATTCGGCAGTATTCATCCAAGTTCTTATTTGGGCATTTTTCAAACAGACTTTCAGATAACTTAAAATACTGCTCAGCTAGTTGATATTCTTCAATACTGAAATTTATGCTGGCCAAGTATCTGTATGCAGTTGCTTTTTCTTCAAGTGTTCTGGCACATTGAAGTGCTTTCGTATAGTTCTCGTGTACATCAAATAGTGAACTGCTGTAATACGTACTTACACCTAACTTGTCATATGCTTTTAGTAGATCGTTATATGGAACTATGCCCTTCTCTTGGGATACAATTTCTGTAAGTACTCTACTAGATTCGTTACGTACACCAAGGTCACTTAATATTTCTCCATATGTTAACAGAGCGCTGTAGTGGTATAGTGGATCTTTTTGCTTAATAACATTCTGTAAGTCATCTAAAGCTTTGCCTGTATTTCCTAAGAACCATGACATCTGTGCATTCATTATTCTTGTCTTGTTTGATATTAGAACTCCTGCGTGATCTATCTTTGTAATGGCTTCATTAATTAGATCTGGTTTACCAAGATTAATAATCTCGTTTGGATGTACAGATGATAGGTACTTGTTTAATCCAAAATACTCTCTTGATGATAGTAGATTGCCTATGTTCTTCTGAACTAAGCTTATAGGTTCACTCTTTGCTACAGCCGGAATTAGTTCAAAGCTAACTACCTTTGGATTGTCTAAGTCTATAATGTATCTTATTAAATCACTTTTGCTGCAGTTAGCAATCTTCGACGTTTCTTCTAGCCAGTTATATATCGAAGGTATTACTCTTAGATTAAAGGTTACACCGTTAAAGAGTTTCCAAGATTTAAGATTAACTCTGTGATCTCGAAAGTATTCCGTATACATCTTCTTTTCAACCAATACTCTTAATGACTGAGCTTTAGAGATCCCGGTATGAACTGATCTTCGTTGAAGAAACTGATACTGTTCATTTGTAAGTATTAGATTTACTCTCTTCATTTTTAGTTAAAAAAAATCCCGCTTTTGGCGGGATTAGATTACTACTTTAAATTTAATCGGCGGTTTAAATTTTATATCTAGATTCAGTCTGTTCATATAGTTCTGTGACTAAATTCTAGCAACAAAATGAATAGTTAGCAAATTATATGTCAAAAGGACAGACAGTTATGCTTTATTTCCTTGCAGCTTTTGCAGCTTTTTTTGCTTCTCTTTCCTTTCGAGCTTGTTTGCTGCTCTTAGGTTTCTTTGCATCTTGGTCCTTAGGACTTACTTTTTGGTTTCCTTTATCTTTAGACGACATATGAGTGTTATTAATACTATAAGTATATATGAGAAACAATCACACTACAATATGTTGTGTAGTTAATTCTATTCAGCAATAGCATCGGATAGTTCTTCTCTAATCTCACTTACTTTCTCTTTCAACTTCTCTATTCCTGCACTACCTTTTTCTGAAGCATCATCCTTAAACTCATCAAATTCCTTCCCAACTTTCTTTGCCTTAACTTGAATCTCCTTTAATATCTTTTCTCCTCTGCCTTGAGCATCAGAAAGCCTTTCCTCTATAGTCTCAACTAGACTATCATACTCTGCACGTAATGCTTCAATAGAGTCCGCAAATCGTTCCTTAACATTTGTAATGATTTCCTTTCCTTTCTCACCTGCATCAGATATAGCATTCCCAATTTTCTTTCTGTTATCTTCATCCGAAAGTACCTTGGCAGCAAGAGCTCCAGCTCCAATTACAGCTGCACCTAACGCTACTTTCCCCAAAACATTGTTATCATTATTTTTCTTTTTCATATTACAAATTTAATATCTATTATTGTTTTGAACTAACCATTCCTTTAACAATTGACAGCAGGATTACAGCTCCGATGAAAGACACTGCAATAGATCCTAGAATATTTGTTCCATCTGGGTCTAATCCAAGCAATCCAAAGAGTAATCCTCCAATTGCTCCTCCAATTAAACCAACAATGGTATCTCCGATTAAACCAAAGCCTCTGCCTTTAACAAATTGTCCTGCTAGTGCTCCAGCAATTAAACCAACGAGAAGAGAAAGAAGTAGTCCCATAAAATAGTTATAACAAGTAAAATATTTTAATAAGTACTTATTAAATCTTGGACCTAGTATATTTTAATATGTGATACTTTTCAGGCAAACCCAAAGGCACATATACACCTTTGGTAAAGCGTATCAAAGACATCTTTTCTGATTATTCTGCCAGCTTTTCTTCTTTGTCTGATTCGTCTTCTCCTTCTTCCATTTCTTCAGACTTTTCCTCATCTTCGGACTCTTCTTCCTCTTCCTCAATATCTTCACCATCAAGTGTTTCGATAGCTAAAGGATATAGTTCATCTTCTGCAATCATTTGTAGTTTCTCATCTGTTCGTACCTCTTCTTCAAGCGTTTGAGCAAGAAGATCTGATACTTCTTCGAACCCCATCATATCTGCCAATGCCATTGCTGAAAGATATCCCGCTATTTCGTAGTGTTCAATCTTTTGAGCAGAAGCTATTAATCCTAAATCAATTACACTTGGACTACCTTCTATTCCAACAAATTCTCCTCCTTCCTTAATTAATCCTGACATCGCTTCACAATCATTTCCATCAAGTTCAATTTCTAATATCTCAGCTATTTTTTCTAGTCTCTCAACTTGTCCTTCTGTTTCCTTTAAATGATTACCAAATCCTTCTTTAAGAGAAAGCGAAGTAGCTGCATCTGCCATCTTAGGCATTGCATCAACCAACTGTTTTTCTCCACTGTAAATATCTTTTAAACTTACAGCAAACAAATCAAAGATGTTATCTAGTGCCATAGGAATATGTTAAGAAGTAATGCTTACATACTAGCATAGAATGAGCCTATGGCAAGTAAATTGGACCTATTATCAATCAAGATGTATATTCGAATAACTCACCATGGTTTTCTTGATCATAATATAAACGTAGTACCCTTAAATAAGGGTACTGATATCTCGGGAGCTATGCCTAATCCTTTTGGAAGTTAGGATAACTATCTAATCTTCTTTGTTAGATTACATCGGAAGATCAGCGATCTCATCTTCATCGTCAAAGTCATCATCTTCAACTATACTTCCTTCATCTGCCGCACCTTCTCTTTGACCAAGTCTTCTGTTAGGATCATCTACATCCTCCATACCGGTTTCTTTTTCTCCAACTTCATCACCTGCAAGAGATGCATCATCTTCGTCCCACTGCTGTCTTTCTGATGGATCAATTATTCTATCTACTGATTTGTTTTCTACAACATCATCTTCATTGAATCGTGTATTTGGATCTTTCAAATCATCTGTATCTCCTTTTGTATTGTTGTTATTCATACATGCTAGATAAGAAATAAGATAACTAGTTACAGTATAAATTAGCTTCGTTCTAAGTCAAGATTAGGTTCCCGATAGTACATACAGTATTGATATTCCAAGTTTCTACTCGTTTGTTATCAATTATTACTGTCAGTATTCCATTTGAAACATGTTGCTAGACTGGGCATATGAGCGGAATGCTTCTCTGTTAAAGCATTTCGAGGTATGATGTATATAGACGTAGTTAAGGGAGTTACTTTTTAACTTTAATTTATGTCAAGAATATTGGTACTAGAGGATTCACCTGGACTACAAAGGGTGATAGTTTCAAAGTTAAGATTAAAAGGATATGAGGTTGTACCTTTTGATAATGTTCCTGACGCTTTAAAGTTTTTAGAAGAAGGTACAAGGATTGATTTGTTTTGGGTAGATCATAGTCTTGTTGGACAAGAAACAGGTTTAGATTTCTTAAAGACTATTCGTAGTAACCGCGTTTATGAATTATATAAAGATGGTGCCACTATCTTAGTAACTGGTGAAGAAGCAGATAGTTATTTGGAAGAGTATAAATCTTTAGGTATTTCTAAATACTATACCAAGTCTTTGTATACTGTCACTCAGATTGTAGATGAGGTGGAGAAAGGTATTCTAGATTGAGTTTAGAGGTTCAATTATCAGTTCTGCAGGTTCTATTTCATATTTGTCCTATAGATAATCTTTGTAACTCAGATTGAATCAAATCTGCTAAAATGGAGTTATGAATGGAAATATTATACAAGAATCAAACATAAGTATATATGAACCTAACCAGAGATTAAAGATTGGATTCTTTGAGACTTGGGGTACTATGTTTAGAAATATCTTTAAGTCTAGAGAGCTTATATGGCAATTATTTAGAAGAGATTTCTTCATGTCATATAAGAAATCTTTTATTGGTATGGCTTGGATATTTATTTCGCCTCTAGTAGGTATTGTATCTTGGGTATTTTTGAACTCTGCTGGAATTCTGCAACCTGGAGATACACCCATCCCTTTCCCTGCTTATGTATTATTAGGATCTTCTATCTGGGGATTATTTATGGGTTTTTATAGTTCATCTGCTGGAACACTGAATGCAGGCGCAGGATTTATTAATCAGGTTAAATACCCACATGAGGTACTATTGGTAAAACAAGTATCGCAGCATTTAGCCAACTTCTTGATAACTTTCTTAGTAAATATTGTAGTACTTTTACTTTTTGGTGTTGTTCCAAGTCCAAGTATTATCTTCTTTCCTCTAGTTGTGATACCAATATTCCTTCTTGGTGCAGGTATGGGTCTTGTAGTTAGTGTAGTAAGTGTCGTTGCTAGTGACTTAACCAATATAATCAATATACTAATGGGGTTTGTATTTTATGCAATTCCGATTGTTTATCAACTTGATAGGATTGATAATGAGTTACTAAGAACTGTTGTACAGATTAACCCACTAACTTATTTGATAACAGGGGCAAGAGATTTGATTGTTGAAGGACAGATTTATTATCCAGAACGTTATATTTTAGTTTCAATTATTTCCTTTCTATTCTTTATGTTGTCATGGAGACTATTCTTTGTTTCCGAAGATAAAGTTATTGAAAGAATGATCTAATATGGATGACGACATAGTAATAAAAGTAGAAAATGTTAGTAAGAAGTTTACCAGAAGCATAAAGAGAAGCATGCTTTATGGAACTTCGGATATCGCTAAGAGTATGGTGGGTATAAAACCTGAGACCTCTAAGCTACGTAAAGGTGAATTCTGGTCATTAAAAGATATTAACTTCGAGCTTAGGAGAGGCGGTGGTTTAGGCATTATAGGAAGTAATGGTTCTGGTAAATCTACACTTCTAAGAATAATTAATGGCATTTTTCCACCAGACACTGGAAAGATAACTGTACGTGGAAAAATAGGAGCCTTGATTGCTGTGGGTGCTGGTTTCCATCCTCACATGAGTGGTAGAGAAAATGTGTATTTGAATGGAACAATATTGGGAATGACAAAAGAGCAAATAGCACGACAGTTTGATAATATACTTGAGTTTGCTGATATTGGCGAGTTTATTGACGCTCCAGTTTCTACTTATTCTTCTGGTATGACAGTTAGACTAGGATTCTCTATAGCAATACATAGTGATACCGAAATATTACTTGCAGATGAAGTTTTAGCAGTCGGTGATCTACAGTTTGCTTTGAAGTGTCATAAAAAAATCTCTGAATATAGACAAAAGGGCGGTTCAATAATACTTGTGAGTCATGGAATGAATCAGATACGTAACGTATGTGAAAAAGTGATCTGGATTGACAATGGTGTGGTCAGAGAATCAGGAGATGTTAATACTGTCTGTGATCACTTCGAAAACTTCATGTTTAAGAAGGACAAGGACGATTTAACCTCTGTGGGTACCCATATTACGAACGATGTGCAGACAATAATAAATAATGTAGAGTTTTTAGATGAGAATGAAGATAAGAAGACAGAGTTCGGGGTAGGAGATTATTTTAAAGCGCGAATACATTATGATCTAAAAAGAGAAGTTAAAACCCCACTATTCACGTTCGGTATTGCAAACGTTGAGAATATTAGCGTGATAGTTTCATTCTCTAATCAACATGTTGACACAAAAAACCTTAATCTCAATGGTATCGGCTTCTATGATTTTGTAGTACCTAAGTTATATCTAAAGCCAGGTAATTACAGATGTACAATAACATTGGCAGAGGGTGACATGGGGAATGTGTTGGACTGGCATGAAAAGAACTTCTTGTTTACAGTCTTTGCAGATAAACCACTAACTCACGGGCTTTTACAATTGCCTACAGAGTGGCACATTAAGAAGTAACCGAAGTTATATGGGGAATTTATCAGTTAAAAAAACTATTAAAAATAATCCCAATCATATTTTGGAATATCAGGATGGCTTTCCAGTCAGGGTCTTAAAGCACTTCAAAAGATTTTTTAGAAGTATATTCCTTCGAACCCCATCAAACACTATAACAAAGAATTTTGGAGCTTTCTCTATTTTTATTCCAGATGACAGGGCATGGGCTTTTAGTAACGAGGGGTATTATGAACATAATGTTGAGTTTTGGTTGAAAACAATATCAAATCGATATAGAGATGAGCTAAAAAATACTGCCTTTATGGATATTGGAGCTAATATAGGATATTACAGTGTATTATTATCAAAACTTTTCTCTAAGATTTATGCATTTGAGCCAGTATCATCAACAGTCAATATTCTTAAAAAGAATATTGTCTTGAGTGGGAGTGCTAACATCAGTCATCTAAATTATGCGTTATCAGACAATGCTGGAAACGAACAGATTAATCTATATGATAACTCAGGACAAAACTCATTAGTTCGGAGAAAGGATGTTGATGGTCAGTATATTCAATGCTCAGGGATACAATCTGTTGAACTTGTATCATTAGATGGTATAAGTAAAAAAATGAATTTTTTAAAACCAGGGTTAATGAAGATTGACGTCGAAGGTTTTGAGATTAATGTACTGAAAGGTGCAAAAAATACTATTGAAGACGCAAAACCAATAATAATCTTCGAGTTTTCGTCAAATACATCAAAGGATGCAAGTTATACTAAAGAAGATATTCTGCATCTAGAGTTCTTGAGAAGTAACTATAGCTTTCTTGGATTATCGGAAGACTATAAGGACAATATTTTGCACACTAGCTTGGATTCAAAGATAGCGAACATTGTTGCAATACCAAATGATATGATTGAAAAATTCAAGGAAGATTTTAAGGATTTAATTTCTTTATAATATGATCATAACCAAACTAGAAGGAGGACTTGGTAACCAAATGCTCCAGTATTCTATAGGTAAGTCTTTGGCAACTAAATTAGCTACTAATTTCAAGGTCGATTCAAGTTCTCTGGAAAGAGATAAAGACCAACTGCAGGGCGACTATATCAGTAGAAGCTTGAAACTTGGAGTATTTAACACTGATTTAACTGAATGTTCAGTGGAAGAAAAACAGAAATTCTCAAAAGGTTTCTTCAATACAATTAAGATCTTTCTTGCAAGCTACTTAAGTATCACTAACTTAAATATATACTACAAAGAGAAATCAAGGATGTTTGATAGTCTTCTTTTTTCTTTGAAAGCGAATATCTATCTTGAAGGGTATTGGCCAAATCACAAATATTTCGAGTCAATTAGACCACAGCTACTAAAAGACTTTACACTTAAGAGTAAGCTAGAGGGAAAAAACGAAGAGTTCTTGAATCAGATTCTTAAAAGTGAATCAGTAGCTCTTCATGTTAGGAGGAGTGACTATGTAACAAATAGTGCAGCTGCAAATCATTTTGCTAGTTTAAGTTTAGGATACTATGAAAAGGCTATAGATTATATTAATAACAAGGTAATTAACCCCACCTTCTTTATCTTTTCAGATGATGTGGACTGGGTAAAAGCTAATCTTAAAATGCAAAGTAACTTCGTAATTTGCGATTCTAATTCTATAGAAAACGGCTATATTGATCTGGAGTTAATGAAGCACTGCAAACATTTTATTATTGCTAACAGTACTTTTAGCTGGTGGGGAGCTTGGCTTTCCGAAAACAAAGAAAAAGTAGTTATAGCGCCAAATCAGTGGTTTAGAGATGATATTATGAATAAAAATGAAATAGTTTTATCTAACTGGATTAGGTTACCAATATGAAACCACTAGTCAGTGTAATCGTAACTGTATATAACGGACAGGACTACTTGTTAGAGTGCTTAAATAGTATCTTAAATCAAACGTATAAGAATTTTGAACTGATAGTAGTTGATGATGCCTCGACAGATAGTACTGGTTCAATATTGAGTACTATAAAAGATAAGAGATTACTCATACATACTAATAAAAGTAACTCAGGTCCATTCGTATCTGCAAATACGGGTATATCTCTATCTAAAGGTAAGTACATTGCAAGAATCGATGCAGATGATGTATCTGATTCTACTAGATTTGAAAAGCAGGTTGAGTTTTTAGAAAGCACTGGCTATACCTTAGTAGGAAGCAATCTAACCTTAATCAATGAAAAAGGTGATGTTATCGGCACAATAATAAATCCAGAAACTCACGAAGACAATGTTGGCAATATAATATTTGTGAATAGTATTGCGCACAGTAGTGCTATGTTTCTTAGAGATTTTGTACTAAACATAGGAGGATATAGTACAGAATACAATAAAGCGCAGGACTATGAGCTTTGGTTGAAAATAATCGAAGCAGGCGGAAAGGTACACAATCTACAAGAGTTTTTGATCCAGTATCGTGTTCATTCTCAAAGTATTACAACTCAACATAGAACAAGACAGGAAGAGATTGCAGGTTTTATAATCAAAAAATATGTAAAGAAGCTACTAGATATTGATATTTCTGAAACTCAAATAGATTTATTAAGAAACAGAGTTGGGAAGCAGGGATTCTGGGGAAATAGAAATACATTAAAATTTTTAATCGAGCTAAACCATGCCTTTATCCAACACTTTCCTGATCTAAAACATGCTCAGAAAATATTTTATAGCAACAGCGCATCTATTTTAAAAGATGCAAAGCTAAGGAATTTATTCATTTTAAGATATGCAAAAGAGTTTTAAGAAGATAATTACAAGACTTATTCAGAGTTTCTTATCCATTTATCTTAATGTGGTGTTTGTTTTTGTTGCTTACAAACATAAAAAGTCATATTTGAACAAGAATAAACTATTAGCAGTAACAAGTATTTCAGAAGTAGATAAGAAAGGTGGTGCCGCTATGTTAGCTTATAGATTACATAAGAAACTTCAAAAATCAGGTGTAGATTCAAAGATTATTGCAGGACTGATCACAAGCCCAGAAGAAAATATTCATCCAATAAGTGTAAGTGAGCAAGGCATGTCTAACCTTATGCATAGATTAGATACAAAATTTAGGTTCTATGACTTCCTCACTAGTGCGTCATTTGGAGTTATAAACTTTGATGCTTTTAAGGATGCGGATATAGTACATTTGCACAATCTTCATGTAAACTACTTCAACAAGTTAGTATTACCAAAGATTTCTGCCGTTAAGCCTACCATCTGGACATTACATGACACCTTAGATTTATTTGAAGATTATCCTGATTCGAATAGTGTCTCAGGAGAATTACAAACATATCCTGATTTGAGTACACGTAGGAGACTTTTTTTTAGGAATCTATCTAGAAAAATAGTTGAAAACTCTCACATTATGGTAGTTACACCATCTGAATGGTTGAGAAAGAAAGCAAAACGAGGTATTTTTAAAGATAAAGAAGTCCATCTAATATATAACGGGGTAGATGAGTCGGTATTCAAGCAATATGATAAAGCATCAGTTAGGGAAGAGTTAGGTTTGCCATTAGATAAGACCATTCTTCTATTCAGTGCAGCTTGGGGGTTAGCAGAAGGTACTAAAGATTCTAGAGCTACTCTACTCGCAATGTATAAAGAACTGTCATATGATCCCAATATTGTCTTTGCAATACTCGGAGGTGGTGGAGAGGATTTCATGGCGGAGAATACAGTAACGATATCCTACATTAGTGATCAATTCTTGCTTGCTAAATACTACTCATCAGCTGATCTATTCATATATCCATCACTTTGGGATAACTGCCCACTTACTGTTATTGAAAATATGGCAGTTGGTACACCAGTAATTACATATAATACGGGGGGGATTCCTGAGTTGGTAACCCACATGGAGACTGGGTATATTGCTAAATACAATGACAGCCAAGATTTCATTAAAGGAGTTAAGCTCTTTTTAGATAATACAGAGCTAAGAAACAGCGCTGCAAACCAATCCACAAAGGTTTTTAAAGAAAGATTCACTTTAGATACTATGGTCAAAAAATACATTAGCCTTTATACTGAGATGTTAAAGCAGTAATCATATGGACGATAAAGATAAGAAAATTGCAAAACTTGAAAGGGATCTGTTGATCACCCGACACCAACTTCTCGAGTTAGATAAAGTGAAGCATCAGCTTGCTAGCATTCATCGAAGTAGAATATGGAGGCTTAGAGAGATGTTATTTGCACGACATTTAAACCCAATACAGCGAATAGATATGTTACTGAATGCAATTCCAGGGATCTCATTCCTGTATAAAAAATCACACGAGTTGTATCTTCACCTTACAAGTACGACAATACAGAATACTAGAGTAGATGGTCCATTAATTAGTGTCGTTATCCCCTTCTTTAACTATATGAACTACATAGATGACTGTGTAAATAGCATAAACAACCAAGGGTTGGGAGATCGTGTAGAAGTAATAATAGTAGAAGGAATGTCAACAGATGGGTCAAGAGAAGAAATAAAAGCAAAATCATGGCCTAATACAAGGGTTGTCTTCCAAGAAGCAAAGTCCTCAATTGGAGAAAATAGGTTGAGAGGTATAGAGGAATCTAGAGGCAGATACATCTGCATGTTAGATGCTGATGATATGCTTGCTGAAGGTTACTTTAAACATGCTATACGCGTCCTTGAAGAAGAATATTATGACATTGTATATCCTGATATAAAATACTTTGAGGAAGAAGATAGGGAACACGATATGCCAGAATTCTACTATGATAATATCTTTGAATTTAATACGATACCAACTCCTTCTGTATTCAGAAAATCTTTCTGGGAAGAGAATCATATCGGTTATTCAACAAGTCGACAGATCTTTGAAGACTGGGATTTCTGGATGCGTATGGCAAAAGCTGGGGCAAGGATAAAGCATATTGAAGGTTTCTATCATTTGTATAGAGTCCATACAACAACAACTCCTAGCATGACAGATCTTAGGTTAAAGGAACAACAAAATAAAGATGAGACTACAAGAGCACCATTTCAATCTTTTGTTCACTCAAAAGAGTTCTACAAAGGAAGAAGAAGACAAAATTCTAAATTTAAAGTAATTAATCCTGACATAAATAGAATATGGTAAAGTTCTCTATAGTGACACCTGTCTATAACGGAGCTAAGTTTATAGAGGATCACATACTAAAGCTCCAAAAACAAACGCATAGAAATATTGAACATATTGTAATAGATGGAGCATCAAGTGATGGGACAGTTGAGATTCTGGAGAAACATAAAGATAAGCTCACCTATGTTTCTGAAAAAGATTCTGGACAATCTAATGCTATTAATAAGGGTTTAAAAATGGTAACGGGAGATATAGTTACCTGGTTGAATGCAGACGACTTTTACTCTGATGACAATGTCCTTTCTAGAGTCGCAGAATATTTTGAAGACCCAAGTGTAACAATACTCTCTGGTAAGTGTATGTTACTAGATTTAGAAACAGGAGAAGAAAAGTTAATCCCACAGTTAGAGATTAATGAAGAGACACTAATTAGATGGTGGGTTGAATATTCTATCCCAGCTCAACCTTCGATCTTCTTTAGAAAATCATTACTTGATAAGTATGGATCAATTGATGAGAGCTTACACTATTGCATGGATCATGATTTATGGTTACGGTTCCTAACTGGAGGTGAAAAATTCAAAGTAGTGCCAGATTTGTTATCTGTGTACCAATTGCATCCTGAATCTAAGACCGGTAGCTCTATCCCGAAATTTGTAAGAGAGCACGATAAAGTTGCAAAAAGATATTGGGGGAAGATTTGGGAATTAAAGTTCTATAGAAGATTCCTCCAGCACATTTATGCAAGATACTACAAATACCGAAAGGTTTTTAGCTTATTGAAGCAATGAAAATAGTCATTATTCAAAGTCATAATGGTGGTAGGCTTGCAAATCAACTCTGGAATTACATTAGTATTTATGCATATTGTGTAGATAAGAAATATCTGTTGATAAATCCGACTTTTGAGCCCTACGCCAAGTACTTCCATTATCTCGAAAATAATTCCTTGCATTCTCCTTCCCTTCGGATGAGGGGTTACTTAGGTAAAAGTTGGGGACACATCCTTTCATCATTTCTTTTAAAAGTAAATTCACGTATTAAAATAGCGAATGTACTTCATACAGGACATGAAGATAATGCAATAATCTTGCCTCCAACGAACAACGCCTTTCAAGCTCGTTACCCAGTACTGTTTCTGAACGGGTGGCTATTTCGAAATACGCTCGGTTTGGATAAGCACGGTGACACCGTTCGCGAGAAATTTAAACCAGCAAAGCAATATCGAGATGCTATAGACAGTTTTTTGTTAGATATTCCAAGAGATAAGCTTAAGATAGCTGTTCATATGCGTAGAACTGATTACAAGGATCACCTTAATGGTAAGTATTTCTATGAGGTAAAAGATTACCTGAACGGTATGAAGAAATTGAGAGAAGAGTTTCAAGACAATAGTGTTGTATTTGTGATTTTTTCAGATGAAAAAAGAGATAAGTCAGAATTTAATGGTATTAATGAAGATGAGTTAATAATTTCAAATAATGAGTTCATTGTTGATCTATTCCTACTTGCAAAGATGGATCTAATAATTGGTCCTCCAAGTACTTTCAGTCAATTTGCATCGTGGTATGGTAATGTCAAACTTAGAGTTATAGAAGCTGTAGAGGATTTTACAAAATAAGATGAAGTATATTCTTAAACTTTTCCACATTATCATCATCTTCTGGGCGTTCGAGGTGATTTGTGCCTGGATATTATCAGCTTTATCCCTCTATACCACTAAATCTGTATTACTAATCACAATATTCTTCTTTATAGTATTATTCTCCTATCTAATCCTAAGGAGACAATCTATATACATAAATCTAGGTGCATACAAATCTAGATTTATGAGACTTTCAAGAAGGAACAAGATATTGGTCCTTCTAGTAGTAGGTGTCTGGATAACATTCCTGCTTTTTAACTTGATATACATTACGTTCTCCCCAGCAATAAACTGGGATAGTCTAACCTATCACCTGACTAAAGTGGCTAACGGTATGCAGCATGGATCACTTTGGTATGACCCAAACATAACGGTATCCAGAGTTAATATAT
This sequence comes from uncultured Candidatus Saccharibacteria bacterium, assembly GCA_964561155.1. GTDB lineage: Bacteria > Patescibacteriota > Dojkabacteria > J137 > J137 > KLAP211. Next base: position 129,685 of record CAZLOI010000002.1, on the reverse strand, counting down.
TTGGGAGTAACTCATCTATACTTAATGGGGTAGCATTTGCGATATTTGGTATTGACTATCTGATAGAGCTACCACAACTATTGTCAGCTATTCTTATACCTCTGGCATTAGTTTATATTGGTGTAGAAATCTTTAAAAAGAGTAAGGTATCAAGCATCTTGTCATCTTTAGCAGTGTTAACAGTCCCTTTATATCTTTACGAAGCTAACACTACACAAAATGATCTTACATTTATGTTGATACTGCTCATATCAGTGATCATGCTTCATAGGCTTTATCTTAAATTTAATCTACCGAACTTATTATTACTATTGTTTGCTGTAGCTATACTTGTTGGAACAAAGCACCATGGAACCATCGCTGGTGGGATTATTGGTGCCTTGATCTTGATAAGACTCGTGCAGAACTTGTATAAATCTCCGGTTTTAACGACAAGGGAATGGTTAGTAATAATCTTAGCTACTCCATTACTAATATTAATAGCAATTCCAAATAACATAATTGGATTTATACACTATGGATCCTTCATCGCACTTGATCCAGGTGATGCCAAGAAAGTGACAGTAGGGCCATTAACTATATGGAATAATATTAGACACTTTGGAGCGTGGTTCTACTTAAGATCGATAGAAGAAGCAAGGTACTTTAGTCACGATGTGGGACATGCAGGGTTTCTTAATATGTTTGCATTACCAATATACATTTTTGTAGGGGTTAAAGTCCTATTAAGAAGACACTATAGTCATGCACTTTTCTTTCTAGTTATTTGGGGAACACTTGCTGTTCTTTTCTCGATTCGTAATCCAGATGAATGGGACTTGCGATTGATCCTATTCCTACCAGTTACTGCTGTATTCATTGGTACTCTATACCTTTTGAATAGCTCAAGGAAATATATTAGGTACTTATCCATTGTAGTTTTACTATCACTTGTATTATTTAATCTAGGTCTCACTTTCGCGAAGATTCAATACCCAGTGCTCAAGCTATCAGTTAAATCTTGGTTTGAAAAACAGGTGCCTATGTCAATAGGAGATTATTATAAGCCGCGATATATGGAGAATGTTGGCGAGTTGGATAATCATCGTAATGGTGTACCATCTAGGATTTTGGTATCAGGCAACAATGATTCTCCACTCTACCCATACTATGGCGAACGGTGGGAAAATAATGTCGAATACATTAATATGATAGATATACTAGATGGTATATTAGATCAAAAATCATGGGATTATCTAGTTATCTATCATTATTCTGATGAAAACGTAAAATCGCGATATACTGAGTTACAGGCAAAATATACGAAAATTTCAAAAGACGCATATGTTGATATATTTTTAAACAAGCCAATAGACAAATAATATGAGGTACATTTTAAACAAGATTTGGAATATTCTAGCAGTGTTAATAGCTAAGATATTTCTGCTCAAGTACTCAAGAAGTGTTGAAGAAAATGCTAAATCTATTCTGGTTATTGTACCTTGGTTAACATTTGGCGGTGCGGAGAAAGTGAATCTCGAGATTCTAGAGGCACTTAAGATAGACGGTTGGGATATTACAATTATAACAACGAAACAAAAGAGACATGAATGGAAGGATAAATTTCGTTCGGTTTCTGATAGAATTATACATATTGAAAACTTTCCAGAGAAACTTCAGACTTATATAATCACAGAAACAGTGAAGAAATTGAATATAGATGTAACATTTATCTCCAATTCGATTAGTGGCTATTTATCATGCAAACATATACACGAACTCTGTTACACAGCTGACCTAACACATAGCGAAGGTGGTTCAGAGGATCAAGGAGGCTCACCAGCCTTTTCAGCAATGTTTGATGAGTATATTGATAGCAGAATTGTGATAAGCGATAGACTTAAGAACTTATATATAAATCAATATAAAATTAATCCAGAAAAGATAGAAGTAATTAGAAATGGTGTTGATATCGATGAAATTAATAATCGTATTAAAGATATTGATCTAGACTCAAATATCGAAGCCTTCATAAATAAAGGGCACATTATTACATGGGCTGCGAGAATGTCACCTGAAAAACAGCCTGAAAAAGTAGTTGAGCTAGCTCGTATCATGAATGATTACAACTTCATTCTTATAGGAGACGGCGAATTATTTACAAGTATTCAGCAACAGGCTTCGTATTCAAATATTCTATTAACAGGGGCTAGAGATAATGAGGTCGTTAAAAAGATAATATCCATGAGTGATTTGGTAATACTAACGTCACAGTTCGAAGGTGTTCCTATGGTTATTTTGGAATCCATGGCTTTAGGAAAGCCTGTAGTGACTACGAATGTGGGAGCAATAAGAGAAATAATCGATAATGGTGTTGATGGATATTTACTACACAATGATGATATAGTAAAAGAAATGCCTCAAATGATTTCAGAAGCTTTTATTAACAGAAATCATCTGCAGGAGCCAACAGTAAAGAAAGTTAAGACTAAATTTAACAAAAAAGATATGCAATCTAGTTATGTAAATTTATTCAATGAACTTATTAACTAATATAAAAGCAAAGCTACTTGAAGTAGCCAATCTCGATTATACATATCCAAGAACAAAAAAGGATGTCATGACATTTATTTTTCAAAACCAGTTTGAGGTGCATAGCGACTATATAGAAACAATAGATATAATAATGCCTACTTTCAATAGGATCAGAGAAACAAAAAGAATAATAAATCACTTGCTCAAAACCTGTAAGATAAGTTTCAAACTGATTCTAATAGATAATAATTCTTCTGATGGTACCAAAGAGTACCTATCAGATCTTGCGAAGCAATACTCCAATATTCAGATTGTTCTCCTCGATAAAAATGTTGGTGGTTCGGGCTCAAGAAATGAAGGTATGAAGTACGTTATGAGTGAGTTTGTTGCTTTTCTAGATAATGATATTTACATTATGCCTGGATATTTTGAACATTTAGTTCACACACTGAAGAGCAATCCAGGAGTATCAGCAGTTCAATCCAAGGTTATAATGCCCAACGGTTTGATACAAATTAATAGACCTGAGTATAGAATCGAAGGTAACTGGATAATATTCAAGGAAAGAGATTTTGAGAAACAGTTTAGTGATCAAACAACTTTAGTTAGCGATTACTGTAATTGGCTACCTTCTGGAGCAACATTATGGCGCTCAAGTGTTTTAATCGAGAATAAGTTTGATGATACTCTGGGTACATACTATGAGGATAATGAATTCAGCTATAGATTGAATAGTACTGGTCATAAGTTCATGAATTGTCACATGGCTATGTGTATCCACTATTCTGCAAATTTTGCACCAGACAAATCTACAAACAGTAGCTATACTAAAACTAGGTTTAATAATGATACTATAAAATCTGCACTGAGAAATTTTTATAGAAAACATAAACTGTTTCTAGCATATAGAGATATCGCAGGCCACTTAAGCCACTTAGGTTTCAAGTCGAAAGCTGAGTATGAACAATTTTTATTAAAAGATAATTAAAAATGTTTATGAAGACAAAAGAACTAATTAAAAATACTTTAGAGAAAACGAATTTATACAAGCCTGCTAAGAAAGCAAAAGAATTTGTATCAAGAAAATATAATCATGCAAAGTATTTAATGTCTCCAGAATATAAAGAATTCCAGAGAAGGAGAGCTCTATATTCCAGCTTAATAAATAAGGGAGACCTAGTCTTTGATATTGGAGCAAATGTAGGGAATAGAACTGAAGTTCTACTAAATATAGGAGCAAGAGTAGTAGCAGTCGAGCCGCAAGCAAATTGCGTTAGAATTCTGAATGACAAATTTGGAAATAACGAAAATTTTGTTCTCTTTGAAGGAGGTATGGATCAAAAAGCAGGTGAGACTGTTATTCATATAGCAGATGTAGATACCATTAGTTCAATGAATTTAGACTGGATAAATTCAGTTAAGAATGGGGTTTTTAAAGAAAATAGTTGGAATAGACAAGAAAAGGTGAAAGTTGATACCTTAGATAACCTAATCATCCAACATGGGATACCGCATCTTGTAAAAGTTGATGTTGAAGGATTCGAGATTAATGTTTTGAAGGGTCTTACCCAAAAAGTCGGCTGTATCTCATATGAATTTATGTTTCCAGAATTCTATAACCAAGCATTAGAGTGTTTAGAATATATAGAATCTATTGCTCCAGTAGAGTGTAACTACTCCTGGGGAGAGACAATGAAACTTGTTGAAAGGAAATGGGTTCCTTCATCAGATTTCAGAGAAATTTTGTCCGATGCAAAGAAAAACGCATATTTCGGAGATATCTATGTTAGATTTCTTTAATCTCGCGTTCATTGAAGACATAATAGCTTCGCACTTGCATACCTGTAGTATACTTAATACATGATAAACATAGCAGTCTTCGAAGATGATTCCTTCTATCACTCAAGCGCCAAGAGAATACTATCTAAAGTATTTGAAGGACATGAAGTGAATATTCGTATATATAGCCATTGGACAAGGTTTGAAGAAGAATCTACAGATCCTTCAATGAGTAAGCTACACTACGTATTTCTTGATGACAATCTAGGTAGAGATTCTAATGGAAGATTCGTACATGGAGACAAAGTAAAGAAGAACTTGGAAGTAATGGGATACAACCCTAGATACATCGGTATATCAAATCTAAAACAAGACTACGTAACCTTTAACATAGGGAAATTTCCAGGAGAAAATCCACTTGGTGCTAAGGCATTTGAAGCTGTGCACTTTACAAAGGAGAACATCAAAACTCTTCGAGAACAAATCTGTCCTGAACTGTTCTAATATATCCTCTATTGAGATTTAATAAATCTCAAACTTCTTTAGTAATTTCTTGTTTCCTTCAATCTGATATTTCAATAGATCTGAATATATACCAGGCTTTGTAGATAGATCCTGTGGTGTTCCAATAGCTTCTACTTTCTTTTCATTTAGAACAATCACCTTGCTTGCGTTTTGAATAGTTGAGAACCTATGTGCAATAACAAGAACCAACCTATCCTTAACTAGGTTGTCTATAGCTTCAGATACTTCTGACTCAGACTTTGCATCTAAACTAGAAGTAGCTTCATCCAATATTAGAATTGGTGCATCTTTGTATATAGCTCTAGCAATTTGAATTCTTTGACGCTGTCCTCCAGACAACTTAACACCTCTCTCCCCTACTTCCTGATTAATACCTTCTGGTAACTTTGAAACAAAATCCCATGCATTGGCTTTCTTCAAAGACTCGATAACTCTCTCTTCATCAACCATAGATCCATATGATACGTTCTCTTTAATTGTTGATGAGAACAACTCATTCTCCTGAAACACCAGAGCAATATTCTTTCTAATATGATTGTGACTTAATTCAGAATATGGTTTTCCGTTCAACAGTATATCTCCGCCACTTGAGTTATAGAATTTAAGGATAAGATTAACTATCGTAGACTTTCCAGATCCACTTGGACCAACCAAAGCAACCATTTCATTTTCATGTATGGAGAAAGAAACATCTTCTAAAACATTCTCTGAAGATTCATAGTTAAACGATACATTCTTGAATTCAATCTTTGGATCGATAATCTTCTCAACACTTTGATCTTGATGATAGTCTTCAGTAGATTTTAGATCTAGTATTTCAAAGAACTCCTTTGATCCAGACTCTGCTTGTTGAATCTGACCTAGAATGTAGGACATACCAAAAAGTGGAGCTCTAGCACGCTCTACGAGCTGTATAAGTATGATTACTGTACCAACAGTGATCAACCCTTCAAACGCGTTTAAAAAGATAATTATCGTAGTTCCAAAAAGTATAAGATACAAAGATATTTCTCTGGCAAAATCGAACAGATGGAACTCGTTACTCTGTTGCTTATAAATTGAATTAATATCCGTTAGATTATTAGAAACCAATTCAAACTCAGTCTTTTCATTTGTGAATCCTTTAACAAGCTTTATGTTTGAAATAGCTTCCTGAATCCTTCCTCGGTTATGGTCTTCGATCTTGTTCTTCTTCTCTTCTCTTTTTCCCCATCTTCTAGTAGAGATTCTACTTATACCTAAATATATTGGGAATATTACAATCATTAAGGCACCAAGAGCTATGTTGTAGTATCCAAGAATTGCTATAACAACGATTGCTTGTAAGAATGTTGGAATAATGTAGTTAGTTGCTGTGTTAACAAAGTCTTGAATTGAATTAATTCCTCTATTTAACTGATTAACAATCTTTCCAGATACTTCGGAATCGTAATATGATTGTGGAAGAGTTAGCGCTTTTTCATAGAATACTTCAGTTAAATACTTACGTATCTTTCCTGCTAAATGATCTCCAAGTCTTTGACCAATTGATCTAAGTATTAAATAAGTAATGGATGCAAATGCAGATATTCCAAGCAACCGAATCAGTGTTGCATATTCTTTGGAATCATTACTTGCTTGTGTAATTACCTCATCAAGTATCCTACCTGAAAGAAGAGGAGCTACAATATCGAAGCCTACAGATACAAGTACCACAAACATTATTAGGAACATCAATCTATGCATAGGCTTAGAAAGAGTTAGGATTTTAAAGATATTTTTCATAAGTTTTTTGTTTAAATACTAGAAGATTATATACGATCTTTGAAAGGATTAGATTTTTATTGTGTTGATTCTCTGCATATTTGTCAATTTTGATCTTCTCGCGTTAAACTTACGCATATTAATATACAAAGATGGATATAAGCGAAGAGAAGGAACTATTAGTAGATGAGAACAAATCATTCATGGATCTTCCCTTCGAAGAAGGAGAGCGAATCACCTTAAAGATTAGGGGAGTAACTAGCCACATTTCTTTCAAGCAAAGAAGTGCTGATAGAACTATAGCTGAAACGATACTGGACGCTGTAAACGATGCTATTCAAACTGGTGTTATTTCTTCGAGAGACTTGGAACATCTAGGTAAACTTTATGGTTCTACAGCAGGTCTTGAAGGCTTTATCCTAGATGATTTAGTAAAGAATCCAGATAGGATTCAAGTAGGTACGCCTAGACTTAGAGATGGAGCTATTCAGGATCTATTTGATAATGATTTGGTACTGACTGTCTATAAATCTTACGCAGGGTCTGTAATTGAATATATAAAACCAGGAGAATACTGTAGTTACACTGAATGGTCGAATGCTATAGCATCGAATGATCCTACAAGATTCTCTAGAGAATCAGAGGGGTTCTATGTAAACGGAAGAGTTGTTATGGTTCTGAAAAAGAATGTTCGATTAGGTAATCTTTTAGATATTGTATGGGATGCATACAAAGAGGAGCATTCTATAACAAGTGATACAGGTTCGTACACAGAAGCATAATTAAAAACTATATATTCCATTTTTTAATTTGTGTATAATTGAGTAATACTATTTGACCTATACTAGTATATGAACCCAACATATGTTGCTTATATTGTAATGCTATTATGCGGTTTTGCTCTCGATTATATATGGTTAACTTTCATTGCAAAGAAATTCTACAAGGCTGAACTCGGTAGTTTAATCAGAAAGGATAGTAAGGGAGACTTAGATCCAAAGATGATTCCGGCTACATTGTTCTACCTAATCTATATCCTAGCTATTCTAGTATTCGTTGTACTACCAAACAGAATGGATACTATTCTAGAGATTATGCCACTAGCTGCATTCTTTGGTTTAACTGCATACGCTACATACGATCTAACTAACTACGCAACATTCAAAGATTTCTCAAGAAAGGTTGCTTTAGTTGATATGGCTTGGGGAACAGTAATGACAACAGTTGTAGCTATTATTGGTTTATTGGTACTTTAAGGAACTTCGAAATAGATACGAGCTATGATTTCATAGCTCGTTCTTTATTCTCCTTCACTCCCAGTTACATCTTCTTAGTTCTTTATATCAATACCTCCAAATACTGCGTTAGCTTTTATTCTAAACAAAGGATCACCTTCCTTTCCTGAGATAGTTGAGTTAGTAACTCCACCCATAACAGATGAGCCTTCCATAGAAACTCTTACATCTCTAGGTAGAAGTAGTTCTCCTCCTCCGAATACACAGCTTACTTCAAGCATTGCTCCATCTTTAATCTTTGCACTTCTTAAATCGATCTTGAATCCACCAAATACGCAGTCTACTTCTCCTCCTTCAAAATTCTCAGACCTTATTACTTCATCCATTCCCCAGAAAACAATGGATTCACTTATGTGATCTTTTGATACTTCGTTTCTTGCTGATTCATTCCATGGGCCATGCTTTGGTCTGAAGATGATTGAGAAACCAATTATAATAATGATGATTGGCCAGATAACTGCAAATACACTGTATCCAAAGAAGTTAGCAAACAAGAATGCAATTCCAAGTGTTAAGAATATTGCACCACCAATAAAGTTTCTTCTAACAAGCATAGGTAACCCTACAACAAAGAAGATTAGTGGCCATAGATTAAATACATTAAAACCAAAAACATTTAGACCAAGTTGGTCTAGAAGAAACCCTACTCCCAAAAGAACCATGAAGATTCCGATGAACATTCGAGTTAGAAGTCCGTTATTCATAACAAAGTATTAATAAGTATATAAATTAATAGTAAAACTCAACATTACCCAAACCAACCTCTACCAGAATCTCTACTTTCTTTGTAGCATCAGTATAGTTTTCAGATAGATATATACCATCCTTTCCAAAAGATTGTCCAACGTCTAGATCATCAACCTTTAATTCTCCTAAGCCAACTTTGTATTTAATCTCATATCCAATATCATCTTGTAGCTTAAAATTAATGTTTCCTAATCCTACCTTTAGACTTATATCTTCAATATTCTCGATAGTATCTTTATCAAGGGTAACATCTAAGTTACCAGCTCCTACGTCTGCGTTTAAGGATGTAACTATAGTATCTTCTAAGTTAATATCACCATTTCCCGCCCCAACTTTAATATTCATATTCTTAACAACCTTTGTTGTTCCTAGAATTAATGAATGGCTTGCATGATTGTTTCCAATATTAAAACTCTTTCGTTCTGCATCGTTATAGGTAATGTTCAATGTATCCTCATTAAGTACATAATCAAGTTTTGGTTCTATCAAGTTACTAGAGTATTCTGATTGAGTCTTTAGAATAGCTAAATCTTCATCTTCGCTAACAGCTACATTACCAAAAGACATATCTATATCTAAATCAACATCAGAAATTGCTACCAAAACAACTTCATCAATCTCAACCTCCTTTTCAGATGTAACTGAGTTAGTATTATTGTTTACTAGATTAAAGATATTTAGATTTAAGTTTAGTGTGTTTGGAGATATAGCTATGAATAACGCAGACAGGAAAATGATGAATGATATTAAAGCACCTATGAATCTTGCAAGTCTTGACCAGCTAAATATTAAACCTACTCCAATAGATATAATTAATAATGGCCACAACTTTATAAAGTTAAGCCATATTCCCCAGGAAAGATTCCCAGTGGTATTTAGAAGTAAAACAACCCCTATTGTAATGAGAGCAAGAGCATCAAGAATTCTCTTCTCGATGTAATCATAGTCCCATCGCCTATGATTAATATCCGATTTGTTCATATGAGTATATTAAGATGTATGTGACAAGGATCGTCTTTGCAAACGGTGCGATTGCGTATATTGATATGATAATACTCTGATATTGGTAAATCAAGACACTTTAAGTCTATACTTCGAATGATTCCGGGTACAGAACCTTGGGAATTCTCTGTATGTGAGGAATATTATCGTATGTTTCAATAGATATCATTTCTGTGCCACCATTTTCTAGTCTTAGCTCCATTCTAACTTCAGAAGATATTGGTTCACAGGTGAACCCTCTCTCAGTTTTCAGTATTATATTTTTTACAGTGCAAACATGCTCTGGAGATCTATAAACTACTAAATGTAGCACATCCTTACCATCTTCGACATTCACAGTGTATCTAAACCCATGCCTTGTAAGCTTCTCATAATCATCACCATAGGTACTTAATAGTTCTAGAAAACGACTAAATAGTAATCCTCTCAACTTTATACCTTTAATCAGAAACTCTAAGTCAACTTCTATCCTTAATTCATCTCTACAAAGATCCTTAATCTCATTACCCATTGTCAAATACATGTCGTCATTCTCTTCATCTATGCTATCTGTTATTGCATTCATTTCGGGTGCATCAGCTGTATCAGTATGATCTGGAGCAACGAGCAACTTCTCTTCGTCAGTACTATCTAAGTGATCGGTCATACGATTGTATTAATTCCCTGGATTATACACAATATTCGCTTTTAGAGATGTGTTTAGAAGTGATTTTAAAAAGATACTAGAAAGTTTTAATCGTCTCTATATCTTTTAGAAGAACTGCTTGTAATGGGTGATTTTGGAACTTTGCATTCTGATTCTTGGCTATCCACCATAGTCTGTGGATACATATACTAGCTCTTAACAATACTAGTTCCTTTTCAAACTCTTTACCAAGTCTTGCGAATTCTTTAAAACCAGTTAGTATTGCTTCTTGATACTCTGGATGAATTGCAGAGAACAATGCTATATCGTAGAGTCTTCCTGTTGATCTAATATCTCCCCAATCTATAATTCCTGAATACCTACCGTTGTTTACATAGATATGATTCATATCTAGATCTCCGTGGGCCAGTATTGGTTTCTCTTCATCGATGTACTTGTATACAAACATCTTAAACTTCTCTAATTCATCTTCACTAAATGTTTCAAATCCAAAGTTTTTAAGATCTGATACTTTCTTCTCCAACTTGTCTAGAAGATATCCTTTGTATGAATCATATTCACCAATTAGTTCTTTAGTTTTTTTCTTGTCTCTTTTAATAAAGCCGTAGCCTTTTGTTGAGATAGTGGCAAGCTTAGAAATATCTCTACCAGCTTCGATTAGGACCTGTTCAACGCATGAATCAAACATTGCTTTGTCTGTCTTTCGAAGCTTGTTTAAAGATATTCCTGGCATCTCTTTTACGATCATATATGATCTTCCAAGAGTTGCATTCATATCATCCCAAGAAACAAATCTAGGTACCCGTATATCTCTTTTTAGAAGTAGTTCGTGTGCAAGTATTTGTGGGGATATCATTTCGTCCCTTTCCTCAGCCATCTTTAAATACAATGTATCTTTCCCATTTAGTATCTTGTATACCAACGTTACGTTATCTTCATTAACTTTTGAAAAGCTCAGGTTAGGATCCTTTGTTTGTAATACTCTACGTAGGAGTGCCAATATTCTGTCGTTCATAGGGCTATTTTACTACATTCCAAGAAGGACTTGTAAATTGATACTCCTGAATGGCGCTTCTTAGCCTTAAATTTAAGATTCGACCTCTGTTTTAGGAGTTATGTACTCCCTTAGCTTTGCCATGATCACGGTTGATGGAGTTTCTATGGTAATAGAGTTATAGAATTTAAGATATTCTTCGTAGGGCATAATAGCTTCAACTGCAGTGTTGTGATTCAAACCATAAAGATCAAGGTCTCCTATCACTGCAACCTCTCCATCAGGTAACCTTGCAAACCTTATCGAAGCTCTTGCATCGTCTACATCTGCATAGTCTTCGAAATCTCCTGGTTGTAATATAAATTTTTCTGAATCTGGGAATTCTTCTGGAGGCATTTGATAGATATAACAAATAGGTTAGCTAATTGCTATTTATTATAATATAAACTAGGGGAAATTAAAGCCTTCCTAAATCAAGAACATCGTCGATCCCTAGCTGCTTAACAAAACCAGCATCGTGGGAGATTATAATCATGGCTCCTTTGTAATCAACCAAAGCCTGGGCTATAACTGGAAGATGTCTAAAGTTAATGTGATTAGTTGGTTCATCCATTATTAATATTCCAGGTTTCTGTAGAACAAACCTTGCATAGCAAAGAAGACCTTTTTGACCTTCTGAAAGAGTTCCAACTTGATTTTGCATCATATCGCTTGTTATTAGAAAAGCTGAAGCTGTTGCATATAAATCCTTCATATTCTTTTCAGGCATTACATCAAGCAAAGTCTTTTGCACAGTATCTTCAAAGTTTAGTTCTGAAAAGTCCTGGCTATAGTATCCAATTCTTGTATCGGAATCTATGTATGTTCCTTCTGCTGTTCCCTCCAACATAGATTTAAGTAACGTGCTCTTTCCTATTCCATTTGGTCCTGCAAGAAGCAATCGATCTCCTTTTCTAAGTCTAATCTCAACAGGTTTAGTAGTTGGATTACCATCTCTCAAGAAAGTAACGGACTTTAATTCAGCTGCTAGTCTTGGTATATGCTGTTCTTCAATTACAAAGCTCTTTATTGTTTTGTCTTCTTGTCTTGCTTCAACCATGTTCTCTTTAGCTTCTTCTACCTTTGCTTCTAGCTTGTTAGCAAGTTTGTTCATTTGTGCACTTTTGTTTTTAAAGAAGTTCACTTTCTCCCAGTTCTCGGTAATTGCCTTTTGCATTCGAGCATTCTGCATCCTATCCTTCTCAAGTCGTATTTCAATTTGATCTAGTAGATCATAGTAGTTACCTTGATACTGCTCAACTGATTTTGTATGTACGTCCAGGTTTAGAACTCCATCTGTAAATGAGTTTAGGAAGTCTGCATCGTGGGATATTACGATAACAGTCTTTGGATAGTTAATTAGAAACATTGTTAAATGATCTATTCCAGCGTGGTCGAGATTGTTTGTAGGTTCATCAAGTAGCAAGATATCTGGATCTTGAATAATTGCATAAGCAAGTAATAGTCTAGCCTTTTGTCCACCAGATAGATCTTTTACTTTCTTGTCTAATGGTAGATCTAGATTTACTACATCCATTACCCTTGCAATATCTTTTCCAATTGCATAGTTTGGCTCAAGAAATGCTGATTCAAAGAATTCCTGAAGACTTAGATTAAGTTTTTCATGAGGTACCATCTGCAATGCTATTCCAACACTCGCATCATTCTCCATGAATATATCACCACTATCTGGTTTTAAAACTTTTGTTATAAGTTTGAAGATGGTGCTTTTTCCTGCTCCGTTTTGTCCTATTATCGTTACTTTAGAATCTCGCTTTATCGAAAAATTAGCTCCAATAAGTATTGGTTTGTTCTTGTAGCTAAAGTATACGTTGCTAAATCTAAGTATTGTTTCTGTATTATTCATAGCCCTGCATTATACCAAAAGTCGAGTGATTATGCTTATTGGTATTAAGGAAGCTAGATTAAAGATGTTGTCGCCTTAGTATGATTAGATCTTATTTTACAAATTCGTATTTTGTAGTTAGAATCTCTGTTAATTATTGTTCTTAAATGGTTCTTGAAATAAATGACTTTCTACCTGAAACAGAATTCAAATGTGATTTGGATGATTTGTTTGTAGGTGTTTGTATTACCAAGCTACTATCACGCTTCCCTCCAGCAGGAACTGATCTTAAAAGCGATGATTTGGTAGCGATATCTACAAGAGATTTCTCTGACAAATGGTGCTACATTGCTGATTCATTAGCTAATCGAACTGATAATGATATAAGCGATAGAGTTATTCAGGAATTTAATGAGCTCTTTGCTAGCAGGCTTTTTTCATTAATTATGCAACTTCCAATTATCGATGGATTGTATTACAACTTCAACGAAGATCTTACAACTGAGGAATATTTGGCACTTAGTGAGAAGGAGCAGTTTATTCATGACCAGTTACAGAATATTGACACACTTCAATTTGGTATTAAGACCTTCCTACAAAGATTACCGGAATTTGATTCGGATCCATCCAAGGTTATGGATTTTGTAGGTCATGTTAATTTGGACGATGATTACAATGAAGATCATATCAAGAATCTTTATAGAGAGATTGAGGCAGCCTTAGTTTTATATGATGTCGAGAAAGCAGTTCAACTTACTTTGGTTTCTTTGTTTGGGGTACCTGAATTCTGAATTAGCTTAATACCATTATCTGTTATTTCAATCTTTCTAAGCTTGTATAGCTTGCCTATAGTTTCCTTGAAGACTTTTTTGCTCATTTTGAATTGTTTGCTAATTTCTTCAGGACTACTATTGTCGTTGAATGGTAGTTCTCCAGATGCTTCATTCAATGCTCGTAATATTTGATCTGTAGTTGATTCGATAAAGCCTTTGTACCCGGATCTTCGTAGAGTCAATCCAATCTTTCCATCTGGTCGTATTTCTTTAATGTAAAAGAGGAGCCTTTCTCCAATTGAAAGGTCTTGGTGTATATCGTTTTCAAAGATGAATGCTTTGTATGTTCTATTTATAGCAACCTTTGCTCCCATCGGAGTAAAGCCATATACTACTCCTTCTACTTCTTGATCTAGTTTGAAATCAATATGATTTGCTCTTTCGAAGAGGTGCTCATCAATTCTTTCTGATGCGTAGGTTACGTAGGTAATCTTGTCCTGGTATAGGATTACAAGATATTCTTTTCCAACTTCTATTTGTCCTAGCTGTTCGAATTTAGGAAGAGTTACTATCTCTTCGTTAGGAAGTTTTAAGAATGCTCCTGCACCTGTTGATGCTGTAGCCTTTAAGAAATCTATATCGCCAATGTCCATTCGCTTATTATACTTCAATTACGATTCCAATTGGGCAATGATCCGAGCCCATAACTTGAGGACGAATGAAAGCTTCTTTAACGTTGCTTTCAAGACTCTTTGATATTCCAAAGTAGTCGATTCTCCAGCCTACATTTCTTTCTCTTGCTCCTCCCATTGGGTTCCACCAAGTGTAGTTACCACCATCCTTGTTAAACATTCTAAAGGTATCTGTGAAGCCATTTGTAACTAGTTTCGTAAATCCTTCTCTTTCCTGATCTGTAAATCCATGACTCATATGATTGTCTTTAGGTCTAGCAAGGTCTATTTCTTCATGAGCAACATTTAGATCACCACAATATATTACTGGTTTAGTTTCCTCCAGTTTCTTTAAATGATCCAAGAATGCTGGATCCCAAGTCTTGTGTCTAAAATCAAGCCTTGATAGGTCTCCTTTAGAGTTTGGAGTATAAACTGTAACTAAGTAGAACTTTTCATATTCCGCGGTTATAACCCTTCCTTCTATATTTGCATCGCCATAGGTATCTTTAAACGATACTGTGCTTTCAAAGTTATTTGTTATAGAAAGTGCAGGTGTTTTTGTAAAGATTGCTGTTCCTGAGTATCCTTTTCTTTCTGCAGAGTTCCAATATTCTGTATATTCAGGTAGATCAATCTCTGCTTGTCCTTTCATGGCCTTTGTTTCCTGTAAACAAAGTATGTCTGGATTTTCTTCTCGAACAAAATCAATGAATCCTTTTTTTAACGCTGCCCTAATACCATTAACGTTCCAGGACACTAGTTTTATTGTTTGCATAGGTTTTTAATAACTAAAGCATTATACATTCCTAGATTGAATAGGAGTAGCTATTTAATTGATTAAGCTTAAGGTATAGAATATCCATTAATCGTACTTGTTATTTGGAAGCTATGATCACAATAGTTATTCTCTGTGCAATTGTTGCTAATATAATTGGAATCGCACTTCACTATACTCATAAACCAAATACAAAGAGCATATTTGTTCATTTTGTTTCAGCAGTTAACGAAAGTACTTGGGAACATTTAAAGCTTGCCTTTATGCCTATGCTCTTTCTATGCTTTGTTCAAACTATCGTCTTAAGAAATGATTATCCAAATATACTTGAAGCATCTCTATTAGGTGCAATATGTACTATGATACTTATTCCACTGATATATTATCCAGTTAGGTTCGTCTTAAAAAAGGAAGTTGTTCTTTTAAGTATAGGGATATTTATCCTTAGCGTTTCTTTAGGGTATCTTATAGAGTTTATGTTGATATCAAGCAAGACTACATTTATATCTGAAAGTGTAGCGTTGATTATAGGTATAGTTATATTTGTATTGTTTGCTCTCTTCACGTTTTACCCACCAAAGATATTCCTATTCAGAGATCCTACAAACAACAGGTATGGGCATATAAATACATAGATAACTATATCTACATAGCTATTTGAATGTTCCTATAGCTTCTGAAATATTTCTGTAACCATCCTTCTTTAATAGCTTTGTTAACCCATGATTAATTTCTCCAATTAGCTGTGGACCTTCAAATATCATTCCTGTTATTAACTGTACAAAAGATGCTCCTCTTTTAATCTTTTCGTATGCATCTGATGCAGAGAATATTCCTCCCACTCCAACAATGATTAGTTCCTTACCATATTTTTTGTATGTATATGAAATTAAATCGTTGTTTAGTTTCTGAGTTGGAAGACCACTGATACCACCTTTTATGTGTTCTGGTATTTCATCTTTAATTAATTCTGGATCACGTACTTTGGTTAGGTTTCCTATTACAACTCCAGTTAACTTGTACTTTATTATCACCTTAAGTAGGGTATCGAATTCTTCGAAAGATAGATTGATTGGCATCTTAACAAACGTTGGTTTCTTTATATTTAATTCCGATACTTTCTTTAAAAGCTTTTCTAGTTTTTCTTCTGTCGTGTATGGTTCACCACCAAACGTATTGGGACAAGAAATGTTTATAGTATAAAAATCACCAATTTTTTCTGATTCCAAATATTTTAAACATTCGTAGTAGTCAGATATTCCACCTTCTTCTGTAGAAGTGTCTGTACTATTTGTCTTAGCTACAGATATTCCAACTATTGCTTTGGTTTGTTTAAACGCTTTAAGTCTTTCTACAAATGTTTTAACTCCCACATTCATAAGGCCGTAGTACACAACCAATGCTTTGGATTTAGGTAGTCTAAATAATCTAGGCTTAGGGTTTCCCTCGTACGAATTAAGTGTGACAGAACCAAGCTCCATTGCTCCAAATCCAACTTCTGGAAGTATATCTACAAGTGTTGCATTCTTATCAAAACCTGCAGAAAGACACACTGGATTATTAAATGTTAACCCTGCAATGTTTTGAATAAGCATTGGGTTTTGATATGCGAAAGCTTTTCTTGTAATGAAGCGAGTAAGACTATACTTTCCTAGGAAGTGACCTGAAGAGAGCATCCTGTCGTGGACACTCTCTGGGTCAAACCTAAAGAATATTTTCTTAAGTATATTTTTGTATAGAAACGATACAACCTTATGCTTTATCATTCAGGCTTTGTAACTTGTACTGTGTTCTCTGGGTGTTCGGATGGAGCATATATAGTATAGAGTTTTAGTTCTTTGTCTCCACTATTTATTATATTGTGGTTTGTTCCTGCAGGTACAACTAGTACTTCATCTTCCTTAACCATTACTTCTACTCCATCAAGTATAGCTTTTGCTTCTCCTTGTTCTACTCTAAAAAATTGATCATGGGTATCGTGTACTTCCATTCCAATTTCTTCTCCTACATTAAGTTTCATTAGAACAAGTTGGAGAAATCCTGTGTATATAACTTTTCTGTAGTTTGTGTTTCCGAGAGTATCCTTCTCGATATTTATGTGTAGATGTGGTTTAGCCATATATATGTGTTAAGAAATATTGTTTTCTAGATGAGGATAATTTGATTATATACCTAGAAATTAAAATAAACATTATTAAGCTATTGAATTCTAAAAGTTATAGAGGTAACCTATACCATAGGTATACGTTATACATAACATTCTATATATTTCTGTTACTTTTATGCAAGATAAGGAAATAACTCCGGAAAAGGCTAAATCATTATTATCAATTAAAAAAGCTTCGGGTACTTTAGCTAAGGTTCAAAGAATGGTTGAAGACAATAGTTATTGTCCAGATATTATTCAGCAGATTGATGCATGCATTGGTCTTCTGAATTCATCAAAGAAGAATTTGTTGCTAGGACATCTGGATCATTGCCTATTAGACAAATTACAGGAAGACAAGACTAGAACTATAGATGAGCTAGTTAGAATATTGGATTTAAAATGATACTAAGAAACTACTAAAAACTAATACTAAATATAAAACAGAATCTATCAACCTACATATTAGAACTAAAGTATGGAGAAACAAACAATCGCTGTAAAAGGAATGCATTGTGCAAGTTGTGCAAAGACTATTGAATGGAAATTGAAAGAGATCAAAGGAGTAGCGTCTTGTGAGGTTAACTATGGAAATGAGAAGTTGAAGATTGAATTTGATCCAGAGGTTACAAATGTTTCTGAGCTAAGCAAGAATATTGAACCATTCGGATATTCATTGTACGGTGCTGAAAAGAAGGCTGTTGTATCTAGTAAAGCTCAGGAAAGTGATGAAAGTAATGTTCATGCGAATCACGGTACTCACACAATGCCAGATGGATCTGTAATGAAGAATGAAGATATGGACCATGAACATATGGATCATTCAAAAGATTCTTCTATGGACCACTCTGCTCACCTTGGCATAGGGCAATCCAAGGAAGACAAATTGAAAGAGTTAGCAGATCAAAGAAACAAGATTCTTTTTGTACTGCCAGTTACGTTTATAGTATTTGGTTTGATGTTGTGGGAAATAGCTGCGGAAGCTATTTCAACTTTGCCAATGTTTCCAATTCCTCATGAGATATTTCAAGGAGTATTGTTAATAGTATCGACTGTTATGCTTTTCTGGATTGGACGCGATTTTCTCAAAGAAGTATTGGTATTTGCTAAATATAGAGTTGCAAATATGTATACATTAATTGGTATAGGTACGCTAACTGCATACATATATAGTGCATTGATTGTACTGTTTCCAAGTATAAAAGATTCTTTGGGTTTAAGTTCTTCTACGTATTTCGATGTAGTCGTTGTTGTAATTGGTTTTGTATATTACGGAAGATATCTTGAAACAAAGTCAAAGCTACGAACAGGAGAAGCTATAGAGAAACTATTAAACCTGCAAGCAAAGACTGCTTTGGTTGAAAGAGATGGAAAGGAAATTGAAATTTCAATCGATGAAGTTTTGGTATCTGATTTGTTGATTGTTAAACCAGGAGGAAAGATTGCTGTAGATGGAGTAATAATAGAAGGCTCATCTTCAATTGATGAATCTATGATTACAGGTGAATCGATGCCAGTTGATAAGGGTATAGATGACAAGGTGATTGGTGGAACAATTAACAAACAAGGTTCCTTTAAATTTAAGGCAACAAAAGTTGGTTCAGAAACTTTGCTTGCTCAAATTATCAGTATGGTAGATGAAGCACAAGGATCCAAGGCACCAATTCAAGGACTTGCAGATAGGATCTCAGCTGTCTTTGTACCAACAGTTTTAGTAATATCGTTGGTTACCTTATTCACTTGGATTATCCTTGGTTCTCAATTTCTGCCATTCACAGAAGCACTCTCCATTGGCCTTATGAGTTTTGTTGGTGTATTAGTTATAGCTTGCCCTTGCGCTCTGGGACTTGCAACACCGACCGCAATAATTGTTGGTACAGGTAAAGGTGCTGAAAATGGTATCTTAATAAAAAATGCTGAGAGTTTGGAAAAACTTCATCTAGTTAATACAGTAGTAACAGACAAGACAGGAACATTAACTAAAGGTGAACCTGAACTTACAGATATTAATGTAGTCGATAGTGAGTTAAGCATTTCTGATAGTTTGAAGCTTCTTGCTTCGCTTGAGAAATATTCGGAACATACAATTGCCAAAGCGATCCTTAAAAAGGCTCGGAATGATGGGATAGAGATTCTAAAGGTTGAAGGTTTTGAAATAATTGAGGGAATGGGTTTGAAAGGAAGCATCGAAGGCATGAAATACTATGCAGGAAATGAGAAGCTAATTGATTCACTTGGTATTCAGTTTGAAAGAAACAAAATTTTGAAACTTGCTGAACAAGGCAAGACTCCGGTAATTCTGGCAACAGATTCCAAAGTACTGGCTATAGCTGCTGTTGCAGATACGCTAAAAGAGAATGCAAAGGAAACTATAAATGAGTTACATAAACTTGGAATTAAGGTTGTTATGCTAACTGGTGACAATACAAGAACTGCGAACTATATTGCATCTTTGGTTGGAATAGATGAAGTGATTGCAGAAGTACTTCCTCAAGAGAAAGCTCAGAAGATTAAGGATCTTCAAAGTACCGGAAGTATTGTTGCAATGCTTGGAGATGGTATTAACGATGCTCCTGCTCTATCCCAGTCCGATGTAGGAATTGCAATGGGAACAGGTACAGATGTTGCAATTGAATCTGCAGAGATTACTCTGCTTTTAGGAGATCTTTCAAAAGTTGTTCAAGCTATAAAGCTTTCCAAGTTTACTATGCGCGCTATTAAACAGAATCTGTTCTGGGCATTTGCATACAATATTTTTGGTATCCCATTGGCTGCAGGGCTTTTGTATCCATTCTTTGGAATATTATTGAATCCAATCTTCGCAGGACTTGCTATGGCATTTAGTAGCGTATCTGTTGTTGGAAATTCTCTAAGGTTAAAGAGAATGAAGATTTGATGCTTTAGTGATAAACTTTAGATATCCTAATTATCATTTCTTAATATATGAACATTCTAATAACTGGTGCAGCTCAGGGTATAGGTGCAGCTATTGCTAAGTCTCTAGCAAATTCTTTGAATACATTAATTCTTGTGGATCTGAACGAAGAGAAGTTAAATACCTCTGTTTCCGAATTAAAACCTATATGTAAAGATGTAGTGAGTTTCTCAGGAGATTTATCTAACCCAGAATTTATTCAAACTCTTCGAACATATATTTCAGATGCTAATATTGATGTTCTTGTCAACAATGCTGGGGTTGTACACAAGCTAGATTCTTTTGAGAATCTAAGTGTTTCTGATTTGGATCTTGCATATAAAGTGAATGTAAGGGCTCCATTCGAATTAATTCAAGCAGTACTGCCTTCAATGCAAGAGAGATCTTCTGGTATGATTCTTAATATTGCTTCAAGGTCTAACGTATATGGCTACAACAACATGGCAGTGTATGCTTCAAGCAAGGCAGCACTAACATCCTTTAGTGGAACAGTAGCTCTAGAGAATCCAAGTCTTAAAGCTATTACTATAGTTCCTGGTAGAACTAATACACAGATGCAGGCCACTCTACGAGGGGCTGAGGAGGCCAGCAAGGCACAGAGTCCAGAGTTTGTAGGGGAGACTATAGCTCAGGTTGTAACTGGAGAAATTGAAGTTAAGAATGGTGGTATTGTAATTATAGACTTTGGGGAATACTCAATTGAAACAGAACTCGATAAGATAGATTTACATAAGAACATGCATTAAATTGCTGCCGTTCGTCTTGTAAATGTAATATGGTATCTGCTGTTAATTACTAATACTACAGAGAATAGTACGAGTAATGTGAGTACAATGTGTAAACTTGTAGCAGCAAATGTCTGGGGCACTTCAACTTCAACAGTTCTAACAACATTTTCTAGATTTCGAATTATTGCATCGTAGTATATGCTGTCTGCGTCACCTTTGAGTTCAAAAAGCGTTGTGTCGATTTCTGATATTAATCTTTCTGAGTTTGGACCATTTTTTGAAAATGCAAACTTAAGTTCAATTGGATTAAAGACAATTCCAGTTTTCTTTACATTGTAATTCTCTTCCTGAAAGCTACCAAATAGTCTATTAACTATAGCAATATCTGCTTCACCATCAGAAACTGCCTGCATATTATCTGCGTATGAATCAAGAGCTATGAAAGTTGCATCAAAACCAAATGAATCTAACAGCGCTTGCATTCCAAGTGGACCCAAGAAATGAATATCACCCTTCAGTACTGCTATTCTCTTTCCTTCTAAATCTGCAATGGAATTGATATTAAGATTTTCACTCGAATATACTCCTGCCCAGTTTATAAACACAGTTTCTTCATTGAAATCATATATTCTAGATCGCTCTACAGAATATCCTACGTCAACTAGAGTATCTACATCATTGTTTAATAGTCTTTCTAAACCTTCATTAAATGTTCCAGGTACATACTCTACTTCCCAGTTCATTTTCTCTGCTAGATAGTCAACAATTTCTGGCCAGAATCCTTTAAGCTTTCCATCTACATCGGTATATATTTTAGGTGGGTTCTCGTATACAGCAACTCGAACTTTCAGGGGCTCTGATTGCGCTTGTACTATTGTTGCTGTTGAGGTTAAAAAAGCGAGAGAATAAAGAGAAATAATGAAAGCTTACCTAATACGTTAGTTTTTATCATTACGATAATTTTATATGACAATAATTTATTATATGTCGCAGCTTATGTCAAATATTTTGTCATAAAACCCAGTTACATGCATATACAATAGTTATTATATTGAATACAAGTCCAACAACTATTAGGAATTTGTCATATGCACTAGGATAGGTGGGTAGTCCAAATAGATTGAAAGCAAAAAAGAATCCAGCTACAACAATGTTAAGTATTCTGTTTGCAGAGTAATCTAAAGAAAGTGTGAGTATGATCATTACAATTGGAATTACCATCAGAATTGATATCCCTAACCACTGAATTTGAGATACTTTCACTCCCTCGATTTCTCCAGGCTTAAAGTCTCCACTAAATATTCTAAGCACATCTCCTAACAGGTATACAAGCATTAGAGCTATCCAGATTGCGATTAATATTATTTGTGGCTGCATAGCGTTTGTAGTTTCTAATTTATTAATCAAATTCTATCTAATATGGTTGCCGAAGTAAACGACTCTAGGAGGCGTCTTCAGAGGAGAAAAATTGGCAAAAGAAGGATAATGTGATAAATTGAGACAATTAATTTTTAATAATCTTTTATGGCTGCTAATGGTGGATTGTCAAAACCAATGAATCTTTCTCCTGAGTTACAGGCTGTTGTAGGTGCTGGACCTATGCCAAGAACTGAAGTTACTAAGGCATTATGGGTATATATTAAGGCAAACAATCTTCAGGATCCTACAAACAAGAGAAATATTAATGCTGATGAAAAGCTAAAGAAGGTTTTCGGAGGTAAGGAAACTGTAAATATGTTTGAAATGACTAAGTTAGTATCAGCACACCTTTCATAAGGTTTATTGATGTTAAAGAAAAGGCACCAAACGGTGCCTTTTTCAATTCTATTTATCCTAGTTCTATACTCGATTCTATCTATCTTTACTTTTTCTAATACTACTTCGCACAGAAGTTCTGATCAAAGTTACAGCTAGGTAAGGTACAGTTCCAACCCTTGCTATTAACTTTACTAGTTAGGTCATGTGAGACTACACTACCTGGGTTAAATACAAGGTCTGTTGTTGTTTCTCCACAACTGTTCTTAATATATCTTGTATTCACAAACTTGTTACCAGAGATAATGACTGGAGCTTCTGCTGTTCCTGCACCAGCAACACTTATTGCTTGATATGTTCCTTGAATTGTATTGTTCTTAACTGTTCCTCCTAAAGATTTTGTAGCATCAGGAGACCAATTCTTTCCTCCAACAACTATTCCAAAACCACATGCTCTTCCACACTTTATTTTATTAAATGATATTACAGTTCCAGAGTGATCTGTTCCAATTGGATCATTAACATTTGAAGTTAACATTAATGTTGCATAACTGTAGTAGTCTTGATCGTCGTGGTTTAGTCTATTGTAATGTATATGACTTCCTTTGCTGTACCAGAAGATTAGATCAACATCTGTATTGTTATAGAAAGTATTGTTGAATACATACATGTTTCTCCCTACAATAGATGCACCATCTGCCCATGGTCCATGATTGCCGTCATCTTGGTGATGTGTTCCATTTTTAGCAAATAGATTGAATGCGATCACTGATCCTCCACCTTCGGTAGATGTTCCTCCAAAAAGAGATAGTCCAGTACCGCAGACTGCATTAACAGATGCACTTCTAAACATTTTAAATCCATAGCTGTTTGCAGAGATATTAAAGTCTCTAGATACTCCAGCAAGACACTTACCAGTTGAAGCAGCGAGCCGTTCTGTAATGTTTCCATCGATTACAATATTTACCATTGTAAAGTTATCAACATTTCCTCCGTTTTCACTCGCAACTCTTAGCACAGCTATTTCTGGCTCTGTAGTTCCAGATCCCCTATAGGTAGCTCCTGCCTTTATAACAGCACAGTTGGTGTAGGGTTCTGTATCACATGTAAAAGCAGCTCGCGTAGATACACTTTTTTCAGACACCAAACTGATTGTACTTTTAACTCGAACTTGACCTGAGACTGTGTACACACCAGCTGGTAGTACAACTGTAGATCCCACTGGAGCTGCATCTATACATGTTTGTAGTGTTTGCTTTGCATCCTGAGTTGTATTCACTAATGCTCTTGCTGTATCACATGTCTTGTAGTCTCCAACGATAAATATATGAGGAGATAGATATGGTGTAATCCATTTTACAGATTCCTTAACTAATCCTAGTTGAAATACGTAACTTCCGTTTGTAGAAGGCGCTGTTCCAGTTACTTGTAGATCTACGGAAGTTCCTGGTGCTACATCATTTGGTAGTGCATATCTAGTTGGACCAAATGTATTGTTCTCTTGAGGATTAACAGGACCAAAGTTATGTCCTCTACTCCCGTTATACTTTTTCCATGTAGCTTTAGAACAGTTCAATATTTTTAATGTTCCAGTGAAAGCTTCTCCTTTCTTTAAGAATGTAGGAAGATCGCTACTTACCAACACAGCTGGACCACTTAAATCCGAACAAGTCTGCTGGTTTGTTCCAACTGCGGCTAGTGTTACTAAGTCTGAGGATGCAGGCCATGCAGCTACAGCTTCTTCCAAATCTGCTGAGTTACTTGCTTCTGAATCCTCTATCGCAAGGTTCTGGTTCATTATTAAAAATATTGCAACACTACTTAATCCAAGGAATATTGTGACTCCAAGTATTAGGTATTTCTTTGATCTCATATGAAGAATTGCTTAAGAAATATCTATGGTAACGTATAAAAGTTTGGTTCTTGTTTAGTATATTCACATAATAGATATACTTATTATGTATGTCAATAACAACTGTCTGGCATAGATAAATTCAACATTGCAATCCATTTTTGTAATCATGTATCACTTTTAATTTGTATGTGTCATTCTTGGAATATGAGTAGACTTTAGGGCAAAATGCAATAATTACAAAACACATATGCTTGTAAAGCTCCAAATATTAAATCCCTTTAGAATCTCAATCTATCAGCATTTATAGGTTTCAATCTAACTCAAGGAACAAATACAATACACACTAGATTCTATTATGGAGGATCATTCACAATTGATATAACTAGTATCAAAGTATTCTAAGAGAAACAAAAAACACTTAGGGCAGTCCTCTACTCTAAGTGTTAACAATCATCCCATGGATAATGAAAGATTTACATTGCTCCTAGTATCAATCCCATTACAGAGAATACAACTGTATAGTATGCAGCATTAATTAACCAATGCTTTAATGATCTTCCTTCGAATAAGTAATTAACTCCGAATGCAAAAGCAACAACTGGTAATCCAATTAAGAAACCTGCTTTTAATCCTCCCAAAGCATCTGCGTTACCTATAAAGAATCGTGCCATAACAAATGCCATGATTATTTCTAGAACAAATGATCCTATTAATAACATACCCAGATTTGGAGCTACAGCATCGCTATTCTCTCCCATTCCAATTTCTTCCTTCCATGGTTTCACAAACACTACTGTGTACCAAATATAGCCTAGAAAGAAAGCGGATAAAGCAGCAACTAAAACAGCAACTATATTTACTTCAACCATGTAGATACGTTAATAAGTAATGCTCTATTTTAAAAATATATTAGGGATATGTCAAAGCTACATAACTTTGTGTAGTTTAGGATGTTTCATTTTGGGGTCAACACAGAATTATACTTCAAACTTTTCAAATTGGGAATCTTGGATTGATTTGACTGTATTGAACCAAATCACTATTGTTGAGCATAGGTATGAATTGGCAGTTATCGAAGCGAAGGGAGGTAAAACCAAGGAAATTGATTTTATAATATAGAATTAATTATTTAACATTATCTTAGACATGACGACTTTAAACTTTATCATCGGATAAAGATAGACTAGAATTAATATCATCCCATATATATATCAGCTCGAATTATCCCAAAGTTTGAAGTTTTACTAGGTTTGGGATAAGATATATTTATGACTAAAACTGACATTCTTCTTAAAGTAGCAGAAATGTATAAGAAAGGGAATATACATACTGCTGATAAATTTCTACAGAAATACATTTCAGATATTGAAAATACAGGGCAATATAATTTAGCAAAAAATTTAAGAAAGCTACTGTCTATACCTCAATCTGAAAATAAAGATTTGGATTTTTCAAATTCTAGTATAAATAATTCAGACTCAAAGTTATTTGAATTTAGGGAGTCTGAAATTAATAAAAGCTATATCATTCTAAATGAAGAAAACACTTCACTTTTAGATGAAGTAATTAAAAACTTTAAGAAGAGAAAACTATTAATAGAGAATAATGTGCCCTTGGAAAATAAAATATTACTTTATGGTCCACCAGGAACAGGAAAAACTCTATTTTCTTATATTTTAGCGGGAGAACTTAATTTACCCATACTTCATGTTTATTTGGATGGAATTATATCTTCATATTTAGGTGATACGGGTCGAAATATCAGAAAAGTTTTTACTGAAGCGAATAAATCTCCGTGCATTTTATTTTTGGACGAGTTCGATGCATTAGGAAAGAAAAGAGATGATTCTAATGAATTAGGTGAATTAAAAAGAGTTGTGACAGTTCTTTTGCAGAACATAGATGAACTTAATAGCTCAACCATTCTTGTTGCAGCAACTAACCATGACCATCTTTTGGATTCTGCAATTAAAAGAAGATTTACATATACACTAAATTTAGATTTGTTTGATAAAGAAGCTATAAGAAAGTTTTTTGAATTATATTTAAAGGATTATATGATTAAAAATATTTCTACACTAGTTGAGATTAGTGGACAAATTTCTGGATCATCTTTAAGAAATTTAATAAATAGAAGTTTAAGAATGTGGATCTTAAATGATAAAAAAGTAAATCTAGACAATTTATTATTAAAAAATGTTGCAGAATTTAAATTGCAAACCAACAAATATAATATTAAAGATAAGATGGACAGAAAAAACTTAAAAGAAATAGTTAAGATTCTTAGAAAGAATGATGACAAATTGTTTACTTTTAAATATTTAGAAAATATAACTGGGATTCCTGATTCAACTTTATCTAATATTTTAAACAGCAAGTATGATAATAAATAATCCTGTATTTGTAATTCCAAACAGTAATTTAATTCAAGATAAAAAAGGTGGTGGTGGTGAACCTACATTATTTGTAAAAGCTAATGATTTTGATAACTTCAAAAGAAAAAGAACTACAGAATTATCAAAATTGATATTTTCTTCTGAGCAACACGTAAGTGATTATTCGGTGAATAAAGATACAGTCTTTTTCAAAATTAAATTAAATAAAAAAGCTACAAGTAAATCCGCACAACCCACGGCTTTTACAAAAAAATTCAATATTGATTTTCAGGGTCAACAAAATGAAACAACTTTTTTAGCGACAACAAATGTAAAAAATCTTAAGTCTTTTCAGCAAAATATATCTCAACTGAGTTTGCAATCAAATCCCAGAGACGGAGCCTTTCTATCTACTATAGAAGAGTTTATCCCATTAAATAGGGAGGATATTATAGATTCAGATACGTTTGAACTATCAAAATTCACTGGATTTATATATCTTTACAACTCTATTCCTGAATTTGAGGGAAATAAGATTTGTGGAATTATAAACAAAAAGTATGGAACGAATCTGAGCTTTTTTACCTCAAATGCTGGAGCCAAATTATTATATGGAGATCTATACCATAAATTAGTAGAAGAAATTACAAATCCACTTCCTAATAATCCAATTCTTAGAGTTGAAAAATCACTTGATTTTGGAATATCTCAAATACCCTCATCCAATTACAAGCTATCAGATATTGAAGTTGTAGAGCCTGATTCTGACGCCAAAGTAGTCATTTTAGATTCGGGCATAGCCAATTTAAAAGTTTTAAATGGACTCGTAATAGATCAATTAGATTGTATTAACGATAAGGATTCAGAGGATTTAACGCATGGAACTTTTGTTGCTTCAAGAGCAATTTTTGGTAATGATATTGAGGATCAGATTCAACAGGGTCAATTAAATGCCAAAGTTAAAGTGATTGATGTAAAACTTAGCAATCATACACTTATAAAAGAAAAATTTTTAGTAGATTCGATTACGACTGCTGTCAAAAAATATTATAAAACGGCTAAAGTTTTCAATCTGTCAATTAATAATGGTGATTATGATTGGCCTTCTAGACCTAAGCACAGCTTCATCACAATGGAGCTTGATTCATTAGCAAAAAAATATAATGTTTTATTTGTAATTTCCTCAGGTAATTTAAAGGAAATAACGGGAGAATATCCAAAATATTTTTTGGATAAGGAATCCATTATTACTCCTCCAGCGGATAGTCTCAACACTGTAGTAGTTGGTTCAGTAGCAGATACACATTCAACTCGATCAATTGCAAATATAAATGAACCTTCTCCTTTTACAAGGTCAGGTTTAATAGGGGATTTTAAACCTGATTTGGTACATTTTGGAGGGAATACTGATAAATATGACCAATATGGGGGAATAGGTGTTAAAGGGTTATCAATTAAAGAAGATGGTATAGCTGAAGCCGTCGGAACAAGTTTTGCAGCACCCTTGGTAAGCCAAATTGCTGCTCAACTCTTTGCATATTTAGATACAACAAGACAATGGAATGAACCTCCTGCTGAATTAGTAAAAGCATTACTTATTCATTCAGCTTCCTATTCAATTCAGGCAGATGATAAATGGATGGGTTTTGAACTAAATCGACTTCTTGGATTTGGAATCCCCGATTTAACAAGTGCTATTGATTGTGTCAATTCATCGGCAACTTTTATTTTTACAGGTTTAATTGGAGAGCCTGCTGTCGATTCTAAAACGGCAAAATATACAAAGCATAAATTAAAATTTACCGTGCCTAAAGAATTAGAGGGTAAAGGTAAAAAAATAAAAATAAGAGGTACTCTAGTATATCTACCCGAAGTTTCAAATACAGCACTTCAAGATTATTGTTCTGTGGATATTCAGTTGAATTTACATTATAAAAATTCAAAAGGTAACTTAATTGGAGGCGATCTTATAAAAAAATCTAAATTTCAATATAGAAAAAGATGGAATCCAATACTTAGCTTTGAAAAACATTGTCAAAGTTATCAAGGAGGTGATTGGGAGTTATGGATGGATATGACAACGAGAGGGATTACTGACGTAAATTACCAACAAAATTATGCTCTTGTAATCACTGTTCAAGATATTAGCCCAGATGAAGACAGTAGGATTGATTTGTATAATATCATCGCACAAAATAATTTGTACAATAAATTACAATCCAAAGTTCCTGTGAAAGTATAAATTTTTATTTTCTTCATGAGAAAGATTGCAATTTATAATTATCATATGAAAAACGGCGTAAAAAACGGTAAATCTACTCAATTCAGCACAACTAATCAGCCTAGCCCAAGCTCTAAGGCTGAAGGTTGGCAAAGGAAAAAACAATCTCAGATATTTTTAGACAAAATAATTGAATATCAGGAATTAACTATAGATGAATTTGAACAATTAAAGGAGCAAATGAAAAAGAATAAAAAGAAGTTTAAGGTAAAGGATTTAGTTGCATTTGAATATGTATCCAAATCCTTTTCAAGTGATAAATTCCTATTGGATTGGGTTGATAGACTTGTAAGCAAAGCAAGAATAAGTAATGAGAAAGATGAAGAAACTCAAGATTTGAATTTCATATTTGAAGAATTTGAAAGTGAGTATGATTTAAACGAATTAAAGAAACAAAAATTAAATCCTTAGACCTCTAGAATTTATTTAAATATTATAATGTATAATTCTTTGTTATACGTAATATAAATCCATATGAAATTTGATGTTAAAAAAGCTAAATATATCGACCTATTTGCAGGTATAGGGGGCTTCCGAATAGCATTAGATTCTTTTGGTCTTGAATGTGTATATTCAAATGAGTGGGATAAACAGGCACAAACAACTTATCAAGCAAACTTTGGCGAAACTCCTGATGGGGATATTACGAAAGTAGACGAAAAAACTATTCCTAAGCATTCCATTTTATGTGGTGGCTTTCCTTGTCAAGCTTTCAGTATTTCGGGCAAAAGATTGGGATTTAACGATACACGAGGTACTCTCTTTTTTGATGTTGCGAGAATTGTAAAACACCATAAACCAGAAGTGTTATTTTTAGAAAATGTTAAAAACTTTGCAAAACATGATAATGGAAAAACTTTAGAAACCGTGACTAATACCCTCAAGGAATTAAATTATAATGTCTTTCATCAAGTTTTAAATGCAGGAGATTATGGATTGCCAACTACAAGAGAAAGAATTTATATTATTGGATTTAGAAAAGATTTAGGAGTAGAAGAATTTAAATTTCCCTCCCCTCTTAATATTAATACTAAGCTAAGAGATTATTTAGAATTGAATGATGATAATAGTCCATATGAAATTACAAGAACAGATATAAGAATTAAAATGAATGATAAAGCGGTAGAACCAGATATTTTTGGCAATTACCCACAAAAACCTATAAGATTAGGAACAATTAATAATGGAGGTCAAGGTGAACGAATTTACAGCGATTTAGGGCATGCAATCACTTTGTCGGCTCATGGTGGTGGGATTGCCAGTAAAACAGGTGCTTACTTAGTTGATGGTAAAATTAGAAAACTAAGCCCTAGGGAATGTGCAAATATTATGGGTTTCCCAAAGGACTATAAAATTGTAGTAAGTAAATCGCAAGCTTATAAGCAGTTCGGAAATAGTGTGGCAATAAATGTTTTAAAAAATATATTTCAACAAATAATTCTTACTTTAAATTAAATGGACACAAAAGACTTAATTCTACTAGGTTCAAAAACTGCAAAGGCAGGTTTTAGTAATGAAGATGATATTGTTGAAAAATTTAATAATTGGGTAGAAGATGAAGACGCCAAAGAGTGGTTATCTATAATGGGCTACAAACTTGAAGAGATTGAGAAGATACTTGCGATTAAAATTCATGGATTTAAAACTGACGTTCAAGTTCAAATTTCTATTTTTTTGAAAGAGGCAATTTCTGCAGAAAATATCTCTATTAAATTAGTGAGCAATCCTCAGGGATTCAATCAAATAGATAAAAGGAAAGTAGAGAAATATATTGAAATGTGGACTTTACCTGAGAGTATTGCAACAGGTTTAAAATACTTTACTGGTGAGCTTGCACCAAATAAAACAGATGTAAGAGACTCACGAAGAATGTTCTTGGATGAATTAAATGAAGATGTGAGGAATGATATTCTAGACTTCTTCACAGAAAATAAATTTCTTATTGTCAGCGATATTATAAAAGGAAGAGGAAAATTATCTGCGGGGTGGATGATGGTAGCTTTGAAAATAGATGAAACTACAAAATGGACATTAAAATCTATAAATCATGCACTAAATTTGTTTGGAAATGGAGATGTGACAATTACAAAGCAAGGGAATTTAAGAATTGGAAAAATCACTATGCAACGAAAAGGTGGTGACGGAGGAAGAGAGTCAGCAAAAATGCTTCAATTTAAAATAAACCCAGTGGAGTTATTCAAATCTCAGAATACATGATTATAATTGTGAGTATTGAAATATCAATACGTTATAAGAAGATTATTCTTCTCTAATTTCAGTCTAATTTCTTTTTCTGCAAGTTTTGAAGATAACACCTTCCCAATAGTGATTCTTCCTGAACTATCCAATTTTTTATTCTTCAGCTCAATCTCTCCTATTCTAACTTTAAAGCCCTCGTCTAAAATCTTCAATATTGCTCTATCTTTTGAAATAAAAAGATAACCTCTAGAAACTTCACTTTGAGTTAGCCTTCTATTAAAACCTTTAGTTAAATTGTTCAGTCCTTGATTTTTACCCATTTTATAAATTCGAAATTATTGATTGATTCTACTATGATTTGCGCTATATTTCTAATCAGAAGTATAATTCAATGTTTTTAAAAAATAGATTATGTTGATGTATGAAGAAAAGAAAGCCATTATAATTCATTCAATTCTTGAGGCTAAGAAATTACACATTGAGAATAGAAAGTTTATACTTTTTACTGAGAAAAGACCTCTCAATTCCATAGAAGAACATGAAATAAGAGATATATTGATTCAGTTTCAAAACCTTCACAAGCTAAAAGTTGAAAATGTGTATATTGGTAAACCCTCTCCTATTCTCAAATCGTTTTATCTTCACATTGGTCAACCAGAAAACTATATTGAGGTGAGTAATATTGAAGTGGATTACTTTGAAAAAGAGTTTTTGAAGCATAAGCAATACCTTAGTGAGGAGAAATTACCAGCAATTAATAACTTTTTTATTGAATTTAACTCAGATAGAAGAATAATGTTGAACGGAAAAATAGACATTGCTAAACCCGATTTTGGCGGAACTAATGAAGCTATTTTTATATTCCTTTATGACAATCCAAATAAACTATTTTCTAAAAAGGAAATAGAAGAAGAAACTCATAAGGAAATTACTCAAAGCTTCGATAAAATAGTAGAAAATTTGGGCTTCAGACGTGGTTTAAAGGCTGCTTTTTTTGATATTAGTGATAAGACATCCTCAATAAAATTTAAAAATCCAATAACACTATAATCTCCCCTTAAATCCCTTTATCTCCCTTCAAAAAAGATAGTTTCATGCTTTTTGCATAAACTAAGGCATAATGAAGGTCAAAAATTCAAAGCCAAAAACTAAAAGAATAATTAAGAATAATTTAAAACAATTATCTCTTTTTGAGGTCATTTCAACATTTCAAAGCATTAAGTCTATCAAAGTAAATAGAAATTCTCTTCCGAAAACTTCTTCTAAAAATCCATATATTCTTAAAGATGCAAAGGGTGCTTTTTTCCTGTAAAGAATGATAATATCTGCTCATGAGCAATATTTCACAACAATTCGAAGATAGAGACTTCTATAAAGAAAAAGTTTTAGAATATGCAAACATTTTAAAAGCTTCAAACCTAATTAGACGAGGGATTGTGAATACTGAAGTTGAGAAAACTTATATAATTTATGCTCGTCGTTCTACCAAAGGTAAAGATAAACAAGAAAGGTCAGTTGCCGATCAAATTGCGGAATGTAAAGAATTTGCGATACGCAATAATCTAAAGGTTTATGGAATTTTAGAGGAGAAAGAAACAGCCCATAAATCCAATATGCGAAGTGTATTTGCTGAAGTTTTAAAGACTATTGAAGAGGGCAAACTATATAATAGTATTCTTTCATGGCATCCAGACCGTCTAGCCCGAAATATGCGAGATGCAGGCGTAATTATTGATATGCTAGATGAAGGCAAGATAGCTGATTTAAAGTTTTCATCATACACATTTAATAATGATCCAAGTGGAAAAATGGCATTAGGTATTCAATTTGTCTTGGCTAAGAATTACTCGGATGGAATTTCAGTTAACACTACAAGAGGAAGCGATAGAACGGTTGGTGAGGGAAAATCAATGGGTAAATTAAAACATGGTTATCAAATTGTAGATAAATTTTACAGACCTGATCCTAAATTCTTCCCTATTTTCAGAAACTCATGGTTAATGCTTGCAGAAGGAAAAACCCTTGGAATGATTAGCAAATATCTATTCGACAATGGATATAAAAATTTAAATGACACAACACGTTCTCGGGTATTTGCCGATCCTTTCTATGCGGGAATATTTATTCATGGGGATAATGTCATTGATCTTAAAGCTCTAGACCCCAAATTTGAGCCTATGATTACATTTAAGGAGTTTATTAATGTTAGAGAAACTATAGATGGTCGAAGAGCATTTAACCCAACTCAGGAGATAAAAAATGTGTTATTCAAGAAAATGGCAAAGTGTGGCTATTGTAATCATTACATGACTCCTTACAAAGCTAGAAGCAAGACAGGTGAACGGTATTATTATGTTGGTTGTAGTGACGAAGAATGTATTTCAAATAAAAATCGACGCATTAAATCCGCAATAAGAGGTAAAGTTCTAATGGATTTTATAATTGAAGTAATCTCATCTAAATTGAATATCACCAAAGAATTATATGAGAATTTCAAGAATGATTATTCACAGGTTAGGGGAACTCAAGCAGAGTCTATTAACTCAACTCTATCAAATATCAACAATAAGATCGAAAACTTGAAAAATAGATTAGATGCTTTGGCTGATTCTTTAAGAAATATTGAGCCAAGTAAAGCTGAACCAATTAATGGTCAAATTAAAAAGACTAGTGATGAGATTTATGAATTGAATATTGAAAGAGAGAAATTAGAAGAACAAAAAATCAGACTTGAAGCAAATAGCAACGAGAATATTATACCTTATGAAAATTTCTTAAACTCCTTTGATAATGCTGAACAGGTAATCAAATCAACCAGAGATTTACACCTAATTGATCAACTAGTCAGAAATGTGTTTTTAAACTTTGTTATAAAGGGAGGTAAAGTCATATCCTATGAGCTTAATGAGCCTTTCAAAACTTACGGAAAAATGGGGGTTATTCAAATGGGGTAGCCAGTGGGGCTCGAACCCACGACATCCAGTTCCACAAACTGGCGCTCTACCGACTGAGCTATGGCCACCATAATCGTCGTGTAATTTTAACATAAAACCTTTCAAATATAGACAGGTTTGATATAATCCGTGCATGGATAGTAATGGAAACAATACAAATAGAATACTAAACTGGTACGACCAGAAGATACAAAACATAGTAGAAAATGGTACAAGTAACGTAGTTCCACCTCAACTACAGGACCTAATATATCAGAAGGTAGAAGACCCAAGAATTGCATACTTCATAATATACATACTTGAACTAAGATCGCAGTACCCATACTGTCTTGAAGAAAGTGTTGAAAGAAGAATGTGGAGACACATAGCTAAAAAATGTAAAGACAAAGGACTATCATTCGAACACCTAAAAGTAGCTATTCAATTCGCAAAACGTGCTGCATTCTCTTGGTCAAATGAATTCAAAGACAAAGAGAAATTCAACTAATATGCAAAATAACCAATACTTCGACAAAGCAGAAACAGAAAGCAATACATCCAACGAAATAATAGAATGGTTGAAATCAGTACACCCACAACACCTAATTGAATACGACATTAGCTCCCTTACACCACAAGGATATAGAATGCTAATTGAAATACTTCAAATACGAGCTAAGTATTTGAATCCAGACGAAAGAAGAACAAAAATGGCAATGCTACTTGAAATGTTGGATCTACAATTACAATATAAAACCCTAGATAGTGAAGAACTAGTTACAGTCGGGAAACTAGGTTGGGCATTAAAGAAACTTTGGGAACAACAATTGAAGGAATGCATCGGTTCAGAGAATGAATTTAGCTTTACACAAAAGTACACTTCAGAAACTCAAATCTGTGAGAACTAGGGAAGATATATAACTACTAACTAGCTAACTCGACTTCAAGCTTCCTTTGATTGTGGGAGATGATACTTCTTATATGGTTGAGGAATATCTGGAATATAAGTGAGTTTCTCAAAAAGAATATAATGCTCACCTTCGTCCTCAGTAACAGTACCGATCTCAACATAGTCTCTTTTCTTATAGAACTTAATTAGTTCCTCATACTCCTGTCTTGCATCAAAACGAATCAAGTATCTATCGTCTCCTCTTGTTTTAACATCAATTGCAATAATGCTTTCAATGCTTTTAAGTAGTTTAGATCCAATACCATGTCCTTGATACTTTGGAGAAACACATATCAAAGAAAGATAATATGCTTCTCGGTCATCGAACTGAGCATCTCCTGGGTACAATAGCTTTTCTCTTCCAATAGAAAAAGCAGCAATAACTTCTCCGCTCTCTGATTCAATAATATACGTATTACCTTTGGCAATCTTCTCTTTAACCCTCATACCTTCATTCTCTGTGTACCAATCGTAATGATGAAGACCTTGAGTTTCTTGTAAATGTGCGTTTACATCCTTAAGCAAAGCTACAAGCTTCGAAGTTTCAATCTCTCTGTCTTCAGGAGACAAGCTAACCTTTCTAGCAGGTAATAAAGTTAATAGGTTTTGTTGTTGATCTAAACTGTTGTCTGACATAACCAAGATTATACAACAGTTATAGCGAATACGAGCTTTCCATTAAAAATATTTACTATAGCACCTGTTCAAAAGACCTAAACTTTAATAGGATTAAATACATAGTTTTAACATCCTCAACTATGTCGAAAAATCCTAAATTTATATTTGTATGCGGTGGAGTACTCTCTGGCGTAGGCAAAGGAATCGCTACAGCTTCCATTGGATATCTTCTCAAAGAACAAGGCTACAAAGTAACTGCAGTAAAGATTGATCCATACCTAAACATCGATGCAGGACTAATGCGTCCAGCAGAACACGGAGAAGTCTATGTTACAGAAGATGGAGGAGAAATTGATCAAGATTTAGGTAACTACGAGCGCTTTCTTCACCATACATTTTCTAAACGAAACAACATTACTTCAGGAAAGGTATATGAAAGAATCATAAACAAAGAAAGGCAAATGAGCTATGGAGGACGCGATGTAGAGATATTCCCAGATATGATAAATGAGATTAAAACAATGATTAGAGAAAATATTACCGATGAAGACTTCGTAATGGTTGAAATAGGAGGTACAACAGGAGATGTAGAGAATCTTCCTTTCCTGCATGCTGCAAGAGAGATGGGGAAAGAAAACGAAGCAATCTACATTATGGTTACCTATCTTCCTTTCTTGAAATCTGTTGGAGAATTAAAAACAAAACCAACACAGCACGCTGTGGCAAACTTAAGACAGGTAGGAATCATTCCTGACTTTATAATAACTAGAAACGAGATTCCAATAGATGAACCAAGAAAGGAAAGCATTTCGAAGAGATGCTTCGTTGATGTTACTAATATTATAGATAACCCAGATTTAGAAAGTATCTACGAAATACCGTTAAGATTCCATAACGAAGAGTTTGATAAGAAAGTACTTGCTAAATTTAATTTGAAACTTAAGAAATCAAACGTAGATGATCTTGCTAGTTTTGTTAAGACATTAAAGTCTTCAAAGAAACATGTAAAGATTGGAATAATTGGGAAGTACATTACTCATGGAAGTACTGCACACTTAGATACATACATATCAGTTCTTGAAGCTATAAAGCATGCAGCGGGAGAGCTTGGAGTTAAACCAGAGATTAGAATGATTGCTTCAGATGTATTTGAAAAGGATAAATCAAAACTTTCTGAACTTAATGACTTGGACTGCGTAATAGTTCCTCAAGGTTGGGGAAGTCGAGGTAGCGAAGGAAAGATTAAAGCTATTGAATATGTACGTAAGAATAAGATTCCATACTTAGGGCTATGTTACGGAATGCAGATGGCGGCTATAGAATTTGCTAGAAATGTTCTAGGTTACAAAGATGCAAACTCCGAAGAGATTGATGCGAAGACCAAAAACAATGTTATTCATATAATGCCTAATCAAAAGGAATATTTGGCTAAGCAACAATATGGAGGAACTATAAGGCTTGGAGGATGGGATTGTGTACTTAAAGAAGGCTCTACTGTATTTAATGTGTACAAGAAGCATGACGCTTTTAAGAATGTAAAGAAGTCTATAATATCTGAAAGGCACAGGCACAGATATGAATTTAATAACGTATATAGAGATGAGTTTGAAAAGAATGGTATGAGGATATCAGGAACATCTGTAGATGGAGAACTAGTTGAATTTATCGAACTTGATCGTAAGATACATCCATTCTTTGTAGGAACTCAAGCTCACCCTGAGTATAAAAGTTACCTGCTTAAAGCGCACCCATTGTTCCTAGAATTAATTAAAGCTGGAACAAAGCGTTAGTCATATTGATTATCTGACTAGGTATATGCAGCACATTGTTATTAAGGTAAAATATCGAATATGAAGAAATCTGTACTTAAAACAATTGAATTAACTAAAGACTACGGAATGGGCAGAGGTGCTCTAGATATAAATATCGACCTTAAAGAAGGAGAGATTATTGGTTTCTTAGGTCCCAACGGAGCTGGTAAGACAACAACAATGAAACTTATCATGAATCTTGCTGTTGCTGACAAAGGAAGTGTAGAGATGTTTGGAGAGACTATGGATTCAGAAAGTACTCGACTTAAACATATAGATAGGATTGGATTCCTTCCTGGAGAACCTGCATTCTATGATGTTCGTATTGAAAGTGTATTAAACTATTCTGCAAAACTTTCTGGTCTAAATACAAAAAGAGTTAAGGAACTTTCCGAGAGGTATGAGCTTGATATTACAAAGAAGTTCTCTCAACTATCTCTTGGCAACAAAAAGAAAGTTGGGATTGTAAATTGTTTTCTAAATAATCCAACTCTTTTAATAATGGATGAGCCTTCAAATAGTCTCGATCCAATAATTCAGTCTAGGTTATTCGAAGATATTCTTGAAGTTAAAGAAAAAGGAGGTAGTGTTCTACTCTCTTCACACATTCTTAATGAAGTTGAGAAGATCGCAGATACTATAGTTATGATTAAAGATGCAAGGATAGTAACAACTGCAACAAGAAAAGAAGTATTAAGTAACGATCATAGAAAGATTCTTGTTGAAGATATTCCAAAAGAATTACTTCTAAAGCTTAAGAAACTAGATCATGTATCTTTGTTTAAGAATGTTGGACACGAAGATTATGAGTTCCTAACAACTAGTGCAAAGGAAGTTATTAGTTTATTTGTAGAGAATAATTACTTTAGTTTCTTTGTAGCAAAGCTAACACTAGAAGAGATATTTCTTAAGAATTATAAATCATGATAGAAGTTATTAAGTTTGAATTCAAAAAGAGTTTTAGAAATGTCTTTATTTGGGCATCTATAATTGGTGCTTTGTGTGCATTCCTAATGGGTTTCTTTGAAACAGTTAAATCAAGTGCCGAGGCAATTAAATCCTTAACAGAATCACTTCCGCCAGAACTATTGAAGGCATTTGGTACAAGTTCATTCACAGATATCGAAGGATATTTTAATGGAAGGTTTCTCTTCCTCTTTATTATTATGAACTCTGTATGGGGTGCAGCTACTATTGCAGGAATTACTGGAAAGGAAATAAACAACAAGAATATTACAATGTTATTTGTTAGAAACATAACTAGGCTTAATATCTACCTAGGTAAGCTTTCTACATTCTTAATCAACATGATATTAATTAACCTAGTAGCGTTTGTGGTAACTCTGGTTTCTATTTCTCTATTTACTACAGAAGACAACGTAAGTATTAGTTTCTTTGCAGCATCTTTCTTAGGAGCATTAATTGTTCAATTAGTATTTTCATCAATAGGATTACTAATAGGTGTTGTTAAAAATGAAACTATGGCTGTATTCTCCGTTCTTGGATTAACAATCATAGGGTTTATAGTAGATACCATTTCTAGAGTAGAAGGAGGCCCTGAGTTTCTTAAATACCTAACTCCATACTTCTACTTAGATCTAGAGAATACATCGGTTATAGACTCTCTACATCCTGAAAGAATGATAGTTCTGGTTATCTTCACAATAGTAGTATCTATTCTTTCGTACCGAGTGTTTAAGCAGAAGGAAATACAGATATAGCAATCAAAACAATTGAAGCAATTAAAGTAACCACAACTCTTTTACACCTGCATACTTAGCAGTTTCTCTACTCTCTTTTCAGTTGAAGGATGTGTAGAGAATAGCTCCATAACAGCTCTTCCTCCGAAAGGATTCTGAATGTATAGGCTACTCAAAGCAGGGTTAACATTCATTGGGTATCTCTGTACCAGTTGCTCTATCTTTATTAAAGCATTGGCTAGAGACTCTGGTTTCTTTGTATAGAAAGCAGCTGCTTCGTCTGCAGAATATTCCCTGTTTCTAGATATTGCGAATTGAATTAAGGAAGATGCAAGTGGGGCTACAACTATAGCGAATATTACAGCCAAAGGATTTGTACCTTCTTCGTCTCTTGAATTAAATCCAGTGAAGAGGAAGATGTTACCAATAGATGAGATAGTGGATGCCATAACAGCTGCTATTGTAGCTATTAGTATATCGTTATGTTTTATATGCCCTAACTCATGTGCCAATACTCCTCTAACTTCGTCCTGACTTAAACCGTTCAATAGACCTGCCGTAAAGCATACTGCAGCATTTGCTTGATTTCTTCCTGTTGCAAATGCATTTGGCTGAGTAGTGTTACTCATATATAGCCTAGGTACCTTTATACCCATAGCTTTGGATAAGTTTTCTGTATCTGTATATACCCAAGAGTATAGTCTCTGGTCTAGTTCGTGTGCTCCTGCCATTCGAAGTGCTATTCCACTACTGAACCAGTATGAAGCAAAGTTCATTATCAATGAAAGTACGAAGAAGAATACCAGTCCACTTGTACCACCGATTAGGTATCCAAGTACAATTAGTATTGTTGTTAGGACTCCAAAGAGAAATATTATTTTTAATGAGTTCATATGTTTTATTTAAACCCTTATATTATATCCTAACAGGCTACTGTAGCATCAAGTATCGCTGATATCAGTTAACCTTATTCAATCTACGCCTTATCCTAGATTTAGTTTCAGTCATAGTTGCACACTTTAACCAGTCCAAAGTTACGTTGTCTTTAGATCCTGCTATTATCTCTACAATGTCTCCTGTCTGAAGAACATAGTTCATATTTACCATCTTGTTGTTAATTCTTGCTCCCATGTATCTGTATCCAAGAGTTGTATGTATTTTAAATGCAAAGTCTAAAGGTTTTGAACCAACATCCAATCTAACAACCATCCCTTTTGGAGTGAATACGAATATACTGTCTGCGAATGCTTTAATCTTAAAGTTCTCTGCAACAGTGTTTCCTTGCCACTTAACTAGATCCTTTGTCCAGGTATGGGAAGCATCTGATTTCTTTCCAGACATCTTGAGCTTGTATGATATGTGACTTGCAGCACCGAATTCATTGAACTCATGCATTTCTTCTGAACGTATCTGTACTTCAAAGATTGTATCTTGAAACTTTAGTAGCGTATGAATTGATTTGTATCCACTTGGTTTTGGATGAGCTATATAGTCGTCGAACTCTTCCTGAAGTGTTTCAAATACTGAATTAATTAATCCAAGGACCATATAGCATTCTTCAACGTTGTTAACTATGACTCGTGCAGCGTAGATATCCTTAAGGTTCGTAACTGCATCATGTGTAAGTTTTTCACCAGGTTTTAGAAACTTTCCTTTAATCTTCTTGAAAGCGCTATATATTCCTTTACGCCTTGCAGCTATTCTAAAGTTCTGTATGTTGTAGCTGCCTAAAAGGTCTGTTAAATATTTAACGAAGTCATCAATTTTGTTTTGGGATTCTGCGAAGAACTTTTCTATGTATTCGTTAATTATTTTGTAGTTCTCTGGATGTATAACTTTGAAGGCGTTGTCTTCCAATACTTTCTGGAATACTCCAAGGTTTAGGTACTCAGCAAGAGGTGCATATATGTTTAAAGCTCTTAAAGCAGCTCTTTCTCTGGCAGCATTGTCTAGGGTATCTATTGTTAGAATACTCTCTACTTTCTCGGCTAATCGGATAATTAAGACACGAATATCTTCAGTAGCGTTAAATATTAGGTTCTTAAAATCATCAATATGCTTGTCTTTTTCTTGAGCATTTACGGATATTTTCCTAATTGTAGTCATTCCATCGACTATGAATGCTACTTCTGTTCCAAATTCTTTGTCTATTTCATCAATCTTGATTTCGCTACTTTCTATAACGTCGTGAAGAAGTGCTGCTATTATCGATGTGCTGTCCAAGCCAAGCCTGGCTATGTATCCCGCTATATTTAGGGAGTGTTCTATGTAGCTATCTCCGTTACTTCTGTTGATTCCAGCTAGTGTTTTCTTAAGGAAATTGTATGCTTTTGATATACCATTTCGCTCTTCTTCGGTTAAATTGGAGCATAGTTCTAAAAGCTCTTCGATAGTCCTAGTTTTTGATAATATATCTGCCATTGCTAGAATATGAATAATCGATTAGATTATAGACTAGTTAAGCTTTTTTTTATATAATTCGGGGTGGCATTTGTGTGCCTGTAGCTCAGTGGATAGAGCAACTGCCTTCTAAGCAGTAGGTCGCACGTTCGAATCGTGCCAGGCATATGTTATGGGCTGGTAGCTCAGTGGTAGAGCAGTCGCCTCTTAAGTGATTGGTCGAGGGTTCGAATCCCTCCCAGCTCATAATATGTCACAAGATTCATTTGCTTCAGATATGAACCAAGTAGAAAACCCCATAAAAGATATTGAATTAGGTAATATCTACTGGATTCTTCATAGAAGTGATTTCCTTCATCCTTTCGTTGTAATAGAAATACCTCAACCCAATATTACTTTTCTTTTGTGTGGAATAACAAGCAATCAAAAGAAAGCATGTATGCCGGGTAATGTTGTACTAAATGAAGGAGAAGGTAACCTACTTAAACCAAGTATTGTTGACGTAGCTAATGTGGTTAGTGTTAATAAAGATGAACTCGGAGAGTTTGTAGGGAAACTAGATGAAAAAAGGATTGAAGAGATTAAAGCTGGAATACAATTCTTGAAGAGTACGTATTTTGATAGTAGGGAACAATCTAATTAAGCATCTCCCTCTATTTCCTGCCCAACAATATACTTACAGCCATTATCTCCTACAATCGCTGAATGCATTACATTTGGTGGTACATCGAATCGTTGACCTTTAGAAAGTGTAGTATTGATACCTCCAGAGAAAGTAACTGATCCATCAACTATGAAAAGCGTAACCCTACCCTTGTGACTATGTTCTGGATACTCTGTATTTGGAGCATCTTCCCACTCATAGATTATTGGGAAGCCTTCTCTTTCTAAAATCAATTTGTACTCTACTTCTTCATTCATACAACCCACTCCTTTAAACACTCTACAGTTTCATCTGTAAAGTTAATCCTTTTAACTTTC
Organism: uncultured Candidatus Saccharibacteria bacterium; assembly: GCA_964561155.1. GTDB lineage: Bacteria > Patescibacteriota > Dojkabacteria > J137 > J137 > KLAP211. Next base: position 86,667 of record CAZLOI010000002.1, on the reverse strand, counting down.
TTTCCTGGATTCTTCTTGTCTCCATACAGTATCTCTAATTCAATCTCTCCATCATCTACAAGCACTTCCTTTATACAGGCTAGTTTCTCTGGGTCACTTACGCCACATATATTAATAGTGGCTCTCTTTGGTCTAGAAAGGGCACTGGCAAGCTCTATTTCATTAACAATAACAGATCTCCTCTCCTCCCTTATATTAATCGTCCCGCTAATTAGGACAGGCTTTGATTCAATGATTAAATGCTTAACCTGATCATACTTCCTTGGGAATATAACAGCATCAATCTTTCCTGTAGGATCTTCAACTGTTAATATAGCCATCTTTGAACCATCTTTCTTTGTAACAGTATTCTTGATTGTAGTAATAATACCGAGGAATGTTACATTCGATTGATCCTTCATATCTTCTAACTCAGATGCATAGTTTAACTTGTGTGTTAGCTTAACCCAGTTAAAAGAATCTAGAGGATGTGAAGTAACAAATAGCCCTAGTAACTCTTTCTCCCAACCCATACGTTCTGAATCACGTACAGGTTCCGTATTTGGAAGAGGTGTTGCGCTATAGTTCTTTGGAATATCTTCAACTACATCTCCAAAAAGACTTTCCTGAAACTCATCTACTTTCTTAAGCTTTACCTGAAACTTTGCTACAACTTCTGGAATAACAGCAAGAAGCGCTGTTCTTTCTCCGAACTCATCTAATGCTCCAACCTTAATCAAACATTCAAGTCCTTTCTTACTGATATGTTCTAATCCAACCCTACCTACAAGATCATCAAGAGAAGTGAATACACCATTAGCATTTCTTTCTGCAATAATTGCCTCACATGACTTAAGACCAAACGTCTTTATACCTCCCAATCCGAAACGAATAGAATCACTACCATCAATTTCAAAATCAATACTCGAGTAATTAACACTTGGAGGAAGTATCTTGTACCCCATTCTTTTAATCTCTGCAGTATCAATAGTAACTCTATCCATATCGCTAAGGTCTGAGTGAAGCATGGCAGCCATGAACTCTAGTGGATAATGAGCTTTAAGGTATGCACACTTATATGCAAGAACTGCGTAACCTGCAGCATGAGCTTTATTAAATCCATAGTCTGCAAATGGTAGAAGATAGTTCCATAGTTCATCTCCAACATGATCTGTCATACCTCTGGCACGAATACCTGCTTTAAATTTAACTTCTTCCTTCTTCATTACATCAACCTTTTTCTTTCCCATCGCTCTTCTCAAGACATCTGCAGATCCCATAGAGTATCCAGCAAGATCAACAGCTATTTTAATAACCTGTTCCTGATAAATAGCAAAACCGTAAGTCTTTCCAACGATTGCTTCCATTTCAGGAACCAGATATTCTGTCTTTTGTCTTCCATGAGTTCTAGCAATGTAATCAGGAATGTACTTCATAGGACCTGGACGATACGCTGCTACCATGAAGCAAATATCTTCCTGAGTATTTGGTTTCAGTTCTTTAAGATATTGTTGCATTGGAGGTGATTCCAATTGGAACACACCAATTGTTTCTCCTTTAGATAGAAGATCAAAAGTAGCTTTGTCTCCATCCGGGATTGAATAGAAATCAAGTTTACCTCCGTGCTTTTTTTGAATAAGATCCAAAGATTTACTTATTATCGTTAACGTTCTAAGTCCAAGGAAATCAAACTTCATTAATCCAAGTTCTTCAAGCCATGGACCTTCAAATTGAACTACAGACCTTCCTCCTCCAGACTCAAGCTGCAGTGGAACATAGTTTACAATTGGACCAGGAGTAATAAGATATCCGCAGGCATGAACTGATGAATGCCTAGACATATTCTCAATCTTTTTTACAATCTCAGACATCTCTATTAACTTTGGATCTGAGTTAACAACAGTTCTAAACTCCTCGTCTTCATTTAGCATCTTCTCAATCGGATAGACCTTTCCGAATAGCACATGAACCATCTTTGACAGTTTGTCTGCCATCTTTAAATCAATACCCATTACTCTAGATACATCTCTAATAGCAGCTTTGGTTTTCAATCGTCCAATAGCGATAATAGCTGCAACCGATTCCTTTCCATATTTCTCTTCAACATATTGAATAATCTCATCTCTTCTGTCGTCTTGAATATCCATATCAATATCAGGTGGAGATGGTCTTTCTGGGTTTAAGAAACGCTCAAAGTATAGCTCCCATTTAATTGGATCTACTTCAACTATATCTAAACAGTGTGCGGCTGCAGAACCTGCAACAGATCCTCTAACACCCATAAGGATTCCACTTCTTGCAGCGAACTTCATAATATCTGACACTACCAAGAAGTAGTCGTCATATCCTTTGTCGTGTATAACTTCTAACTCAAACCTAATTCTCTCGAATAGTTCTTTTCCCAGCAATTCTTCTGTACTTTCAAAATTATTGTTCTTTAGATCTCCAAGTACTTTCTCGAATAGTTCTGGATCTAGTTTGTCGGTCTTCCTATATTTTCTTAACGCACCTTCAAATGTTTGTCTCTTAAGTTCCTTCGTAGCAGTCTCCCCAACCGGAATATTCCAAAACTTTGGTTGGACTCTGTCGTATGCAATCGAATAGCTTTCTACTTGTTCATCAATTCTTTGTGTATTCTCTACTGCCTCTTTGCAATCTGAAAACTTCTTGTCCATTTCTTCAGGAGAAAGAACATATGTACCTTCGTAGCCGTGTCTGCATCCTGCATCATCAAGTACTCGTCCATCTTTAACAGCGAACAGTACTGTTTGAACATCTTTGTCTTCCTTACGTAAATAGTGAGCATCGGTAGTAGCTACCAGAGGTATTTTATATTTCTCTGCGAATTCACGAAGCTTTATATTAGAAAACTTCTGTAAGTTTATATTGTCTATAGATTCTTCATTTCCTGTAGAGTCTAGAGTATCTACAATATCTAGTTCCGATGTTCCTTCGAAACTATCAGAAGAATCAAATCCATGTCTTTGAAGTTCTATGTAGAAGTTTTCTTTGAATGTATGTTTAAGAAACTGAAGCCAATCATCTGCTTTGTCATATTCTCGTCTTAATATATGTCTAGAGATTGGTCCTGCCATACATGCAGATGTACAGATAAGGCCTTCGGAGTATTTCTCCAAAGTTTCTTTGTCTACTCTAGGCTTGTAGTACATTCCTTCTAGTTGGCCAATACTTACAATCTTTAAAAGATTTTGGTATCCAGTTAGATTCTTTGCTAGTAGTAGAAGATGATAGTATTTAATACCTCCAACGTTCTCTCGAAGTGTTCTGTTTCCAGGAGCAACATATATTTCACAACCAATGATTGGTTTAACTCCGTAGTCGCCTGATTTCTTCCAGAATTCTGCAGCTCCGTACATGACTCCATGGTCACTCAAGGCTACTGATTTCATACCAAGCTCTGCTACGCGTTCGAATAGCTTAGGTACCTTGTTTACCCCATCGAGTAAAGAGTACTCAGTGTGTACGTGTAAATGTGTAAAGCTCATTAGAAATGCAATATTTGTATATTGATTTCAGTATATCAGCAATAGGAGAAATCGTTTCTACTTTAAGTAGAAAGAAACTATAGGTATGAACATGAAAAAAGCACCTCGTTATGATTAATATAACAGGTGCTTTTTTCTATCTATCTATAGTATAGTTCTTACTCTAATCCTTCAAATGCAATATAGAATGCTCCATCTGATCCAGTTCCAACAAAGCCAACAGTATATTTAGCATCGCCTTTTGTAGCTACTAATTTGTTATAAGATGCTTTTTCAGAACTTTGAGTCGATAAAGTTGCATTAACTTCGGCATCAATACTATCGAAATAAGTTGCGAGTTTGTCTTGCAATTGTGCAGCCTCTAGTGCTGTATATTGATCAGTCGTCTGTAATACTGACATTGGAGTTTCTAAGTCAATCCACAAAAATGCATCGCCTCTCATATTTAAATTAGCTCCAATGAGATCCTCTATCTGAGTTTCAAACTCGACTACAGGATCAACTGATGAGTCCTCAATTTCTGGAGTTGGTTTCTGAATGTTTGTCTCAGTATTATCGCTAGGTGTGTTTACAGTATTGTCATTAGTATTTTGAGTATTATTAGGTGTCTGGTTGATAGATTCTTGCTTCTGGGACACAATAGTTATTCCAATAAGTAATCCTAAAAGGATTCCTAATGCAAATAAAATTAGTCCTACCAGCACTTTGATAAATCTATTATTCATATTTATTTAATAATATATATATATTCTCATCAGTTTATCAAAATGATTAACATTTGCAACTATATCAGTACACACTTTCCATTCTTTATGTCATCTTCAACCTTCTTGTACTTCACATCTTTAACCTCGCGACCGTCGGTGTAGCGAACATTCACTTTGTCATTCCTTCCAATAGTATCTGACTTTGCATTAATAACAGTTCGCTGCGTTACGGACTCTCCAGTTGATAGAGTTGCTTTTGTTTTGTTTCGTTGAGCCTCTGCATTCCGAACAACCGCATCTAGTTTGTTTGTAGAAGTCTCTGTTGGAACAAATTCTCGGTCTTCTGTTGAAACATCTTTAATATCTTCTATGTTTGTATCTAGTCTAACAGCTCCATTATTTCCTTCAGATACTTTAGAAATATTTAAGATCTTCTTTGTAAACTCATTGTTGATCTTAATGATAAAGGATCTGAAGACATTGAAAGCTTCGTTCTTGTATTCAACCAATGGGTCTTTCTGAGCATATGCTTGAAGACCAATACCATCTCTAATGTCTTTCATTAGTTCTAAGTGATCAACCCAAGCGTTGTCTGTAATTTGGAACATAACAACTTTGCTTAAGTAGTAGAAATCGTTTCCAAATTCATTAATCTTGTTCTCAAAAGCTTGCTTTGCAATCTTTCGTAATTCTTCAGCAACTTCTTTTGAAGGAAGTTCTTTTATTACATTGTTAAACGCTGCAAAGTTCTTGTACTCTGTATACTGAACAGGAACTATTGTAAAGAATTCCTTCATTAGTTTTTCAAACTTAGGACTTTGAATATCATCCTTTGCTTTCAAAGCTGATACTTCCTGAGAAATAGCTTCCACTTCTTCAAGATACATGTCTTCAATAATTGCTTTTAGTTTCTCTCTTGATTCAATTTCACGCTCCTTAAGCTCAGCCTTCTTTACTTCGTCATCTAGTTTTGAAGAGTCAACAAGATCTAAGTTAAGTAGGAATCTACCGTTAGCTCCTTCAGAAAGATTTAACATCTCTCTTCGTCTTGTATAGAATATTTCTCTGTGTTGATTCATTACATCGTCATAGTCAACAACCCTCTTTCGATAATCGAAGTTAACATTCTCTATTCTTTTCTGTGCTCCTTCTATTTGTCGTGATATTAACCCCATTTCAATTGGCATATCTTCCTTCAATCCAACCATACCAAGAAGCTTAGACATCATCTCTCCACCCAAAACTCGTAGTAGATTATCTTCCAAAGATGTATAGAATCTAGATGAACCTGGTTCTCCTTGTCTTCCTGTTCTACCTCTTAACTGATTATCAATTCTTCTTGCTTCGTGTCTTTCTGTACCCATTACATGTAAACCTCCAAGAGCTGATATTTCTTTCCATGCATCGTCTCCTCTTTTTCCTCCTCCGATAATGATGTCTGCTCCTCTACCTGCCATGTTTGTAGCAACAGTTACAGCACTTCTTCTTCCTGCTCTTTCAATTATCTTTGCTTCTTGTTCATGATATTTTGCATTCAAAACCTCATGAGAAATATTTGCTTGATCAAGTAGTTCGGAAATAATTTCTGATTTATCAACAGAAGCAGTACCAATTAGAACTGGTCTTCCAATAGCGATCATTTCTTTAACCTCTTCAACTACAGCTCTAAATTTAGATGCTTGTGTTTTATATATTCTATCTGGGTGATCGATTCTAATGATTGGTTTGTTTGTTGGAATAACTACAGATTCTAGTCCATAGATCTTGTAGAACTCTTCAGCTTCTGTAAGGACAGTTCCTGAACCTCCTGTTAGGATTTTGTATAACCTGAAGAAGTTTTGGAAAGTAATAGTTGCGAATGTTTTGCTCTCTTGTTGAATCTTTACTCCTTCCTTTGCTTCAATAGCTTGGTGAAGTCCTTCTGAATATCTTCGTCCCTTTAGTGTTCTACCTGTAAATTCATCAACGATTATTACTTCACCATCTTTAACAAGATAGTGTTCCTCTCGTTTGTATAAAGTCTTTGCTTTCAATGCATTTTCAATATGATATGCAGAAGAATAGTCTTTCCAAATATTATCTATCCCTAAATTAGCTTCTACTTGTACAATTCCATCTTCAGTTAAGTTAACGGATCTACTCTTGTGATCAATAGTATAGTGCTTAGTTTCTTCTAAATTGTCTACTGCATGTGAGAATCTAATATATTTTTCAGTGTCTGCTTCACTAGGTACTCCAGAAATGATTAAAGGTGTTCTTGCTTCGTCAATTAGAATAGAGTCAGCTTCGTCAACGATGCAGAAATATAGCTCTCTTTGAGAAATATTTGGAAGTTCCCAAGACATGTTGTCTCTTAGATAGTCGAATCCAAATTCATTGTTAGTACCGTATGTAATATCACAGTTGTAACTCTCTCTCTTTGTAACTTCAGCAAGATTCGATCCTTCAAGGGAACTTAGACTAACCTTCTCCATAGAATCTCTTTGTTTCTTTGCTTCTTCACCTTTGTTTGCAAGGATTTGATCATCTGGAATAAACTTGTAGGATACCTGCGAGTTTATAATACCAACGCTTAATCCAAGTTCAACTGCAATGTGTCCTGCATATTCTCCATCTCTTCTTGTAAGGTAGTCGTTAACAGTAACTAGGTGAGCACCTCTACCAACTAACGAGTATAGAATTAAAGGTAGTAAGAAAGTCATAGTCTTTCCTTCTCCCGTATATTGCTCAACAAGTCTTTGTCCTTGAGCAAGAACAATACCTGCTCTTAATTGAACATCATGAAATCTAAACCCCATCTTTCTATAAAAGATCTCGTCTGCATACGCATATACTTCAGGCATAACTTCAGTAAGTTTCTTTCTAATAGCTTCTTCCTTCTCTGATAAACCCTTTCCTCGTTCTACTTTAGATAACGATAACTTTTCTTCAAAAGGAATCTTATCTACTAAGATCTTAAGCTCTGCTTGCATCTCTTTAATACGTTTTTGAATCTGCTCTGAAGTTATATCTGAAGACTTTTCTCTCCATTGTTTTATTTCATTAAGTGCTTTGTCTGTTTTTGAAATTTGTCCCGTGTTCGAATCGAAGAATTTAAAGAATTTCATATGTGTAGTTTGTATACTCAAAATAACTAAATATTATACTGCGATAAAGTTAAAGCTCCAAATTAATCAGGATTAAAATCTGAAGAAAGCCATTACTCTAAAAAGTGTTTCAAATGGATATTCCATATGATAGTACTTCATATTATCAATCAACCCTAAAAGCCTTGCCTGCTCTACATCATCAAGAGATAGCATATATGTAGCTATTACAGATGAATCAAATAACAGTCTCTTTATTAATGATATATATATCACCGATGCTATAACCGATATCAGCTGTAGTCCTAACGATGTTATTAGAAGTATTAATTGGATATCTCCAGATGCAAAGAAACTTAAGATAAATAAAAGAAGTTCACCTAGGAATAGTGCATTTAGAATCTGTGGCATCTTTACATATGCTTTAAAGTCTTTTCTACCTATCTCTGTTTGAAAGATGAAATAGTACAAAGTGTATAGGTCTGAGAATAATAAGTGCTTACGACTTATGAGCATTGTTTCTTGAAAGTAGAAGGCAGGAACTGATATAGAGTCCGTTGCTCTAATTGAAAGAGGTATCTTAAACTCATTCCAGTATCGCTCTACAAGATCTGATAACCTTATCTGTTCTCCAATTGGAATAGCGAATTTACCCTTAATCTCTCGTCTAGATGCAGATGCGTATAGTGCCAAGATGAATTGAATAGCAAACCCCGAAACAACTAGGATTATTAATATTATCATTTGGTTTTCTTTTCTTTAACTTTATCTATTATGAACCTATTTCCTTCAAACTTCATCTTTATTTTATCTCCAGCTCCTATGTTTTCCTTAAGCAGCTCTTCTGAAATAAAGTTTTCAATTTCTCTTTGAACAGTTCTCCTTATTTCTCTAGCACCAAACTCTGGGTTATAGCTTGCTCTACCTACTTCATCAATAACACTATGGTCAAATTCAATATCTATATCCTGTTCAGCTAGCATCATTTTTGTATCTTGTAGAATTAGATATACTATCTTATCAATCTGCTCCATTGTGAGTGCTTTAAATACAACAATATCATCAAGTCTATTTATGAATTCAGGTTTAAAGAATTTCTTTAGCTGAAGCATAAGCTGATCCTTAAGATCTTCCCACTTAGGAATTTGATCAGTAGGGTCCTTCATCTTTATAAGGCTTTTCGGTGAATGATTAACTTCTGGTTTCAATGCTCCTAGTATCTTTGTTACTTCATCGGCACCAATCTTTGCCATGATTAGATCGGAACCAATATTACTTGTAGCAATAATGATTGTATTCTTGAAATCAATTAGTCTACCTTTTCCATCTGTAATCCTTCCATCATCCATAACCTGTAAGAGTATATTGAATACATCTGGATGTGCTTTTTCTATTTCGTCCAACAATATTACCGAGTACGGTTTGCGTCTTACCTTCTCTGTTAATTGACCACCTTCTTCGTATCCAACGTATCCTGGAGGAGCACCAATTAGTCTTGATACTGCAAACTTTTCCATGTATTCGCTCATATCAATTCGAATCATTGAGTCTTCATCTCCAAATACAAGTTCGGATAGTGCCTTAGCAAGTTCCGTCTTACCGACCCCTGTAGGTCCTAGGAATAGGAATGAGGCAATTGGTCGCCTTGGATCTTTAAGACCGGTCCTTGCCCTTCTAATAGCTTGAGAGACGGTAGTAACTGCTTCGTCTTGTCCAATAATTCGTTTATGAAGATTGTCTTCAAGATGCAATAGATTTTGCTTCTCTTCTTTATTAAGTTCTGTAATTGGAACTCCAGTCATTTGGGATATCACTAGATTAATATCGGCTACTGTAACTTCAGGAGTTCCAGTTCCTCTAGCTGTTAACCAAGCTGCTTCTATAGGTTTCATTTCTTCTTTAATCTTTTCTATTTGTACCTTTAACTCGGCTGCTTCCTTTAATTCTCCAGATCTTGTTAAAGATTCTCTTTCAGTTTCAAGTTTCTTAATCTGATTTTTAAAGTTTTGTATTTCGGTAGGTTCACTAGCAAATCTAAGTCTTACCTTGCTACTTGCTTCATCAAGTACATCTATTGCCTTGTCTGGAAGAAACCTATTCTTTATATATCTATTAGAAAGATTCGCAGCAGCTACAAGTGAATCATCATTAATCTTTAATTTGTGATGTGATTCATATCTATCCTTAATACCTCTAAGAATATGAAGCGTCTGATCAACAGTTGGTTCTTCAACAACTACTGGTTGGAATCTTCGCTCTAACGCTGCATCTTTTTCAATATACTTTTGATATTCCTGAAGTGTAGTTGCACCAATAACCTGAAGCTCTCCTCTGGCAAGTGCCGGTTTTAACATATTAGAAAAATCTAGCTCTCCTTGTTGTGCACCTGAACCTACTATTGTATGGAGTTCATCGATAAAGAGAATTATAGATCGTTCTGCTTTTTCTAGATCTTCAATTAGCTTCTTTGCTCTATCTTCAAATTCTCCTCTGAATTTTGAACCAGCTACTAGTGAAGTTAGATCTAAAGCTTTTAGTTTCTTGTTCTTTAGAATATCTGGAACATTACCTGAAATAATTCGTTGTGCCAATCCTTCAGCTATTGCAGTCTTTCCAACCCCTGGTTCTCCAATGAGTACTGGATTATTCTTTTTTCGTCTTGATAGTATTTCTATAACTCGTGTAATTTCTTTGTCTCTACCGACGACTGGGTCAATCTTGTCTTGTTTAGCAAGTTCCGTTAAATCTTTAGTAAATTCATCTAGAGTTGGTGTTTCTGATTTCCCGTTGCCACCTTTGCCTTCTACATCTCCTTCACCAACTGCTTTGATAACAGCCTGTCTTGCCTGAGAATGGGTAATTGCATATTTACGAAGTAGCTGGGCAGCTAATCCTTCCTGCTCCAAGATTAAACCAAGAAGTAGATGCTCTGTTCCAATATACGTATGGTTTAAAGCCATAGATTCTTGGTATGCAAGTTGTATAACTTGAGAAGCTCTTGGGGTAAGAGTTGGTTGCTTAGAATCAATACCTTCAGGCATCATTCTATCTAATTGATTTGTAAGCTCTGTTGAATCAATTTTTAGTTCCTTAAATATCTTCTTCATTACAATAGTATCGTGTGCAAGTCCCCAAAGAATATGTTCGGTATCTATAGATCTTTGCTTTTTTGCTACTGCCTTGTTGAAAGCATTCTGAAGAGCTTCGTTTGTTCTATTTGAAAATAATTCTGAAATATTCATATTCGATAAACTGTATAAATATCGTTAGATAAATAGAATTATGTTGGATACATATATTCTACAAGCTTTAGATGTTTATTACATTAAGCACTTTAATATTTTAGCAGGTTAATACGCTTCCTGCCAATAATTGAAGTAAAGTGAGGAATAATTTAGAATGGAAAATAGTATGGATGATTCATTAGAATCAAATAAATCAAGGCATTCTAAATCGCTTTTCATATTACTTGCCCTAGTTGGGATAATATCGACTGCAGGTTTAATTAAAGACCTTTCAAGCCAAGGGTTTAGACCTTTCGGCTTTATAGAAGGTATTGTTGCACAGATAGCTCCAGATGCTCCAGGTTCTGCTGTTAGCCAAATAAATACACCACTTCTACGTAAGGTATTTGATTCTACAGATAGATGTAGACCAGCCGGAAGTAATCCATTAATGACAGGTAAAGGTGGTGTTAATCTTGCGGTTCTAGATGCAGGAAGTGGAAATATTATAAATAACTTTTCCCATGGTATTAATGATTTAGGTGAACAAATGAATATGGGCTATCAATTAGCTATGTTTACTACACCAGAATCAGCACCAGAAGCTGCACAGTTTATTATTGATACAAGCAAGAATGGAATGATTCCTGTTATTAGAATGTGTTACCCAGGAGGATGTGAGTTTAAGATTGAGTTTGATAAGTATCCATTACGAAATACTGATAACGTTTCTGAAATGAATGATGGTGTTACACAAAGCAACTTTGCAAGTAGGGATATTGTTAATTTTTATCAAGGTATCATCACAGAACTTGATAGAAGAATTGGTGGTACCAAGGTATTTGAACAAGATATTTCAAATCTACAAGGATATGAATTTATAGCTCTTGTTGGACCAAATGAACCAGGCACTGCTGGTGAAATGGAAGCTTTTGGAATAACGAACTATAACGATCTAGTTAGAGTTGTTAACGAAGCTGGATACTATCTTCAGAAAGAAAGAGTTGTTAATGGAGGAATCATGTATCTGGCACCGGGTGCATTCAACCTTTCAAATACGCAAGGAGATGATCTAAAAGAGTTCTTTGGACCTTTGGATAGAAGCAAGGGTGGATTAAATGTAGCTACTCAAAATGGAACAGTATTAAGAACAGACTTCTTTGACTATGTTCTAGGTAATGCATACAACCAAGATGCGAATCCTGCAGATCCTGAAGTTAATTTGGCATCGGAATATGTAAATGTAGGAAACGGAGCTACTGCATTTAATCTTAATTACGTTAGTGAGAAGTATGATCTACCAATTATCTTAACTGAGTTTGGAACATTCATAGAGAACGATACTACTTTAATAAAGCAGGCATTCACAGAGTTATGCCAAAACGATAATGTACAAGGAATACTATTCTTTAGAAACGTTGGTGAACTAGCAGCCCTATCTCCTGAACCAAGGCCACTTCAATTAACTACAGATGTAATACGAGATATGACTTTGGGCTGTACTAGAAAGGTACAGTTCCCTAATTGTAACTTTGATACTCAACTATATACGACTGAAAGAACGCTTTCGGCCACTGTACCACTGAGTGCATCTACTGCAGATAGTTTCTGTTCGGTATCTGATCCAGACTATGCTACAAAAGTAGCAGTTACTGGTGGATCTGGTTATAGAATAGTTTGTGGACCTGCAGATGGTGGAAAAGTGCATTGTTCTGCTGGTGGAATTAATACTGTTCAAATTGGTTTACCTATAAATAGCTTTGGTTCCAATTCATCTTTTGGAACGCGTACTAGGCCGTTTCCTTCATATAACCTAGAAGCCTTTGCATCACAAACTTATGATAATTACGAAGCTTTGAATCAGTTTGCAGGTTTAGTAAAGATTGGTAGTGTAGATTATCCAATGCCTTGGCTTGGTTCAGCTATACAAAACTCATCAGAAACAATTCTTTACAATACTAGATACGAAACTGAATACGTAACGCCAAAGCTTTCGCCGGGAATAGAAACATATTCTACTCTTGCCGATATAGAAGCAGACAAATCTAAAGGTGTTGCTAGAAGTATTCCATATTATACGAGCGCTATTAGCTCTAACGGTTTCATTCCAGATGAAAGAACGATAGTTGCTAAAGATGAATTTGGTAATGATGAGATTAATATAGATAAAGCATTAATATCTGATGTTCAAATACTTCGAGACTATAATCCAGAAACATTTAATAGTTCTGCAAAGTTTCCTGCATACCCGATATCTTGTGGAGCTGAAGGTAGGTATGTAGTGAATAATGACGACTATATATATGGTCCAGAGATTCAAGTTGGTAGTAGGCAGGTTTGGGAAGGTTCTGGTGGAAAAATGTGTGCAGCAGTTGCTAGAAGAAACTTTGAAGGTGGTCAGAAAATTGAAACTCTTGATCCTATCAATTGTGAAGTATTAACAGATCAATTTTACATTAGCCCAACCTCTGGAACTGCATATTCATGTTCAAACGCAATGTTGATCTTTGATTCAGCCTGTGGATTATCCGACGATGCTATAAATAGTGGTTTCTGTAATATAGATGAGAATGTAGCGGATGCATGTTTAACTTTTGTTCCTCCAGATACTGGATTTAGGGGTGTTCGTGTTTATGCATATTCAGATACGTTGCAAGATGTAGATGCGAATATTGAAATTCCTGGTATCTATGATTCCTTGTTTAGATTGAAGGATCTTATGAACAAAGAGTTCAAGGATATGGATCTAAAGGTTGTTATGGGTGAAGGATATGGTTGGGAAGTTGATGTTGTTATTACAGCAAGAGATGGTCAAGATATTGCGAATCAAGTTAACTACAAATATTTACCAAATGCTGCGGAAGGAGATGTAAGTAACTTTAGTGGTGAAGCTATAAAGATGAGTACTCCAAATTATGTGGTACCTCAGTTCTTGCCTGCAAAAGAAATAAGTCAGAAGGTTAACAAGAGCTATATAAAAGATCTTGAGTACATTAATCAGATAAACGAAATACGTTCTGTATATTTAACAGGATCTCAACCTCAGAACTTGAGTGCATATTTCTCGGATACTACAAACCCTTTCTATGATCCAAATGATTCTTCTAAGCCAAACTACAATAGACAGAATATTTTGATTAACGATACAACTAGTCAATTGATGAGCTATCCTCTCTTTACCTGTGATCAAGTTAATATTTGTAAGCAATACAGCCAAAGTGACTTGGTAGCACAGGGATTTGAATTGGAGCTAGCAGAGAAACTATGTCCGTTACCTGGTTCTACAAAGCTTAATCCTGGTATTCAAATTTCTTGTATTACTGACATCATCGATAGCAGACAGAATGACAAGCTAGATACAGAACTTTGTAGACGAGGTTACAATATCGATACAAATTGTAAGTTGCAATGTATTCCAGCAGGAGGAGATACGGATACTCCTGATTTAAGTGAGTTTCCAGTTGGAGAATCAACTATTCAAAGTCTTTTTGACGTTCAGCCTAGCTTGATATCTATGACATCAAGTATTGAATCTCACATGGGATTACCACAAGGAATGCTTATTGCATTAATGGAGCGAGAAATAACGGGAGCTGTTAAGACATTGGAAGGCGAAGCATACAAGAAACTATATGAAAGAAAAGGAAACAATCCTGTGTGGGGTCCTGCTCAGTTCCATGATATATCTTGGTATGGTGATGAATACAGACCAATAAGTCCAAGTGGATTGGCAGGTACTGGATATGGGGAACTTGATGGACGAGGTTTCAGTTTGATGGGTGGAAATACTCAATCTTGCTTGAATCATATGGGATATGAATACAACGATCCAAAATATATGGAACCTGGCAAGAGCGATGTTCTAGAAAGATCATACCTAGGATTCGCTTTGTGTGCAGCAGCAGCAAAGTTAAAGAATGACTCTCAAACAGATGCGAATAATTCATCTAATTGGAGTCAGGACGATGTATTTAAAGCTGCAAAGGCATATTTGGGAGATTGTTCTCAGTTTGATAGACCATATTGTCGAATATATGTAGAAACTATTTGTAATACATACGCTGCAGAGAATCCTGTTCTTTGTGCAGGTGTACCACCAAGACCAAAACCAACAGGAGAAATATGTATTCCAATATTTGGAGATGAAGATGAACTAGACTGTCTTTTTGATGATATAACACTAAGGTCTCCCCTTAAAGATTCAGGACCTCTTGTTGTTACAAGAAAATGGGGAACTCTACTCCACAGTGGTATGGACTTAGCTGCACACATTGGTGATGACGTTGTGGCATCTGCAGCAGGAAAAGTAGTAGCGATTAACAGGGAAGCACAACAACCTTCAAATGGTTTACCACAGATTCCAGGAAGTCCAGGCTACGCTGAGGGTGCTGGAAACTTTGTTAAGATATTCCATTCTCAATTTAAATCAGATAGCACCGTATGGACTAGTTACCAACACCTTTCAGTTGTTTCTGAAAACCTAAAGGTTGGAGATTATGTAGTTGCAGGTCAGGTTATTGGAAAAGTTGGTACAACTGGTAGAACTACAGGTCCTCACTTACACTTGGAGTTAAGGCATACAGATTGTTACGATGGGTATGGTGAAAGCGGTTTTACGCTAGGTCAATGTTCTGCTGATCCTCAAAAATACATGTTTGTAGGAACAACAGCTCCTCAGTGTGTTGGAGGGGCCGCAGGAATTATGGAAGGAGACTTTGCTTGTCCTGTTACAAACCCAGAATATATATCACAGAATTCTCAAGGTTGTAACGAAAGAGGTCAATGTGGAGCATCGCATTCAAAGAACAATGCATACAATCAACACCAACAGTTACCAACAGATATTAGGGCTACTGGTCAAGAAGTTATAGCTCCAATAGATGGAACTATTATTGAGGTTAGAGATCCAGAGGAGACACTTGATTCTTATTTCCCTAGAGGATCTATATGTGACAATATTATGCTTCCAGATGGCTCTGATACATACTATGACGGTGGATTTGTAGTTCATTTGCTTGATGGAGAAGGTCGTTTATGGAGATTTGTTCACTTAGAAGATTTAAGAATGAATGAAGGAGACGTAGTTACAAAGGGAACAAGGTTAGGTAGAGTTTACGATGGCGTATTGGGTGTTGAACCATTCTATAAAAAGCTTAACAAGTATGGAAATGATAACTGGGCTCCTTGGAGTGTAGGTAGTACACCAGGTTGCTTTAGTATCTCAAACCAGCACTTACACTTTGCAATTATAGATGCAGCAACTATTGCAAAGGGTGATCAAGCTCCATATTTTGAAGGTAACTCGATTGATTCTACTCCTTGGGTTAAAAAATACTGTAATATAAACTAGTATGGGAAGGAACGATAATATAAAAAATAACTTGAATACAAACTCAAATGGAGTTGTAAACGTAAATCCATACGCGAAGAATCGAAGTGCGGATACTAATACTACTAAGAGCATTGATAGGAATATAGATAATGCTTCAGAAGATTCAAGTTCTAAAAAGAAGAAGGGAATAACGTTTATGTCGTTGTTCATTGGACTCTCTATCGCACTATTAATTCTAATTGTTGTTTCTTTGTTCGTAACTAGACTTGCAGATCTAAACAAGACTCAAATAGCTGAAGGTATTCAAGAAGTTAGGTTAAATACAGCAGCAGGAGAATTGGTACTTCAATACAAGATATATGTTGTTGATGGGAGAAATGTTGTTGTCATATTAACTAATAGATTAGGTGATGAAGTTAGTATCTCTAATTTAATAACGAATATACTCTACTCTGAAGGTCTTACACTAACAGATACAGATGTAATGTTGCTAGATGGAAACGATTTAGATGGACTATCGATTGAGGAGTATTTTGCATCAATTGAAAATAGGAAAGATCCTCTAAATGAACTCTTTGAAGGTATAGATGAAGTAGATCTATATGAAGCTCATGCAGATATTGATCCAATAGATTTCGCACTATATATTGGTGCAACCAATTACTCAGATGACAGGTTTAGTATTACGTATTTGGAAGAGAATAGTTACAGGGTTGAACTTAAGAATGGGTTTACGGAGGATCAGTTTAGACAAGATTTTCTAAGTCAGTTTCTAAATATAGATGATCTAACGATTATTTATGTAGATCAAAACGATTTAAGACTACAGAATCCTTAAGCTTACCCGTGTCTAATTACCATTATATCGCCATCTTTTACAATGTATTCCTTTCCTTCTAACCGTACCTTTCCAACTGTCTTGCAGTTGTTCCAACCGTTGTTGTCTAGGTAGTCTTGGAAATAGCACACATCGCAAGCAATGAACTTCTTTTGAAAATCAGTGTGAATTGCAGCTGCAGCAACAGGTGCCCTACTACCCTTCTCTATTGTCCATGCTCTAACTTCTTCAGGACCTTCTGTAAAGTATGAGATTAATCCTAATAGATCGTATGCTTCTCTAGTTAATCGATCTAACCCAGTTTCAGCAATACCCAGTTCGTCCATAAACATCTTTCGATCGTCATCATTCATAGTTGCAAGATCGTATTCAGTCTTTATATCCATGCTAATGTATCTTTCGTTCTTTAAAACATCTTTAATCTTATCCGTATCTGCTTCCTTAGTTGCATTTACAAGAAAGATAACAGGCTTGTCTGTAATTAAGAATAATCCTTTTCTCTCTCTGCGTACATCTTCATCTTCTGGTAATGGGAAATCTTTAGCTAGCTTTCCTGAACTTAAATGATCAGTTAAAAGCTTAAGGTGTTCTGCAAGCTCTCCTAGTACCTTATCAAACTTAGCCTTGCTTCCAATACCGTTATATCTTGCAGATACTGTATCCATATCTTTAAGGATTAGCTCTGTATTGATTAGTTCAATATCGCGAGTTGGATCAATTGAGTTCTCTACATGAGTAATGTTTGTATTATCAAAAGCTCTTATAACTTGAACAATGGCATCAACTTCTTTAATATGACTTAGAAACTTATTACCAAGTCCTGCTCCACTTGCAGCTCCTTTTACAAGCCCTGCAATATCTACAAACTCAACTACTGCTGGAGTTAGTTTTTCAGGGTTAGCAATCTTTGCAACAGCGTCTAATCTCTTGTCTGCAACTGCAACTATTCCAACATTTGGGTCAATTGTACAAAAAGGATAGTTCTCCGCAGGAACACTCTGCTTTGTTAGAGCATTAAAGAGTGTAGATTTACCTACATTCGGAAGTCCTACTATACCTAGTTTTAAATTCATATGTGTTTTTTTAACTTTGGATTATACCATTTATTAAGACTTTAGGACCTATTCCGAGATTGTGAATGATGTATAGCTAGTTGGGAGTGGAGCATTGGAATCTTCTTCAATATCCGATTCAACATCTCCTTCCTCCTCCTTATTATCTTCTTTGTCTGGATTCAGTCTAATTGAATCTGGATGTATAGTGTTTAGACCGTTAACGTTAGGTTGGGCTTGGTTACTACGAGCTGAGATATGCAAAATAGCTACAAGATTTAATATTGCTATTAGGAATATAGTTAGATACACAACTCTTTTTTGATTCGTTGAAAGCTTAGTCATCTATCTAGTGTATCATTTTCACTAACACTTACAAAGTAACTACTTATCTTCAGAATATCTAACACGCTCTACAGTTAGTTCTGTAGGGTAACCTGATACGTCTGAGATCTCGTAATCTGCATTAACGTATGCAAGAGTAATGTGTGGTAGGAATACTTGAGATGTTTCCATATGTGCAAATTGCTTTAAACTTTCGTGTGCCGCTGCTAATAAACCGTCTTCGTCAATTACTTCTATCATTAATACCTTGTACATACCCTTGTATCCAATTTTTAAGAATGGCTTACCTAGCTTTACTGTTTTAAAACTGAGCGTTGCCAAATGATTGCTCATCTCTTTTGAGTTTATCTGTTGATCAATTAATCCATAGAACAATGTTAAATGTAGCTTGTCTGAAACATCTCCATTAATTCTAGAAATGGTATCTGAGTAGTAAAAGTCTTCTGGTTTACACACTTTATTCACAACTTCTTTGAAGCTTTTTATCTCATCTTGATTGAATAATATTTCTACGTAACTTAGTCCTTCCATAGTAAATTATTAATATCTATGAATTCATTATACATCTAAAGAGAATTTATGCAGGAATGTTTGTAGTTTGATAAAATCAAATAGCAATTTTAAGTTTAATAGTTAAATAATAGATATGGCAACAATCAAAGTTATTGGACACATAAATCCAGATACTGACTCTACATGCACACCAACAGCATATGCGTGGTACTTGAAAGAGAAGAAAGGACTAGATGCGGAAGTATATGTAGTAAACGAGCCAAACAAGGAAGCTCTCTACCTACTTAATCGATTCGGATTTCAAACACCAAAGGTTTTGGAAACAATTACAGAAGAAGACAAGTTAGTAATCCTTGATACAAATAATGCAGATGAATTGATTGCAGGATTTGATAAGGCAGAGATCTTAGAGATAATTGATCATCATAAGTTATTTGGAAACATTAGTACTTCATCCCCAGTTACTGTAACGATGAAACCTGTAGCTTGTGTAGCTACTATTGTTTGGGGTATCTTTAAGGCAAATAGCGTATCTGATGTTCCTGCTAATATTGCAGGATTGCTTCTAGGAAGTATTCTTTCAGATACTCTTAAATACACTAGTCCAACTACAACTCAAGAAGATATAGACTCAGGAAACGAATTGGCTGCAATTGCTAATGTAGATCAGAGTGAATTAGCAGAAAAGATGTTTGATGCAAAATCGGATCTAACAGGAATGAGTGCAGATGATATTTTGCATATGGATAGCAAGATAATTGAGTTAGGAGGAAAGAAGCTTCGAATCTCAACATTAGAAACTACAAATACCAAGGTAGCACTAGGAATGTTACCTGAGTTAAGAGAAAGAATGGTAGCTATTAAGTCTGAAGAAGCTTTGGATATGATCCTATTCTTTGTTGTAGATATTGTTAATTCATCTGCAGAGGTTGTAGTTACAAACGATGAAGAAAAGCAGTTAATTGAGAAAGCATTCAAGGTATCGTTCCTTTCTGAAACTGTTAATCTTCCAGGTGTTGTTTCTAGAAAGAAGCAAATGGTTCCTAATATTGAAGAAGCACTTAAATAATATGATAGTACCTATAAAAGTAGTATTAGAGAATAATTGGTTAACTGGTAGAGATATTGGAGATGGAGATGGTCTTGTGGAACCAGAGGGAGCAGCTGTAGATGTGCGGTTAGGTGAAATCTGGGAGATGGATACTACATCCGATGCATTCTTAGGGAAAACTACAAGAAAGACTCGTGAATACAGATTGGTAGCTGAATATAAGGTAGGAGATAATGATAATTGGTTTACCTTGGAACCTAACAAGTACTATCAATTTAAAACTATCGAAACTATGGATGTTCCTCAGGATATAGTTGCTAGGTTTGTAGCTAGGTATAACGTATTGGCTAATGGAATAATGGTTCTAGGTTACAAAGCAGATCCTGGATACCAAGGTCCATTCGTAGTTCCAATCATTAATCTGTCTGGAGTACCATTCAAGATGGAGCTAGGTTGTAGGTTTGCTCAGTTTGAATTCCACAGAGTTGATGGAGAAGGTGTTATGTATAGAGGTCAGTGGAAAGGAGGAAGAGTATTTACAAAAGAAGAAGAGCTACAAGTTTAATATTTAAATATATTTGTTATTGATATTATATGAATAATCCTGATCAGCCAGACGATGCAGTTAATGTTCTAAGATTATCTAATCTCACAAACAGAGATGATGTAGAAAATCTTAATGAATTAAAAGCAAGAGGGTGGGATTTACTTAACCTTCCATATGTTATGAATGTTGTTAAAGGATATGATGATGAATATATTAAAGTTAAATTAATAGAAAATGCTATAGCTTTAAGTAGGTCTATAGACCCAGATCCAGATCCTGAAGGAAATGAAACATGGGCTGTTCTAATGACAGATGACTATACACCTGACATGGTAGAACCAGTTATTAGAAAACTTGTTCAAACTTTAAGATTTAATGTGTCACCTGAACTTGAAACACTAATGTTAAATGCTGATAAGAATATGCCTGAAGAAATGATTAGAATTAAAGCAGCTATATGGCGAATGGCTCTTGCTTACTTCTCTGACAAATATTCTGAATTCGTAGGTGAATTAGATGCAGTTTTTGAAGATGGTGCAGTTGAAGAAGAATTAAAGTAATATTAATACTGTCGCTTTTATTTGGAAATTCTTAACAGTCAATATATTGTCTTGTTGGATCTAAAAAGTTAAAAAAGAAGATCTATGTTCGTATTTGTAATACAATATAGAGTTATATATTAATAAGTTACTATGAAACGCTTTATTCTAACTTTTGTAATGTTCATTCTGGTAATTGCGCTAACAGTTTTAACTACTATCTTGTTAGTTAACTACAATGCTAGTAACGGAAGACTTTCCATACTAGAAACAAAGTTAACAAACTTTGAAGCATTGGTAGGAAACTTAGATTCAGAAGAAGTTGATGATACAAATCAGACTTCAGGATCATGCAATACAGCATCTGAGGATGGGCGTTTAGTTATGTTTTCACCATGTGATGGTGCAACTATAGCTGATGAATTTACAATGTATGGGATTGCTCAGGGTTTCTTTGAGAATACTCTTAACTACTATGTAGATTCAAATAACGTTGTAGTAGATTCTGGGTTTGTAACGTACAGCGCTTTTGGTGATGTAGGAAGTGCTGGTATCTTTAACAAGAAACTAGACCTATCTGAATTGGATTCTGGAGATGAAGCAGTACTAGTCTTCTATTACGAGGATGCAAAAGATGGAGCACAAAAGACTCTAGTTTCAATCAATTTGGTAGTGGAATAGTTGTAGGTTATTCTTGAATTATATTGTGATATAATTGCTGTAGCGTTGAAGGCAATGGCATGCTGGAGCTAACCAAACAAAAGTGCTTTAGTAAATTAGTTTAATTTATTAAGGAACTTGGGTGGAACCACGGTAGATTTTGAACCGTCCCAAGATTTATGTAATACTTACATAGATCAAAGGACGGTTTTTGTATATCTAAAATACTAGTTAGTTTTTAAAATATTAATATGAGCAATAAGTTAGAAAATCTAGACCAATTCAGATCATGGGCAAAGGAGAATGCAATTGTATATCCATCTAGTGAAATATATGGAGGTTTGGCTGCTATTTTTGACTACGGACCTATTGGAGCGTTACTTAAAAACAATATTCAGAATGAATGGCTTAAATCAGTTGTTCAGGAAAGATCAGATGTTGTGCTCCTTGACTCTGCAATATTCATGCATCCAAAGACTTGGGTAGCATCAGGTCATGCTGCAGGATTTTCAGATGTATTGGTTGAAGACAAGAAAACACACAAGAGATATAGAGCTGATCATTTGGTAGAAGAATGGTATGAAAAGAAAGGAGAAAAGGTAGATATGGACAAGAAGACTCCTGAAGAGATAGCTCAGATATTAAAGGAGAATGGAATTAAGAGTCCTGATGGAAACGAGTTAACAGAACCAAGAAACTTTAATCTAATGCTTAAGACAAACCTAGGTTCTACAGATGCTGCGTTCAATGATGAAAATGTAGTCTATGCAAGAGCTGAAACTTGCCAAGGAATATATCTTCAATACAAGAATGTTCTTGAAAGTATGCGGTTAAAGATTCCTTTCGGTATAGCTCAAGTTGGAAAGGCCTTTAGAAATGAGATAGTTGCTAGACAATTTATCTTTAGAACAAGAGAGTTTGAACAAATGGAGATGCAATATTTCCATCAGCCCGAAGATACTCAAAGAATCTTTGATGAATGGAAGCAATCTAGAATGGATTGGTTAGTTAACTCTTTGGGTATTAATCCGTCTAATCTAAGATTTAAGCAACACGAGAAGCTTGTGTTCTATGCAAGTGCAGCTGTTGATGTTGAATACAACTTTGGAACATTAGGAGGATTTAAAGAGCTTGAAGGTATTCATGCAAGAAGCGACTACGACTTAACTCAGCATACAAAGTTCTCTGGAGAGAAGCTAGACTACTTCGATCAGGAAAAGAATACTAGATATATTCCACATATCGTAGAAACATCTGTTGGTTTGAATAGGTGTTTGATGATGGTTATAGAAGAAGCTTGGACAAGAGAAGAGCTTACAAAAGAGAATGGTGAATCAGATTCTAGAGTGGTATTAAAGATTAAGAAGTCTTTGGCACCAATCAAGGCTGCTATTCTTCCACTATCTAAGAAACCAGAGCTACAATCAAAGGCAAAGGAGATTCAGGATATTCTAAAGTCAGATATGATGACTCAGTATGATGAGACTGCATCTATTGGAAAGAGATATAGAAGACAAGATGAAATAGGAACACCATACTGCATTACTGTTGACTTCGATACTCTAAACGATGGTCAAGTAACTGTTAGAGAAAGAGATTCTATGACTCAAGTACG
>CAZLOI010000002.1:28429-63663 GCA_964561155.1 uncultured Candidatus Saccharibacteria bacterium | reverse complement strand
TTAAACAATATATTTTAGATGGGATTAAATAATGGATATAAGATTCCCTGATCCAGTAGCAGTCTGGAACGATATGCTGCTGATGATAGCTCGTGAGCAAAACCTGGAGAAGCTAAGAGGTGAGGTATTTTCTCTCACAGGAATGGCTTTCGATGAGATTGAGCATGCAAGCGAAGAGCAGCTTAGGTTAATTCTTAAGAATGCGAAGAAGGCGATGGAGGATGCTATAAAAAATGCCCCACAAAGTGAGGCATAATTGTTCATTCTCATAAGCCGGATTCTGTTTTAAGGACAATTTCTCTAAGCCCTTACGCAAGTAAACTTGCTTGGGGTTGCTTTAAGTAGGGGTTACCGCAATCTAGTATTACTACTAGAAGGTGTGAGCTCTTACCTCACAATTTCACCATCACCAAAATTCCTTTTGGTAGTATCTTTCTGTTGCCCTTTTCTCCCTGAGATCGCTCCCAGCCAATCATCTATATTGTTCCAATAGATTACGTGGTACTTATCCCGATTACTGTTTTCTGGAGACCAGACACTTAGTGTGTTCGGGACCGATTTAAAGTCCGGACTTTCCTCTAGCTTAGTTACCTAAGTAGTAGTCCTACGGAATGAACACTCTATTATACCATCTAGAAGGTGTTTTCGGATACTATAGGACTCCCTAGAGCCTTTTTAACTACATCGTACCTAAACCCTCGCATTAGTAGTCTTTGAACAAGTTTGTCCTTAGGCAAAGAAGAATTCCTGGATATATATTTCTGAATAGCTTCTAGTTCCTCATCTGTATCTTTAAGTTGAGGTATCTCCTTAATTATCTTGTCACTAACACCCTTCTTCTTAAGTTCTGCTCGTATTCGATTCATTGAATACTTCTTTGCTCGGATCTTCATATCTGTGAACCTCTCTGCGAAGTATTCATCGTTAATAACGTTGTGTTCTTTAAGGAATGATACTATCTCCTCAGTAGCCTCTTTCTCTAACTCTTTCATGTACAGGTAGGTTCTAATATCTTGTTCTGATTTAAGAGCCCCCGAGAAGTGTCTGAATGCTTGCATCTTAACCTTAGATACACGAGATTTCTTCTTAAGCTCATCTGCTTCTTCTTGGGAAAGAGAAAGTCCTTTGTGTAGACCAAACTTGATTAAATCGTCTTTGGTAAAGGAACTCCAGAATACTCCATCAAGAAAGATATTAACCTTTTCTTCATCTTTCTTTGCTTGCTGTATCGCTGTTATCTGCATTACACAATGATATTAATGATTCTACCAGGTACGAATATTATCTTCTTTATATCTCCTGTAATGTATTTAGCTAGAGACGGTTCTGCTTTAACTAGCTCCATCACAGTATCTTCAGTACTACCAGGTGCAGTAACTACAACACCTCTACTCTTTCCATTAAATTGAACAGCTATGTTTTGATCTTCGGATAGGATCTTAGAAGTATCTGCTACAGGCCATTCTTGTAGGTGAATAGATTCATCGTTACCTAAGTTGTGCCATAGCTCTTCTGTTATGAATGGAGCAAATGGTGCCAAAAGCTTTAGATATGTTTCGAATACTGCTTTAGATAGCTTCTCTTCCTTTGCTGCGAAATTAAGGAATTCCATAAACTTTGCTACAGCTGTGTTGAATGAAAGGATTTCGATATCTTTCTCTATCTTTAGAATTAACTTGTTAATCTCTGCATCTTGTTGAGGAGAACTATAGTCTTCTGATACTTTGTCTGCAAGATCCCAAACTCGAGAAAGGAATCTAAACACTCCACTTTCAGACTTATCATTCCATGGTTTAGATTCCTCCAATGGTCCCATGAACATCTCATACATTCTAACTGTATCTGCGCTATATCTATTTACTTCATCGTTAGGGTTAATTACATTCCCCCATCTCTTACTCATCTTCCTTCCATCAGGACCAAGGATAGTACCCATATGTCGTACTTTGTGGAATGGTTCTTCAAAGTTTAGGTATCCTTCATCGTGTAGAAACTTTGTAAAGAATCTAGCGTATAGAAGGTGAAGAACTGCATGTTCAATACCAATCATGTATAGATCTGCTGGGTTCCAGTAGTTAACGTTCTCTTTGGTAAAGATAGTATCGTTGTTTCCTTGATCAGTAAATCTTAAGAAATACCAACTCGAATCTACGAAGGTATCCATAGTATCTACTTCGAAGTGCCAACCTTTACCATACTTATCCTCAGCTAGCTTCTTGAAACTTTCAGATGCTTTAATAGGAGATTCACCTGTTGGTTTAAAGTCTACATCTGTTGGTAGAAGCAAAGGAAGATCTTTCTCATCCATTACATGTTCATTACCTTCTGGGTCGTATACTATTGGAATAGGTGCTCCCCAGTATCTTTGTCTAGATACCAACCAGTCTCTTAGTCTAAATGTGGTTTTCTTGTTTCCAAATCCTTCTTGTTCAAGCCATGCTTGCATCTTTGTTATTGCTTCAAGGGATGTTAATCCAGTGTAGTCTCCTGATTCAACTAGAGTTCCGTAGTCTGTTAATATAACCCCTACTGGAGCTCCTTCAATTTCAATCACTTTCTTTACAGGAATACCATATTTGGCAGCGAACTCTCCATCTCTTTCATCGTGTCCTGGTACTGCCATAATAGCTCCGGTACCATATGTGTTTAGAACATAGTCTGCAACATAGATAGAAATCTCTTCGTTATTGAATGGATTAATAGCATTGATTCCTTCGATCTTTATTCCACTCTTTTCTTTCTGGGATTGTCGTTCTAGATCTGTCTTGTTTCTTGCAACTCTAATATATTCAGCTACCTCGTTCCAGTTAGTTATCTTGTCTTTAATAACATTTAGAACACCGTTTTCAGGTGCTACAACCAAGAATGTACAACCATATATTGTGTCTATTCTTGTAGTGAAGATTTCAATATATGTATCTGGGTTCAATACTCCAAACTTAACGTTTGTTCCTTCACTCTTTCCCATCCAATGTTTCTGAACAACCTTTGTACTTTCTGGCCAATCAACATTGTCTAGATCTTTAACCAATCGTTCTGCAAAATCTGTAATCTTGAAGAACCATTGAGCCATGTCTTTTTGAATCACTTCTGTATCACATCGTTCACACTTACCATCGATAACCTGCTCATTTGCTAGAACTGTTTGATCCTTAGGACACCAGTTAACAGGAGCTACCTTTTTGTATGCCAATCCTTTCTTGTATAGTTGAAGGAAGATCCACTGAGTCCATTTGTAATAGTCAGGTCTGTGAGCCCCTAGTTCTAGGTTCCAATCTACTGAGATACCTAGCTTCTTAATTTGTTCAATAAAGGCCACTACAGCTTCTTCTGTACTGTCGTGTGGATGTACTCCAGTCTTGATTGCATAGTTCTCTGCAGGTAGTCCAAAAGAATCCCAGCCCATAGGAAGAAGAACATTGAAACCCTTCATTCGTTTATATCTCGCAACTAAGTCGTTTGTAACCATACCTTCAGCATGACCTACATGAAGACCTGATCCACTTGGATATGGAAATGAGTAAAGAGAATAGAATTTCTGTTTTCCTTCTTCTTTCTTTGTCTTATATAACTCTTGTTTATCCCAATTCTTAATCCATTTGTCTTCAATTTCCTTTGGGTTATATCTAGCCATATTGGTATGTTTAATGTGTTCTAATGATAGCAAAAAAAGTCAGTACTGATAATAGTAATGATACCTATCTACAAAGTCCTAGGAAATCGCTACTCAATGGTGCTCCTTGTAAAGCTAGTTCACCACAATATCCTCTAGAGAATGCTGCTTTAATTTCAGGATTTGACCAAAGAATTACTAATGATAGTATTGAGCAACAGCAGCAAAGTAGTAATACTAGTATTGTTCCTGCAAAGACCCCTAACCAGAATTTGTTGTTGTTCATATAGGCTTTATAAGAATTAATAGTTTAAGATCTAACGTTTATGTATTTTGATTTAACTGATGTATCTAGTATTATTATACATAATTAACTATTCATATGTATAACTGCGAAAATTGTAACAAAGAATATAGTAAGTGGCAGGGCAAATGCGATTCTTGTCAGGAATGGGGAACTATTAGAGAAGGTACAACTTCTGAACCAACAATTAGGTCTAGAGGTAAGAAGGAATCTAAAGTTACTAGAAAGGTTACTAAGTTTGAGCTTAAAGAAGGAAAGTTTGAAACTATTGAAACAGGAATTGGTGAACTTGATAATTCGTTAGGTGGAAGAATGATTCGAGGTCAGGTAATACTGCTTTCTGGTTCTCCTGGAATTGGTAAATCTACTCTTTCATCTCAGTTGGCAGACAAGCTCTCAACTAGGAAATATAAGGTGACATATATCTGCGGCGAAGAATCACCTGAACAGATCCACCAAAGATTAAAGAGATTGAAATTAAAAGCTGAGAATGTAGATTTTATTCAGGAATATGAGATTAATCATATATCTGCATATATTGAAGAAAACAAAGCAAATATTGATGTGTTAATCGTAGACTCGATTCAAACTGTTTATAGCGCTAATCTAACTTCTATGCAGGGTTCAGTTTCCCAAGTTAGTGAATGTACCAGTATGCTTACAAGTCTTTCAAAGGCATATGGTATTACTACAATCATCATTGGTCATGTAACGAAATCTGGTGAAATTGCAGGTCCAAAGCTTTTGGAACACATCGTAGATACTGTTATGTATTTCGAAGGAGACAAGACATCTGATTTGAGAATATTGAAGGTTGAAAAGAATAGGTTTGGACCAACAGATGAAGTAGGTTTGTTTCAAATGACTGAGAGCGGTTTAAAAGAACTAAATGATACTAAAGATTTATTTAGTAAAGACAAGCCTGAGAATGAGGGTTCTGTATATTCAATGGTATTAGAAGGAAATAGAGCATTTGTGATTGAGGTACAGGCTCTTGCTACGAAAACATATTTTAGTAACCCAAGAAGAGCAACTAGTGGCTTTGATTTAAATAGACTATATATTCTTTTGGCTGTTATAGACAAGAACCTTCGATTAACAACAGGAGAATATGATATTTATGTGAACATTACAGGAGGACTCAAGACTTCGGACAGAGGTTTAGATCTAGCCATTATCAAAGCTATAGTTTCATCTATTAGAAATATAAAGGTAAAGAATGATTCAGTAACATTTGGAGAGGTAGGTTTAACAGGAGAGATTAGAAAGGTACATCTACAAGAAAAAAGAGAGAAAGAAGCAAAGCGAATGGGATTTAGTAACGTAGAGACAATGAAGACTATTAAGAAGTTAAGCGAGTTAATCTAATACTGAAAAGCAGTATATTCTAGGTGCATAGATCTATTCTAAAGCTATTCCCTTAATCTTTGCAAAATTTCTAAGCTCAGTCATAAGGCTTAATACTCTGTATCCCCATTCAGCACACTCTGCATCTGGACCACAGAATACTCGTTCCATTAGTCTTGGATCTAACATGTATCGTTGACCATATTGTTGTACAAGAACTCTTGTTACAGTCCAAATACCTTCTCCTATATCTTTAAATGTCTGTCTATACTCACCTCCTCCTCCCCAACCCCAGCAGTTATTCATTTCATACGAGTTTTGATACTTACACAAATCAGTCTCATGCTTTGCTATAGCTACAACTGTTACACATTCTCTAGGAGCTCCATATGCATCACAAGCTGCTGCAAAAAGATCTCCTGTTCCAACAAGTGGTGAATTATTCTCTTCGAAATACAGATCAAAAAGGTATCCTCGTTTATCTGTTAGTCTAGTTGATGAATTAAACTCGTATGAGTTACTACTTATCTTATTCAAGTTCTCTGCATCCGATACAACAGTATATGGTGAGAAATTGTGATCTTGAAACATTTGATTGTCTGCATTAACTCTAGCAATACTTTTAATATTGTAGGTAATGAAAAGGAATGCGAAAGCTGTTAGAGATAACAGAAATAGCGGTAATATAAACTTAATTAAGATTACAGTTGTATCTGTTTCAGGTTTAAATGCGCGTTTGTATAAATGTTGGTTAGTCATAGGTAATGTGCTTACCTTAGAATATACTAATTCGCTTTACTTTGTAAACAATTCGGCTGCCTTGAAGATAGTTTTCTCGGAGAACTTTGATCCAATTATTTGTATACCAATTGGAAGACCATTGCTATCCTTTCCAACAGGAATACTAAGTGCTGGGTTACCGATAATATTTGCAGTAACTGTAAATATATCTACAAGATACATTTGTACAGGATCGTCCACCTTTTCTCCAAGCCTAAACGCAGTTGTTGGTGATACTGGTGAAAGTATTACATCAACAGATTTAAATGCATTCTCAAATTCATGAGATATTTTTGCTCTAACAAGACTTGCTTGCTTGTAGTATTGATCTGAGTATCCTTTGCTTAATGAATATGTACCAATTAGTATTCTTCTTTTCACTTCGTCTTCAAAGAACTGGCTTCTTGCTTCGAACAAATTCTTTTCATAATTGTCATCTACTTTCTTTCCATATCGAACAGAATCATACCTTGCCATGTTCGAGGATATTTCAGATGGAACTAAGATGTAATATACAGGAAGGGCGTACTTAGCAGAAGGAAGTTCTATGTTAACTAGTTCAAGACTATCGTTTTCTCGAAGCTTAGCAATATATTCATCTAGGCTTGTCTTTACTTCAGAATCGAGTCCTGTTGAAAAGAAATCGGCTGGAATACCAACTCTTAATTTCTTTGATTGAGATTCAGTTTGATATTCCGATCCATTCTCAGAATCATATGGTATTTCAGATGTTGTAGCATCGTGAATATCCTTTCCTGCCATTATTGTTTCTAATAGCTTCATGTCGTTTAGGTTTCTTGTAAAGAAGCCTGGAGTATCGAATGATGATCCCATGGCACCAATACCGTATCTAGAATTTCTTCCATATGTAGGTTTAATTCCATACAATCCACAGAATGATGCTGGTAATCGTACAGATCCTCCAGTATCAGTTCCCAGTGAAAAGAAACCAACACCTGCTAGTAGTCCTGCTGCAGAACCTGAGCTAGATCCTCCTGGTGTTCTTGTAAGATCCATTGGGTGTTTAGCTGGTCCGAAGCCTGAGTTTTCTCCACTTCCTCCAAATCCCCAAGGATCTGAGTTACATTTTCCAATTAGAATCGCTCCTTCATTCAAACATTTCTGAGCAACTGTTGAAGTATATGGTGCAACGAAATCTTCCATGAACTTTGAAGAGAATGTTGTCTTAGTTCCTTCTATTAAATATAGATCTTTAACTGTAAAGGGAATACCAAGAAGTTTCTTGTTCAATGTCTCAGGATCCTTAGCTTCTATTTTCTTGTCTAACTCTTCTGCTTTAATTAATGCATCATCTAATATCGTTATAAATGCATTAATATCTTGGTTAACTTTGTGTGCTCTATCTAAGTGCTGCTTTATTAGATCTGATACTTTAATCTCTCCTGCTTTGATTTTTGATACTGTATCTATTAAGGAATCTATTGTAGGAATTTCTATTGAATTCATTCTTTGATTATATCATTACTAAATTAAATTCCCAGCGACATATGATTTTGCTTTAGTTCTATGGTATTCAGCCTTCAATTTTAATTGACCATCTTCAATAACTGGTGTGATTCTTTCTACCGCTGTTGGTCTCCTCGGTGCCGTTATACTTAAATCATACATACTTGAAAAGTTTTGTGCCAATCCATCCTTGGCACCAGTACTACAGGAATCAAATACAATATCTAAAGGTGTATCTCTGTTTTTAAAAAATGTATCCACAACCTGACCTTCTATTGTATCTAAGTTCTTCATCTTAAGATATTGTCCATATGAAAGGTGCATTGATTTTCTTTTTCCGTGTGCCAGCATTACTATTCCTTCTGCATTCCCGAATTGTTTTTGAACCCTGGCAGACTTTACTACTATTTCCCTGCTAGTCCAACACTCAATTATCTTGATTGTATATCCTAAAGCTTTTAGATCTTTATACAAAGTTATATAGGTTTTCTTTGCATAAGTAAAAGCACCATTATGATCTGAGAAAGGATATATCATAAGGACGTATTTTCTTTTCTCAAAAATATCTCTATCTTCAAACATATCAACTATAACTGGTAGTGGATATCGCGAGAGGTTAGTTAATCCTGATTCGTTATAGAACCAATCAACAGCACCAGGGCACATTTGAGTTAATTCTATTAAATATGGAATTTCTTCAACAAAGTTAGAAGGCCTATCTAGTACTAGATTAAAATGATCTACTGATATTGAATACTTTGTACAAAAGATTTCTATCAACCTTTCACAAACCATATATGTATATGTCCCAGTATTTTGCATAAATTCTGCTAGAATTGCCAATGCTCGTGTTACATCAAATCGCTTAAATTCTTCAAACAATAGGTTTCCAAGAGTATCCTGAGCTTCGTTTGGTAAACGTTCAAATATAAATGGGAGTACTTTTGCGTAGAGATCTATTGTACTTTGCTCACTAAAGTAATTAACTATACTAGCTGATGCACCATGGATTATCTTATCTATTTCTGACTCTTCGTCTTCTTCATAACTATCCGACTGTTCACATATGTCCATTAGAATTTGAATATACCATCCAGTATAGCTGTGAGGAGGATTTTGATTGAGTAATTGTTCAAGTTGGTTAGCTGTGTCTTCGTATGCGTTAAGAATAGTAGCTTGGTCTAAAAGATCGAAGGAGTAGAAGACTAGCTTTGTTATGCATTCTTGTAAAAGATACAGAGCAGTATCTGTATTGATTCTTCGCTTTACACATTCAATGGCTGTTTGGATAGACTCTACAATTCTAATCTGAGTTGATTTCTCAAAAGCATAATCTCCATTCTGATCTTCTATTTCTAGAACTCTCTTTATAACCCAAGATGCGCCTTGTAGTTTTACAATTAGTAGCTCATTTGAAGGTATGTTTATATCTTTTGTTTGCTGCTCGCTATCCTGTCCTAATTCATTATCCATCTATTCTAGAACCTATGGCTTTCTTAAAATTGTAGTTCTAGGGAAAGCTATTGTTTCTCTAATATGATGAACACCTGATACCCATCTAACCATTCTTTCTAGACCTAATCCAAATCCTGCATGAGGTACTGAACCAAATCTTCGAATGTTTAGATACCACTCATAGTCTTCAAGTTTGTATCCTCTTTCTACAAGTTCATTATTCAACATCTCGAAATCATCTTCTCTTTGGCTACCTCCTATTATTTCTCTAGCCTCTTCTGGAGCGATTAAGTCTGCATTTAAAGCTCTAACAACTCCACGTTCATCTGTATATCGCTTCATATAGAAAGCTTTAACTGC
Source organism: uncultured Candidatus Saccharibacteria bacterium (assembly GCA_964561155.1). Classification (GTDB taxonomy): domain Bacteria; phylum Patescibacteriota; class Dojkabacteria; order J137; family J137; genus KLAP211. Next base: position 54,337 of record CAZLOI010000002.1, on the reverse strand, counting down.
AAATGGGTAGTCTTCTATGAATACTGGTATCTGAAAATGATTACCTATAGCTATTTCTTCTTCAGTTGTCATGTCATCTGCATAGTCTACTGTCATTCCTTTCTCTGTTTCCAAGAACTTCTTTGCTTCGAAATGCTTCATTCTAATGAACTTCTCTGTTGCACACTTTTCTAGAATTGTAGTGTCTCTTTCTAGGATCTTAAGTTCTTCTTTACAGTGTTCTAGACAATCATTAATTATTCTCTTTACCATTCTTTCTTGAACATCTTCGTTCATTTCTTGATTGTAGAATGCCATTTCCGCATCCATCATCCAGAATTCTGATAAATGGTTTCTAGTCTTGCTCTTCTCTGCTCTAAATACTGGACCAAAGTCATATGCCTTACCAAAACCCATGATACCTGCTTCTAGGTATAGCTGACCCGATTGAGTTAAATACATCTTGTCTTCGTAGTAGTCTAGTTCAAATAACTGACTAGTATCTTCAGCACTTGTTGGCTGAAGTATTGGTGTATCAAATCTAACAAAGCCTTCTTCATGAAAAAAGTTTGTAACGCTTCTAAATATCTGGTCTCTAATCCTTAATACTGCCCAAGGTGTCTTCGCTCTTAAATACAGATCTCTTTTTTCAAAAAGAAAGTCTGGTCCATGCTCCTTCTTTCCTATTGGATATTCTGGTGCAATGCTAATTGGGTGAACATCTGTTGCTTGAATTTCGTATTGTTCAAATTTAGGATGCTTAGATACAACACCTGATATTCGAACTGATGATTCATCAGTTAGGCTTTCAACATTCTTCCAAATTTCTTCTGAAACCTTCTCCTTTTCAACTATAGCTTGGGTGAATCCTGAACCATCTCTTAATTGCAGGAACGCTATCTTTCCTGAAGATCTGCTGTTATATACCCATGCTTCTACATTTATCGTTTCACCGTTCTTGTTTGCCAAGTCTTTAATCGCTGTTTTCTCTGATTCTGGTAGGATGTTTACCATATATTGTATTGATAACGTTATTGGAGTAATTATAACCAATGATCCTGTATAAATACATACGAAATATGTCTATAGTAATTACTTCGTAGTTTAGGCTTACGTTGGATTTTTAAAGTGCTAAGATTTTCGTATATCCTAATTATTAGTTAATCTATATGGTTGCTGTAATGGAATCCTCCTTCGTTAAATCTCCTGTTCACACTCAAACCAGTCCAGAAATAGCTACAGATGAAGTTCCAAAAGCTAAGAGGGCGCGTCTATCTAATGGATACTGCGAGGGTGATTTCAAGATGCCAAGATCGATTGATTGGTATTCGTTAGTAGGAAGTTGTGCATCTTTGATGGAGGATTCTGATAGAGAAGCATTTGTACATTTCATGATGGGTTACCCAATGAAAGATGGGAAAATGATTGTTCCTGCAGATGATTTAACAGCTTTCCTGCACTGTGCAAATCTTTTTGGAATTGATACTAATTGTAGAGGTGCTTATGAAAAGTTTGTATATACTTTTAGAATCGAGTTCAGTCAGATAGTAGATAGATTTCCTCAGGCTAATATCTATGGAAACTGGTCTCAATCTATTGATCAACTAGCATCTGAGCTAGAGCTTATAGTTAGACAGTCGTCGTTTTAGGGATTAAAGTTTAAAAAAATGCAATGCTAGTTTATATCTAAATGCTTGAAGGGAAGTATCAGTAAAACTGGGACGGCAGGACTCGAACCTGCAACCTTGCCGTTAACAGCGGCTTGCTCAACCATTGAGCTACATCCCATTCTAGCTAAGGGATTATACCTATTATGAGATGTAGATTCAATAAAGTTTATATCAACCTTCCATCACACCATTCCTGAAACTATCGTCTCCTTCAATATCCTCAGCTTCAAAATGAAATACCATATTTTGCAGAACTTCATCTGAAGTTGCTGTCTCACTTGGTCTAAATATTTCTAGGAGCTCAGTAGTAAGCACCGATAGGTCTATATGTTTAAAATCTTTATGTCCTTGTTCAACCATACGGTTTTGTATTGATTGAGCAATGTTGATAATAGCTGCAAGTGCATTTATAGATCTATCTATCTGATCATTGGCTAAAGCAGTTATCGATGTACCATTCTCTGCTACAAAATCTCTCACTCGTTCTCGCATTTCTACTAAGTCTAAAGTTTCAACTATATCAATCTCAACTGCATCAGGTTCATGAGCATCTATGTTTGCCATAAGTGTATGGTTAATAATTATTACAGCTATGCTACAACATTTTAAATTGATATCAAATCAAAAATAATTATAGGTCTTAAGTAAACGTGTATAATAAGTAGTTTGCATAAATAATATGGTTGATATATTCTCAACATTTTCAGTACTAATTTGTTGTTGTCTAATATTCGTAATAGTCTTTGTAATAGTTTCTATAATCGCATTAACTAGTAAATCTAGAGTTAACGTTAATAAGAAAAGTGAACCTGTTCGTAAAGATATAGAATTCGAAGACGCTACATATAGGGAGAAATAGTAATAAGATACTTCACATTGTAGTAAAATCCAAAGAATTAGGTAATGCTGTATGACTCCGATGCAGGAACAATATGAAAAGATAAAGGTAGATTACGCAGACTACATAGTATTCTTTAGGCTTGGAGATTTCTACGAAGCTTTCGATAACGATGCTGTACAACTTTCAAATATACTAGGTATCACTCTCACTGGCAGAGGTAAGGATGATAAAAGAAGACCAATGGCAGGTATTCCATACCACGCTTTAGATAATTATCTTCCTAAACTATTGGATGCTGGTTGCAAAGTAGCAATAGCTGATCAAGTAGATGTAGCAGTTCCTGGAAAACTTGTTGAACGAAAGATCACCAAGATCATTACTCCTGGAACAATAACTGATGAGAAGTCTTTGGACACTGATAAGAATAACTACTTAGGAGCTTTTCATGCTTCCAAAGATCGGTTCTATCTTTCATATCTAGACGTTAATGCTTCAGAAATCAATCTTCTAGAATCGGTTAATGTATCTGAAATCATTAGTGAAATAAAACGACTTAGTATAAAAGAAGTAGTTGTACTAAATTCGAGTTCCTTTAAAGATGAATTAGTTAATGCTGGAGTCTATATTAACGAGCTCAATAAAAGCTTCTTTGATGAATCAGTAAATAGAAATACAGTATTAGAGTTATTCAAAGTATCTACCCTATCTGGATTCGGTTTAGAAAATAGTATTGAAGAATATATAACAATTGGAGCCTTAGTTCGATATGTAAAGGAGTGTCTTCAGACAGATCCATCCAACCTTTTAAAGATAAGCAAGATTAATCAAAGCAACTACTTAAAGCTTGATGTTAATACTATTCGTAACTTAGAGCTTTTCTATACATCAACCGGTCAAGAACACCCAACCCTTAATTCTATACTTAATAAGTGTGTTAATGGAATGGGAAAGAGAACTTTTAGATCTTGGATTCTAAGACCTGTAATCGATTCAAAGCTATTAGAGAGTAGATATTCTAAAGTCGAGTTCTTTAAAGATTCGAGGTTTGAATGCGAAGAACTTCAGGAAGTATTGAAGTCTGTATCTGATCTAGAGAGAATAAATTCGAGAATTGCTTTGGGTTCTGCAAATCCAAGGGAACTGCTTTCTTTGAAATATAGTTTACAGTTGTTTCTTCAATTAGAGGATTTGGTAAAGAACAATTCAGAATTGTTTAAGGAATATACGAATACATATAGTCATAGAAATGACATTCAAAACATTGTAGATACTGTTGAGAATGCGATTAATGAGGATTCATCGGTTGAACTAACTAATGGAGATGTATTTAAACTAGGTTTTGATTCTGCTATTGATGAATTAAAAAATATATCCAAGACTTCGAAAGAAGTATTAAATCAAATTCAAGTTAGAGAATCTAGTAGAACAGGTATCAGCTCTTTGAAAGTATCGTTTAACAGTGTGTTTGGATACTATATAGAAGTAACAAAAAGTAACTTGGACAAGGTACCCACTGAATATATTAGGAAACAGACGTTAGCGAATGCGGAGCGATATATTACTCAGGAACTTAAAGAATTAGAGGAGAAGATATTAACTGCAAGTGACAAGTTGATAAAGTTAGAAGTAGAAGCGTTTCAGAATATATTAATTGATTTATCTTCTAAGAAACAATTAATTGGTGAGGTAGCAAACGTTGTAGCGGAACTAGATATATTCTCATCTCTTGGAAAACTAGCTCGAGAGAAAAACTTTGTTAGACCATCAATCCTTGGTGTAAATGATTCAAAGCATACTCAGGTTGAAATTGTTGATGGTAGGCATCCTGTAGTTGAAGAAATATCTAAAGACTTTATTCCTAATTCGCTCATGATATTAGATGGGAAGGTGATTAATATAATTACAGGACCAAACATGTCTGGAAAGTCTACCTTTATAAGGCAAGTAGCACTCCTATACTTAATTGCTCAAGTAGGATCTTTCGTTCCTGCAAGAGTGTTTAAGTTTAAACCTGTAGACAAGATATATTCTCGTGTTGGAGCTTCGGATAATCTATCTAAAGGTGAATCAACATTCATGGTTGAGATGATTGAGACAGCGAATATATTAAATAATGCTACAAAGGATTCTCTTGTTATTTTGGATGAAGTAGGACGAGGTACTAGTACATACGATGGTGTAGCTATAGCTTGGTCAATTGTTGAACATCTTTCTGAAAAGATAAAGCCTGTAACCTTGTTTGCTACCCATTATCATGAGTTAACTGAAATGGAAAAGCTTAAGAGCAATATTAGAAACTTGTCTGTTGATGTTTACGACGATGGATCTGAAATAGTATTCACTCACAAGATTAAAGAAGGTAGGGCAAGTAAGAGCTATGGTATTCATGTAGCAAAGCTTGCAGGTGTTCCTAACAGTGTTGTTAAGAGGGCTGAAGAGATTCTAAAGAAGTTTGAAGCTCAACCTAAAGCTAAAAGTACTCCTCATAAACCCGATACAGAACAAATTGGATTACTATAACCCTAGTCCTATCTTAATCTTGTCGAAGTTCTGAACTACATTCATTATTGCAAATGATATAACTATCAATCCTGCTGCCTTGTAGAAGGTTGGACTAGATAGCTTAACTGAAACAAAACTAATTGCAGCAAGAGCCGGAAGTGTACCAAGTGCAAATACAAACATAACTAATGCTCCTGTAACCATGTTCCCAGATGCAATAGATGTAACCTGTGCTGTTTGAGTGAAGCCGCATGGCAAGAAGAATGTTACAGCTCCCAAGAATATTGCAGTTAGAGAGTTGATTTGTTTAGATGAGTTTTCAATAGTGGTAATAGAACCAACACCTAACTTCTTTGCTAGTCCAAATCTAAAGGTTTTAATACCTAGTAGGTTAAGTCCAAGAACTATGAATACTACGAATAGAATTATATCGATAATACTTTGTACAATAAGTGTAGGTAGCAATACTGCTCCAATAGTCCCAAGAACTCCACCTAGAACTAAAAACGATACAAGTCTTGATATATGAAAAGAAAATATTGGAAGTCTTGAGCCTTTGTTTGCGTTATTTGAAGAAATACTAAGTACTATTCCTCCTACTACAGCCATGCAAGTTGAGATTGAAGCTAGTATTCCTATAATAAATACTCCAACATAATCAACAGTGTTAGTTGAAAATGAGAAATCTATCTTTAAAGCTTCTCTAATTATTATGTAAATTGCAACAACTGAGATTGTAATTAAGATAGCATCGAACCAACTTTTATAATTAGTTGTCTTCGATACAAAATCATTAGAAATATTGTAACCATGTTGTTCCAAAGTTTTATTAACCAGTGTTCGCATTTCTTCTTCACTCATCGCTTTAGAAACGATAGTAACAAATTCATTTTCGTATTCAATACTATCTATCTCTTTCAAATTCTTAAGTTCTCTTTCTATAAGAATCTCGCATGCAGCGCAGTGTATTCCATCTATTTTAAATTTGTATTGATTCATATGTATATTTAAACTTCAAACTATTATCCTTGCTATGACTTCAATAAATTAATACAATCTGTTGTATGAAAATATTAGGGATCAACAAAAACTTACTTTCAATTCTACTACTTCTAACCCTTGTTTGTATTACAGTATTTACTATAAATAACACACTTTCTGTTGAAGTTGAAAGTAAATATGATTCCTATGCTCTAGATGAAAATCAAACACTTCTAGAAAACCTTACAAATATTCCAGAGTTTTCAATCTTTCTAAGTGATATATCAAGAACAGAAAACAGCTCAATATTAAATGATACTGAAAGAAAACTTGTTGTATTTGCTCCAAGCAATGAAGCATACAGTAATATATCAGCAGATCAAAAAGCAAAACTAGAGTTAGTTGAGAATCTACATTTGTTTTCTAAGATAATGACCAATCATATAGCAGAAACTGATAACTTGAGTCTCTTTAATACATCGTCTGAAGTAGTTACTTTGAATGGCCAAAGTCTCAGAATAACTTTTAATGATGATTCAGCAACGGTTAGAGATAGCGTAGGTAATCTAGTATCCTCAGATATGGTACTTTATAGATCATCAAATGGTTACTTTGTTAAGGTAGATCAAGTATTACTTCCTTTCAATATTGCATATTTGAATGGTGTTCAAGTGGAACCTGATGAAGATATAGCTGAGAATACAAAGAGAGCCTTTGGAGAAAGTACATTCTCTGAAGATCAGTTAAAGAAGCTAGAAGGTGAGAATATAACGTTCCTATATTCAGCTGCTATTACTCAAGAAACAAATATAGAGGATTATATTCTTCAAGGTAGATACAACAGTTTTCAGTTAAGTGCTCCTCCTTCGGTTAAAACAATTTCTGGAACAGATTTAGCAATAGTATCTACAAGTGATCAACTACAAGTTGGTGAACATATAATTGATACACAGAGTTCGAATATTGAGTCTTCAAATGGTTTTATCCATACAATACTGTAGCCTGCTGTACACCAAAGCTTACAATGTGTAATAATATCTTGTTTATTAAACTTCTATGTTAAATATAATTACTACTTCAATTCTTATTGGATTCTTTGCTACTGCTATTTGGGCTCCTCTATTAATCCAACTTCTTTATAAAATGAATATTGTAATGAAGGTTATCTTAATGCCAGATAGAACTAATGAGGAATTTATGAAGATTCATGGTCATAAGTTTGGGACACCAACACTTGGAGGAATAATGATCTCTTTAACAGTTGGAATAATGTCGTTCTTTTTAGTACCAGATCCAAATCTAAGACTTGTGTTTATTCTTCCATTCTTTCTATACACCCTATATGGTTTAGTAGAGGGATTGGTTACTTATGCAAGAAAGCTTAGTGTTAGATTTAGAGCACTTCAGGAAACATTTGAATGGAGAGTAGGTAAATTAGGATTACTATATTTAATAACTATCCTTCCTCTAGTACTACTTCAAACTTACTATGGATTAGAAGCTATTACATTATTTGGATTTATTGTTCCATTAAACACAGTTAGTATTCTAATTGGTGCTTTGTTCATGGTTGTAGCTATTTATGGTATGGAAATCATTGATGGTGCTGATGGTTTAGCTACAGGACACTTCCTAATAGCTCTAGCATCCTACCTTGTCTTAGCATTTGTTACAGGCAAGCATGAATTGTTTCCAATCATTGGTCTACTAATTGGATCATGTATTGTTTACCTATACTTTAATATCAATCCAGCCAGAGTATTCATGGGAGGAACTGGAACATTCCCAATTGCGTATGCACTACTAATGTTTGCATTAATAACAAACACTGTAGATATCTTTATAATTATGGGATTGGTCTTCTGGGCTGAAATAGTTTCTAGTGCTCTTCAAATACTTTCTCTTAAATTTAGAAAGAAGAAGTTATTTAGAATAGCACCTATACACCATTATTTCGAAGCTATTGGTTGGCCTGAGACAAAGATGGTTCAAAGGTTCTGGTTGGCAGGTATCTGTTTTGCCTTACTATCCTTGTGGATCTACTCAATAATTAGGTGATCTGAGAATAATTAGTTACAATGGTAGGTAGCTAATTATTTTATGAAAGATAACTTTCTTAGAACAATTCCCTTACAACTATATCTCCTTGTAATCATCACCCCTTTTCTTATATTCACTTTAAATTTAGAGCTATTTAGCATAGTTATCTACCTATATGTTATTTATGGACTATACAAAACAATAACGCTAACGTACGGAGTTATTAGAGGATACATTGAGTACAAAAAAGAAACTAAGGTTGATTGGTACAAACGATTAAACGACGAACACAAAAATATTCCAATGTATCTAATTGCTATACCGGTTAACAACGAAGATGTCAGTGTATTAACTAGAAATATTGATTCAATTGTAAATCAGAAATATGATACAAATTTAATATATGTTGCAGTGAGTATCGAAGAATCTGCTAAGTTCGAGACTATAAGTAAGCAGCTAAGCAATATATATCGCCACTCTTTAGGAAATAGATTGATAGTTGTTAAGCATATACTGCAACCTAACGAAGTTCGTGGTGCAGCATCTAACAGAACAAATGCTGTTAGCAAAGCTACACAATATCTTAATGAGAACAATATAAATATCTCAAATTTCTTAGTCACTTCACCAGATGCCGATACAATCTTTGATAATCAATATCTTGCAAGAACATCTTGCCTTTGGGCACAGGAAGGATATAGAAGTAATGTCTTTTATCAAACAGGTGCATATATATTTGATAACAATGCTCATAGGGTTCCTACTTTAATAAATATATTCTCGTTTGGTATAACTCTGGGAACACTCTCTTCAGCAGTTACAGATCATTCGTACAGATATACATTCTCCTGCTTCACACTACCTTTAGGTACATTAGTTGAAGTTAATTATTGGGACACAACACTTTCTATAGATGACTCCCCACTTTATTGGAGGATATACAAACATTTCAATGGATCCTTCAGCTGTACAAGCTTCTTTATTCCAATACACGTAGATTGTATAGAATCTAGTAATAGATTTGACAACTATAAAAGACAATACAACCAGATTCATAGATGGGGATGGGGTATTGTTGTTTTTCCCGATGCATTGAGTGCTATTTCTGCTGCATCTGTAACAGTTGTTGAGAAGATGATTATGCTTTGGAAACTAATTGATTCCATGATTCTTTTAAAAGCTATGCCAGCAACAATCATTTTATACCTTACATTTTTCAAACAGTATTTAGATATTACTAGCTCTCTTTCTCTTATAAGCTTTATTCTAATATTGTTCACAGCACCGATTGTATACAAATTGATGCGAGAAAATAGTAAGATGTCTTTGGTTGGTATTATTGTAAATATTATTTTGTTTCTACCAGCAGGATTGATTAATGTTTATATATATTGTCTCTTTCCATTCATGCAAGCAGCAATTGAATTTGCACTAGGAAAAGATGTTAACAAGAAGATACAGTGGGCAATAAAGTTACCTGCTGAAAATAGTATATGAGACCAACATTTAATCTTAAAACAACAAGGAATGTAGAAAAGATTAACGCAACTAATCTTAAGCGAATCTTTCTTATAGACCTTTCTCGTGCTGCTGCTGTACTGTTAATGATAATCACGCATGTAATAGCTATAGCGTTTAGTCATAGAGATGGATCTAGTCAAATTGCATTCTTTGTAGGTTCATTGGGAGGATTAGCTTCCTTTACTATGTTCCTATTACTTTCTGGAGCAACAAGCTATGTTACTACGATAAATATTGATGCTGGGAATAATAAAGCGATTAGAAAAAGAAGATTTAAAGCCTTAAGACGATCCTTTCAAATATTAATTGCATACTACCTGTTAGCAGCTCTATCTCTTTTTGTTTATGGACTCTCGTTCACAAACTTATCACCAGAAGGAATTGTTACAGATATTTTGCAGATAGTATTACTGGTACGTGTACCAGAGTTCACTGAGTTCCTAGTTACGTTCGTAGTATTTAGTTTAAGTCTTGTATTGTTTAGAAGACTATACAAGTTTATAGTTCGAGATTACAGAATATTAATCTTGGCATCTGCAATCTCATACTTTGCAGGTTCAATTCTTTACCAGGTAGACTTAGGACAAGATAGATTAAATCTATTTAAAGCATTATTCTCCGGGCATCAGAATCTACATACTTTCCCATTTCTTCAATACTTACCCGTTCTATTAATAGGGTTGTACTTAGGAAAGATACTTTCTACTCGTAATGAACATAGTTTTAAAGGCTTTTTAAGAATATTTAGTAGATTATTCTTAATCGTATTAGCAGGTTGTGCTGTAGCTATAGGACTTGATCTAGCTTTCCCAAATACAATCTTTGGATACTCGGTATTTAGTTCTAGATTCCCACCTCAAATTGGATTCATACTAATAAGTACTGCGGTATCTCTTCTAGTTGTACTCGTACTTATATTCCTAGAACGATACTTAATAAGATTAAAAGGAATTGTTTTGTTTATAGGTAAGAATGCATTATCTTTCTTTGTAACTCATACTGCTTTACTACTGCTATTCAAATACTACATGGATCTAAATAATTCTGAAACTGATTGGAGATACGATGGCTTTCAGCAAATATTGATAATCTATGCAGCAGTACTACTTGCTTCATTCACTATAATATTCTTAAAAGAGAAACTAATTGCTTCATATTACGTTGTTGATGGATACTTAAACACTCATCACTATATCTGGAACTTTGTATTACCAATCTTTGCAGTACTAATGTTTGTTGGTACCTTCTACTTCTCATACAAAGACAACAGAGTTGTAAGTGGGCAGGAGGTGTCTTGGAATGTAGATGATATTAAGAGAACTTACGCTATCGATAATGATCCTGAGTTCTGGTATGACCACAACTTTAAATACTATCAGAAGATTAATATTGCTGATCTAACTGGTGATCAAGTATTTATATCTCAACGATGGGCTTTGATAGAGTTTGATCACAAGAATGCTGTTGATTCTAATAACTTAAGAAAAAATACAGGAGATGATGTTAGAGTTGTTGAATATACAAAAAATGGTTTCAGAGAAATACCTGTTGTTATTAGAGATGCAAATACTGCTAATACAAAAGTGATATTTAAATTTGACCAAGACCTTGCTGAATACTATATGTTCTATGGAAATGACTTCACTGCTCTTTCTGCAGCACCAGTAGACCAAGCTGGAATTGACAATGCAGTACCAGTTAACTTAGGTATTAAGACTGAACATAGTGTAACTGCAAGTACAAATAGAAGATGGTTCCTGAAAGATTACAACACTAGCGAAGACTTAAGCTTTAGAGTATCTGTTTCACCTTCTGTTAGAAATGTTCAATACATTCTTTACAAAGTTGAGAATACAAACCTGCAAGGAGAAATGACTACAACTGACAATGTAAACTTTACAGCTTCAGTAAATACAACTAGTTTGAATCCTGGATACTATACAATTGAAGCTACGGTTATTGATTTAGGTGAGAGTTTAAACATTTACACTACATACAAGGTTCCATTCTTTGTAAGCTATCCGCTATTCACAACTTGGACTATGGACTGGGAAGGATGGGGAGTTGCACAGTATGAATTAAATGACATTGTAGATATTTCAAACAAGTATGGAATACCTGTTACACATTTCTTTAATCCTAGAATCTACATTGAAAATCAATACTCAATATATGCTGTAGACAAAGGGAGTGCTCAGTATTTTACGAATTGGGTCAAGGATAGGAAAACTAAAGGTGATCAAATAGCTCTTCACTTGCACTATTACGCAGACCTTCTTGAAGAGATAGGTGTTGAAAAAAGAGCATCTGCTCAAATTGTAGGAAGCAACAGAGATGAAACAGGGTTAGATGCATACACTTTGGCTGAATCAGAAACAATACTTCAATGGAGTATAGACAAATTTGTAGAGAATGGATTACCAAGACCTACATACTTTAGATCTGGAGGATGGATGACTAGTACAACACTATTACGTGCTTTAGCAAACAAAGGATTTGTAGTAGATTCATCTGGTAGAACAGGAGGTGTATTAAACCCAGCATGGGGTGGAAGTACTATTATTCCATGGAACCTTTCTGCAACTACAACTCCATTCAAGCCTAATGTTAATAGTATTAACGCATGGGATGGTGAGAGAATAAATATATTTGAGTTCCCAAACAACGGTGCTGACTCCTATTGGTTCCCTACAGAAGAACTATTATCAAGATTTAATCAGAACTACCCAGACAAAGGAAACGTATTACAGAAACCACAGACACTAACATACTTAAGTCACCCTCATGGTTTCCCAGTATTTGATTCAGCAAAAATTAGAAGTTTGTTTGATTATACTGGAAATTATCTGTACAAAGATGACCAAGGTCCTGTAGTATATTCAACGTTAGAAACTGCATACAACAATTGGGACAAGATACAGTTTATGAATGGCAATTAAGTTAACGATGTATTTTAAATTTGTGCAAACAAAGTATGGAAAATGATATGGGAGAAGTTACAGTAAAGAAGGGGATAGCATATAGAACGTTTAAGCCATTACATAGATTCTTCTTATTGGTCGAAAGAGCTCTTCTTAAGCTTGGTAGAATCTTCCTTTTCATTCCAAGAAAAATTGCTTCGAAGCTAAATAGAAAAGTACTTTATATTCTCATAGCGATATTTGTACTTCTATTAATTGGTGCTTACGTATTTGCTTGGTTAGTGTTAAAGGTTACCTCCCCTACTCTGGTACTATACTCTATTGTTCACTTAAACTTTGATATATACGCAGGAATAATACTTCTATTAATTGCGCTATTGTTCATTACCAATCTATTTCAAATAGTTATTGGAATCTATGACAACAGGTTTAACAAGAAAAGATTCATTATTATAAATGTTGTACTAGTATTGCTAATAGCTGGAATATTCCTACTATCTTACGTATTTAGACACCCAGTACTTGAATACAACTATCCAAAGTATGGTGAATCTCTTCAGGATTACACAACTCCAGCTGAAGTGGTTTTTAACCTTCCTGTTAGAGTCAGTGAGCTTAAGCCTAACATAGTACCTGAACTAGTCGGTAAATGGGTTTGGGAGCCATATTTAGGTATGTCTGGTATCTCAAGAGTTGGACACTATTATCCAGAAGTAACAGCGTTCCCAGGTGAGAGGTTTGTTCTATACATTTCAGGAATATCTAAACTAACAGATGGCAACAAGCACGAATATGGTTTTGCATTTCAGGCTCCAGCATTGCCAAGCATTCTTTCAACATACCCAGAAAACAATGCTATCAATATTAATCGCGATGATGTTGTAGTGCTACAACTAGATAAGGATAGCAGGGATATGGTTGACTGGACCTTCACAATTACTCCCAAAGTAGAGCTTGATATTGAGTATACAGAAGAAAACGAGATTAAGTTAGATCCTAAAGAGTTACTTGGGCAAGGAGAATCATACACAATAGGTATTTCATATAGACCGAAAAGAATTAATATTCTAACTAATGAGGTGTTTAACCAAGGCGAAGTTATAGTATTAGATAACCTAGTGTTTGAAACTTCTAAAGAACCATTAGTTAATACATTCTTCCCGACTGGTACTTCGGCTAAGCCAACAGATAGGATTAAAATTGAGTTCTCTGAAGAAATGAATAGGGAAAGTGTTGAAGAAAACTTCATTTTAGAACCAGAAATCGAAGGAGAATTTGAATGGCAAGATGACAAGAACCTTACATTCACACATTTAGAAGATCTTCAGAAGGACACAAAGTACAAAGTAACATTGGTTGCAGGAATGAAGAGCAAATATGATGGCGTTATAGAAACAGAAGCTGTATATGAGTTTAAAACTGTAGGAAAGGTATCGTTGCTAGGTACAGATCCAGCTCATGATCAAACAAATGTAAGTGAGTTTACTGATATTAGAGTTACATTTGATCAAGAAGTTGATAAAGGTTCTGTAATAGATAGGTTCTCAATTAGTCCGGCTTTAAGTGGAAATGTTTCCTGGGAAGGTAATACTTTAGTGTACGATACTACTCAGGCACTCAACTTTGAGGCTTGGTATACCGTTAGTGTTGCAGCTGGAGTTAAGTCTGTATATGGTTTAGATAGCGATGCTGTTTATTCGTTTAACTTTAGAGTTAGATCAAACGTTTATGTATTTAGTATTCCTCTATTCTATCAACCAGCAGGAAGTTTCTCTTGTAATATATATACTGCAATGATGGTATTGGCGCATAAAGGGCATCAATCTAATGCAAGTGGGTTGATTGCAGAAATTGGTTACGATGCAAATAGGTCTGGTGATTCTTGGACTGGAAACCCCTATGTTGAATATGTTGGTAATGCAGATGGTAGCTGGGGATATGGTGTATATTCAGGACCTATTCAGCAGATATTTGCAAATAGAGGAATAGGATCAGAAGCAAAGATTGGATGGAATGTAAGTGAGCTTGCCCAGCAAGTGCAACAAGGAAGGCCTGTTGTCTTCTGGAGGTATAACGGGGTAAGTAGTGGGAATAATATATCTTGGACATCTGATGATGGAACTTATGTTCATGCATTCAGTGGTATGCATGGTGGAGTTGTTACTGGATTTATGGGTTCTGCAAGTAACCCAACACATCTTTATGTAAACGACCCTTGGTTTGGTCAATTCTGGATGGATGTTGGTTCGTTTAATTATTACTGGTCATTTACAAATAACATGGCCTTAATCGTTTATTAATATGGAAACTAATTACGCAGATAGAATATCTTTTGTAGCATTGTTACTAATCGTAGCTATAGCTGCTGTATTTGTAATCAATACAGAAAATATTAAGATGCTTTCATTCGATACAGTGGTAATTGAAAAACAAGCTGACTATGCTCTGGATTCTTTTAAATCAGATACGTTTATAGATATAACATTAACTCCTAGTAAAGTATTTAAACTTGAAGAAAAGGTTAATGGAAATCCATATTCCATATTTTCGACTGATGAATATGTCTTTGATTTTATTCTAATCTACAATAACTATCCTGAATCTAAAGTATCACTACAGTGTAGAGATGTATCTGCACAGCAGGGTGAACTTCTTAACAAGCTACTTACTGAGTTTAATAATCCCGTAGATGTAGCTTCAGTCCTTGAACAGGAAGGAATAGTTCTGAGCCAAGAAAGCAAAGAATCTTTATATCAAAACACAACTGGACGATTTGGTAGTGCTACAAGATTACTTGACTGCACTGAAGGTATAGTTAGATCATCTGAAGAGATATATTTTGTTATAGGTCTCGAAGTTATAGCGATACTTGTTGCTTTAGGTTTAGTCTTCAGAAACAAACTCAGTGCGCTTTTTGATGATGATCCAGAAACAAACTAGAAAATAAGAGTTTCTAGTATTAACTAGTTCGAAGAAGTGATTTATATTCCTTGATTCCAGTTCTTAGAACGTATATGTCTGTAGTTAGGTATACACCCACTACCGTTACAAATATCAGCATCATTAAGTGAGAGAATTTAAAGTAGTTTGTCCGATAATTTTCAAACTTTACTTCCCAAAGCCTATCACCTATCTCAATATCAATTGTTTTTGAAACTAAATTAAATCTCTCGGGTGTTCCATTTGAATAGATAACTCTGCCGCTATCAATATCAGATATTTCTAGTTTTATATCTTCGGTGTCTTCAAGAAGAAATAGTTCAGATACAATATCGTTGGTTGGAATATAGAACGCAATAAAAGCATTATTGGCTGCTATTCTTTCCTCTAAAGTTGATCTTGGCATACTAATATCGTAGAGTGCTTGAAATAACAGAATAGCTGGTTCACCTGCATCTAAAGCTAGAATAGGTGGAGTTGCTCTAATTAAACCTGTATCTCGAGCCTTATTCATTGCGTCTAACCTATCAATGTTTGAGGTTAAATCAAGACCTTCAGCACTATTTCTGCTGTACTTGATAATATAGTGGTAGTCAAGGTCACTAAGCTGCTGATAATCAGTATTCTCATCAAGTTCATCAGTTGTAAGGACCTCTAAGTAACTTAATAGAATATTCGACCCATATCTTTCGTTCTCATTTATAGAGCTATTATACAGATCCCATTCTTCATGTGTTACTTCTTCACTAGCAGCATAAAGGCCTCTATATGCATACAGAGTATTAGCAAAAAGCTCTGCCCTATTAGAAACATCTTTAGCTACAGAAAACACTGCTCTATTAAATGAATCCGTGGTTTCAACCTCTACAATAACAGAGGCAAGCACTAGGGCACCTAAGGTAATAGATAGGTATAACCATCTAAGCCGTAACCTTCGGTATAAATAGTTCAAATACATACTTCTTAAGTAATTTTAAAGAGATGTTTAGCGTTAATATAGTTGTACCTGCAATCAATGAAAATAGTAAACTGGTAGCCATTATTACTGGCAATCTTGTCTGTAATGGTAGATCTACTACATCATTAAAGCTTTCTATACCTAATACTCTTCCAAGCGGTGACCATTCAAAAACAATTCTTTCACCTACATTCACTATGTCATCTACTATGTCTGAAGTAAATATATCTGTTGCAATATTTTGCGTTGAGTCAGGTGTAGCTGGCTCAGGTTCAGGATTAACAGTAGATGATGTCTCCTCAGAATTATCATTGGCATCTGAACAGCCAGGATCTAGAGGAAAGTCTATAAATGAATCGAAATCATTATCAACACCGTCGCTACACTGTGGTTCGATTATGTTTTCTGTATTGTCATTCGGTGTCGAGCACTCAGGATCATTTGGATAGTCATTGAATGTATCACTATCGTTATCTAATGTATCCGAACACTCTGGTTCAAGAATAGCTTCACTGTTATCCTCCCACGAAACACATTGATCATCCGTTGCAAAATCTATCCCACCATCAAAATCATTATCTATTCCATCGTTACATTCAGTAATTGCGTAAATTTGCTGTGAGAAATTAGTAGTTGTTGCGCTAACTATAGGAGTATAACCACAGGAGAGTATAAGTATTACTATGCTGTATGTTATTAGGTTTGAATATTTCATTAATAATTGTTTATTAGTTAACACTATACTCTCAAAAGACCTCATAGTAAATATAAGCTGAATAGATATGATAGATAGGGGATATCGCTGCTATATTGGAATGATCGTTAAGCTCATAGGTAAGCTGTAAGTTCCTGAAGCCTGTTCACTTGGTATAGCTTGATAGACTTCAATTCCAGTAATGTCCCAGTAACATCCTACATCTGCAGAACCTCCAGCTGAAGCAATTGTAACGCTGTCTGTTACTCCCTCAGTAAATCCACCATCGCTTCCAAGTGTTATACCAGTTGCAGAACAACCTCCTTCTGGAGTAATAGTTACATTTGCAAAGCTAAATGTCATTCTTCCAGCAACGCCGTCCGAATCTCCACCATCGGAGCAACCAACTGGTGAACCTGTATTATCATTAAAGTCATAGTCTTCGCTGCCGCCATCTTCCCAAAGAGATATTGAACCACCATCAGCAGATATTGTTAAGTTCCATTCAGGGTTAGCAGATTCATTTGTGATTCTAATTCTTTCATTTGATATCCCAAATGTCGCTGTAGATTCTGTACACTCAAAGCTCGTATCAATAGTTGTGAAGGCCATAGTTGGACTTGCTACTGGAGTTCCTCCAGAATCTACTATATCAACAAACAACACTCCTTCTTCAGGAACTCTCCAAACAACATATCTGTAGTTATTTGATCCTGCTGTATTTGCTTCTGTAGTTGTTCCTACAGAGAATCCAGTAGATATGATAGCAGTAATCGCATTAGCAATTGCTGCGACATTGATGAATGGTATTGAACTATTACCCGCCAGATCTGAAGTCTTAACTACTCCTCTTACTGCACCAGTTGACTTAACCCAAACATTATCAGGCTGGAACCCAGGTGTTGTGATATCTTGTGCACTACCCGTACCACTATATGTTCCAACATCGAAGTTCGTTCCCTCTACAAATGCAAAGTACCAGTATATGTTTGCGGCTGTATTAACATTGGCTGCAGTACCAACTTGGAAACCATCTGCATTAAATGCTTGAATAACATTTGTAGTTTGAGCTGTGGCAGCAAAAAAGTTGCTTTGATCACCACTATTCTCTGTACTTCTCCAAGTACCTCCAGTTGCACCACTTCTTTTTATCGTTAGCATATCTGGTTCATACGGCAATCTATTAATATTTCTATTATCAATTCCGTTGCCATAGTATGCTCCAATGAAAAAATCTGCAGCACCAGAGTTTGTATCTGGGTTCCAAGCATTTCCATATGCTGTCCAGTAGTATGTGACTCCACTTGAATTAGTTGTAGCAGAAGTTCCAACTGTAAAGCCATCAACGTTCATACTGTTTATTGCTCCTGCAACATTAGCGGTTGCAGAATCAAGGTATGCTGATGAATCTCCCGCCATAGATCTTGTACGGAATATTCCAGCCTGCGCAGTATTTCCTTTAATCATTACAAGATCTGGTTTAAAATTCAAACCCTCTATTATTTGATAGTTTCCTGTTCCAGTATATGAACCAGTTGCCATAGTGAAGGTTCCTGCACCTCCAAAGTTGGCGGCGGCTCCTCCGAATGCTACCCAAAAGATTGTATTTCCAGATCCATTAGAGGTGGAATCGCTCCCAACTTGAAATCCATCTGATTGCAAGGCCTGTATTGAGTTAACAAGATTGGCAGATGCAGTAAAGAGACTTGCACTATCACCGTGCGATTCAGGAACAAGATATGTCGCAGACACTGTGGCATTGGCGTTTTTTACAAAAACAAAGTCTGGTTCAAACCCAATACCTGTTATATTACGATTGTCAGTTGCATTACCTGTATACGTACCCACATTAATTTCACCGGTCGCGTTTTTAAACGCCACGTCATAATAGATACCCGCCGATGCATTAAGCGTTGCCCCAACAGTAAAACCATTGGCATCTAAAGTTGTGTAATTGGCCCCGGTACCATCTTGTACTACATTGGTAAAAAACTGGGCGACATTGGTACCCATGGACGAGGTACGCCAGGCACCAGCAACTGCAGTAGATTGCTTTGTAAAAACTAAATCTGGTTGAAAACCAACATCTGAAATAGCTCTAGGAGACGTACCATTTCCTATATGAGAGGTAGTACAGAATTGTCCACTGCCTGAGCAATCGGATCCAACAAATGCCATCCATGTGTATCTAGCATTTGCAGTATTCCCAGTAGAGCTCACTGTGAATCCATCTGGATCAAACCTTATCATTCCAGCTGTACTATCTGCCGTAGCTATAGTATAAGCTACGTTAGGACCAGCCATAAACTTAGTCTTGAATATTGTTCCAACTGCAGTTGTATTTGATTTAAGCATTACAAGATCTGGTGAAAATCCAATACCACTAATAGATTTATATGCACCATTTCCTACGTAGTATCCTGTTTGCATCTCATAGGCTGGGGTAGATTGGGGTGTATAGTTATTATTCCAAGCAACATAACGATAGTTATTACTCCCCACAGAGTTAGTTTCTGCTGCAGAGACTACCGTAAACCCATTGGCAACAAATCCAGATAAAGCATTGGTAACATTTCCAACATTCAGGAAAGGCAGAGAAAAATTACCAGCTGCAAAATCATTTCTGGTCACTCCCCTTGTAGCTGCGGTAGCTTTTATCCATACTGTTTCGGGTTGGAACCCAACAGTGGTAATATCTTGGGTAGCACCAGTTCCACTATATGTTCCAACTGTGAAGTTAGAACCTTCCTTAAATCCAAAGTACCAATAAATGCTTGCAGCTGTATTCACATTTGCAGCTGTCCCAATTTGAAAACCATCTGCATTAAGTGCTTGAATATTGTTTGCAGCTTGAGCGGTTGCGAGAAAAAAGTTACTTTGATCTCCTGTATTGTCAGAAGTTCTCCATGTTCCAGCTGCAGTTCCACTCCTTTTAATAGTCACCATATCAGCTTGAAATGGAAGCCGTGTAATATTTCTATTATCAATTCCATTTCCATAAAATGCACCTACATAGAAATCAGCTGCACCTGAATTCTTATCCGCATTCCATGCATTTCCATATGCAGACCAATAGTATGTAACACCAGTAGAGTTCACCGTTGTAGATGTACCTATGGTAAACCCATCCTGGTTAATGTCGATAATTGCACCTGTTATATTTGCAGTAGCTGCATCTAAGTATGCACTTGTATTTCCACTCATCACGCTGGTTCTAAATACTCCAGCAACAGTCGTATTACCCTTAATTGTAATTAGATCTGGTTTAAAGTCTAGTCCAGTGATTACTTCGTGCTGCCCAGTTCCCACATATGATCCTGTAGCAGATTTAAAAGTACCACTTCCTCCCGAATAGTCGGCGGCTCCACCAAAAGCTACCCAATATATTGTATTGCCGGAACCATTTGAACTAGCATCGGAGCCTACTTGAAATCCATCGGATTGTAATGCCTGGATTGAGTTAACAAGATTAGCAGTATCTGTGAAGAGATTAGAACTATCACCATAGGATTCATTTACATTGAATATGCCACTAGCTGTTGTAGCCGAATTTTTGAGAAATACAAAGTCTGGCTGGAACCCGATGCCTGTAATATTACGATTATCTGTTACATTTCCGGTATATGACCCAACGTTCAGGGCACCTGTGACATTTTTAAATGCAACGTAGTAATATATTCCCGTAGATACATTGTTCGTAGATCCTACAGTAAAACCTGTGGCATCTAGGGTGGTAAAGTTGATTCCAGTTGCATCTTGTGCCGTTCCTGCAAAGTATTGTGATACATTTGTACCCATGGCAGATGTCCTCCAAGAACCTGCAACAGCTGTAGATCTCTTAACCCAGACTGCATCTGGTTGAAAGCCAGTTGTAATTGCTCTAGTACCTGCACCGTTACCTGTATAGTGACCTACACAAAAAACTCCACTTGCAGAACAATCCGAACCACCAAAAGCTATCCAAGAAGTAGTAACATTCGAATTATTGCTTGTACTTGTTGTAGCAGTAAATCCATCCTCCTCTAACTGAATAGCACCTGCATTAGTTTGTGCAGTAGCAATAAAGTAAGAAACATTTAAAATGGACATAGCTTTTGTTTTGAAAACTGCACCCGATCCTGCTGTCGTATCGGGCTTTAGTATAACTAAGTCTGGAGAAAACCCTAGTCCTGTTATTGTTTTAGGTGCTGCATTTCCTACAAATTTCCCAGTTTGAATGTAGAAGCCATTAGGTGCTGGAGCCTCTGCGGACACTTTACCTAATAGGTTCGAATGTAAAACTGTGTCTATAACTTTATTATCCTTAGTTGCCCAGTAGAGTGCATCAACCACCTTATTATCTTTGAATATCTCTTTAATCTCCAAAGATATTAGATCTAGTGGTAAAACCAAAGTTAGGTTTGTAGATATTACAAACAATATTGTTACAAATCTAGTTAATATTCTTTGCATTAGTTTGCATTAAAGTTTCTAAAGTAATCGTAAGTGGCGACACTAATTCTTTCAAAAAAGCCATCGATATGATCTTTTTCTTCTCCTGGGGTTCCCTTATACAAAACTGTAATTACGTAGTGCCTGTCTCTGAGATAAACGATTCCTGAGTCCGCAAATATATATTCATCTGCATTTTCTCCAAATTTATGTGAGTATGTAGTCTCCAGAGGAATCCCTTGACCTAAGTAGTTACGCTCTGATTCAGCCAACCATTCAAGTATTTTCTGAGAATAAGATCTTGTTAAATAGTCAGAGGTATACAGTGATCTAAAGAGTCTCGTATACTCTTTTGCAGTGATGTTTAAGTCTTGATCAAAAAAATCGTTAAGACCAGTTTTCAATAGGAAGTCATTTACTGGTCCTACACCAAGGTTTCTAAGAAGCATTTTGTAAGCTGTATTATCTGACTTGGTAAGCAGCTCTTTTAGAAGTTCTTCAATAGTAACTCTTGTACCTATTGCATTGTTACCAACTGTTCCAAATCCCGTATCTACATCTTCTTCAAATATAACTAACTTGCTATCCCAATCCCATATACCATCTTCGACCATTTTAACAGCAGCTACAGCTACGGGCATCTTAATAAGACTTGCTGGGTAGTATCTATAGTTTTGATTAAAAGATATGTTTGCTCCTGTGTTTAAAGATTCAATATATAGTGATATCTTTTCAGTATCGTAGTCTTTGTAAATCTCAGCTAGTGTATCCCTTAGTGGTTGTAGGTTAACGATAACATCTTCTTGTGCAATAAAGTTTCTAGCTATTGAGATATATGGGAATTCAGATTTAAAAGAATGATTAGGCGTTCTTATAAGATATATAGTTACGCCAGTAAGAAGTACTGAAATAACAAAGAGAATAATTGTCGCATATTTATATACCTTATGTTTAGAATTAATAGTTTTCATAAGATACTAACTATTTTTATTGGTTTTATTAAGATCTTACTAGAATAATTTATAAACAAATCTGAAACGACTATGTTAATAGTATTCCAGATGATTCAGAGTTACAAGAGTTTGCTTGGAATTTTTATTGTAGTTCCAGTAACAAGAGTGTAAGGAGGTTTTATACTATTAGCTCTTGCTAATAGCTTCCAGTCTATACCATTCTTATCCGCAATCGAGTTAACTGTATCTCCAGGCTTTACAACATATTGAACCCAGTTGTTAGATATTTGTCTGTTTATTCTAATTCTTTTAATTAAGAAGTAGCAGAGAACTATTAGGGTAATAAGTGCAACAGCTTCAACGGCTAAAGCAAGTCCAGATGGCATAATAAAAATTGTTACGGCAGGGAATGTGGCAGTTGTTTTATTTTCAGCATCAACACCTATTTCCGCAGTATCCGAAGAATCGTAATCTACAGATGGAGTGAGAGTAAACAAGCCTCCCCAAAATGGTCTAGCCATTTCTATATTGTATGTAGACACTTCTCCTCTTAGAATTGGGAATTCATTGTGAACGTTTTCAATAGCTGTACCAAAAATAGAATTAACATCAATTTTTATATCTGAATCAATAGATACATTTCCAGTGTTCTCTACATCCATTTTTGTTTTTACAACAGTCCCATCAAATTCTGCACTAAAAGACTTTATATCAAGCTTTCTAATTTGCTCTCCTGGAACTGTTACTACAACACGAAGACCCGTTCTAAAAGATAATGAAACACCAGATGCATCTTGCGAAGCTTCTGGTTTCTTTTCTTGTATCATAATACATCCATTAGTTTCACCAACATCCACATTTTCTGGAAGTGTAAGAGTGAAAGGTATTTCTTCTGTAGTAGATGCTTCAAGAACAACTTCAGTCTTTTCCAGTGTTATCCAAGATCCAACCAAGTCTTTTGTATCTAGAAACTGCTCACACGCAAAGGAACCATCTGTAGATTTCTGAGAATCAGTAGCGTAAACAGATAGTGTTTTTTGTTCACTTGTATTGTTAATTATCAGTACAGAATCTCTGTCTGTTTGTCCTCCTGCTAAGTTAAACAAGAAAATTGATTTAGTTCTTGGATTATTTGGGTTTGGGTTAGCAGGTTTTCCACCTATACCACCATACTCTAAAGCAAAAACAGAAGAAGTCTGAATTAGTGATGTAAACGTCAGAGTAAGAGCTAGGAGGAAAATAAATCTTTTCATATTTGATTAACGTTGAAATAGTTGCTCTTAATTATATAACAAAAAAGGTGGACATATAATACCCACCCTTCTGAAAATACTCACATTATTTATATCGCTACAACTGAAACAACCATGTTTATATCATAGTCTGATGCTGCAGGTTGTTCTGCAGGTATTGTTTGATCAATATCTACTCCTTGCAAAGTCCAATCTCCTATATCACTTGATCCAGCAGCAGCACTTAATAGTGTAATACTATCAGTTACACCTGATGAAAATGCATTAGATGATCCTTTAGTAATATTAGTAGTAACACAACTGCTACATGCTCCTATTGCTAATGTTCCAGCGTTTGCATCAACTGTCATTTGTCCTCCCACAGTATCTGGTGAGTCTGCACCATCTGTACATCCTGCTCCAGTTGGATCGTTGAAGTCATAGTCAGATGCTGCTCCGTCCCAAACTGCTGCTACTGATGATGCTGCAATACTTGCAGTCCATCCTGCATCAGCTGCATCTGGGTTTCTTACATAGATTTGTTGAGTAGGTGTTCCTAGTACACCGCTGTTTGTTTGACAAGAGAAACTGAAAGTTGCTGCTGGGAATGCTACACTTGGTGAGCCAACAGTTACATATGAACCATCAACAATATCAATACTTAAAGTTCCTGCATTAATTGTTTGCGTGAAGTTAGATGTATTCGCAGCGAATAATTGTACTGGAAGTGCTAAAAATGTGAATGCAACTAAGAGTAACAGAGCTTTTATATTATTGTGTGACTTCATATTGTATATGTTAATTACTTTTTAATTATTATCTCTTACCATCGTAATGTAAATTACGATTCAATGCAAGAGCTTATGTAAGAAAATTTATTTATTTTGTGAGATTTTTATTGGAAGGTTAGAAGCGCTTAATAATATGACCTCACGGAGAATCGAACTCCGATTGACAGATTGAAAATCTGTTGTCCTAACCGTTAGACGATGAGGCCTTTAAGCAGTCGTAATTATATAATTTAACACCAGATTATTCAATCTCTGCTTGCTAGAAAGCGTAATATCCCTCCTGCAACAATAGCAGCAGTTTCTGCCCTTAGAATTGTTCTGCCTAGGGAGTATGGTTTTAGACCTAGTTCCTTAATTAGGTACTCATGCTCTGATGGTGAAAGACCTCCTTCAGGACCAATAATGTATGCAATTCTCTTTCCTTCAACTCTCTCGGGTAAACTTTCTGTTGTAACCTCTCCTTTGTCTAGAGTGAAGAAATATACCTCGTCAAACTCTTTGATAACACTTGCGTCTATGTCTGACAGTCTAATAGGAGTAGATACTTCTGGAACACTTAGTCTCTCTGATTGCTTTGTAGCGCTCATTGATATCTTGTTCCATCTATCTATCTTATGCTCTGCTACATCTATCTTCATTTGGGAGTATTCACATTCAACTGGTACTATTTGGGTAATACCAAGTTCAACACATTTTTCCACAACTAGATCGAACATACCACCTTTAAGTAGTCCTTGGAACAATGTTATTGATATATTGGATTCATCTGCTGTATGTCTAAGGGCTTCTTTAACTTCAGCCGTAACGAAGTCTTTTGTTACCATCGTAAGTACTGCCAAGAATTCTCTTTCACCGTTGAAAAGGATTATTTCGTTACCAGCACTAAGTCTAAGTACCTTCCTTATATGCTCTATATCTGAATTTTGAAGCTTTATGCTAGAACCAATTGCTACGTGCTTTCTTTCTGTGAAGAATCTGTTTAATCTCATTATTCTCCGTGAATTCTTGTGAATAAAGTCGAGCTGAATTCCATAAACTTTCCTTGCTCTTTAGCTGCTTCTGCTGCATACGCATATGTATCAGAAGAAGGCTTTAGGAATGGCAGGTGTTTTACAGTTACGTTTGCGTAGCTACTAAGCTCTAGTTGGATCTGCTCTGCTACCTTCTCAAATGTTGCACAGTGTGTACAGTTGTAGTCTACAAACACTTCCATTTCAACTGGGAATACAAGCTCCTCATTTGTCTCTGCTTCTGTCTTAACAAGTTCTAAATCTGCCTTTATATCTTCGAATTCTCTTAGATTGTAAGGTAGACCATTAACAAAAACAGCTGGTGTACTTGCAGCACCTCCTAATCTTTCTGTAACGTCTCGTTCCATTTCAGCTACTCTGTTATGTATATCTTCTGAATCAATGTCTTTCTTGAACTCTTCTTCATTTAATTCAAGCTCTCTT
>CAZLOI010000002.1:18802-28419 GCA_964561155.1 uncultured Candidatus Saccharibacteria bacterium | reverse complement strand
AAATACGTTAACTACTTCTCTGTATTTTGCTTCTACATTAGTTTCTTTGCTTAATACAAGTATTAATAGTACTCCAAATCCTAGTAGTACTGTTCCAATTATCGCTAATTGAGAGAAGTTGATTTTCATATTGATTACTTAATAAATTATTTATTCTAGCTATTATACTATCGAAACGCTAATTATTTACATTAATTGCTGGCTTTCTAACATAAAGAGCAAACGACCTTGTTAGAAATAGCATTATGTTTAGGAATACAATTGCAAAGATGTATAGATCCTCTGGGTTATTAAACCAAATACCTATAGCTGCCCACGTTATTACTAAGTAGAATGCTCTATCTTTGTAGGTAGTTAACATGTAATAACCAAGTCCAGTAGCAACAACTAATAAGAGCGATGTCCAGATTGATGGGCTGATTCCAAAACCGTCCCAAGTAGTTGAGTTAAGTGTTATGGCTGCCTGAGCTATAGTAGCAACAGAGATCCAAGCTAAGTATACAGAGAATAGCATCTTCTTTATCCCTTTAATCTCATATTGAACTACTAGTTTATATGAATATATTAGAACACCCAGTAGAAGAACCATAGGAACCATACTTACTCGTATCTGTTCATAGTGCCAAGTTATTAACCAGAAGATGTTAAATATTGTAGCAAGTACATGAAGTATAACTAGGTCATCAATAAATGCTTTGTGATACTTGTACTTAATGAAAGCCCAGAAAGAGAATAGTGCTAGCAGTATGTATATTAATCCCCAGATACTAAATACATATCCTTGTGGAGTAAAAGCTGTAGCGTACTTGTCTGATATAACATTCGTATATTGGTTGTTCAGTGGTAACCAAGTTGCAAGTAAATTAAATGATATTACAGCTACGGAAGATAGAAAGATAATGATGGGTGAAAGATATTCATTAATTTTAGAAAACATAATATGTTATTAACCAAATTCATTATATATTTTTAATTGAGATAAGAAAATCCCGGAATGTTACTTCCGGGATAATTCTTAACAGTTTCTAATTTATTCTGACTTTCTTCCAGTGTATAAATAGATTCCTGTACCTCCTGCAATGATTAATAGAAGAATTGCGAATATCCACCAGTTGAAGCCACCATTTGTGTTTTCTCCTTCAACTAATACGAAGTCGAAATTCTCAACATCTTCATCGACAACTAGTACTTCCTTGTCAGATGCTCCTAATACTTCTAGTTCCTCTGGAACATCATTCTCGGCAATTCGTACATTGTAGTTACCTGGACATACTTCAAACTGATATTCACCATCAGCTGATGTAGTCTCTTCAGCAACTATTACTTCATCAAGTTCATCCATGTAATATAGTTGTACCAAAACTCCTGCAACACCAGATTCGTTAGAATCCTTCTCATTGTTAGTATTTAAATCATTAAAGATTGATCCAGAAAGAATATATCTTTCCTCACAAACTTGATTAACACTTCCTTCAATCTGGCCCTCCTCTTCATCTTCAGTCTCGTTTTCAGTTTCAGGTGCCTGGTCTCCAACTCCGAGGACACTTGCTACCTCAACAAGTACTGATGCTGTATCTACGTCTCCGTTAGAATCGGATACTGTTACAGAACATACATAATTACCAGTTGCTAAGTTTAGTGTGTTTGCAGTGAATTGAGTTAATCCAGTATCAACTATAGCTCCTGAACAAATACCACCAAATGTGTAGTTGTAGTTAGGATTACCTAATACATTTAAGTTAGCAGTAATTGTAAAGTTAGTTCCACTTGGTGCCTCTACAGTTCCTGCATTGTTTGTTGCTGGTAAGTTACCAAATAGTATTACATTCTGAACAAGGTTAGGAACTACTGGTGCCGCTTCTACTGTAACTGTTACAGTAGCTATACCGCACTCACCTTCTGACCAAGAATCATATTCAACTTCTTCTTCATAATCTACAACCTCAATAAATCTTGCAGGTTGTAGCTCGTAATCACCTTCATATTCAAATTCATCTTGTGCTTCACAAACTTCTAACGTTACAATATAAACTCCAATATTTGCATAGATATGGTTTGGTAATGTTATTTCTCCTGGTGTATCGTTCCAATCTCCTGTTAATTCTACAGGTAGTGTTCCGTCTCCAAAGTCTACAACTGCACTCCATTGTCTATCATCTGGAGATTCTCCCCAGTTCTCACAGAATTCACTTTCATCAAAGTTACAGCTTAAATCTTCGAATGCTCCCAAGAATGAAGCTGGTGATCCAACTGTGATTGTCTGATCACTCTCTAAAGATACTACTGGTACAAAGTTTGTTATTGTATAAGTTACGTAGAAGTATTCGCTTTCATTTCCTAAATCATCTGTGAAGTAGTATTCAATTTCATAGTCTCCCTCAGGTAATACTGAAGTATCAAACTTCTCAAGGAAACTAATTACATCTGATGGGACAAAGTATCCTTCTTCTCCATCTTCTCCAATACAACCACCAAACCAGTTATATAAACCGAATGGTGAAGAAACAACATCTAGACACATTTGATCAACACCTTGTGGATCTTCTACAGTGATATCAACTGTAGGTATTATAGTTCCTTCTACAAATGACTCGTCTGTTAAAGCTTCTCCTAATATAGTTGGACCTGTAGTATTGTAAGTTATATTGTATACATAATCAGTACTCTCTACATTTCCAAACACATCGGTTGCAGTTACTTTAAGATCATAGGTTCCTTCTGCAGGAGTCCAGCCTAAGTACTGCCACATGAATGGTGTATCGTTTAATGGATTATCAATTACTGCAAGTTCTGTCCATGAATCTGTATCATAATCTCCGAAGTATACAGTTACAAAGTCTACACCTGCATTATCTGTTGATTCTCCAGTAATATCGATAGGTTGATTTGTACTAAAGTTACTTTCAGGAGTAATGAAGTTACTTACTGGAACAGTATTATCTACTGTTATATTCCAGATAACACTACTATTCTCCCAATGTCCTACTGAGTCTTTTACTCTCATTTGGAAATCATAAGTTGAACCAGGTGTTAATCCAGAAAGGTTAACCTCACAAACTGCTTCGTTAGGTGTAACTCCAAGTGATAACACACCATTGATCCAAGGTGACCAAGAAGAAATCTTGTATCTACCCTGACATTGAGTTATTGGACTTACAGTATCATCTACTTCTCCAAGAAGTGTTGGGTTAGCTGATGTAAAGGTTCCATAGATTGGTGTAACTTCAAAGCTATTGAATGTTGGGTCTAATCTATCTGCTGTTCTATAAATAGTTGTACCAAATGATGTGTTTCCTAGTTTATCTGAAACTTTAACGTTGATTTCTAGTTCTTCACCATCTGCTCTAAACAATGCTCCTGAAATACATTTTCCGAAAAGATATGCTCCTGGAGTCCATGAAGGTGATGCATCTTCAAAGTTTGTAGTTACAGCACAACTCCATTTATCAATTCCAGAAAGTACATCTGATACATCAGCAGAAATTACAAAACCTAATCCGTTAACAAATGGACTAAAGTCTGGGAATACTTCAACGCCTCCTACCTCTGGTCCTGTGTTGTCAACTATTATTGTAGTTGTAGCTACTTTAATGTTACCAGCTTCATCTCTAGCACTTGATCTTAATGTATATGTACCATCTGATAAACCAGTTGTATCTAAGTTACAGTCGAATGTAAATGCAAGTAATCCAATTGAAGGAGATGCTGGAGTTGATCCGCAAGCTTGTAGGAATACTGTATTTGTATCGTTGTAAACGTTAACAGCAATCCTATTTAACATCATATTATCTGTAGCTGAAACTTCAACGTTGTAAATACCATTTACATATTGACCAGCTGATGATGGATTGTTATACCAAAGTTCAGGTCTTGTATTGTCTACATAGAAGCTTCTTAATGCTTGTCCCCATTCGATATCTTCATCAAGAAATTGTGCTGAGAATACATATAATCCATCTGGATTTGAAGTACTGTCGTATACACAAGTTTCATCCAAAGATGTTCCTAGAAGATTTCCACCTGGTGCTTCCTGACAGTTTCCTACCAAGTTATCTATTCCACTTTCAAAAGCATCTTTCCAGAATCTTAGGTAATAACTACCCATTCCTGTGTCATCTGTAGCCAAAGCTCTTCCAGTAACAGAACCTCTTACATATCCTAATTCAGTAGGAGAAGGATCTACAATCTGTACTTGAGGTGCTTCGTTCGGAACAATAGGGTCCATTTCAAAGTCATAAGTTACATGATTTACAACCAATTTCTCTACTATAATCTCCCATGATGGGTTCCAGTTACCTAATCCAAGTCCAATACTTCTAACAATAGTTGCTGTAGAAGTTCCAGGAATAGAGCTTAGTGGTTGATTTGTATCATAACCTCCAGCTGGATTCCATGATCCCCAGAAGAAACCTGTAGACTGATCAATACTCCATGTTTGCCATGTATTATCTAAAACAGCTCCATTGTAGTATGGTTCATAAACGATTGTTTGATCAATATCTCCGTTACCATCATTATCTAATCCTAATCTAAGGGCAGCACCTGCATAACTTGGTCCTACAACTTTCTTTGCATCAAAACTTAAATTTGCAATATCATCTAGAGGAATTTCAACAGTTTTTGTAATTCTACTTCTATCATCAGTTGAGCTAGTAGTAGTTAACTGCAATGCTCCTGTTGGAAGAGGTGAATCTGGTTGATCAATGAAATTAATTAATGCACCAAACTGCTCAGTTTCAACAAAACCTTGCATATCTGAAGGTCTTACAATATATGTAACTGGTGTTGGAGTAACTGCATATGTAATTGGACACTCAACAGACCATGCACTTGTGTATGGAGCTGTAGCTCTTATCTTGTAAGTATAAACACCCTCACCTTCTGTAAAAGCACCGTTATATTCATTTGTACCAACAAATGTATTCCAAACTGGAATACCAGGAGTAGTTACTGAATATTCATATTGAGTTGCACCATCAAATGCATCCCAAACAGCTTTGATATTGAAACTTGAAGTTACGGAACCACAAGCAAGAGCTGTAGGCTCAGGAGATTCCCATCTTAAATTAGTTGGAACTCCATTACAAACAAATGTGCTTGGGTCTGTTACGATATTATAATTTAAAGTATCTGTATTACTTATAGCTGTATCTAAAGCATCTACCGATACAACTCTAACTTCCCAACCAGCAGCTCCAGGAGCACTATCGCCACTGTTATCTGCAAAGAAATGAGCATCGTTTCCAGAAACATTAACAGGAGCCCAAGTAGACATATCTGTCCATGAGCCAAACGCTCCACCAGATGTGAAATATCTTCCTTGTAGCACATAACCTGCTTGCCAGTTAGTTATATTTACTTCTAAACCATCATCACTCCAAGCAGCACCGATTCCACAAGCATTACCTCCTAGTATCCTAGTTGTTGCTTCTACAATATCTACAACGGGAGCCTCAACTACTGGAGAACTTAATGGAGCTTCTGCATAAACTGCAGTAAAGTATTCAGCAAAGATGATTGGATTTAATTGGAAGAGCATCAGCGAAGTTAAGACAACAGAAATTATTGGTCGTCGCATTCTAGATTTAGATACTGTCATAAGAATGAATATAATAATTACTCTATAGGTAATTTATCATAACATGTGACAAGTATTCAAGTTCAGAAATAAACTATGGGACTATAGGATGTACCGATGGTATGCGTTTCCAGAACTTACGATTGCTATTCCAAGAAAGTTAGCACATACATACCAATCACTCCGATTAATATTGCACCAATCTTTGTGAAATACAGAAAGAATCTACCCTTTTTATGTATCTCTGGCATTAGATCTGATAGAGCAAGGTATATGAATTGACCTGCAGCAAATGGTAGTGCAACTTTTTCAAAGTTTTCGACAAGATCTACCATTACAAATACCAAAACAACTCCAAATAGCGATGTTAGAGCTGTTAGAAAGTTCACAAGTATTACTTTCTTTCTATTCATTCCTGAATAATAAAGAATAGCGATATCTGAAAGCTCTTGAGGTATCTCATGTAGAATTATAGCTACAGTTGACGCAATACCTACTAATGGATTTAATAAGAAACTTGCTCCTATTACAATACCATCTAGGAAGTTATGTACTGCATCTCCTATAATAGATAGCTTTGCTAGATGAGGATTCTCTTTGTGGTGCTCAATCTCTTCTTCAATATCGTGAGTACAGTGGAAGTATCCTTCGATTAGGAACATAAGTATTATTCCTGAAAGTATTGCTACACTTACAGATTCTACTGTTTCATTTAATTCGATACTCTCAGGAATAAGGTGGAAGAAGACATCTCCAAGTATTGTTCCTGTAGCAAATGCTATTAGCAGAGTTTTGAAACTGCTTTTAAACATTCCTTTACGGAAAACGAATACTAAACAGACTCCTATAGTTGATACTATTAGAACGGCTATTACTGATTGCAGAAATGGTGTCATATTAATTGTTAATTCATTAAAATATTAGGTTCTTATGTATTGAAACAAGCCTTTAGACTTATGTTTCAGCCATATAATTAACTATACCATTTCTGTCAAGTATTAAAGATTTTGATAGTAATACAATACAAGGTTTGGTGAGGTTACTATTAATAACCCCACCACTTAAAGCTGATTAAAGATTGATATTCGCTCTTATGTAAGCTGCTGCATCTTGAATCTGCTCATCTTCGCTTAATACTATGTCTTGTATTACAAACACATGTGTATCATTTCTAACTAATGTGTAGCTAAATGCTCCAAAGAATCCACCTGTGATTTCAAAAGAGATAGCTGGTAAGTCGTTGTATGTTGTTTCAACAATGCTTTCAATAGCAAATGGTTCTTCACCTATTAGTTCATCTTCAGAACCAGGTATAGCGTCTACTTCTGCTTGAATTCTTGCAAATGCTGCATCTAGTGTCTCAGTAGTATCTGCATAACACTGTACTTCTACTAGTGCTGGAACATAACCGCTTCCAGGTATTTCTCTGTATGGTAATCCACTTATACTTACTTGAACCATTCTTTCGAAATGATCAAAGAACATAGTTTGTGTTGGATCAACCAATCTATCCTGTAAATACCAACCTCTGTCATTGTCTAAACCACTTTCTACATGATCATCTGAGTTTGTATCTAGGTATGAAAAGTTAACTGCTTCTGGGAATGGGAATGTAATGTCGCATTGCTGGTAATAAACTGAATAGTAGCCTTCATCGAATACAACTAATGGAGCGCCTTCGGTAGTTTCTAGATCTGTAGTGTCATCCTCTACATCGGTATCTGTATCCCCCGTAGCAGACTTAGCTTGATTCTCTTGTATCTTTGCAACAGCAAATATTCCACTAGATGCAATTAGGGCACCCAACAACAAAAACAGTAAGGCAAATAGAAATTTCTTCATAAAGAAAATAAAAAAATAAAGTACTAATACATCTAACTAAATTTTCGAAGAGAAGTCTAGTGTGTCTTAACTAGTTTTTTTGATGTCGTTAATGAGTTCTAACGCTTTTTTGTAGTTTACTGGTTCGCTAATTTCACCATTAGCGATAAAGAAGATCTCATCTGCCTTACTTATAGTATTAAGTCTGTGGGCTATGATTATCTTTGTAATGTTGTCTGCCAACTTATCCAATATTTCTTGTAATAGGTTCTCTGTTACTGTATCTATATTTGCAGTAGCTTCATCGAGTATTAGTAGCTCAGGTTCTCTAAGAATTACTCTTAGGAACGCTATAAGCTGCTTTTGGCCCAATGACACTGTATCGCTAGTGTTCCCAACTTCTGTACCTAATCCTTTAGGGAACCTTTCGAGTAGTCGCTCTAGACCTTTCTCTGTTAAAAGAGTTTTAAGTTCTTCTTCGTTAAGATCTTTATACTTTTCATTTGCATACACTATATTTTCAGCAATAGTACCAGAGAATAGGAATGGATCTTGTAGAATAAAACCAATCTTGCTTGCCAAGACATCCTTCTGGTAGCTTTTGATGTTTCTACCATTCAATAGTATCTCCCCTTCTACTGGATCATATAGTCTAGCTAGTAAGGCAGCTGTAGTACTCTTACCTCCTCCTGTAGGTCCAACTAACGCATATGTTTTTCCATGAACTAGGTTTAGATTCGCCTTCTTAAGTATCATCTCATTTGACCTATATCCAAAGCTTACGTCTTTGAATTGTATAAGCGCTGCCTTCTCGTCTTCTAGTCTTGAATCTTCGATCACTGTTAAATTTGTATCTAAAGAAAGAAGCTCAGATATTCTTGCCCATGCAGCCAATGATAGTTGAATAGATGAGAATAGCTGTGCCATGATTCTAAGAGGAGAATAGAATCTATCTACATAAAGAGTGTAACTGACCAATGTTCCAAATTCTAAAGTACCGCTAAAACTAATACCTAAGAGAGTGAATCCTTGGTTAATTATCAGATTAATTCCTACGAAGTAGACTATAAACAGTGCAAAGTTACCTGCAAATTCATATATAGGAGTAAGTATATTGTTACCAATACCAGCAGTTATATTAGCGGTTTTGCTATTCTCATTAACTGTTTGAAATGAATCTCTAAAATAATCTTTTCTATTGAACGCTACAACGACTTTGTAGTTTGTCAGACTTTCCTGAATCTCACCGGATAGATTCCCTGTAGCATTAAGAGCCTTCTTGTTTATTCTTCTTAAGAAGTTTGCTATTAGGTTCGTAATAATAAAGAGGAAGACTGATATTCCAAGACTAAATACTCCAAGCAACGGGTTAATTACTAACATGGCAATCGCTACCCCTATCATTACAACAACGTTTCCTAGGAATCTTAGAAGTGTTTCTGAAAGTGCTTGATTTAGTTTGTCTGTATCGTTATTAATTCTAGAAATTAAATCTCCTGACTTGTTCTCATTAAAGAAAGCTAAAGGTAACGATTGAATCTTTTCAAATATCTTAGCCCTTATCTTAGCTAGAAGCTCTTGACCAATCCACCCCATTACTAGGATCTGAAAGTATCCGGCTACCGCACTACCAATAAATAGTACCAGTAAACCTAAAACAGCTTGTAACAGAGCATCCTTGTCTCTATCCATTAAAGCCTTCTGTGAGGCCTCTCCGATGATTTCTGGTGCTAGTACATTGATTACAGAACCAATCAACACCATAGCAAGAGCAATAATAGCCATCCACATTACTTTGCTGCTATATCCACCTATATGCTTACTTATCTCTCTAACAACTGTTAGGAAGGAAATACGCTTAGTGTTGTTTTCATCGCTTAATGTGTAGTTCATTCTGTAGTTTGTTGAGAGTTAAATATCTGTTGGTATTCAAAACTATTTTTAAGTAGTTCTTTGTGTGTTCCACTAGCTATTAGTTCACCTTCCATTATCAAGAAGATCTGATCATAGTTCTTAATTGATTCAATCTTTTGCGTAATTGAAAGAAGGGTTAGATTTGGATATTCTTTATCTAGGTTTTCAATAATATTTCGTTCAGTTTTAATATCAACTCTCGCTGTAAAGTCGTCTAGTAACAATACCTTTGGATTTATAGCCAATGCTCTTGCTAATGTAAGTCTTTGTTTTTGTCCTCCAGATAAAGAAGATCCTCTCTCAC
>CAZLOI010000002.1:17547-18792 GCA_964561155.1 uncultured Candidatus Saccharibacteria bacterium | reverse complement strand
TAATAATAGTATTCTCTTTTTGATCCTGCGCTGCTACAAAATCACTTAATTCAGCAACCTTTATAGCCTTTTCAAGGTTCTCTTCATTAACGTTACTATTAAATAGTATGTTCTCTTTAATAGATGTATTGAAAATAACACTGTCTTGGAATACCAATGCAACTTGGGAATAGAAGCTATTTATTTCTATTTCGTTAATATCTGTTCCATCTAGTAATATCTTTCCGCTTGTTGGATCTTGAAGACCAGCTATTAGGTTAAAGATTTGAGTCTTACCAGCAGCTGTTGGTCCTACAATTGCATTCTTGGTTCCAGGTCGTATTTCAAAAGATATATCTTTAAGCAATGTCTTATTATTTATTTCGTATGTAACATTATCAAATTTAATTGATCCCTTAACATCCTTAACTACAGTACCAATATTAGTTCGCTCATCCATATCAAGTACTTCCTTGATTCTTTTAATCGAAGTTACTGATCTAGCAATGGTACTTGCGGTAAAGCCTAGGAAAAGAACAGGACCTATGAACATTCCAACATATGTAAAGAATGCTGTGTAGTCTCCAGGAGATAGTCCTTCTACACCCATAGAGTTTATGAAATCAATAACGTCGCGTCCTCCAAAATATACAACTGCAAGCAGTGCTACATTAGCAAGGATAGTGATTATAGGAATAAGACTTGCGAATCCATAGACAATCTTTAGGTTAGTTTTTCTATTTAATTCGTTTATAGTAAAGAATTTTTTGATTTCAACATATCCTGAGTTCAGTACCTTTGTTAACGCAGAACCTACTATGTTTTCGTTGATTACGTTATTTAGTTTGTCTAAGTTCTTCTGTGCAGCTTCAAAGAATTTACCGATAAAGCTGAATATTATTCCAAATGATATTAAAAGCATTGGGATAACTGCTATCACTGCCCATGCAAGGTCTCTGTTTATAGATAACATCGATATAGAAGTACCTATTACCAATACCAAAGATGAGAATATAGTAATGATTCCTTGATTAAATAATGCCTTAACAGCATCTACATCACTAGTTAGGTTTGTTAAGAGCTTTGAAGATCCAATATCGTTTACTGTTTTGTATGAGAATTTAGATATTTTGTTGATTACGTTCCTTCTAACTTCTGCTGCAAAGTTCTCGGTTACTATATTTGAAAGGATTGTTAAGACTACTGCTGAAAGAAGTATCAAAGTCATCAACCCAAGGTATAGTTTTGCAAAGTCATCAAGATTTG
>CAZLOI010000002.1:0-17537 GCA_964561155.1 uncultured Candidatus Saccharibacteria bacterium | reverse complement strand
GATTCTTGGTAGAGCAATAACTAGAAGATTTCCTCCTAGTGAAAAAGCTAATACTATAAGCGTTCCGATGATTGTAGATCTTTTTATTACTCTATTCATGTTTGAATTTAACCTCTCATTCTAACAGATACGGGATTATGCTTCCAGAAGCTTATTAAGAAGATACGGTATCCGCCCTACTTGCTTTTCCTTGAAGCAAGTTGATTACAGGATCGAATATGCGCACAGCATCATGTGCTATTTCTGGATCGGTTAACGGTCTTTTATCACTTTCATTCAAAACTGAAAGCAAACCTGTATACTCTCTTTTGATGACAGTATCAAAATACTTGTGTATTGCGTCTATTGCGTCTTTCCTGTCTTCGTCTGTAAGTTCACCGTTCCTTATTAGTTCCTCTAACGTATATAGCAAGCTGCCTATTAAAGGTATTGTATCGTTAGCTATATGGTTTTGAATTGTAGTCCCGGCGTATGAACCTCTAGCTAAGTCTATAAATATGATTATATTGCCATCGTCCCCTACCTTGTAACCAATGTTGTTAAAATGCAGATCTCCATGTGTTAGGAAAGATGCGTGTAATTTACCAATCTCTGCCATCAATTGTCTAAATATTCCTACTTTAGAATCAAAAATATTAGGTGCATGAGAAAGGAAGTTAATATCCATCTCTCTTAATGTGTAGATTATTACAGACGCCTTATCTGCTCCACCTTTAGTCAATGCACAAAGAGTATTTAAACCAGCTTCATCATATTTTTTGTAGAGAAATAACTCCCTTGCAGCTGCATCTTCGTAACTTCTTGCATACTTCTTGTATACAAATGGAACGTTATGAATAAAATATTTGTCTCTTAGATATAGAAACAGCTGATATATATTTACCATATCCGCCCTGAAGAAACTTTGTAACTCAACTCTGGATAAAGCTCCTTCGGTTGCAACTACAATTTCCTCTGTACTCATTAGTGACGCAAATTCTTTAGGGTTCGATACTGACTGAGTATATGCATCTTCAAAACTCAATCTCCTTTCTATCAGAGCCTCTTTAACTTCTCTTGGTATTCTGCTTCCAATCTTTGCCCTAATGCTTTGAGACTTTGCAAGCATACGAAGAAAAACTTCATATTTTTCTTGAAACTCATCTAAGAATTTTCGGTTAGTGAAGTATTCCTTTGTTCGAGCTTCAAAATCATCGTATCTTTCTTTCACATCAGATACAGATATACGCATTCTCACAACAACTGGTGCAACAGTTGAAATTCGATCATCTTTAAATCTTGGGAAAATAGTTGGATCAACGGTAGCAGTACCAAATCCATCAAGTAATAAATTCAGAAATCTACCTAGCTCTGATTTAGCAAGTAACTCGGTACCAACATCCTGCTCTAATCCATTGGGAAAATAGTCATTGCTCATATGTGCATATTGTTTGGAGTTAGAGTTAAGAATGACTAGCTAACTCTAGGAAGCGGAATATAGCAGAACCAGTAAGCTCATCTTCAGAATAGACGAAATATGGAGAAACTATTCTGTAGATATATCTTGGATCAAGTGACTCACTTTGTGCAACTTGACGCACAGCTATGGACAACTTTTCATGTCCATAATTCAAATCAGGTGTAATAGAATAAGCTTTCTTCCATAATGCAGTAAGTGGTTGGTTTGATGAGCTGATAGTTGCCACTAGACTATCTCCTTGTCGTTCAAAAACATCTGCCACTACTTGTGTATTTGGTAAATCAGACAGAGCATCTCTTACTGCATCTATGATGTCTCGATTTATATTCTGATTAGCAACCATTTGAGCATTCATTAGGACAGATACAGTTCTTGTAAACAAATCGTGCATTTCTTCATGCATTTCATTGCTGCAAAGAGATTTTGGATTTGCGAGTGCATAATCCCTTCTATCAGGTCTGTGAGAGCTTCCAATTGTTGCATCAAATGCACCGAAAGCCATATAGGTTGTTTTAACTACCTAATTTTAACATATTTCCTCTCTATACAAGGGTTTTTACTGTATTTTCTCTATAATATTTAGGTAACTAGTGACTATTTAATAGTTTTTGATATAATTCATATGATCTTTACAAATGCAGGTATAGTATAGTGGTTATTATGCCGGTTTTCCAAACCGATGACACGAGTTCGACTCTCGTTACCTGCTTTTAAATCTTCAAAGATATGACCAGAAGAATAACCCTTATAAAACCATCCGACATGTTTAGAATGCTAGAGAGTTCTTTATCTCTACCAGATACTACTCAAGACTTGTCTACAATCTCCGAGAAACAAAGTAGTGTTGAAATCAATATAATGGAGCTACCAGACCGATACGAAATCGAAGCAAAGGTACCTGGATTCACCAAGAAAGAAATTGATATATCCTTTAAAGACAACTGTTTAATAATTGAAGGTTCAACATCTTTAGAGAGAAAAACAGAGTCAGGAAACGTAATAGCTCAAGAATTCACACACCAATCATTTAAAAGAAACGTTAACCTACCTTCTAAAATCGATATAGACAAAGCAGAAGCAGAACTCAAGAATGGTATTATGACTATAACTATCCCTAAGCTTCCCGAAGTACTTAAGAAAATAGATATCAAATAATTTTCTTCTTCCTAACACTATCTTTGTGATATATGATGTTTTTATGATACCTGTAGTAATAATAACTGGCTTCTTGGGAAGCGGTAAGACAACACTTCTAAACTATATTCTTGCTAACAAGAAGGAATATAAGATCGGGGTTATATTAAACGAGTTTGGAACAGTAAACCTAGAGAGTCAGTTTGTTAAAACTGATGATGAAAAGGTTGTTGAATTGGCTGCTGGTTGTGTTTGCTGTGTAGCTAGAGGTGATATATCAAAAGCATTGAATGCAATTATCGAATATCAAACAGATACCGAAGTAATCATAATGGAAGCTTCCGGTCTATCCGATGCAGTATCCCTTTCTGTAACTATGTATACACCATCTATTGCTGAGAAATTCATTCTAGATGCAGTATTGTGTGTAGTGGATTGTGTTAACTTCGAGAAGGTACTAGATGACAACGAAGTAGTAAGAGGACAGCTAGTTGCTGCAAACATCATATATCTTTCAAAAGTAGAACAAGCAGGAGCTGAAGCTGTTAATCAGGCAAAGGATCTTGTTCGAGACTTAAATCCTAAGGCTCTAATTATTGAAGCGAAAGAGGAATTGAACCTAGACCTAATACTCGGAGCTCACTTGGAAAAGATTGAAGAAGAAGAGAACCATCATCATGATCATACAGACTACGAAACCTATACCTTTGAAACAAACGAACCAATTGACTACAACAAATTCGAAAACTTTATACGTACCATTCCACACGATATCTACAGAGTTAAAGGATACATTAACTTTAGAAATGCTCCAATCAAGAACAAGAAATATCTTCTACAATACGTCATGGGAAGAAGGGACTATATTCTAAGAGACTATGACGATGTACACAACACTCATTTACTGTTTGTGGGTAAAGCAATTAACAAGGAAAGTATCAAGGGAGAGCTATCTGGAATACTCTTCAACAACAACGTAATCTACAACACAATTAGCAAGATCTTTAATATCTTCAACTCCTAATTCCTAACCACAAATCTTCAATCCTTGGTTCTAATACGTAACAATCCAGAACCTATTCTTTCCAAACATATCTTCCAATACAGCAATCTTAGCCTCTACACCATCTTTGCTACCTACCTTAGATTTAAATTCAGAGCTATTAACAATACTCATATCATGACTATCATCTACCTCGAGAACTAAAACACCACTTGTATCTAGCCATTCTCTCGCCTCGTTAATCAACCTAACTATATAGCTTAATCCATCTTCAGCTCCATCTAGGGCAAGGGATGGCTCATATTCCTTAACACTTTTCTGAAGATCCTTTATTCTTGAAGAAGGAATGTACGGTAGGTTAGCAAAGATTATTTGAAACTTTAAATCTTTTGGAAACGAGTTCATTAAATCAGATTCTAGAATCGTTAAACTAGAGCCATCTAATCCTTTGTCGAATACATTTTCTACGTTTGTTCTAGCTACTTGCAATGCGTCTTTTGAAATATCTGAAAGATATCCCTTAAACCCAATTCCCAACTTTTGTAATTGCCAAGCAAACGAAATCCCAATTGCTCCGGAACCAGTGGCAACATCTGCGAAGGTAACGGTTGGACCTTTTACTAAAAGCTGATTCACTTCTAGATACTTTAAACCAATATCAATTATCTCTTCTGTTTCGATTCTTGGGATAAGGACGTTCTTGTTAACGTTGAATAGATGCTCGCGGAAGTCAGATTTACCTAGAACATACTCTATTGGTTCTTCAGTTTCAAACTTAGGATCGAAAGGGTCCAAGCCAACTCTTAATATTAAGTTTATTTGATGTGGAAGCAGAGCCATAGGTCTATACGTAGCTAGATTATATCGATATCTTAATTCAATTTCTTAACTTCGATTTCCTAGATTATTTCTTAGGAAGAGCCTCTGTATCCTTACCTTCCTTTAGAACGTATTGTAGTTTTAACTTTCTACCATCTCTCTTAACTTCTTCCTTACCAGTTTCCATTAAATCTATTCTAATCATCTCTCTTAAAAGATCCATTCTTTCTTTCAAACTAGCTATTTTTTCGGACATTTCATGAATAGTTTCATCTGATTTTAGCTTCTCTCTAAGCTCACGAGCCTTCTTTCCAATCTTTTCCATTTCAATGAATTCTTCCATCTGAGATTTGATATCTTTCATATCACCTCTTAGAGTCTTTAATATGCCTTTTGTCTTAAAATACTCTTCAACTCTATCTAAATTTGTATCATCTAAAATATCTGAATTATCTTTAGCCATAACGTTTTTAATAATAATATATTGCAAAAATTTACAATGGTAGTATACTTTATAAAGAGAAGCTTCTCAAACGGATTTTATAAGATAAATCCCGAAATTACTCATTTGTAGTTTTTGGATTGAATGGTACATCGAAGGGTTTCCTTCGTAGTTATCATGAGATATGGTCGCAAGATCATAAGGATTTTAATTATTAAGTCGCCGTCATGAATTATCTACTTGTTGCGCCTACACTAAGTTCTCCTACTCTCGAGTCGGTTAAGGACTTATCATCCAAAGTATTTACTAAAGTCGAGAAACTAATTAAGAAACTCGGTGATGGTGAAGGATGTGTGGTAAAGATTTCTGTATTAAGAGACGGGAACTCCTACAAAGTTAATGTTGAACTAATAAATCATAAGTTATATAAACCCTTTATTGCATTTAGAGACGCGGACCTCAGAAGAGCAATAGGAATGGCTGCTGTTAAGTTGAAAGCTCAAATTCTAAGTCTACATAATAGAAGTAAGTAATATTCTAAACGTTTGTTAAGGAGCAAGATTTTCTTGCTCCTTTTCTATTTCCATGGAATTTCTTAATGTTTCTTGATAAACTCATGCTAGTTACATTCACCAAAATGATTAAATTCAAAAACATCTTATTTACTACGATCGCTTTTTTCCTATCTTCAGCTACGATTGTAAGCTCTCAGTCATACCTGCGTGAATACAATTACACATATGATCTAACTCCAGCTCAGGCAAGTTCATTATTTGCAGGATTTGGTATAGTTTGGGTTGCTGTTATGTGTTGTGCTCTAATATTTGGAATAGCTATCTATATCTTCACATCATTCCAATTAGCAAAGATCTTTGAAAAGAATGGAATGAAGGATCAGAAAGTTCTAGCATTTATTCCAATCGTTCAAAACTACTACCTCGCAAAGGCTGTTGGAGAAGACAAATACGCATGGGCTCAACTTGTATTACCTGCAGGAATAATATTCTCAATCCCTCTATGCTTTATCTTAATCGGATACTGCATTCTACTTCCACTATCAATCGCACTATTCATATTCAATATTATGCTTTGGTTAAAGGCATCGAAACGAATGGGTAGAGACGATGTATGGGGAATTGCTGCATCTTTGGCTGGATTAATTCCTTTCGTAGGACTATTTCTACAGCTTTACGCAGTGTACTATATCGCAGAAGGAGAGGTTAAATAGTATCTCTATTTTGTATTGTCGAGTATATACTTAAACTCAATCTAGGATTGTGATACACTTTAATCATGGGAATTTTTGATGCAAGAAAAGTAAGTACACAAGATCATCTAGATATCGCAGATATACGAGATGACCTAGTTGTTTTGAAGAACGGTAAAGTATCTTTGATCCTTGAAACTACATCTTTAAACTTTGAATTATTAGATCCAAAGGAACAGGATGGAAAGATAGGTTCATTTGCAGCGTTCTTGAATGCTATTAACTTCCCTATTCAAATAGTAATTAGGACTCAGAGAACAGACATAGCAAGATATCAAAAGCTTCTTGAAGATTACAAAGCAAAGACTGCTACACAAAAAGTTATTCAGCAAATAACGAGCTATCAGCAGTTTGTAAATGAACTAACTCAAACAACGCAGATATTAGACAAGAGATTCTTTGCAATCATTCCAACTATAAAGCTACCAGTGATTCAATCCAACTTTGTAAAGCAGCTTCTAGGTAGACAAGAGATACTAGAAAATATTCCAGTAATTGTTAAGAAAGCAAAAGAGGAACTATACCCGAAAAGAGATCATCTACTAAAGCAATTTGCGAACATGAATATAGCAGCAAGGCAATTAACAACAGATGAACTAATTAAACTATACTATTCTGTATATGAACCTGATAAGTTAGGTATAGAAGTATTAAATCTAAAGGCTGAAGATATAGGTAATTCATTAGTATCAACACCAAGTTAATATGGGATTATTCGACCTACTGTTTCCAAAACAGGATAAAAAACCAAAGGTAAGCAAAGAGGAATCTGTTGCATTGGCTGCAGAAGCCAAGGCTGTAGAGAAGTTTGCTAAAGGCCTTGTAGATGTTAAAGATATCATTGCACCTAGTGCCATTGAAGTAAACTTTAATAATATGATTATCGGAAACAAATACTTCCGATCATATTTCGCTATTGGTTTCCCAACATTCGTTACAGCTAGCTGGCTTAGCCCTCTAATTAACTTTGAATATCCTATTGATATTAGTACATACTACTATCCAAATGAAACTGGAGATGTTCTAAAGCTTTTAAAAAGAAAGATTGCGGAACTTCAGGCAACAATCAATATTGAAATGGATGCAGGACGACCTGCAGACCCTATTATTACAGAGCAACTTAAAAGTGCTATTCAGGTTCAAGAGCAACTAGCTTCTGGGAATGAACAGTTCTTTCAATATGCCCTCTACGTAACTGTACGAGCAGACAATATCGAAGATTTGGACAGAATATCAAGAAATCTAGAATCTACAATGGCTACTATGGGTGTTGTGATTAAGGTTGCAACCCTTCAGCAAGAAGAAACATTCCAAAGTACTATTCCTTATGGAATGGACAAGATCAACATGACTAGAAACTTAGATACTACAGCGATAGCTACTACTTTCCCATTCGTAAGTTCGGAACTAACTATGGAGAAAGGAGTACTTTATGGCATTAATCTTCACAACAGCTCTTTAGTTATATTCGATAGATTCTCTCTTCCTAATGCAAACTCTGTAATACTTGCTACATCTGGAGCTGGTAAATCATATGCAGTTAAGCTGGAAGCAGTTAGATCTTTAATGCTTGGTACCGACATTATAATAATCGACCCTGAAAAAGAGTTCGATAGATTGTGTGCAGCTGTTGGTGGAGAATATGTCTCATTCTCTCAAGATGGTGCACAGAAACTAAATCCATTTGAGCTTTCAGGAGTATATTCTCCGGATGAAGATGAGTTAAGGTTTAAGATACTTTCACTCTCTGGCCTAATTAGGATCATGCTAGGGGGCTCTGTAACTGCTGAGGAAGGAGCTATATTAGATAGAGCGCTCATACTTACATACAAAGAAAAAGGTATCACTCCAGATCCTTCTA
This sequence comes from uncultured Candidatus Saccharibacteria bacterium, assembly GCA_964561155.1. Classification (GTDB taxonomy): domain Bacteria; phylum Patescibacteriota; class Dojkabacteria; order J137; family J137; genus KLAP211. Next base: position 9,552 of record CAZLOI010000002.1, on the reverse strand, counting down.
CACATTCAAAGGAAGCACCACTTCTAGAAGATTTGTATAAGATTCTAAATGCAATGTCAGAAGAAGAAGCTCATTCAATGGCTAGAAGACTAGAGAAGTATATTCGAGGTTCTGCAGCTGGAGTCTTTGACCAGAAATCTACAGTTGATATAAAGAATAACTTTACGGTATTTAGTATTCGAGACTTGGCAGACGACCTTCGTCCTATGGCGATGTACGTTATGCTTGATTTCATTTGGACAAAGATAAAGCGAGACAAGAAGAAGAGATTGCTTCTAATTGATGAAGCATGGATCATGATGCAATATCCTGATGCTGCAAGATTTGTATATTCTATAGCAAAAAGAGCAAGAAAGTATGGATTAGGATTAACAACTATAACTCAGGACGTAGATGACTTCTTAACATCAGATTTCGGTAAAGCTATCGTTAGCAACTCATCAATGCAATTGCTTCTAAAGCAATCTCCTTCTGCAATTGAGAAGATACAAAAGGTCTTCTATCTAACAGATGGAGAAAAAGAGTTCCTAATGAGTGCAGGTATTGGACAGGGATTGTTCTTTGCAGGAGCAAATCATGTAGCTATGCAGATTGTAGCTAGTGAGGAAGAGCATGGGTTAATTACAACAAATCCTCAAGAACTAGAAAGAATGGCTGAAGCAAGTAAAGGTGGGGTAGAATAGGCTTCGTTAATTAATGTTCTCCTTTAGATTCTGCTGAATAATCCTCTTCTCTTTTGTGGTTCAGCTGCCTTCTGAGGTAAAGACCCAGGTTGACCGTAAGAGTAGTCACTTTGTGGCTTGTAACTTAGGTCTCCGTATTTCATTTTACTCTCTGCTTCCTTTCTTGCACTATCTGCAGATACTTCCTTCACTATCTTTGCCCACATTTGACCTAGTCTATTCTTGAATGTTTCAGTTGGGTACGCGAATATTCCATAGTTTAATAACGTTTCATAATCCCTCATCGTTTTAAGATCTTTTCCCAAAATAGATTCAATAGATTTATTCGTACCTTTACTTCTAAAGGCATTTTTAAATTGTGCTAAAGCTTCTCTATTTGCCTGAACAATCTCTGGACTTAATGCATAGTTAGGTAGTTTCTCACCTTCATCTTCGTATGTTTGCAAGAATTCATCAAAGTCGTCAGCAACTACGTTCTCAGGTGCAACAACCAAGTCTGGTTGCTCCGACTTGTCTTCAACATCTTCGTCTGTTTTATCCCAGAAATCAGAAGTAGGAATCAGTTCGTTCTCTACAACTGGTGCTTGATACTCAGCTAACTCCTTCAGTATTGCATTTCTTTCTGGGTATCTATTAGTATCCTTGTTGAAGTTAATTTCGAGTGCCCTATCTAATTTAGCTTTAAGTTCAGTGGGTAATTGATCTTTTCTTGCAAGTATCCTTTGTACCAAATTCTTAACTTCTTCGGTACTCATAGGTTTATTCTCTTTTTTATTGGTCTCAACCAGACTTTGTGTTAACGGATCCATAGTACCTGGGATATTAGAGGTCTCTAGCCTCCTGCTATCTTCGTTACTTTGAGCTAGTTGTTGAGCAAAAAAGTCAGTGGATTCTTGTGCTGGTTCTTGAACTGGTTTCAATGCATCTATTTTGCTATTTAACAAAGCTATTTGCTCCTTAAGGGCATTTATAACAGTAAGGAATTCAGGGTTAATAGATTCAATATTTGCAGGGACATCTGGAGTATTAGGGGTTTCGGGTTCCATTTCTATTTCATCACTTACTTGATCTATAATAGGTGCCTCCTGTGTTATCGTTTCTGATTCACTCTCAGTTGCCTCTTCCAGTAGATCTTTAAATCTATTAAACGCTTCTTCGTTTTCTTCTGCAGTAGCTTGAGCAAGAGCTGATTCTTCCACACCTCCAGCACTTAAAAAGTCAGTATCGGCTTGTTCAAATCTTGTTCTAAGATATACAATCTTTCTTGTGATCTTCCCCTCCAAATCCCGTAAGTATTGCTTTTCTGCGCCTTCTGCTTTTTCAACTCTTTCTCTAAGTGATTTAGTAATCTCACCTACTTCATTAGCTACTATATTCTTAAAATCCTTGAATGTTGCTTCGTTAAATTTGTATACTGGTTTAGATTCTGGGGTTGGAATTTGCTCAGGCACGTCATCTTCGTTGTATTGGGTATTGTTCATCATTATCATATTATTTTCTTTTCAAATTCATGGTATAAACTAAGCTAGTATGAACAAAATAATATCTGATGTCAAATATCCAATATTTCTTCCAGACGCTACATATGGATCTGTACGTAGCACCTCTTTTAATGATCTAAAAACCATTGGTACACCTGCTGTTGTAACAACAACATTGCATATAGAAAATGTACTGGGAAGTGAATATATAAAGAAATTCGGAGGTATAAAGAAATTCTTTGGTTGGGATAACCTCCTATTAACTGATAGCGGTGGATGGCAGGTATTCTCTTTAATCAATTCTAAAAAGAACACAAAGAATAAAGCAACAGAAGCAGGCTGCAGCTTTATAGACGAACACACTGGCAAACAAAGACTACTAACACCTGAAAGCTCCATTCAAATCCAAGCTAACCTAGATTCAGACATAATGACAGTGCTTGATTTTCCAATACTTGGCGATGCAAGTTTCGCAGATAGAAAAGAATGTGTGAGAATTAATACACTTTGGGCAAATAGGGCAAAGATAGCGTTTGAAAATATATATGGATCTGTTAAACAATCTGAAAAGTTACTAGGAGCTGTTATTCAAGGAGGTAACGATTTTGAATTAAGAAAACAATCAGCAGATGAACTACTAGAACTAGACTTAGGACTATATAACTTTGGTGGATTACCAATGCATACTCCAATTACATGGAAGACACAGTCCGAGGTAGGGTTCTATCACGATATGCTCCAGTATGTTTCTGAGTTAATCCCAAGAGACAAGATTAAATACGCTATGGGTGTAGGACAGCCAATTGATATTGCATTCTGTGTGGATGTAGGCTGGAAGATATTTGATACAGTGCTTCCAACAAGAAACGCTAGACACGGGTTTCTATACGTAAGTGAGGGACAAGGTGAAGAAACAAAAACATACAAGAAACTATCACACGATATACTTAGAGTGAAGAAAGAGGACTACAAATTTGACGACGCTCCAGTAGATGCCAACTGTAATTGTGAGTGCTGTAGCACTGTCTCAAGAGCATATTTAAGGCATTTAATACGTGTTGACGAACCAGCAGGTTTTAGATTAGCGTCTATACATAACCTAAGCTTCTATCAAAACTGGATGGAGAAACTTATACTTCCTACTTAATTATTATCTCAACAATATGGATTCAGCCCCTCAACCCACGGATACAAGACCAGAACAACCCGATACCTTTAAAGGTATACCAAGCATACTAGAAATAGTATTTAGAGATGCAATCAAAGCATACGATGTCCTACTAGAAATAGATGCTGTAAGAAGGGAAGGATCCGATTCATATTTAGATAATACGGTAGCAATGAAACATGCAGAAACTGATCAGGTGAATGCATACTTAAGGATGCTAACTCAAGCTTTGTCTAAAATTCCTCATGAACTCGAAGTTCTACCATTAGTTAGAAAGATCAATGTATTCGAAGAGGGAGATGAAAACCTTCAGATAGTTTCAAGAATGGAAGGTAACGTATATATTCCTTACCTCTCAGAAACATATATTGAACCAAAGCCAAGGAACAACAATCAGGAACTATACGACCGGGATCTACTATTCTTAACTAGATTACAATCTTGTTTCGAAGAAATTATGGCTCGTTTTGATGTTGCAGAGCAATAATTTTGATACTAACCTAGTAACTTGGGAATCGTTTAGATATAATCAAGCGTATGAATATCGAATCTAAATATTTCAATTTTAATCAGATAAAGTTCTCTGTAGATGCAGAGCTTTTAGAAGTTGGTTCTCCAGAGGAGGTTGGAATTGTTTGGAGAAAATATCTAGGCAAAGATGGTCTAATAACAGAGATGTTAAAGAAGATTAAAGATATTCCAAGTGAAGAGAGAAAACAGTATGGAAATGACGTTAATGTATTAAAGAACTATTTAGACGAATATATTAATTCAAAGAAAGATACATTGGTTGGTTCAAACCAAGAAGTATATTTCTCACAAGTTCTAGAAAAGCCTGAGTACAGGAAGCCAAAGGTTGGACACCTTCATCCACTAACTGAAACTACAATGGAGATGAATGAAGTATTTAAAAAGCTTGGGTTTAGTGTTATGGATGGTCCTGAGCTTGAAACTGATGAATATTGTTTCCAAAGGCTTAATCTACCATTACATCACCCTGCAAGAGATTTGCAAGACAGTATCTTTATAGAGGAACCTAATATTCTTCTTAGAACACAAACTTCATCTATTGAAGCAAGAGTGCTTGAGGAATATGAGCCTCCATTCAAGGTTGTTATGCCAGGAAGAGTGTTCAGGAACGAGAAGGTTAACAGGACAAATCACTTCACTTTCCACCAGTATCAGTTAACTGTTGTTAAGGAAAAGGTTAGTATGACTGAACTGTTCTCTGTAATCGATTATCTATTCAAATCAGTTTTTGGAAGTGATGTTAAAACTAGATTCAGATGTAAATACTATCCTGAAGTAGAGCCAGGAGTTGGTCCTGATATGCTATGTTTCAATTGTAAAGGAGATGGTTGCCCAATATGTAAACAAAGAGGTTGGATTGAAATGGGAGGTGCAGGTATTATTCATCCTAATGTATTAAAAATGGCAGGTCTTGATCCAAAGAAGTATCAAGGATATGCATTTGGTATGGGGTTAGATAGATGGACTATGGCAAGACATGGTATCTCTGATATAAGAACTCTTCTTGATGGTAATCTAGTATACAAAGACTAGTTACATTTCTGTTTTAGTAAAGAACCTCCAATTTGTACTAAAGTACATTGCTTCGAAATACATTTTTCATATATATTCAATTTTCAGATTAGATACATAAATATATGACTAGGAAAGAAGCATGGGAATACTACAAAACCTGGATGAAAGAGAAAACATTCTGCAAAGCCTTGAAGACAGAAATTAAGATTACAAGAAAAGGTTGGGATCACATAATCACAGGAGGTGTACAAAAAAGAACTCCACAGGATAGGAATAATAAGTTTCAACTACTTAAAGTTGCAAAGCTAATAATCAAATCGGAAGCGAGTTACAGCATAACTGTCAAAAACAAAGAAAGTTATTATTGTATTGAAAAGCAAACAAGAAAATATTTAGTTCGAGTTCTTTTAAAGAAAGACTCCCAGGGTAAGTATTACTTTTATTCTGTAATGAAGCACTAAAAAAAGTAAGTTGTCTCAGTCTGCTGGCTACTATCTAAGATAGCGCTACGTCTCTCACGTAACCTTATTGCCTTGCGTCTCATCAAGTGTAAAAACACTTTCAACTTACTTCAAACTAATTTTAGCTTCTTACAGGTAATATTGTAAAGCCCACCTACACAAATTCAAGTAAGCTTGCATCGCTTAATTAATACATCAGATTGGCATATACACGCTTTTGAGATATAATATCGCTGTTAAAATTAAAGCAATCATATGGCAATGACAATGGAAATATCGCGAGGAATGATCATTAAATATAATAATGAACCTCATGTAATTATAGAAAAGGAATTCTATTCTCCTGGTAAAGGCGGATCTTTCAATAAAACTAAACTTAAGAGCATTAAAACTGGAAAGATTGTTGCTCACGTATTCAAATCTGAAGAAAGAGTAGAAGAAATAGAAGTTTCAACAATGACAGTACAATATGTGTATATCGATGGAAACAACGCTGTTTTCATGGATCCAACTACCTATGAACAAATGAATGTTTCCCTAGATCTAATTGAATATGGAACTGACTTCCTTCATACAGAAGCAAAGTACATAGCTAAAGTATACGAAGGAGATGTAATATTCCTACAACTACCTCCAAAGATAACGCTAGAAGTTATAGAAACACCAGATGCTGTTAAAGGAGATACAACAAGTGGTGCTTACAAAGATGCAACTTTGGAAACAGGAGCTGTAGTTAAGGTTCCACTATTCATTAAAGCAGGACAGAAGATAGTAGTTTCTACAGAAGATAGATCATACTTTAGCAAAGAATAGTTAACTAGAGCTTTTCAAGTTAATACCAAAAAACTTGTTAACGAGAATTAGTTTAAGTTATATATCTATTTGAAATATGGAACAAAGAATCCCTACTTGGAAATTACTAAAGAGAAACCCTCACTTGTTTCAGCGATACTTTATCAAGGAATATCTAATACATGCTTGTAGAGAGTTCTTCTTGAATAGGTCATATCATGAACTAGAAAGCCCAATATTAACACCAGCTCTTCCTCAAGAAAGATACATGAACCCACTAAGTACCAACGTTACTTTTGGTAATGGAACTACAAAGAAACTATATATAACACCAACTACTGAGACATTTAACAAGAAGATCCTAGCTGCAGGTTTAGGTGAACACTTCGTTATTACAAAGGTAGCAAGAGGACTAGAAGAAATAGGGAACAACCATAATCCAGAGTTCACTATGCTTGAATGGTATCACTTAAACGCTACATACAAAGATATTATGAATGACTGTGAAGAACTATTCAGGTATATAAAGATGCATTTGGATAAGAAGTTTAAAGATAATCCTCCACACGCTAACTACCTATTCGGTAATCAAATCTTCTATAACGGAGAAACTATCGATATATCTGAAGGCTGGATACGACTTTCGGTACCTGAGGCTTTGGAATCTATTGGAATTAACCTAGAAGATATTCAAGATATCGAAGTCTTTAGGAGAGTTGCCAAGGATAGAGGCTACAACGTTTCAGATACAGACGACTGGCAAATATTGTTTGAATTAATATTCGCATCTGAAATTGAACCAACCTTTAGCAAGACAAAACCTACATTCGTATACAACTACCCAAAGATAATGTGCCCACTAACTCAAGCAAATAGCGAGAATCCTCTAGTGTGTGAAAAGGTAGAACTATATATCTCAGGAAAAGAACTTGGAAACGGATATACAGAACTTAGAGATTGGGAAGAACAGTACAAACGATTCAAGATCGAAGAGCAAGCAAGAAAAGATGCAGGGCTTGAAGCTATTGAGTTTGATCATGATCTAATTGATGCATTAAAAGAAGGATTGCCAGATGTTGCTGGTATTGGTATTGGACTAGATAGAATTGCTATGCTTTTTGCTAATGCAAAGTATATATCTGAAATTAACTACTTCCCTGGAAGCGACTGGGATATATCTCCAAATCAAGATACAATTAAAGAATAGTTTAAAAGCCCGTTTAAAAGTTTAGAAGCCTTAATATTTTAAAACAAATATTACGATAAGATTGTATGCAGAATCAAAACGACCCAACAGCCAAGTTCTACGATATAGTTTCAAAAAACTTGAAACCTCAGGAGATTACAGATCAAGAGATTGATTTAATACAAAGTATCTTGCCTGATACAAGTGCAAAGATATTAGATGTTGGATGTGGTACTGGTAGACACTCTGTTCCACTTCTTGAACTTGGATATGATGTTTATGGCGTTGAAGAAAGTGAAGAGATGCTAGCGATGCTTAGAAACAAAATAACGGAAGATCTATCCTACGGTTTTATTAATCAAAATATCTACGATGTAAGCGCATCTGATTTTGGTATTCCTGAAGAAGATTTAACGTTTGATTTGATTATTATGTTTTGGAATACGTTTAATGAGATTGCATTGAATGATGAGGCAGCAATTGCATTAATTAAAAAGCTTGATTCGATGCTTGCAAGAAACGGAAAGATTATTATCAATTCTGATGATCCAGCAGTATGGCAGGTTGAGAACTTTACCTACGGATATTCTACGGAAGTAGATGGAATACCTGCAGAGTATACTTGGGAGATTGATGAATATGACAAAGAAGCTTCTGTAAGCAAAGCTATAGAGACTGTTGTATTAAAGCGAAGTACACAAGATGGTGTAAATGAAGAAGATGAAACATATGTAACAGAGATTAGGCAAAGATGGTATAGCTTCGAATACTACAAGGAACTGTTTCAAGCAGAGAGTTTTGTTATTGAGAGAAAGAAGATTAAAGGAAACAACGAGATGTATTTTGTAGCTACAAAGATCTAATTTAGTGAACTTAGGTTTACAAATTTAAACTTCCTTCGTCTCCAAGCCTCCAGTATGCGACTCCTTTAATTCCATACTTAACAGCCAATGCCTTTCTTGCATCTAGACTTCTTTGTGTTGGATAAACCACTACTCTTTCTGTCCCTTCAAAGTTGTATCTAAGTACCATATCTTCCCATGCTTCGTTATATTCCTCTGTGTATTCATAGTTATCCTTTATTTTCTCTACGGAATTGTTAAAAAGTGGTACACCTGCATCAAGCTTTGAAGATCTAGCGTATTTGGTAAAGTTGTAATAGTCTATTTCATCTTCTGCAAGTTCTCGTTCGGACCAGTCGTATGAATATGTTGGTATCCCCAGAACTATCTTTTCTCTTGGTATACCTGAAGCTATTGCATATTTAATTGTTCCCTCCATCCAATTAATTGGAGCTACAGGTCCTACAACTTGTGAACCTCCATAGAAAAGCTCATAGGTCATTATTCTAACCTCGTCTAGATACTCGCCTATAAGTTTGTAGTCCTGAACTTTTCTTGTTTGTGGACTACTACCATTTGCTACACTTGAATACCAGACTGGAAGAACAGCCATCACCAGTTCTTTGTTTGTGCTATGCATTTCATTTGATAGTATTTCAAGGAACTTATAGAAGTTCTTCTTGTCTTTTAGGTAGATAATTTCATAGTCTAAATCAATTCCATCGTAATCAAATTCATCTACCCAACCCAAGATATTATCGATATGTTTCTGTATTGTTACTTCGTTTTCAAGATGCCTACTTAAATAGTCAACATTAAGTTGAAGTATTGAAGGTATTAGTTTTAACCCTCTTGATTCAACCTCCGCCATAATTCCAGGACCATTTGCGTAAGTGTTTGGCTTTAATCTTTCTTCTTCTGTCATTGTAAACCAGACAGGACTAACGTAATCGAGTCCTTGTTGATTCTTGACAGACTCTAAGCCATCTATCATGTCCCAGTCTGGAATCCAGCCACCAACAATAATGTTGCTTGGTGTACTTGTTGGAATCAGGGCAAGTTCTTCTGCTTCTATATCTAAAACACTTTTATTACTTTTTTCAAAGACTAGTGTTCTTGATTCAGTAACAAACTTTGTTTCTCTATTTGTGTATAAATAATATGCAGAGAAAGAAAGGGAGGCAATTATTAGAATCTGAACTACTGTTATTAGTTTATTCATCTGAACTTGGTTTATCTAACTCTTCCGCTACTATCTCTATCTTTTCACCAGTTAACTTAAAGAAGTCTTTGTCCATCATCTTAATTTCGTGTTTTGTTTCATTAAAAGCACTGACAGTTTGTCCAAGGTTCTTTCCTATTCTTGAGAATGCTATTTCAAACTTGTCTATATG
>CAZLOI010000001.1:439802-462563 GCA_964561155.1 uncultured Candidatus Saccharibacteria bacterium | reverse complement strand
TAAAATCCTTTGGTTCGGGGAAAGTCTTCTTAAACCAGCCATCAACCTTTGCTGCAACTCTAACTATGCCTCCTAAAGTCTCGATTTCTTCTCTTTTCTTTTCATCTACAGAAGCTTCAAGCCACTTTAAAAGATCATCAGACTTATCTAGTAGCTGCTCTCTACGTGAAGCAAGGTTTTCAGTAGCGCTCCTCTGCTTAACAGATAACTGTTTTGCTTCAAAACGATTACCAAGAATATCTCTTTCAATTTTTGTACTAACTATTGTATCTGCCATTTAATCTTAAGTTCCTAATTTGTCTTTTAATAAATGAATATACATAGTATGTAAGAAGAAGACCAACGCCTATTCCCACACTCACTAATATATCCCTAATATCTATCCTCACCACATTATAATACGTTCTCCATGGGAAAACGAACGATCCAACAATAACAACCCAACATCCCAAGGTAATCAGAGCTAGTTTCTTAAGCCTCTTAACACCCATTACATACATAACATAGTTAAAGGCAATGGTACCCACAACGATTGGAACCAATATAATAGATAGCTTCTCAGCAGTTAAATCGACTCCTTCAATAGGAAGAACTGTTTGATATATGCCTACAAGCATTAGAATCAAGAACACAAGAAGCGACTGGAACGTCATTAACTTCTTTGATTTCAGTAGGATGTATATAGAATACACAACACTTAAAGAAAGAATCATAATAGCCAATGAAGTATTAATCTGATCATAGCTATACCCTGAATTCTTTAAGAACACGAAATAATAGAAAGCAATAGCTGTCATTAGAACTGAGAATGGAATAGAGGAATACAATATATCTTCAAAGAAATTCCTCTTTCCATTAATCTTTTGCCTAGTTAAAATAACCGCGTAACTAGGAGCACTGCTTCCTAGGAAACTAAAGATAAGAGTAGAGGATGGGTGAATAGGTAAGTAGTATCCAAATAACGCAACTAGTAATGTAAACAATATTGCAAAGAATGTTTTGTTCATAAACATCTTTGTAGAAATCTTTAAGTTATGAAGTATATTTTCACCTTCATAGAAGATCTCAGGTACCTTGCTATAGTCATTATTTAAAAGAACAATGTCAGAAACATCACGAGCAACCTTTGCACCACTTTCAACTGATATTGCAACATCTGCAGCTTTCAAAGCAAGAACATCGTTAATGCCATCACCAACCATCGCTACCTTGTAACCAAGGTTCTGCAAAGCTTCGATTATTCTAAGCTTGTCTTCTGGTTTAGATCTAGTAAAGACATCATTCTTTTCAATAATACTCCTACTAATCTTAACTTCAGATAGATCAACTACCCTAAGATTACGTATTTCAAGTCTATTCAATATTCGCTCAACCGCTATCTTGCTATCTCCAGAAATAATCTTCACTTTAATCTCTTGTTCAGCTAAATCGTTTAATATCTTAGATATACCAGGATTAACTTCTTCTTCAATTACAAAAATAATAGCGTTGGAACTTGTGAAGTCTAGCTCCTTCGTAATACCTTCGCTAAACAAAGCAAGAACAACCCTATACCCTTTTGCCTCGTTCTCTTTAAGTTTCTCGATCACTTGAGACCTAATCTTCTTGTCGATATTCTCTTCAAGTGTAGTCATTGCTCCAATAGTTAGTGTATATGGCTTTCCATCAATGGAAGCGTTTGTTTGACTATACTTTTGTTTAGAAGTGAATGGTATTTGATCAAAGTCAGATACACTCGTTGCTTTGTACTTCTTGTAGTAGTTACCTATTGTTTCTTGAGTCTTGTTTACACCAACCAACTTCTTTGCAACAGAGCTATAGTATGTACCCAATACTTCTTCTTCTACATTGAAATATTCAACATTCACCATCTTCATATTGTTTGTAGTGATTGTTCCTGTCTTGTCTAAGCAAATAACGTCTATATTAGAAAGATCTTCTATACTTCCACCTTTTTGAATTAGAACACCTTTTTGATACAAACGTATAATTGAGATAGTGAATGTAAGGGTGAAGAGAAATATTAATGTTTGAGGAATAATTAAACTGATAACAGTAGTTAGGGAAAGCAGTGCTCGTACCTGAGTTTCTCCTAAGCTAATGGATGATGCATATGTAAACGCACCCATAACAAGAGCTGCTACAACTAATAACAAAATCATTTTGTCTCCGTTCTGCTGTAGTGTACTTCGTTTCTCTTTGTACTTTGTAGCCTCGGCACCTAGTTTGTTTAAGTAATTTGATTTACCTACATTCTCTGCAATATAGATACAAGATCCTGTAACAACAAAACTTGCAGACATAACCTTGTCTTGTTTCTCTTTTTGAAGATAGTTTGATTCTCCTGTAAGCATAGATTCATCTATTTGAAGATAGTTTGAATCTACAATCTCTCCATCTGCAACTATGTTTTCACCTTCAGATACTTTAATGTAATCTCCTTTAACTATTTGATTAACTGGTATCTCAGATTCAACGCCATCTCGAATTACTATAGCTTCAATCTGAAACTGTGCTTTAAGCTTATCTAGTGTTCGTTTCGCCCTTATCTCATCTGCAGCAGATACTATTGTGTTTATGAATACAAATACAATGAACGCCAAGACTTCGCGGAATAGTCCGAAAGCAGACAAAGCTACGAGTAGTGGTACTACAACAATGTTAATTATGCTGAATATGTTCTTTATAATTATCTTAGGGTAGCTTGGAGTATATGAGTCGATTACCTGGTTAGATAATCCTAGTTTCTTTCTTTTATTAACTTCCGAGGAAGATAGTCCTTCAAATTGCTGCATGGTATAAATTTGCTCTATTAAACGTCCTTTAAATGTTATCATATCGAGTTACCAGTGGATATATGTATAGAGTAGAACAACGATTAATTAACGACAAACTTAAGTATTCAGTAGATCTTGTAGATGGAGTACATATTGTAGATGTATATGATATGGATGAAGAGGTAGCTTCGGTACTTTCACCAAAGATTGAAAATGAATGGCAGTTTGTAGTATTGAATATAAAGAACAAGGAAAGCTTAAATCATACTAGCGATACTACAGTAGGGCAGTTGATTAAAGGAATGAAGGAACATGATTTTGATTCATATTTCAAAGGAGATACTCCTGAGTTCAGTATTTTAAGAGAAGGCAACCTTTCTTTAAAGTATGACTTTCGAAACCCAAAGCACAATCCAGAGCTACATAAGTACAAGCTACGACAAACTATCCAGGAATATTCTAAAGGAAAGAAGGTTCTTAATCCCTTCCCAGGTATTTCAGATTTAACAGTATCGGCGTTTCTTGGTGGAGCAACCGAGGTTACAGAGTTGGAGGAATATATGTGTTTGGATGAATCTAAGTTTTTAAAGAATTTGAATGATATTGATCTAGACCTTATTGAAACAGTGCAGGGAGAATATGAAAATGGAATAGAGTATTTGGTAGAGAAGCATTTTAGGTTTGATCTTGTTGTTATAGATCTAAGTGTATTGGAAAGAGATTTCCCAAGTGATGCAAAAAAATTTAAAGAAGCACACAAAGACATTATCCGAAATATACAGCATGTTCTTCTTGAACAGAATGGTATATTAATTCTTGTTTCAGATGATATGGAGTTTCATCTAGACAACTATATTAGACCAGGAGCAGACAGGTTAACGAAGTATTTAACAGGAGAGGAGTATTCTCCGTTAAAGTTGTTCCATGGTTATGCGTTTTATAAGTAGTATTTCCTAATATAATTGCTGTATCTCTTCTTGGGTAGTAAAATCCCCACATATTACCTTTTCTAGTATGGATTTCGATCCAAAGAATTTAAGTCAGGAAGATTTTGACAAGTATATTGCAGGTGAACGAGCCAAAATTGATGCTATGAATGCATATATTGATGAACGCAGAGAATACTTGGAAAGAATGAGACCAAAAATGCTGGCTGCAATAGAATCAGGAGATATTGTTGGAGGTCTTCTGGCAATTCATGATGAAGAAATTGCTAGGGTAATGCCAGAGAATGGTGTAGTTCCTGATGGAGTAGACGCTTTCGACGTTCAATCGTTAACAGGTATTGGGGAAATAGAGGAGATTATCCGAAAGAATACTGAAAATTAAATATCGTAAACAGCTATTATTGCTGTGCTAGTTTGCAGTAATAACCAGATACTTCCTTATCCGAAATATATACCAGGAGCAGATAGGTTAACGAAGTATTTAACAGGAGGGAGTATTCTCAGTTAAAGTTATTCCATGAGTATGCGCTTTATAAGTAAAATCTTCACATCTTATATATCTCTATGATATAATATTCTTGCCATGGAATATTGCCTGGCATATACGAAAGGGGTCCATAATGGACTGGTTGTTTGGTGGTGGAGGTGGGAACCGCAAGAAAGGCACTAAAAACCCCTCGAAAGGTCAGCAGCGCAACGACGCGAAAGCGACTAGCGGCCGTCAAGCTCTCAACAAACGAGCCAATGACGCCGCGAGAGATGCAAAGCTGAGCTCTCAGGAAAAACAAGCCTTTCATCGGCAGCTCACCTCGATGGGCAACAACGACCTGACGTACAACGAACTCCTGAGCATCGCTCGGGGCTTCAAGCGCTAACCACCAGCGCAACAAATGGGGCGAGTGTAACACTCGCCCCATTAACCTAATTATAGTAAAATGACACTATGGACACACAGATTACAGAGGAAAACTTTTACGAAATACTCGAAACAATCTCAGAGAAGAGATACGCATCTTTGAATGAAACCGATGCGTTATTCGCACAAATGTTAGCTTCAAAAGATACTAACAACTTATCCGAGCATGTTTGGAATACTATCGGCCTAGAGCTTTATTTGTTACATAGACTAGAGGAAGCTGAGAAAGCATATCTAATAGCCGCAGAAATAGCAGAGTTATTGGAGGGCGAGGACAGATCAATTCTAACAGTAATTTATGGAGATCTATCAATGGTATATGAAGCTGACAAGCAATATTCAAAAGCATTGGAAGCAATGACGAAATCATACGAGGTACGAAAATCAATAAAAGGAGAGGGAGATCTCTTCACTAAACTAGCGGCTGAATCTGTACGAAGACTAAAGCATTTAGCAGAGTACAAGCCAAACGAAGAACTGGAAAAAGAATTTAATAACTACATGGCAGAAGCAAGGGATAAGGCAAATCAATAGGCTATCCTTCTGTCTTTTCAAAGTAGTGACTTACAGCAAGACCTCCGTATTGACCTCTATATATCCTAATTGGTCTTTTGTGATATTCCGAATACTCTTTTAGATATTCTAGCTTTGCATTTAGTTCTGCTAGATACTTCTTTGTTAGTTTAACTATCATTTCTTTGTAGTAGCTAGGCTGTCGCAGATAGTATTCATCTATATTAGAAAGAAACACTTCCAATCCTTCTTTAACAGCAGTAACGAATTCGAATTCAGTACATAGTAGCCCAATATTATCATCTTCATTTCCTTCTAACTGTTTAACAACAGTATCTATAACTATATATCTAGGAAAGTTATCGAAGCTTCTACCTGTATGCCCTAAATCGTATACATCTATTCTTAATCTCCTACCTGCTTCTTCCTTTACAGCTCTCCAATTAATTAATATACGACCATTGGAATAATGCATGAAGTGATACTTAGGCATTTCTGATTGTGCTTGTTGATACTCTTCTATACTAGGCATATAGGAATTCTAGCATATGGATTTTGAAATGGGCTTTGAAAAAAAAGAGTAGAGATGGTTTCCTATAAACCCTTATATAGCCGCAGAAACGCTACCTTTTACTAAGGTGTGGTATCGATCCAAAAGCTTTTTCTGTTCCTTCGTTGACTCCCTTGCGGCGTGTTCTATAGCCTTCTGTTGAGTACTTGAGTCAAAAAGTCTCTTCAACAAAAGCTCCTTTATCTTTTCCTCTTGGAGTTCTTGTTTTCCTTCTTTGTGTAGCTTTAGTTGTTCTTTTGCAAGTTCCATATAGACGAAATATTAAAGAATTAATGCTGCGTCTGGAGTGATTGAACTAGTCTGGGTAGGTTAAATCTGGAACTGGAAGGGCGACAATCCTTCATCGTAACAGTTTGAATACTTCTGTTCCGCAGTAGAGCCTTTCTGCTTTTCAATTCCTAGAGTAATTTTACATTGTTCTATTTATAACGGTCAAGCCATACCATTAACAACAAACGTTTAACACTAGTGTTTACGGAGTACTAGCTAGCAGTAATAACCAGATACTTCCTTAATGCAGATATTACCTCTGAATTTATCTCTATATCTCTTTCCAGTATCTTCGTATCTATCCTGCTTCCATAGTATATTCTTAATACACATTCCCCTGGATTATTTAATATAGTAGCTTTGATAATATTAAGTTCATCTAAAGACACAATACCCCTAATATCAATCTCTAGTACATCTAGAGACATTATATTTGCATTCTCTATCTCTAGTAGCTCTTCTTCAGAATACTTACGCTCTAGCTTCTTAATATCTTCTTCTGCAGGTAAACGTTCAGGATATATTCCACTTTCTAACAACATCTTCCTAACAGCAGTATTGTTAGATATATGTTCAATCTTAATCCTATCCTTACCCAAAAGATTTTGTTCCTGAGTTTTAAAGGTAGTCATTTCTGTAGCCAGGTCCTTTGCTTTAATAGAGATTGTAGGAAGATGGTCTGCCAATGGTTTGGATCCAGGTATACCTAACATCTTCTTAACTTCATTCGTTGGTTCACCAAACAACGCTGCATCTCCAGAAGACTTAATCTCTGCAATACCTTTACCATCTACACCTTGTTCCGTTATTACTCCAGAAAACTTCTTCTCAGATTCAGTTAGTTTCCTTCTAGCCAATATTCTTTCAATATCTTTCTCCTTTATTTCAAGCATCTCTTTGAGTTCTTGTTTGCGGGTCTGAGTAGCGAAGTAGTTTTGAGCCAAAGCTATGGCTTTTTTTCTGGAATCTCCGTTTTGAGCTATTAAGTAACAGGCACGTCTCGTTAGTTTAAAGTCTACTATGTTACGAACTGTTTCTTTGTTTGTCCCAGCAGCAACTTTGATCATTTTCTTGACTTGTCGAAAATGATCCGGGGTTTGTGGGTAAATTTTTGAAAGGGCAGTTTCCGCTCTTTTTATTACTTCATGAAAGCCCTCCCACGTCTTATATTCCAATACAGACATGAGTTCCCGGGCGAACCAGTATTCTTCACCGTCTTCGTTAAGGTGTCTGATTGATTCAAAGATATTTGTATTTTTATCGACTTCTATATTAGACATATATCTTAATTATCTCATACAACCCTAGTATTCAACCTATACTCTAGCTTTCAAGAAGTAGCAGGTTACTAGCGATAGCACGCATACTGATTGTTGCATCCTTCTCTATAGTCTTAACACCCATAGTGGTTAGTGTTCCTATACACCTAATCTGTTCCTCATTTTCGGCTACCGAAACAAGAATAGTAATACCAGGAATTAAATGTGGGTGTACTTTTAACAATTCGATTAAGTTATCTAGGTCTCCAGGAGATACGTCGTGTAGCAATACTGAATCATATCCTAGTACTATTCGTGGATCGAAATCTTCATCGTTATCTACAACAAATGAACTCTCATCCAATCTTATTCCGTTTTCTTTTCCAGAAGCTATTACATAGTCTTTTATAGTATCTGTAAAGTCCTCATTATTCTCTCTTATTAGGATTCTCCATTCATATGGTATCTCTGTATTTCCTTCAATAGGTTGGTTCATATTATTCTTTAGTCCTTTCAATGCAGTTACATTCCTAGTCTTAAAATCCTATTACTAAATTCTTCTAAATTAATAATGGGTTTAATTCTAACTAATACTCCCATTGTTTGTAGAATTACATATTGTTGTCTTTGACCAATAGTTGAATTAACGGTTCCTTCTAAAACTAAACCTGAAATACATCTTGGGTTATTGGCTAGAAATGATACTAATTTAATTAAATCGATCTCACTCATATCGTGGAGCAAGGCTCCTGAAAATTCTAGCAAAGTTTCTGGATCAAATTCGTCTGTTGTTTCAATATGAAAGCTTTCAGAATCAACATCAAGTCCTCCATGTCTAGCATTCCTAAATAGCATAGTTACTATTGATAGAGTTTCTCTTGAATTCCTTTCTCTAATTAGAATCCTTGTTTTTCTTGAAATTTCTACTCCAGCATCTTGTAACTTTGAAAATGAATCATCCATACTATCTCTTCTCAATTAATGTCTCAACTATCCATTCCTTTGCGAACTTAGGTAATAGATTTATATCCTTAACTTGTTCTAGTGGTAACCATAGTGGTTCGAAGAAGTTTTCTTCACTGTTCTTTTCTTTCTCTTCTCCTCCTAGTTCTGGTTCTCCAGATACATAGTCGCACATGTAGTAGAAGTCGTGATTGTCTTTGTGATAGTTCTTAAATTCAAATACTAGTTTAGGATTAGAAACGATAACAGTAGTTTCTTCTTCTATTTCTCTAATAGCTACAGTTAATGGATCTTCTCCTTTTTGTATATGTCCTCCAGGTATTACCCAGTATTCTATTCCTTTGTACCTTCTGTGCATTAGAAGAATATTCCCGTCTCTTAAAACAATACCTGCATGCCTTTGATTATCGATACGTATATCTTGATCTAGATGGTAGTTTATATCTGCCATAGGAGGGTTGGTAAAAGGTAACGGTAGATTATATCAGAAGATGTGGATGTAGACTTTGTATTGGGGTACAAATTAGTATAGAAGGAATTAGTAGTCTACTAGCCCTTCTTACAATGTACAATCTATACTTATCTCTGACTTGCTTTATCGTAATTTTCTATGTACCACTTATACATTATTCCTAGACCAGTCTTTATATCAGTCTTTGGTTCCCACCCTAAATTCTTTATTCGTGTCACATCCATTACCTTTCTATAGATTCCATCAGGTCGAGTAGTATCAAATACCAACTCTCCTTCAAATCCTACAACTTCTTTAATTGTTTGTGCTATTTCTTTAATTGTATGATCAATACCTGTACCTACATTTATATGACCAGCTTGACTGAAGTTATCCATTAAGAATACTAGCGCTTCAGCTAAATCGTCTACAAACAAAATCTCTCTAAGTGGCTTACCTGTGCCCCAGATCACAACTTCCTTTGCGTTATTCACTTTAGCCTCATACATTCTTCTCATAATCCCTGGAATAAGATGGGAATTCTCAGGATGGAAATTATCTCCAATACCATATAAATTAGTTGGCATTGCTGAAATGAAGTCATCTCCGTATTGTTCTCTATACTTATCGCACATCATAATTCCAGCACTCTTTGCCATTCCGTATGCCTCGTTTGTAGGTTCAAATTTGCCTGTTAACCAAGATTCTTCTCTTAGAGGTAATTCAACATTTATTGGATATATACAAGAACTTCCTAGAAATAGAAATTTCTTAACCTTATTTACATGTGCTGAATATAATAGATTATTCTGAATCTGCAAATTCTCATATAGAAAATCTGCTGGATATGTACTATTGGCAACAACGCCTCCAACTTTTGCAGCTGGATCAAATACATAATCTGGTTTCTCTGTTGCAAAAAAGTCACTAACAGCTTGTTGATTAAGTAAATCTAGTTCTTCTCTAGTTTTAAGTATTAGATTTGTATATCCTTGTTTCTGTAGTTCTCTAACTATTGCACTTCCAACTAATCCTCTGTGTCCTGCTACGTATATCTTTGCATCTTTCTGCATATTGTGTGTATTAAATAGATATATTTTAACTTAATTTCTCATAAATTACAGTCTTTCCTCCAACACCTCTCTTGATCTCATCCTCAAAAGAATCGATAGCTTTAAATCCATATTTCTCAGCGAGGAATCTTACAGTATTGTTACCTTCCCATGAATCAAATCTCATCCCCATCGGCTCATAGGATTGTGCTAGATTAACAGTAAAGACAAATATTTTCTCCCCGTATCCTTGACCATGCAATGATGGATCTATTGCTAATGTAGAAAAAGTTACATACTTTGTTTCCAAATCGAATTGGAAAGACCAGCATCCCAAAACCTCATCGTTATCAATTAGTACTATCCAGTGGCCATTTGGACCTAGGGTATCTACACGTTCATCAATCGTTTTACTTCGGTGACTTAAAGGACGCTGAAAGAGATTGTCAATTTCTGGACGTGAAAGGAAGCCCTTAATTTGAGGGTATTCATCAATCTTAGCAATTCTAATTTCTTTTCCCATATGCTTATTGTTCTTGAACTTTTATATAAGTATCGGGCGACTCTACTAAAATAAATTCTTGTTTATCAACTCTAGAATTTTGACCCCTAGATTCTATTACATCTCCCTGTTGGAAAGCTCCATTGTATAAGAACAACCAAGAAAGAATATCAAAGTAACGACCTGTTTTTGTATCCTCAACAGTTATGATGCGTGGTGAGAATGAACTTCCATGCTCATCAACCACTTTACCTTTTACTAATTCTTCAGTTCCAATGTTTTCAAGAGATAAAAACTGATCTGCCAATGAATTAGGATCTACAAATGAGATTGAGATATGTAATCCCTTGTAATTGATGTATTTCCATCTCCTTAAGAATAGCTTGTGTAACTCCTGAGTTGAAAAATTATTAAATACTGAGTATTTCTCGCTAACCAAATTAAGATCAAAGGTAAGTTCAGGAATAAAGTCTTTATTACCAACAACGTAATTTTTCACTTCTCCAACTTCTCGAGTATATATCACTAAATCAAAATCTGATGAACCTCTTCTTGCATTTATAGCACTACTACCTGCAAGACCAAAGTCTTGCATACGCAAATTACAGTGCTTAATTAATAGTTGGCAAAATTCACGGCAAAGGGCGAGGTCATGAGGTGATAGATGATCAAATCCATTTCTCGGATAATAAATTCTTTTCACATCGCTCCAGTTTATAATGTAGTGTTGTTCACCTGGGAGATTCAATACTTTAGGATATGGCATGTTGTAATCAACCTCAGTCTTGATCTTTGAATATCTAGTTCCATCAACATACAACGGACCATTACTATCAGGATAATAAGTGAGTCGCCCTCTGAAAGTATTGCCTCTATAATTTCCAACAACTGAAAGCACTTCTCCGGATTTTAATTTAATTAGATCGAAATCATGAAGTATCTCAGGCTTTTCTATTGTCGGTGCTATGAATATATCCATATTTTATATCTTGGAGATATTACCAACCTTAGAGAGATAATACAATCTTGTATTAATAATGGAGGGTTATGGAATATAATAAAGAACAATAATCTATAACTTAGTAACTACTACATACCCCTATGTCTAACAAAAGCACCCAATTAAACGTATCTCAAGCAGATGTAACTAGTATTAATCTAAGTGACGAACAAGCAGATGTATTTAAGTTAATAGAAAATACTAATGAAACTCTATACGTTACTGGTAAAGCAGGTACAGGTAAATCTATTCTTCTACAATACTTCGTTGAGCATACAAAAAAGAGAGTAGTGGTTGTAGCACCAACAGGTGTAGCTGCATTGAATGTAGGAGGACAAACTATTCATTCTTTCTTTAAGCTAGCACCAGAACTACAGGATTTAGAAACATTGGAAGTAGATGGAAGAACAAAGGAACTACTTAAGAATATAGATACCATTGTTATCGATGAAGTGTCGATGGTACGAGCTGATTTAATGGAAGCTATTAATATTAAGATGCAGTTAGCTCTAAAGAACAAGTTACCATTTGGAGGTATTCAGATGGTTATGTTTGGAGATCTATATCAGCTACCTCCAGTTGTTTCTGATTCTGAATTAAGAAACTATTTCTACCATGAATATGGTGGTATATATTTCTTTAATGCTCATGTGTTTAAGGATACGAAGCTTAAGATAGTGGAGTTAGGATATATCTTTAGACAGAAGGATGAAAGGTTTAAGAATCTTTTAAACGCTATACGAAATGGACAACACGATTACGATACTCTAGAGGAACTTAATGAAAGAGTTACTAAGGATTTACCAGATTCTGGTTTCATTACGTTAGCTGGTAACAATGCTACTGTATCCCGTATTAATCATACTAAGCTACAAAGTTTAACAGGGGAAGAGAAGGTATATTCTGCTAGTGTTATGGGAGAGATGAAAGAGAGTAACTTTCCTACTGAAAAGGGTTTAAAGCTTAAGGTTGGTGCACAAGTTATGCTACTTAAAAACGATACTGAAAGACCAAGAAGGTGGGTTAATGGAACACTAGGTATTGTTACGAAGTTAAATGAGAATGATGTTAAGGTTAATATTGATGGAGTAGAGTATACGGTAGAGAAGGAGTCTTGGGAATCTATTAAGTATACTTTTGATTCTAATGAAAAGAAGTTACAGAAGCAGGTAACGTCTGCTTTTACTCAGTTACCACTTAGGTTAGCCTGGGCTATTACTATTCACAAGTCTCAAGGACAAACATACAAGTCTGTTGTAATTGATCTAAACAATGCCTTTGCTCATGGACAAACGTATGTAGCTCTAAGTCGTTGTACTTCTTTAAGTGGTTTGTATTTAACTAATCCTATACGAGACAAGGATATTATTATAGATAGGGCTGTGGTGGAGTTTATGGGGAGGTGAAGGGAATCTGATAGTTGTATAATAAATCGACACAGTATTGTGATGTTTAATATATTGATACGTTAAAATAACCTGTACAAACACTATTTTACTCACCTTAAATCTCCCATTTAAGTAATTGAATGTCTTTTCAAATTAATATAAAAGAGCTATACTTACATTATGAGAAATATTAATAACTCTTCAAAATCTTCTGAGGTTCATGCGTATGTGCATATATATAATGAGCTAATCAAAAAAAAAGGTTGGAATACTCTACAGATTTTCACACAGCAAGAGTCGCATAATATTCCTGAGATTAAAAGTACTCTAGGCCTCCTGAAACCTGAAAACATAGTAAAAATATCTGAGCGATCTTTTTATATTATAGAAGCAAAGAACGAAAGAAGAAAACTGGATACTGCTCTAAGCGAAGCAAGAGAATATGCAGTTATAATGAACGATAAATCGAAAGATATTCTGTGCAAATTTATCACTGGTATAGCAGGAAATGATAAAGAAGGATTCATAGCTAAGAGTGAATATCTAGACTCAGGAGGTAAGTGGAATGTAATAACTGAGAATAATGCCGAGATAACTGGTCTGCTTTCAAAGAACCAGATAACCGAGATCACAACTCGTTCAAATGCGCAGTTAACAGATATTGAGATTTCTGACACAGAATTTATTGAGTCTGCTGAAGAGATAAACTCAATCTTACATGACAACTCAATCCACAAAGATTATAGAGCACGTTTTATCTCTACTATATTACTCGCACTCTCCGATGGCTCAGAAATCAACCTGGATGAAGATAACACCAGTGTTTTAATTTCAACTATAAATGCAAAATCTGACGCGATTCTAAATAGACATGGTAAAAAGGATTTTACCAAATTTGTAAAGATTGACGAACCATCAAGTAGCGATAACCATGTAAAAGTGAAGGCAGCGATAATATTAACAATACAGGAATTGCTCAGTTTAAATATAAGGTCCGCAATGAGATCTGGGAGGGATGTGCTCGGAGAATTTTATGAAATATTTTTAAAATATGGGAATGGTGCTAAGGATATTGGAATAGTACTAACACCGAGACATATAACAAGATTTGCCGCAGAAGTTTTAGATATAAAACCTAATGACCTGGTTCTAGATCCGACTTGTGGTACAGGAGGATTCTTAGTTGCAGCTTTCGACGAAGCTCGAAAGAAAATGAAGAATGAAGCAGATTTAGATAACTTCAAAAGGAATGGTCTTTATGGTATAGAGGAACAAGATCCAGTAATCTCCCTTGCAATAGTTAATATGATCTTTAGAGGGGATGGCAAAAGTAATATGATAGAAGGTAACTGCTTTAATAAGTGGCTGACACTTCAAAGTTTAGACAAGGAAATTAGAGCAAAATATATCGACCATGAGGATAAAGATAGAATACCACCAATAACTAAAGTTCTAATGAACCCCCCCTTTGCGCAAAAGGCAAGCAAGAATAAAGAATATCATTTCATTAACCACGCCCTAGATCAGATGCAGCAAGATGGACTACTCTTCGCAGTATTGCCAACTTCTGTTTTAATAGAAAGATCAACTAAACAGTGGAGGAAGGACTTGTTAAAAAGCAATACGCTTATTAGTGTGACTGTTTTCCCTCCAGATTTATTTTATCCTACAGGCACTCATACACTAGGGATGATAGTAAGAAAAGGGATCCCACATGATCAAAAGTCAAAAGTCTTGTGGGTAAAAGCATCACATGATGGATACTTAAAGAGGAAAGGAAGGCGAATAAAACATATTAACGAGAGTAATGAGCTTGAGGTAATTAAAGAT
Organism: uncultured Candidatus Saccharibacteria bacterium; assembly: GCA_964561155.1. Taxonomy (GTDB): domain Bacteria; phylum Patescibacteriota; class Dojkabacteria; order J137; family J137; genus KLAP211. The sequence goes on along the minus strand of CAZLOI010000001.1, from coordinate 448,124 downwards.
GAATTAAAAATACTTATCCAGGATTCTTCTTACCTCATAGAGGATATTCCTGAATTTAAAAAGTTAGCACCAATCGATTTCAATAGTGAGGAATTCGAACTAGTACCAGAATATTATCTGGATGATAAGCAACCAACATTAGATGACATAAAATCTGAGATTAGCAAGCTTATTAAAGTAAGTGCTGGATATCTTTTGACCCAAGTAGAGAAGGAAATAAATATAAAAGTGAAAAATACAAGCAAAGTTAACTACCACAATATAAAATATTTTAGGCTTACCGATCTTTACAGTGTAGAGAGAAGTTATGCACCATATATGAATGAGCTAGATGGTGACATAGGAATTACTCCTTACGTTACCACAACAGAATTGAATAATGGAATTTCATTACGCTGTGAAATTGCACCAAATTTCACAAAAAACACCTTAACTGTCTCCTTAGATGGGACTTGTGGAACTACTTTCTATCAATTTGAAGATTTCATATCTGGAGAGAAAACTGCTGTACTAGTTCCAAAATCATACTTAGAACCAGAACTACTCTTTTATGTAGGTGCGATTATTAGACTAAAGTCATGGCGATACCATTACGGCAGGAAGCTTTCGATGACTAGGCTACAGCACTTCACTATCCCTCTTCCTGTAGATAATCATGGTAACATTGATATAAACGTTATCAAAGAAATTGTATCTAATAGCTATGGGTGGGAAATTGTAGAAGCACATATAAATTAGAAATGATTCATCATTTCTCCCCCTTCCTTAACTCATACATCCTAACAATCTCATCTACAGTATTCGGATAATCCTTGTCTCTATTCCATATCTTTAATCTAGGAAAACGTATTGATAATCCTTTAGTAGAATCATCATTCTTAACCTTTGCTTGTATACCTTTAGCAGCAGTATGATTAGGAGATCTAGTAATCTCATCCGCAACAATCTCCATAACAAGCTTTGGATTAACCCAAACATCTGGAATTAACGTTCTATCTACAACATAATTCTCTGGTTTCTCAGAAACTACATTCTTTTGTAAATCAGCATTAATAACAGGAGCTTGTTCATCAGTAAATCCCGAACCTACCTTTCCAATAGAGTAGTAGGTATCGTTTGTTGCATCATATACCCCACACAACATAGCTCCAAAACCATACTTATTCCTATTCCCCTGTCCGTAATAGTAACCTAATACAACAACATCAATAGTATCTACCAAATGACTTTGAGTATTAGCTTTAAGTTTAATCCAAGTAAAATTCCTTGTACCTGGTTCATACACAGAATTAGGAGCCTTAGTAATAATACCCTCTAAACCTGTATTCACCTTACTAAAGAAATACTCCTCCAACTCTTCTTCACTATCCATCTGAATAGTTTCCAACATACAAAGAGAGCCCCTATCCTTGTTCCCTTCTCCAGTTAACGATTCCAAAACCTTAACTCTTTCTTCAATAGGAGTTCTTGTAATATCCTTTCCATTTAAATACAAAACATCAAAACACATAGCTTTAACTGGAATATCTTTAGCGTAAGAATCTATATCGTTCTTTCTTCTTCTCTGCATAGTTTCTTGGTATGTCTTGTACTTACCATCTGCTTCAACCCCAATAATCTCGGAATCTAATACTACCGAAGTCACACCTAAACCTTTAACAGATTCAATTAACTCAGGGAACTGGTCAGTTAACCTTTCCATGTTCCTGCTATATACTTCTGCTTCACCTGTACTTGCATCGTAGTGTATCTGACCACGTAGTCCATCTAGCTTTGGCTGTACCCAACAATTAGGCATACGTTCCCATACAGACTGCGCTGAATCTTCTCTTTCAACAAGCTTAGAAGCAATTGGAGTACCTGGAACAATCTTAATCTTTTCTAAATTCTCAATTGCCTTAGATCTATCCATTAAAACAAGTTCAGCCAAAGCTCCAACATCTGCCCTTGCACCAAACGCTGCATCTACAGCTTTCCTACTAGTCTTGTCTCCAGTAATAGCGAAAGAGAGAACATCTAGTAATGTTTTTTCAGAAACACCTAATCTTAAATCTCCCAGTATTATTCTAGTAGCGTATTTAATAGATATAGGAGCTAATGCTTTAAATAACCCAGCATAAGCTTGTATCTTTGCATCTTGAGATCCCTTACCTTCTACCTTCGTTATTTGTAATAGATAGTTATATAGATCTTCAATTGTTTCAATCTTTAATTCAAACAACGCTCCTGTTTCATCCTTAAATTTAGCCCTTATATCCTCTGCGACGCTACCTAAATCTCCAAGCTTACCCATACTAGCCTTAACATCGTCTTTAGAATATTCCTGTAGTGTTCTAATAACCATCTTGTCTGAGAAGTTAAACTCTATTGGTTCAAACTTAGGAGCTATTCTTCCTAACAAGAAGTACATAAAGTATCTAGCTTCAGTAGGCGAGAGTAGTTTAAGGAAATCAGATGTTTCTAGCGTTAGATCGTTTCTAGAAGATATTGTTTCTAGTTTGTTAAGGAATAGTGAAAGTGTTTCTAATGTCATACTCCTGATTATATTTGAAGAATGAGGAAATTAGAAGGGAGTAGAATTATAATGTGAGTGCAGCCTAACTTATGACTGCACCCACCAGATATTACTTAATTAATCTTGAAGCTTACACTCCCTAATATCCAATCATTTCTCGTATAAAAACCTGTCCAATTCCCTCCTATATAGTTTGTGTAGAAATATGATCCTGAAGTATTTGTTGCTACCATATCAGATTTATTATCACCATCAAAATCTCCAACAAGAAATTCTAGATTTCCTAAAGTCCAATCATTTCTTGTGTATATACCTGACCAATTTCCTGAAGTATAATTAGCGTACCAATATGATCCACCAGGTGTGGTAACGATCATATCATCCTTGCTGTCTCCATCAAAGTTGCCTACGACAAATGCAGTATTAAAAATGCTCCAATCATTTCTTGTGTATATACCTGACCAATTTCCTGAAGTGTAATTTGCGTACCAATATGATCCAGAACTATTTGTCACAATCATATCTGCTTTACCGTCACCATCAAAATTTCCAATTGTAAATCTAACATATCCTAATTTCCAATCATTTCTTGTGTAGATTCCTGACCAATTACCTGAAGTGTAATCAGCATACCAGTATGAGCCTGAACTATTTGTTACAATCATATCTGCTTTTCCATTACCAGTGAAATCAGCAGTCTTATATTGCACATTATTCAATTTCCAATCATTTCTTGTGTAGATTCCTGTCCAATTTCCTGAAGAATAATCAGCATACCAGTATGAACCAGAACTATTAGTTATAATCATATCTGATGTTCCATTACCAGTGAAGTCAGCAATAGTAAAATCCACATGTCCAAGTCTCCAGTCATTTCTGGTATAAATACCTGACCAGTTACCACCCGAGAAGTTAGCGTACCAATATGATCCACTAGGTGTTGTAACAATCATATCTGACTGATTGTTACCATCAAAATCTCCTAACGTATACTTTACTTGCCCTTGCTTCCAGTCAGTCCTAGTATATGCACCATTCCAAGTTCCATTTCCATTAGACAGATACCAATAACTTCCTGAATTTGTAGTAATGATCATGTCAGATTTGTTATCTCCGTTGAAATCCGCGTACTGAACAGAAGGATTCTCTGTAGCTTTAAAATGTATAAAACTAATATCCTTTCCCTGATAAACAAAGTTATTTCTCTCCCCATATACAAGTGGGATACCCCAATTGTATTCGGATAAATTAATTGTTCCATTCGCATTAACCTGCTCTACATACGCAACATGACCTGCAGTTGAGCTTGCACCATCAACATTAGCTTCCCATACTGCTGTATCTCCTACCTGTGGCGTTCTGTTAACTATATAGCCAAAGCTCCGGGCTGCATTATCCCAAGTATTTGCATTTCCAAAATCGTTTGTACCACTACTATTAAAATCATTTTTAAAGAAATACGGGGAGCTATAGGTACCCGCATCTCTATTGATTCGCCAAGCAGAAAAGGAAGTACAATTATATGCTACAAACCCCCAAGGATCTGATCCTGGATAATCATTAGCTGCTTGTACGGGCTGTAAAGTTGAGAAAATCGAGCTCAGCATAATCAAAGGTAGAGCGAATATAGAGAATTTAGCATTTTTCCGGCTAGCGGTCTTCATATGTGGAAGATAAAAAATATTACTTATAATCTAAATAAGTTTTTCACCCTTTACAATGTATTGCAATACAAATTTATCAACATGTCGTTTATGAACTATATTTAAAGCCAATAAATATTGTAGTTATCTTGGCAATTTCGATACATATATACACTTATTGAATTCACTTTTGAATCAATCTTCTAACTCTAACCATATCAACTTTACAGGAGTATCTTTGTCTGCGCTACGCTTGTAGTATTTAGAATACGTTTCATACATCTCTTCATCACTCTCAAACCTCTCATGTCCTTCCTTGTCCTCAATTGTTAGTTCTCCCAATCGTTTCTCAATAACCTTTGTTAGTTTTCCTGTAGCAAAATGTCTATCTGTACCATATTCAACAAAGTCTACAACATCACCTTCAGATAAATTCTTGTCATCCCATAATCTCCAAGTAGAAACCTTTTCTTTAGAAAGAACTAGAGGTACCAAATCTTGTGCAAACTTAAGTCTTTTATTCATATACGGGATTATATACTATAGAAGAACTACTCTAAAACTACCGTACTCTTAAACACATACTCCTTAACTATACGTACCATTCTGCTAATCTCAGCTAAACTTTCCTCTGATATACCAGGAAACTTAACATCCGATCCCACATCTCGTTCATCTTCAAAAGTAACGTAATACCTGTTAAGACCCTTAGACAACTTAAGAACCGGAGAAACATCCTTCTTTCCATCTAGAAACCCTAACGAAATAGCACAGTCTCTGTTTGTTGTTAAACCAACAACAGCAGTACTCATATCTTCTATATCCGACATATTACCTAACACCAACTCTCGCTCACCGTTTCTTTCCATACTCAAAACATCATCCACAGACTTTCCATCCCTCGCAACATATCCACTTTCTTCCTTCGAAACAATTAACTGAAACGATGGATCAACAATCACCTTGTTAACAGTATTACCTAATTCCAAATACGCATGATTGTCTTCATCGCTATTAAAAAACCTTGGTTCCGTCCCTTCCATAAACTTAACAAGAACATCTAATGACTCTAGCTCATCCAATATTCCTGAAACCTTCCAATTCTTAAGAAGTATCTGAACAATATCTACACAATCTCCACCATTAAAGCTTCGTAACACCTCTAACCAATTAGAAATAGTAGCTTTTCCTTCAACAACATTTATAGGAGTAGGGGAGAGCTTGTTTAACTTCTCTGGTACACGAACATATGCATCCTTAAGCTCCAGTATAGAATTAACAATCTTCTGAGCAAGCGTTTCAGACATATCTAGCTCCATTAAAGTATCAACCCATACAAGAGTTGGATCTATTTCCTTAACGCTTCTTTTTGGAAAACTAAACTTGAATGCCATATTATCTATACTTAACTTAATTCACTCTCTTAACAGCATCTATAAAGAATATTGCATTCGCTAAACCACCATTAGTTAATTGAGCAGTACCGTAATATACATAAATCGGGAAAGTATAACCAATCCATTCCTGTGGCTCATAGAAAGCAATCTCGGTTCTTCTTGCATCAATATCAAACCTCGTAACAGAAACACCACTTTGATCTCCAAAGAAATCCTTGTCTGGCTGCGTTAATGAAACCAATGCTCCTCGTCCATTTTGAATTTCTGAGAAACCTTCCGTTGGAGTAATGATCTGGTAAACACCAGATTGCGTATATTCAAAATTAATGAAATCTAAACTATATAAATCCTTCGTCATTGTACCTAGGTTATATGAAAAGAGAATATTAAAACTACCCTTTCTTGGATCTGCCGTATATGTTTTTCCAGTAAATGCTGTAGGTAATACCTGTCCTTTCTTTAACTCAGGTCTTTCCGCAGCTATCTTTAAATCAGCTAACGGTAGAGTTCTATACGCCGTACCGAAAGCAAACTCTGCTTCCAACGCATCGTCAGTAACAATTAAATCACCTTCCGAATTTAAATCAAGAAACTTAGTATCAAACACAGCCTGATCAAAACCTTTAGAATCAAAATTCGAGTTCTTAAGTAAACTTTGAATCCTACTTTGGTAACTAGAAACATTGTCTAAAGATAACCTTGCTACCCTTGCATCTGCATTAGCAACTAAATCAGTCTCTAACTTCCATACCTGAGAAACACCGTTATACCTTAAAGTCTTTGTACCATCTGCTGAAACCCAAGTATAGTCGTTTCCAGAAACAGTAGGACTATCTGGGAAACCTAACGTATTTGCTGTATCTTCAAAACTTGAAAGAAACTGAAAATTCTCTCTTGGTTGAAGAATCTGATATACATAGGAAACATCTGGGAACGCAGTAGAGAAGGCACTCTGAACTACATACTGTGGATTAGAATTAGGATCTAGTGCTATTGAATCAATTTCAAATGTAGGCAAGTTACCAAACGTTCTATTAACCTTCATATAAAACCTTGCAGCTTCTGTACTTACAGAGCTTGAACCAGGTAGTGAACCTAGATTATCAAAGATTAATATTGCTACAGAAAAGACCAAGAAAGCTATAAGGAACTTCCTTGCTGTATTTGTACTTGCGTATAGAGTTGCCATTAATACATTGTATACTAATTTATTATCTGTAACCACAAACATACAAGCATCCTAGTTGTACATTAGCCTTTATTTCCTATAGAATGTCTATGTTAAAGAATAAACAATGCCTGACTATTATCAACAACCTGCATATCTAAAGGAATTACTAGAGGAACCAAAGACCACAGTAACTACAACAACGACTAGTACAGGTCCTGCACCAGAAGTTGAACCCGACTCAGAAAAACCAAGAATTCCACAACGATACATCATAATGGCGATAGCTCTTCTAGTGCTTCTAGTTATAGTTATACTATTCTTAAGCAGCAGAAGAACAGCTACAGTTGATCCAATAGATACAGACAAAACAGTAATACTACAGTGGTGGGGAACATTCCTTCCAGAAGAAGTGGTTCAACCACTTCTTGATGAATACAATTCTATTAATCCAAACGTAACTATAGAGTATGCAGATAGATGGCCAATTGGTTCATACAACGATGCAGTATTAAACTATAGAAGCGAGCTTAATAGAAAAGTTGCATCCCTAGATGTTGTAGAGTCCCCAGATATTTTCATGGTACATAACACTTGGGTAAACGACTACATTAAATATGCAGCATCCCCTGCAGCAACAGTTACCGATGCAACTACTTTCACAAACACATACTATCAAGTAGTAGCGGATGACTTTATAGAAGATTCCAAAGTCTATGGACTACCACTATGGGTAGATACATTCTCTATTATATATAACAAAGATCACTTAAACGCTGCTTCTGTTTCGGCTCCCCCAACAGACTGGACAGCATTTAGAAACCTTGCAAGAACACTAACTCAAAAAACAGGCACTACATTAACAAGAGGAGGATTTGCTGCAGGTGTTGGAACAAACGTTACCTACGCTACAGAACTATTCAACCTATTAATGGTACAAAATGGAGTAGCGATTGTAGATGATCAAGGGTTACCAATCTTTGGATCTCAAGAAGAAGCTACAAGTGCTATGGCTTTCTACAAAGACTTCACAAGTTCAGCAAACTATACCTGGAGATCTAATTCCGACAACGATGGAAAAGCATTCCTTGAAGGAAAGGTTTCAATGATATTTGCTCCAAGTTACAGATATAGAGAAATAGTTAGAGTAAACGAAGATCTAGGCCTTGGCTTAGATATAGGAGTAGCACAGGTTCCTCAACTATCTGGTCAATCACAAGAACTAATTAACTGGTCTGACTACTGGGGAAATATGGTTGCATCAAAAAGACCTAATGCTGCATACGCTTGGGACTTCCTACAATGGATGGCAGAAGCAACTCAACTTCAGAAACTAAGTGACAACTACGAAGAAACAACTGGTCAATTTGGATTACTCTTCCCAAGAAAAGATATGGCAAGTATTAATCTAAGTGATTCTGATCTAAAGATATTTGCAGACTCACTTCCTTTTGCACAAAGCTGGCAGATGGTTAAAGGAATAGAAGTGGAAGAGTTGTTTGTTGAACTACTAGATGCAAGCTCTCCTGGAGCAAGTACTATTACAGCTACTCAAACAGATATTGTTCCTTTAATTGGTTCTGCAGGACAGTTACAACA
>CAZLOI010000001.1:435721-439792 GCA_964561155.1 uncultured Candidatus Saccharibacteria bacterium | reverse complement strand
AGAATAAACTATGCTTCAATGCGTGCGTTACCTTAAATTTTGACATATAATGGTTCTAATGAGAAAACTGTTTCTAGGCCTAATAATTGTATCTGTATTATTTACAGGTAAAATATCTAGCGTTAAAGCTAATGACATCTTCACCGATCCATTGGCAGATTCTGCAGATCAATTCATAGTAATTGCACCAAGTGCCAATCAGAAAGTTAAGAATAACGTTGTAGTAAGTGTACGTGCATACGACAATAATCAACCACAAATAACAGGTTCTGTAGAGCTTTGGGATTCAAGTACATGTAGAAGTTCAAGACTTGGAGTAATTGCAAGCCCAACAACGTTTCAATCAAACCAAACAACAAACAATACTATAAACTGGAATACAACGAGTATCGCAGATGGAGAATACTGTATTAAGGTATGCTTGAATCTAAAGGAAGGAAACAATCCATATCTTGCATGTAATGGTAGAAGAGTTAGAGTATTAAATACAAACAAAGCTCCAACCATTACTTCATTCCCACAGAATCTTTCAGTATATGAAAACGATCCTTGGGAGTATGACGTAAATGCTACAGATGCGGATGGAGACCCAATAACATACAGACTGATTCAAACAGCAAACTTCTTAAGTATCGATCCACAAACTGGATTAATTAGAAGAGGTACACCAAATGTAGTCTTCACTGGAGATATTTTTAGATACGACTACACCATTATCGTAGCAGCAGACGACAACTTTTCTGGAGCAGCTACACAACAATTTGTACTATCAATTCTAAAGAGACCAGCACCAGTAACTCCACCAACGAATCCGCCTACAAACCCACCAACCAATCCAGAACCAGAGCCTGAAGAAGTAAATACAGCTGCTCAAATTACATTCATTTCTCCAAAAGAGAATCAGATCCTAAGAGGAAAGGATAACGTTGTACAGTGGAAGATCGTTGATACTGAAGAACTACAATCAGGAGTACTTTTGTATTCAGCAGATGGAGACATCCCGGAATTCACAAGTATCTTTGAGTTTACAGACAGCAGTGTTACATCGTTTAATTGGAATGTATCAATGATTCCAAACGGGAAATATTTCCTAAGTCTTTCAACGATTGATGAAGATGGAGTCAAGACTATAAAGGCATCTCCAATATTTAATATTCAAAATTCAACAGTTGTAGAACCAGAACCAACTCCAGGAGTTAGTTTAATAACAGTTGAAGAAGTATCCCCTAGAGATGAAGCTACTATTAATTTAAATCAGCCTACAATTTCAGGAACCTTTAGTACCGTTGAAGATTTAGAAGTTGATGTAGAAAGCTTTAAACTAATGCTAAATAACGATGACTTTACAGACAGCTGTACTGTTTCTGGGAATGAGTTTGTTTGTGAGATTACAGAAGAACTCCAGAATGGTTCATATCAGGTTAAGACTACAGCAGAAGATAGTGTAGGAGATATTATTGCATCTGAAACTACCCTATACGTAAGTGCAGAGGAAATAGTTTCTTTCCCAATAGATGAGAGTGGAACAGCTGCAGATACAGTTACCCTGCTTGGAGTTACACTTCCTAGAAACGTTGTTAATCTTCTTTTAATTCTATGTGCAGTTACATTCCTTCTTCTATTCATTCCTTGGATTCTTTTAAGGATCTGGAAGAGAGATAGGGACAGTAGCGATGATACATATTCAGAAACAGATACCCAAACTTCTGTTGAAACAGACTATTCTTCACCATATGGAAGCCTAGATACCAACAACTACTATCTTCCAAGTGCAGATGAACCAAAGAAAGAAGTTTCTATTCCAGACTACTATTCCGAAGTGAAGACAGAAGTTAATACAGAGGTTAAGAAACCACAATCAATACTATCAGACTACCCAGAACCATTTCCTAACCAAGATGTAGTTGTTCCATATACTGATACAACTACAACAACTGTTACTGAGGTATCGCCTGCTAGGGAGAGCGTAGTGGTTGAACCAACACCAGAGGTTTCTTCAGCTTCTACAACACCTGAAAACTCAACAACAGCAACAACAGCACCAACTACAGCTGCTACTGTATCACCAAAGAAAAGTGATTTCCTAGAAAGAAGTAGTCAAGTTGAAAGAAAGTGGAAACCACAGAAGAAGAATGTATCAGCAAAAGTTACTGCAGACTATTCAACACCTGAAGTTAAAGCAGATGTTTCAAATACAGACCAGAAGGTTATCGATGAATATTACAAATACGTTAATCCAACCAACCCAGAGTTTATAGAGCCTGTTCCTACAGATGTTGAAGTTAAGGTAGATTCAGAAGTGAAGGTAGATACACCTGTAACTCCAGTATCAGATGCACCAGAATCAATCACACCAACTCCAGAAGTTTCAGAACCTGTAATTACAGATGCTGCTACAACTGATACAAATACTCCAGAAACGAGTGTAAGTGAAGCTCCTAGTACAACTGAAAGTATGGATAATAGTGTAGTGGATACAAGTTTTGATAATACTTCTACAAGTCCTGTAGCAAACGTTAAGGATGTTCCTCCAGCAGCTTAAATAGTTAAGCCTTGATTCTCATAAGCATTTTGATTGTTTTGTTGTACTGTCTGTTTTAGACAATCAACTGATGCAGCTGTATTACCCAAAGCTGTATCTATACATTCCTTGTTCAAGAACTTTCCCCATGCTTCTGGTTTCTGAGCAAGACCTGATACGAACGAAAGAAAGAAGAATATCATTAGACAAACAAGCGAGACTAGAATAAGGGGCCATCCTACAACAAAAAGAGAACGTACTCCAACCTTTGCTAGAGTTTTTCCACCACCCTTTACCTTAAACTTCTTTATTGAATCTAACGGAGATCTTCCCTTCTTTGCTGCATTGTTAATAACATCTTCAGCTTCTGCCTTAGAAAGCCCTTGTTTCATTAGACGATTCACAGCTTCTGCCTTCTCCATTCGCATAAGAAGGATACCTGCTTGTCTTTGATCTAGGTAGTCTGCATATCTTTCTGCGTTTGATTTGATAGGTGAATCCTGCATATTTTCTTATCTGCTATGTTCTTAAGCTTTAGTAATAGTATATAATCAAGGTGTTTAATACTCAACAATGAAAAGTTCAGAAGAAATACGAGAAGCATTCCACAAGTTCTGGGAAGAATCCCCTAGAAACGCCAAACTCGTACCTAACATGTCTTTGGTACCTAACAACAATCCTACACTTTTGTTTGTTAACTCAGGAATGTTCCCATTAATACCCTACTTAAGTGGACAACCACACCCGCTAGGAACAAGGCTTTACAACGTTCAAAGATGTGTAAGAACAATAGATATAGATGAAGTTGGAGACAATAGGCACCTAACATGCTTTGAAATGGTAGGTAACTGGTCTTTGGGAGACTTTACAAAAGCAGAACAGATTCCTTGGATATTAGAACTACATGTAGAAAGATATGGCTTTGATCCATCTAGACTATACATATCTGTATGGGGAGGAAACGAAGATATTCCGAGAGATGATGAAGCTATAGAGCTTTGGAAGAAAGCATTCAGGAAATATGGAATTGAAGCAGAATATTCAGACGATATTTCAAACCTCCCAAAAGATTTAGAGGAAGGAAAGACTTGGAAGCCTAGAATATTCCCATTCGGAAAGAAAGAGAACTGGTGGCAACCAGGACCAGATGCTCCTGGAGAATTGGGTGGACCATGTTCAGAAATATTCTTTGATACAGGGAAGATTGTTCATGAGCAAGATGTTTACAGTATTAACGATGACTCTTGGAGATTCATAGAGATTGGAAACAATGTGTTCATGGAATACAAGTACAGTGAAGAAGGTAAGTGGGAGCAGATGGAAAAGAAGAATATAGACTTTGGCGGAGGATTCGAAAGACTTGTTAAATGTGTTCAGGAACAAGAAGATTTCTTTGGTACAGATCTATTCATGCCATATATTCAAAAAGCAGAAGAGTTGTCTGGAACACGTTACCAGGAGAATGGAGTAGATACAGAGAAGTCTAATTCTTTCAGAGTGATTGCAGATCATATTAGAACAAGTGTCTTGATGATTGCAGATGGAGTTGT
>CAZLOI010000001.1:269567-435672 GCA_964561155.1 uncultured Candidatus Saccharibacteria bacterium | reverse complement strand
CAAGGATATATTCTACGAAGATTAATTCGAAGAATGATTAGGCATGCTATGAATATTGGTATTGCTGACAACTTCTCTGAAGAACTTGCAAAGGTTGTAATCGAGAAGATGAATCCTGGATATCCTCATTTAATGGAACAAAAGGCACGAATAATATCTGTGCTTGTTAACGAAGAAGAGAAGTTCTCAAAGACAATTAGCAACGGATTAAGGGAACTTAACAAGCTTGTAGATGATTTGAATAATTCAAAGAGAGATTCAATTTCTGGTGAAGATGCATTCAACCTATACGAAACGTTTGGTTTCCCTGTTGAATTAACAGTTGAGTTGTTAAAGGAACTAGGGGTACCTGCATTCTCTATGGATGAATTCAATACAGCTCAGGAAAAGCATCAATCAGATTCTAGAATTGGATCAGAACAGAAATTCAAAGGAGGATTGGCAGATGGTTCAGAGGAAACTACAAAACTTCATACAGCACACCACCTTCTATTGGCAGCTCTTCAGAAGCTTGTTGATTCAGGTATAAAGCAGAGAGGTTCTAACATTACATCTGAAAGATTGAGGATTGACTTTAATCTGGATAGGAAGCTAACAGAAGATGAGGTTAAGAAAGTTGAAGAGCAAGTTAACGAATGGATATCTGAAGCTCTTCCTGTTGTTCGAATTGAAATGAAGAAGGAAGAAGCAGAAAGTCTTGGTGCTCAGATGGAATTTGGAGCAAAGTATCCAGAAATTGTTTCAATATACTATATCGGGAATTCAATTTCTGATTCCATAACCAAAGAATTCTGTGGAGGTCCACACGTTTCAAATACATCTGAGCTTGGAAATGGAAAGAAGTTTAAGATTCTAAAAGAAGAGAGTAGCGGTAGCGGTATTAGAAGAATTAAAGCTTCTTTGATATAACTACGATTCTTGTTTTTCTAAGAGCTTTTTCTTTGTTTCTTGAACTTTAGAAACCAAAGATAGTTCTTCACCTTCAAACTTTGATCGTTCTTGTTTCCAAAGCTTGTATGCCAATCTACAAGATATCCCATACAACTGTCGTTCAGATAGACCTGTATGGGTTTGAAACCTGTTTTTCAACAAAGAGTTAATTATATTCAATCTTTCATGGGCTTTCTCGTATATCAAGTATGACGCATATCCTTTTGCGTTAAGTGTATTGCTTCCAACCTCGAAATTAATGTCTAGGTTAGAAACACTAGCAATACTTTCGATATTAACAGTCATGAATAGCAGTTCTTCTTCTGTTAATCTTCCTGCAGTTGATGGACACATAGAAGCAAAAAGAACAAGAAGCTCCGAGAAACTAAACCCAGGGTTCGCATCTTTCGAAAGAATATTAAGGATTAAATCTGTTAAAGATACCTGATCATATACCTCCACCCCTTGAAACATACCAGAGTGCATGAATTCCTTGAAGTATGTTACGAAACCTCTGGTACGTACAGCAGCCATGACTTCATCTACAAGCTTATCCTCTGTTAAATCACTTGTTTGCTGCTCAGACAACTGAAACCTGTCATTGAGCATATTTAGTATTGAAGAGCTTCTTGCATATATGATTTCCCTGCACAAGTTCTCTATTTCCGATTTTAGAAAGAATCTCTTTCTTGAAGTTGTAGCTGAATCGTTGTATTCAACAACTTTGGATACAAAGCTAGAAAGCATCATTGCATCAGATGTACGTCCATCAATTGTTGCTGCGAGTTCGTGATATGATTCTCCAACGAAGGATGCAATTACAGCAGAAACTGCAGCAGGTGAAATCTGTTGTGTACTGTAATGTAGGTTCTTTGCTAGATCCCCTACTGAAAGCAATTCTAACTGGGACATTGTGCAATCTAAACGCCAGATTTTAGCACCTGCTGAGCGGAAAGCACAGAGTTCTCAAGCTCATATTTAGAAGGAGTAGCGGATGTATATATAGTTTGATTTGTTCTTTTAAGAAACTCTTCAAACTTAAGCGGTCTGTTATCTAATGCAGATTTCATTCTGAAACCATAGTCTACAAGATTCTCTTTTCTAGACCTATCTCCTGAATACATACCTCCAATTTGTGGTACCGAAATATGTGATTCATCGATAATGGTTAGGTAGTCGTCTGGGAAATAATCGAGTAGGGTAGATGGTGCTGTTCCTGGTTGCCTTCCATCAATGTATCTAGAATAGTTTTCAATACCTTTACAGAAACCTGTTTCCTCAATCATTTCTAAGTCATAGTTAACTCTTTGCTTAAGTCTCGTTGCTTCTACAAGCTTTCCTTTGTCCGTAAAAGCCTTAACTTCACCTTCTAGGTCTTCTCGAATAAACTTGATAGCAGCCTTAAGCTTCTCATCGGGACTAACGTTATGCTTTGCTGGGAATATTGTAATATCATTAACTCTGTTTAGAACTTCACCAGAAATTGGATTCATAATTCGAATAGAATCTATATCATCTCCAAAGAAATCAACTCTAACAGCTCTGTCTTCTGATACAGTTAGATTAATATCCAAAGAATCTCCTCTAACCCTATACGTACCTGTACCAAAATCATTGTTAGTTCTTTCATACTGCATATCTCGCAACCTCGATAGAAGCTTGTCTCGAGTCATACTCTTACCTAGTTCAATCTTTACGCTCATTCCTTCGTAGTCTTCTGGGTTACCAAGGCCATAGATACAAGATACTGTAGAAACAATAACGGTATCTCTCTGGGAAAGAAGTTTCTGAGTAGCTGAGTTTCTATACCTTTCTATAACCTCGTTAATATCTGAATCCTTTTCAATGTATAAATCTCTCGACGGAACATATGCTTCAGGTTGATAGTAGTCGTAGTAACTAACAAAGTATTCAACAGCATTCTCAGGAAAGAAATCGATGAACTCTGAATATAGTTGAGCAGCCAAAGTCTTGTTATGTGCAAGAATAAGGGTAGGTTTCTGAACATTTTGAATAATGTTAGCCATGGTAAATGTCTTTCCAGTTCCTGTAGCTCCTACCAATGTCTGATGAGCAATACCTGCATTAACTCCTTCTGTAAGGTATTCAATAGCAGTAGGCTGATCTCCAGATGGTTGATAGTTTGAATGTAGTTTAAATGCTCCCATAGCTCTAATTATACCATCAAGTAATATGCTTTCTGATACTTAAACATTTACAAATTAGCATACTCATTAATATAATAGGCTAACTAGTTATTAGCAAATTTACATGACAGATACAAACCAAAGATCCGAACGCTTAATGTCCTTTACTGATTTAACTGAAGTAGTGGTACCTTATGATATATGGCTTCAGGATATTTATGAGCAAGCAATTGAACTTGATAACATAGCTTCTGCTGCTGATCTTGTTAGATTCATAACTGAAGAATACGGGATTGAATTAGATGCTTACCAGGTGGAGGAAGTTGAGAAATTATTTGCACCAGAAGATACAAACTACGAATTCTAAAGCTCATTAACACAACCACAAACCTTGCTCCACTGCGGATCAAGGTTGCATTTAGGGTTCCTTGCAGTACATCTAAACCTACCATGGAAGATTAACCTTAAAGCCATATCCACCCATTCCTCTTTTGCAAATATCTTCATTAAATCTTGTTCCACTTTCTCTGGAGTCGTATTCTTTGTTAAACCAAGTCTCTTTGATGTTCGTAGTACATGAGTATCAACAGGCAACCCTTTAATCTCATATCTAGGTATATATTTAGGTATCTTAAGATCATCAGGCTTCATATATTGCTTCGTAACTCTCCCATCTAGCAATCCTGCATGCTGTCTTTCAATAGCTCTTTTTCTAAAAGCCTCTGGTCTTGCAAACCATTCCCCTATAACTACATTCGCAGTCTTTCGTCCTACACCAGGTAGCGTTATTAACTCTTCCAAGGTCTCTGGAACTACACCTTGGTATCTATCTCTTATTTGTTTAGCTGTTTCAATAATATTCTTGGCCTTGGTATTAAAGTAGTTCACACCTGCTATTAGTTCCAACACATCATCTATGTTTGCATTAGCTAAATCATTAACGCTTTTATACTTACTAAAAAGCTTAGGTGTCTTCTTGTTTACAGTAGCATCTAGTGTTTGTGCAGAAAGCATTACAGCAATTAGAAGTTCAAACGCATTGTTATGGAGTAGTGGAGTTTGAACTATTGGATAATCTCTGTAGAGTAGCTCGGTAATTTTCTGAAGTTTTTCCTTTGAAATCATACTCGATTATATCATTCCACTTTACTTCGTTACTGGAACTGTTAATACAATAGCAGTGGTTAGTAGACCTAAGATTAGAGTTAGAATTAAGACTCTAAAGCTTTACTGTGTTCTTGTGATTTGATTCTTAAACAACTGAATAGAGAAGAACAATACTCCAATTAATCCTAACGAGGCAATGGTTAGTATATAAAGAAAATCCATAAGCTTATGTTTAAATAGATAAAATACCTCAGTATATTATTTCTTAAACACCACAATCTTATACAAGAAGAAACTCCAAACCATCTGCAAAGCTATCAATACAAACTTAGCGACCGGAGCAGGAATTAATAGTAGAGTAGCGTATCCAAACAGAATGTTATGTACAAAGTAATTGAATACTCCTACAACAAAAAACTGAGAGAACTGTTTAGAGGTTTCTCTGGAATTTGTTCTGCTCTGAAACGCGTAGTATTTATTTAGAATAAAACTAACAACAGTACCTAGGAATGTAGAAATTAAGTTCGCATAAACTAAATGCAGCGTTACACCAAAGATCCCAACTGTGTATGAATCTGTATACTTAAATACATAGAGTAGAACCATTAATATTCCAAAATCAACAAGGAATGCCAATCCTCCTGAAATGAAGAATCTAATAAATTGTTGTACTCTGTATGTCTTAAGCAGCGCTTTTAATTTTTCCATAAGTCTTTAAATTACAAAAATGTTTTCTTTGAGAGGATCCCATTCTACAAGATCACCGCGGATCTGAACATTATCTCTTTTGTAGATGTATATTTCAAATGTAGAATTGAATATCTTAACTCCCTCGAAATCAGATATAGGTAATATTGTTTCTGCATCTAGTCTTTGAAGGTTTAAACGATCGTTAATCTCAGTGAATGGAACTTCAATATTAAGTTCTTCTGTTAATTCTAGTTTCCCTGAGTACGAAGCATCGCTACCTATGTTCCTTACATAAAGCAGAAGTTCCTCTGGAACACCACGTCTTTGATATGCTTCTGGAATATACAGTTTCATTGTTAGGGTTTCGCTGTTACTTACAACCAACACATTGTTTTGAAATCCAGCCAGTAGAGCAAACAAACCGCTTCCACCTTGTAAATTATCAAACTGTTTGGTTAAGTAATCTGAAATACTATTCGAACTAGTAGCTACATTCTTTTGATAGTTAAAGATATCTATAGGTGAATAGTGTATTCCAGGAACTCTTGTGAACCTGTATGCAACAGTAACTAAAGAGCTGTAGATGGTGAATAGAATAGTTAATGCTACGAGAATCTTTCTAATATTTCCTCCTGTTTCCTTGAAGAGTAGTGCAACACCTAATGTTGTGATTGGAAATGCAAATATTAGGAACCTTGAACCAAAGCTTCCTCCACCTTCCCATGCCTGCCAGAAAGAATATATGAGTGATATTAAGAGTAGGGTACCTAGAGATATTAGCTTTATCTCCCAGTGTTTCTTAAATCTATACAATAATCCTGCGACTCCAATTATCGCTATTGGGGTAAAGACAAGGAAACCTTTGTTAGGTGAAAAAAGTATATTTAGTATATTTGAAGTTGATACAAAGTCTTCTCCTCGAAGCGTTGAATATCCAGATGCAAGAAAGGTACCGTAAGATTGATAGTTGTAAATTAGAAAGATTACGAATGGTACCAAACCACCTAAACCAAAATGTATTAATCTTTTCATTTTAAGTAGATTGCTATTTGGTTTTAGCAATACTACCAATAATATTAAAGGTATTAGAACTACAAATATCGGTCTAATTAACACAAGTATTCCTGTTACAAAACCTAGTATTAACATTCTCTTGCTATGCAGTTTCTCTTTTAATGAGAACATGTAAAGAATTATTGAAATAATAAAGGCTTCGTATGTATGTGTAAATGAAGGTAGCAGGAAAGTGTAGAGTAGTGCATAGGAGGAAAGATATCCAGCTACAGAGAATATAAATGCATAACGTTTTCTAATCTCAAAGTTTAGTAGTGTCAGGTAGATTAGTACTACAGTTAAAAAAGAAACTATAGATGCTGTTACAAGTATAGATATGCCTTCTTCAAGTGTATGGCCATTGTATGCAACGAAGTAATCATTCTCTATGCTTTTGCCTTCATCCAGTATATTGGCGACAACAAGTCCTGGTACAAGAAACAAAGAGGTTCCTGGAGCACATACAGTTACAAACTTTCCATCTTGTTCCTCTGCGTTGTAGCCCATATATTCGAAGTATTCAGGCTTTGTATTGGCAGCGAAGCTTCCAGTAGATATAAGTGTCTTTGCAGGGTGATAGTAGCAGTATCCGTCTGATCGAATATATGGTTCCCCTTGCGTTAGAAAAAGGAATAGAAATAATACGAATAGAAGTATGAATGCAGTTTTAGATGTTTTTAAGCTTTTGAGTATCGTCATATGATCGTTAAATCATATCACTTTTAAAGGGGGAATTGAGTATATGGGCAGTATAGGATTCGAACCTATGACCATCCCGGTGTAAACGGGGCGCTCTACCAGCTGAGCTAACTGCCCTAAGGCACTGTGTCCTGAATTATACCTTAAATATTCCTAACTGAAAACTCCTCTTAGATTAATTTTAAGCTAGCAACAATACTATTCAAAACTTCTAGTTCAGATAGTTCTCTGTCTGTTGTTATAGTAAAGTAGTAAACAACCTGACTCTCTTCATGAGGTACTGCAAACTGCTTCTGAAATAGCTCTAAACCGCTTAGTTTACCTTCCCACTGTGTTACACAAGCACCAACTCCATTAATATCTTCCATTTCTGCTCCTCCGTTATCTATACTTTCGTAGTATGGTGTTAGTTGTTCGATACTTGCATCAATTAGTTCCTCACAAACACTATCTGAAAACTCTATATAGTCCTTAGATTTAATAATGTTTAGGTTTGGAGCAAACTCTCCTTCTTCAACAGTTTCTGGATCCTTTGAAAAGATGAATGTAATTTCAGACTCTTCATTCTCTTCAACTTCTTCGTTAACAAAGAAGTTTGCAGGAATAGTTAAGCTTAAATCATCGCTGTATCTACCACTGTATGAATTCCCCTGAACTCCAGCACATGCTCCACCTTGAACTGATGACAATGGACCTTTGAATCTACAGACACCTCCTATTTCGAAGTATCCAAACATAAAGAAACCAAGCATACATATAGCAAGCAATCCGAATATGATCATTGAAACGAAGAATACTGTTTTTTTCATTGGGTCTATTTAATATTTATACATTTTGATGATACACCAAAAAAGGGTTTCTAGATATTGCGTTTGTAAATTTAACACGATGTTATTATAATCTGGCGTTAATAAAGAATATGAGAATAAAAGAGATAAAACCTTTAGCGGTAGAAGAGGATATAGATGTTGCCGAACATAGAATTGAGAGATCAAGAATTCTATATCGTTGGTCTCAGTTTGTAGATAATGTTGCAGAGCCAGCATTAATTGGAACTTTCCTAAGCTATCTACTCGAGTATCTTTCAGACAAGTGTGAAGATCCAGGTCTTGATCTCATAGAGTATGAGTTGTATGTAGAAATATATGCATTCTTCCAGCAATCCCATGATTTTATACGTGCTACAGAATATGCTTCAGAAGAGCAGAGGAATATTCTAACAAATGAATACTTCGAAAGTTATTTAAAGATACAGGTTCTTCTACACAAGACTTTACCTAAACTTTTTCCAGTAGAGATATAGTATGAACATTGAAGAAATAGATGTAGAAAAATACAAAGCTAAGCTCCTTGAGTTACCTAAGACAAGGTATGAGAAGGATATGGATACTGTAACGCATTGGGAAGAGTTTATTGATAGTATTATTCAACCAACAACCTTCCTTCCTTTCATACGCTATGTTCGAGACTATGCAGCCCAGCAGATTAGAATACATGGGAACATTCAAACAATGCATGATATTGTATTTAGTGTAGACAGCTTCTTTGAGACCCTTAATGAATTCATAGCTCTTCCAGATTCAATGCCAGATTACGTATTAGATGAGATGGGAGACAGGATAATAAGGGAACACCAGGAACTCAGTGAGTTCTTAAAGGAATGTATGTCCTTTATATTCCCGAGAGAGATATAGTTACTTAACTGAATGTAGTTTCTTCATATTTTCAAAACCCAGTTCTACCACCTCCTCAAGTACGTCTAGATCTACATCGCTTAGCTTATTAATATACAAACAACCTACACTTGTTTTGTGTTTACCAAGCTTCGCTAAGAGACCAGATAGCTTGTCAAAACCAGACATTACGTAGAGTGTTAGGTTCTGTTTTCTTGGTGAAAATCCTACAAGAGGCCAATCTCCTTGCTGGCTACTTCGTTCAGATTTATAGTGATATTGCCCAAACCCTACAATACTTTCTCCCCACATCTTTGGTTCCTCCTTGGTTACCTTTTTGAATATCTTTAGAAGCGTTAATCCATCGGCTTTCTTTTTCTCATCTGCTACAGAGTTAAGGAAGTCTTCAACGCTAGCTTCTGTTTTCTTTGTTTTTAGTTCTGCCATATGTTTAGTTAACTATTTTAATCTATTAAGTAAACCTTTGTTCTTAACAATATTCTTGTAGTCCCATTGAATCTCAGAAGACTCCTTTAACCATTTCTTTAAATCATCTGCTTAACTTTGTGGATTCTTTCTTTTCCTTAAGTAATATGCTGATCCCAATAGAAGTATAACGGCAGGCACTACTAACCATGTTGAAATTGAATTTTGAGCAAATGGCACCTCAATATTAAGTTTTATGTCTTTTTCATAATCTTTGGTTAAATCTATAGTGTCTTCATAAACTTGACCGTTATACTCAACTATAATTTCATGCTTAATCGGTTCCACATCATTAAATCTAGCTACACCAAACTCATCAGTTGTTGTTTCTTTTGGATCGGAGTAGAGCGTAGCTTTCGCTCCTACTAATGGATTCCCGCTACTATCTACAAATGATATCTCTAGATTATATCCCTGGATTTCCAGACTAAATACTACATTACCATTTATAATATCAACTGCGAGAATTCCATTTACAAAACTTCCTGCGTATTCAATTGTCATCTCATATTCCTTAATCTCTATATTACCTAAATTAATTTCACCGTTCTCATCTGTAATTCCTTGGATATTCAATTCAGGAATAGTAACTTTAGCATTAATCAGAGCATCTCCTTCAGCATCTACAAGTTTTAGAGTAACATTTTCATTAATACCAGATTCTCCGTCTTCTTCTCCAACTGGCAAAGTAACTACAAGCGTAGGTGATGGATCTGGAGTTACAGTTTCTGGAGCAGATTGTTTTAGTATTTCATCAAAATAAGCGCTTGAAGTATTTCCTGCTTTATCCTTGAACCTTATATATATTGTCTTAGTTCCATTACTCGATCCAATATTTAATGTCTTAGAAGTAGCATAGCCTTCATAGCTAGCATCACTGAATTCACTGTTAAGTGATATGATCATCTCATCGATAGAGGAAGTTGTATCACTTGCATTGATTGTTAGAGAAACTTCAGATGATGTTGTACTAGAAGCTCCACCATCTACTGTAATACTACCTGTTGGCAGATCAGTATCTAGAGTAATAGCATCTGAATACACAGCAGATTCGTTATTTAAATTATCTCTAAACTTTATATATACAAGCTGACTTCCCGCCATTGAACTGATTGTGAGGGATTTAGACGTTGCATAGCCTTCATAGCTAGCTCCACTGAAGTCGCTATTCAAGGATATTATCATTTCTTCAGTATCATTGAAGGAATCTGCTGCATCTATCGAAAGTGTTACATCGGTGCTATTAGTAAACTGATTACCATCATTTATGATAATTCCACCAGTTGGTCCAATATTATCTAAAGTAATAGTATCTGAGTACGTTGTTGATGTATTTCCCAATGAATCCTTAAATCTTATATATACTGTCTTAACCCCATTATCAGAAGAAAGGGTAAATGATTTTGAAGTATCATAACTTTCATACGTTGCTCCTGAAAAGCTTGAACTCTCTGAAACTATCATTTCTTCTACAGAAGACGAGGTATCTGTAGCATTTATACTTAATGTTATTCCTACGACTGTAGTATTAGCTGCACCGCCATTGATACTAATTGATCCATTCGGAGCAGTAGTATCTAGAGTAATAGGATCTGAATATGATACTGATTCATTATTAGCTGAATCTCTAAACTTAACATATACTGTTTTAACTCCATCTCCTGTTGAAAGTGTGAATGATTTACTTGTAGCAAAAGCTTCGTAACTAGCTCCACTGAAGTCGCTGTTAAGCGAAAGAATCATATGTGTCACCGATGTAGTTGCATCTATTGCCGAGAGCTCTATATTTACTGAAGTAGTGCTTGTATAAATCGCTCCTGATTGAATAAAAATTGTACCTGTGGGTAAGGCATTATCGTAAATAATTGTATCAGAATAGGCTATTGATTCATTATCTGCAGTATCTTTAAATCTAATATAAACAGTTTTTGTTCCATTACCTGCGGTTAGGTTAAATGATTTAGTAGTATCGAACGGTTCATATGAAGATCCAGAAAAATCTGAATTCTCAGAAATTTGCATTTCAGTTACAGAAGATTCAGTATCTGTAGCTGAAATACTTAGTGTTATAAGGTTTGTATTTGTATATGTGTTTCCATTGTTTATTACTAAACTGCCTGTAGGTGGATTTGTATCGGGAATAGATGTATCTAGTGTTATCGTATCGTTGAAAGACCCTGATTCATTGCCCAATGCATCCTGAAATCTAATATATACCGTTTTCAATCCATCACCTTCACTTAAAGCAATTGATTTATTAGTAGAATAAGCTTCGTAAGAAGATCCCGAAAAATCTGAATTTTCAGAGATCTGCATTTGAGTTACAGTAGAATGAGTATCTGTTGCACTAATTGTTAAATTGACATCTATATCCGATGTTGACGCATTACCATTATTTATCGATACGCTCCCAGTAGGTGAAGTAGTATCCACTATGAATGTATCAGTTGATGTTTCGCCGTTAGATGTTGTATTAGCAATTGCATCAGTAGCTCTTACATAAACTGTATGAGATCCATCACTTAGAGATGCTATGCTACAAGTGAATGTCTCCGATAACTCATCAAATGCTCCATCGCCTGCAGAACAACTGTTCCAAGATCCGCCCGTACCATCGATTTGATACTGAACATTAGCGACAGTGTTAGCAGCATCTGTAGCAGTACCTGCAATTGAAGGCGTATTGTCACTCGTTGGATCAGGGGATATCGGGGTTAATGATATTGAAGGAGCTTCAATATCATTTGCATATGTTAATTGTATTTCATCTAATTGAACTAGTTGAGTGCCATCTGAATGCAGGTAAGCACGGAAAATAAACTCCCCGTCTCCTTCAGGAAATGTTCCAATATTAGAGTTAATAATTGTTGCAGTTGTGGCTTCGCTATACCCAGTAGCTGTAGTGGACCATCCTGCGTTATACCAATACCAGGTACTTCCATTGTCATTAGATATTTGATACTTAATTTCCCCGCCATTTTTATTAGCAGTTTCTGAGAATCCAGATAAAGTTGCAAAAGTTATCGAAGCATCAGGAGTAACAATGGGATTATTTGTAGAGTATAAAGTCTGCTCAGTTGATAAAGAGAAGAATGTGCTAGGTGAATTCTGATTACCATAACTAGCTAGCAACCAGTTAACTGAACGTGCGCTTGTTGAGATTCGAATTTCATCCATTAAACCCGTGAAAAATTCACTATCACTTCCAGGGCCATTACCATCCTCTCCAATTCCCCAAGCAAAAGTTGAATTAACTAGTGAGGTCTGGACTAAATTCCCTGAACTAGTTTGTACCCCGTTTACATATGTATTCATTATCCCGCTTGAAAATCTAGCAGCGACGTGTGTCCAAACACCTGCTGAGTATATATTACCAGAAGCTGAAGTAACAACTACTGCATCTGAAGAATTGAATAGCGCAAGTCTTATTCCGCAGCCATCCGTAGTACCATCATAAGTGTCAAAAAGAATAGCTCCGCTATCTGTTCCTGTAGTATTACCGTCCCATTTTGAAATTATACGATCTAATTGAGTACAAGATGTGGGATTTATCCAAGCCTCAATTGTAAATTCAGAACTTGGCTGAAGAGATGCAGTATCAGCTAATGTTATCTTATCATTTGTACCATCAAAACTTTGAGCATTATATATTTTCCCTGAAGTGCTTTGTGGAGGATTGTTAGCTGATACTTTAGAACCATCATTATTGTTTGTAGTCGAATCTTGAGTAATAGTTGTACTATTCGGATCATCAGACATATGCAAAACAGATTTATAATTTGAATTCCATGTTCCAATAGGATCTGCACCATCTGCTTTAGATAGTGGATCAACATCAATATAAAATTTAAGTTTTACTTCTTGATCTGTAGGTATAGATACTCCTTCCCATGTCGCTTCAGTACTATATGTGTCTCCTATGATAGGATCAAAGTCAGCTTGTGAGAATCCCGTAATAACAGAGTCGTCGTCTGCATCAAGAACTTCAACTTTGAAATTATCTGTAAAATTACCATTCAAAGTTAGATCGTCTGTAGGCTGAAACGCATTGGTTATCAAGGTTCCATTACCTACTACCTCCCCAATTCTTTGATACCCAACTGTAGCAAGTCCGATACGAGCATCTCTTGGTACTGCATGTGCATGATTTTCAGCAAATCCAGAATAATAGAATCTCAACTCATTCCCTTCGTGTATCAAAGATTTCCCATTCATTGTCATACTGTCATCCCATTGACCAGATATACCCAAAGGTAGCCACTTATCTTTTACTAAAGTCCAGGTTAAGCCATTTCTTGAAACATACAAATCCATTTCTATTAGTTCTGTGGTTGCATTGTAGTCAGACACCATTCCATAATAAAGTTCTCCGATTATCTCGACGCCTATACTGTATTTTTGAGCTGTCGAAACAGTAGTTTCAATTACTGTACCGTAATTAGTCCAAGTTCCAGTTGGATCTGTTGTATCTGAAATGCTAGCCGCTAATTTACGATTATCCGTATCATGGCCAAAGGTATAATAAGCGATATACCTACCATCTGGTCTTTGTACGATTTCTTTCGCTTCTACATAAGCTACTGGAGGAACTACAGTACGTGCCAGAGACCAGCTTATACCATCGGAAGATTTATAAATATAAAGATCTCCACCTGAAGTATCACCAACACGGTGTTCATGAATAGCCACATACTTTCTGTCAGAAGGTGCTGAGGCATCATATACAACACCAGCATTAAAAGATCCCGCACCTAAATACAAATTGTTATTTGTATTTCCACTGTATGATATTAAACCTAGATTTGGTTTACTCCAGGTAATACCATCTACAGAAGTAGCATATGCTTGAAACAATCTAGGCGTACCTTCATTAGTAACCGCCGAATACCACATCTTATATGTATCGTCTATTTTCAAAACTGAGTTATAGTTCTTATCATGATCCCAAGTAGCAGTATTTATTCCAGTTTCCAGTAATGGATTACTCCCACTTTTTGTAGCTGCATTTGCATTGTAAGTAAGTCCCGAAGAAGACTCTATCTCCGCCTGATCTAGAAAAGCTTCATTCTGGTCACCTGCAGAATATGCATGAAGAGTTGAAGGGCTTCCGCATAACACTGCAGATGGAGTGTAATAAATATAAATGTCTGTGTCTATGGAATTCGAAATGTCAGGGATATTTACCCAGTATTCTGCAGTTTCACTTTCACAGCTATGATATTCCCTTTCGTAATCCAGAAGTGTAGTACCATCTGCTGAGGTGAATCTAATATCGTACCCGTTTAATTGAGATTTAGCAAAATCAAAGTTAGTAGAATTTAACCTAACAAGCATTGGGAAATTAGATAGATCTTCGTTAACGGAATCAGCAGCTATTGTTATCTTTTTTCTATACTTCCACTCATTATCAAACCAAGTAGGGGTTCCCGATTCTTTTAATTGAGTAAAACCACCTGTAAATTCTATTTCGTTCGTATCGAAAGTGTAATCAGCACCCTGTGTGAAATCCCAAGTACTAGTAACTGCAAAAACCTGCATTAAGGGGTTAACCAAAAGTACTAGATAGGCGACAAACACCGGCAAGACATAAATGTCCGTTTTTTTAGATGATCTATTTTTTATATATGATCTTAGAAGTAAAAAATGCATGCTATAGCTATACGTATTTATTAATCAGGATACAGGAAAAACGTTCTAGGATCAATATTTTCTATACTTTGAGTACGTATACATTTATTTATTTGGAGTTTACAAGTATAGGATTTATCAAACAGTAGATTTAAGCCCTATACAACCGTTCATTATGAGAATTGCTCCATTATTGAAGAAGGTTTGGGAGTAGAACGACTAATTTAGATCATGTAGGAAAACCTTATCGAAATGGATTAACTTACTTTATAGCATGTTTGGCCAGCAACTCTCCAGAAATAGTACTCATAATGCTGGGTACTAATGATCTGAAAATCCAATTTGAAAGAGCTCCTAATGAAATAGCGAATGCAATCAGTTTATTTATCAATGAGATTCGACTTCATAATCCAGCAGTAGAAATATTGTTAGTTAGTCCTATACATATAAACAGCGATGCCCCTAAATTCAAGGAATATTATTCTGAAAACTACAATGATAAATCTGCATCAGACTCTAGAAGTTTATCAGAAAGCATTCATTCTCTTGCAAAAGAAAACAATGTTTTCTTCTTTGATGCTAGTACAGTATCAAAAGCTGGAGTTGATGGAATACATTTTGACAAGGAATCACATCTAGCTTTAGCAGAAGTTTTGAAAGATCTAATAATCAAACTATAAAATTGATTTGGTGCCAGGGGGCAGACTTGAACTGCCGACACCTCGCTCTTCAGGCGAGTGCTCTACCAGCTGAGCTACCCTAGCAACGACAATGATTATATCTGAAAACCTCGAATTCTTCTAGTTCTTAAATCAACCCAACAAAAGAAAGTATAGATACATATACAAAGGCAGCGATTAGGAAGTATACCCCCAGTATTAACTTCAGTTCATTCCTGCTCTTTTTGTGTAACCCAAAAGCAATTAATAGAGGTACAACAAGAAGGAAGAAACCTCCTACAAAGAGAACTATAATTTCAAGTCCGTTCATTACTTATGCTTTAACTCATCAATAGTCATATCATCAACATACAAAATTACCAAACCTATAGCTATAGAAAGAGCGTAGCTAAGAGTAGGATTCCCAGGGAACAAATATACATCCATAAGTCCCCATATACCTCTCCAAACCATTACAATTCCTGCAGCGATAACTAGAGTATGGAAATTCATTAACCTTGGTCTTGGAAGATTGTTCATTATATAAATTTTAACTATATATAGACTATCTCAAGCTCAGACACTTGGCAAGATCCTCCTCTAGTAATAATAGATTCGCTTTTAAATAGAGTAATGATAGAATATTTTCATGGGTAAAATCAAGAAACTAACCACAGAACTAATCAACCTAATAGCCGCAGGAGAGGTCGTAGAAAGACCAGCGTCTGTAATTAAAGAATTACTAGAGAACTCAATCGACGCGGGAGCTACAAAGATTACAGTAAGTATCGAAGAATTTGGAACAAAACTAATAGAAGTATCTGATAATGGTTCAGGAATGGATTCAGAAGATTCAGTATCGGCATTCATTCAACACGCTACATCAAAAATCAATACCAAAGACGACCTAGAGAAGATAAGCTCCTTTGGATTCAGAGGAGAAGCGCTAGCCAGTATTGCCCAAGTATCTGAAGAAACTGCTATCGAAACACAACAAATATCATCAAAAACAGGCTACATATCAAGATTCAGAGCAGGGGAGACAACGGTTACAGAGAAATATATAAAAGAGAATGGGACAACAGTTAGGGTGTCAAACCTATTCAAAAACTACCCTGCAAGACTTAAGTTTCTTAAATCTCCAAATACAGAAAACAAGTATATAGAGCAGATCTTTAAAGAAATAGCTCTTGTTAACAAAGAAATAGAATTCGAACTTAATGTAGACAACAAGAATGAATACAAACTCCCAGCTACCAAAGATATAGTAGCTCGGATATACGACATCTGGGGAAAGGATCATGCAGCTAGCTTCTATCCAGAAGAAAGCTTTGACGGTGCTTCTATGCAAATAAAAATCGTTATCTGCAAACCAGAACTTGCAAGAAAGACTAGTCCACTTCAACTTATCTATGTAAACAACCGACCAATTTCAAACAAAACTATACATGCAGCCGTTATGCAGGGGTTCGAGGGGAGCATTCATAGAGAATTAAAACCAAGCTATATCATTATGCTAAATATTGAACCTGAACTAGTTGACGTAAATATCCACCCAAGGAAGATGGAGGTTAAATTCGTTAATGATCAGGAAGTTTTTAGACTCGTATACAGTTTCGTTAAAAAGACTCTAGAGAAGAATACGAACAAGAATATGTTCGCCAATGAATCTGATTCAGAAACCGGCACAGGAATTTTAAATAACCCTTCAGATGCCAACTCTATATTGAGTTTCACGAAACAATACAACCAGACACCTGTTGGAATGAGTAGAGTGGAATCAACAAAGTTTAATACTTCCTACAATTTCGAAATTCCAAAAACTTCTAAAAAAGATGAAGCTATAAACTTCTCAAAACTACTCACAGACTCCGTTCGAGACAGTGGCCAGCCTGTGAAACAGCAAGCAGACAACACAAGCCAGAGCTTTAAACCGATACAACTATTTAATACCTACATTGTTTTCGAGAAAGGCAACGATGTTTATATAGTAGATCAGCATGCTGCAGCAGAGAAGCTACTTTTCGAAAAACTCGTGAACGAATACACTATTAATACCCCTCGTTCTAAACCGCTCCTGATACCAGAGATCATTGAACTTAGAAAGAACGAGAAAGAGAAAGTGTTAGAGCATACTGCAGTTTTCTCAAGCTTTGGACTTATTCTTGATGATTTCGGTGGAAACTCTGTACGCATTACTGAAATACCAGCCCTAGTTAAAGATTTCGATGCAGAAGGATACCTTAGAGAAATAATAGAGGAAGAGGATGAACTAATACCTTTGAAGAGCTTTAACAACGATTTTAACCTATCTGAAGATGAATACTACCTAATAGCTACTGCTGCATGCCATGGTAGTATAAGAGCAGGGCAGAGCCTTTCTGAAATGGAGATGATAAATCTATTAAGGAGTATAGATCTTATAGATACTACTCAAAACTGCCCTCACGGCAGGCCTATTATTACTTTACTTAGCCGATCCGATATCGAGAAAGGCTTTAAACGAATCATATGACAAAGAAACAATTAGGATCAAGCATTATCCTAGGACTATCCCTTCTATTGGTAGCGTATATTGGAATATCTCTTCTCAATAAAGCTCCAAGTACCCCTCAAGAAGAAACTACTGAACAAACCAATCAAGCAAATACAGAACTTGAGGTAATTGATGTAATAATCAATGGAAATGTAATTAAAGCAGAACTTGCAAGAACTGAAACTGAGAAGGCTCGAGGACTTATGTTCCGCGAAGAGCTGGATAGTGATGCAGGAATGCTTTTTGTATACCAAACAGAAGATGAAAGAGGGTTCTGGATGAAGGATACTTATGTTCCATTGGATATAATCTTTATAAATAAAGAGCGCCAAGTAGTCTCGATCTCTAGCAATACAAAGCCTAACCAAACTGATGAAATCTATTACTCAGATGGAAAAGCTATGTATGTTCTTGAGTTAAATGCTGGTAAAGCAGAGGAGCTAGAAATCAAGACAGGTAACGCGATCACATTTTAAAAGAAAATGATATATTTTCTTTCATATAATGTTGACAAAAGATATCCTGGGGTATAGAATTAGAGTACTAAGGTTATACAAGTGACTTTAGGAGGTAAAAATAGTTAAAAGTGCAATGAAAACTCCCCCTCGGGGGAGTTTTCATTTCTTCTCACTGCAGTGTATAATCAAGGTGTTTAAATATGAATATGAGTTATTACGTACCAACAGTTATAAAAAAGTCACCAAGAGGAGAAAGAGTATACGATATTTACTCAATGCTTCTGGAATCCCGAATAGTATTCGTTGGATCTGGCATCAACGATGAGGTTGCTAACTCAGTTGTAGCTCAATTACTTTTCCTAGCTCAAGAAGACCCAGAGAAAGACATTATCATGTATGTAAACTCTCCAGGAGGATCTGTATATGCAGGATTGGCAATTATAGATACTATGAATCATATAAAGCCAGACGTTGCTACAATAGCTGTAGGAAGTGCTGCAAGTATGGGTACTATGATCCTAACTAATGGAGCAAAGGGCAAGAGATTCGCTTTAAAGAACTCAACTATTCACATACACCAACCATTAGGTGGAGCAGAGGGCCAAGCAAGCGATATTGCTATAACAGCAAAAGAGATATTAAGAATTAAGGATCTCTTGAAAGACATGCTAGTTCAGCAAACTGGTCAAACACCAGAGAAGATTGAACGAGATATGGATAGAGATTTCTTTATGACAGCTAAAGATGCCAAGGAATATGGTATCGTAGATAAAATTATCGAATAAACGGGTAGCTAGCTCAACTGGTAGAGCATTTCTTTGACGTAGAAAAGGTTACAGGTTCGAGCCCTGTGTTACCCATTAAATATATATCACAAAGATTTGAATTATGACCCCAATTACAGATGAAGCTAAGCACTCAGCAGCTCATGTACTTGCCCAAGCAGTACAGAGAATATATCCAAAAGTTAAAATTGGAATCGGACCTGTAAACAGAGAAGGTTTCTACTACGATTTTGATCTTGGTGACAAGAAACTAACACCAGAGAAGATCGATCTTGAAGAAATCGAACAAGAAATTAAGAAGATTATTCTTGAAAACCTTCCATTCAAACAAGTTACCATGGCGAAGAATGCAGCCCTTAACTACATGCTTCAAAAGGGACAGATATATAAGTCGGAATTGATTAATATCGTTCCTGAAGATGAAATCAGCTTCTTTAAAACAGGAGAAGATTTCATAGATGTATGTAGAGGACCACATTTAAGTTCAACAGGAGATCTTGGACCGATAATACTGACAAAGGTTTCACAGACTAACTGGAATGAAGATGAGAATAGACCAGCAATGATTAGAATCTCGGGCAAGACTTTCTACAATCAAGAAGAGCTAGCATCATACAAAAGTATGGAAGAAGAGAAGAGAAAACGAAGCTTCTTAAGTATCTTAAAGAATGTTGGACTAGCAAACAAAGATGGAAGACTTAATATCTTGGGTACAAAGTATTTAGAGAAAGTAACATTAGAGCTAAACAAGAAACTTGGAATAACATCAAACCTACATACAGATTTCTTTGAGAAGAGTGCTAATACAGAAGAGTTCTTGAATACGCTTAAGGGAATCGACTTTCAGGTTCAAAGACCAAAGGAAAAAACAGCTTTAAAGGTTTCTGGAAAAACAGTGCTTGCATCTCAGCCACTTAAAGACTCTGTATCTGACCAAATCACATATTTCGCTGCAGTATATTGCAAGGAATCCGAGATTTTCCTACATACAAGTTTAATTGAGGAGTTCCTAAGTGAGATAAACTTTGAAAATAATAACGTTTATGCAGAAATTGAATACAAAGATTCAGACAATAGTCTTTTTGCTGCAATCTCTGGAGTTCTTCAGAATAGATACATATCTCATGACAGAGTTATCACTGATTCAGAAGACATCATCCTTCGAATAAATGTAGCCGATGAATTAAACAGACAATGGAAGCTAGCAGAGATTCGAATATCCCTAAATGGAGATAAATCTCTAATGCTGCTAACTCTACCTTTGATTAACTACATAGCGTTTCACTTGGAGAGCAACCCGGTATTTACAAGAACATATTACGATATATTCTTGATTCCAATAGCAAGGAAGTTTGAATCATATGCCTTCGATCTAGCTGAAGAGCTATCAAAGAAAGGTTTTGTAACAAAGGTTTTGAAGAATACAAGGAGTTTGAAGCACAGAATTCATCAGTCATACAAGCACAATGTGAGATATACGATGCTTTTAGGAGGCAAGGAAGTTCAGAACAATTCTGTTTCTTTAAGAACGATTGAAGAGGATATTGGTTTGGTCAGTAACGAGGAGCTTATCTCATACCTTGAGAATTTGGATAACGAAATAGGGGCTTGAGATTAGGCTCTTTCTCTGGTAAAATCAAACACGTTGTTAACTAAATAAATATAAAGATTGTAAGAAGAGGAAAAAAGAGTACCCCTAAGTACAATGTTAATTTCATTTACAATGATAGGATAAGCTTTCCGGAGTTTATACTGATCGATGACGAAGGTAATAATTTAGGGAAGATAAAGAGAGAAGTAGCCTTGGCTATGGCAAGAGAGAGAGAATTGGACCTGATCTTGGTATCAGATAATCCAGAGAATCCTGTTGCAAAGATTGAAGAATTGTCTAAAGCTAAGTACGAAAAGATTAAGAAATTAAAGAAAAACGCTAAGACAAAGGTTGAAACAAAGGAATGGTGGTTTTATCCAAACATTCAAGATAGAGACATGGAAATTAGATTAGAGAAGGTTAAGGACTTTATTGTTAAGGGAGGAGGAACTGCAAAGTTGACTCTTAAAGCTAGAGGAAAGACTAGCCCAGCATTAATGTACGAGACAATGGCTAAAATTAAAGAAAAGAGTTTAACTTTTTCTAAGTTAACAACAGATGTTACTAGAGAAGGAAGAAATTTAAGTCTAATAATTAGATCAAACTAAAATGAGAAATAAAATAAAGACACATAAGGCAACAGCAAAGAGATTTAAGCTTACAGGTACTGGTAAGATTAAAAGAACGCATCAACAGGGTAGAGGTAATGCTCACTTGAAGAGTAAGAAGAGTAGAAGTCAGAAGAGATTGAATGCACACGCTTATGTAATTAGTGCCAAAGGTCAGGTAAGAAGAATCAAACAATTATTAAATATCTAACATGAGAGTAAAGAGAGGAATTACAAAAAAGCAAAGACATAAGAAAATACTAAAGCTTGCTAAAGGCTTCAGAATGACATATTCAAAGTCATACAGAAGAGCAAAGGAAGCTGTTATGCATGCTGGTCAATATGAATATGCTCATAGAAGACACAAGAGAGCTCAGATGAGACACGAATGGATTAAGATCATCTCTGCAGGATTAACATCTACAGATCTATCTTACTCAAAGTTTATCGCTGCTTTAAAGAAGAATGAGATTGCTTTAGACAGAAAGACAATAGCTGAAATGGCTGTTAACTCTCCAGAAAGCTTTACAAAGTTAGTAGAGCAGGTTAAAGCATAAAGCTTCAATCCTATAAATAATTAATCTCCCAAAAGGGAGATTTTTTATATCTAAACACTATACCTTTTCAGTATTGGTACTATGTACCGTTTATAGTTAATTCTCCTGAAGATGGAGATCTAGTTGTACCTGAATTACCAATTTCTGCAGTTATATAGAACACATACTTGTCCACTACACCTGCTCCTGGGTTTGCTACAGTGAACAAATAGTTACCTCCAGGCATTGCATGGTCTCCTGCTGCTACACCGTTTTTAAGAATATATAGTCTATATGGTCCACTTATACCACCTCCAGATACATTAGCTGAAATAGCTCTATTACAGCCTCCAGAACATGACATACTACCTGCAATACTTACAGATATATCTGCATTAACCGTAGATCCTACAATTATACTAACGCTTCCTGAATCATTTGTTCGAGACAATGCATCTGTTGCTCTAGCGAAGAATGGATATGTTCCATTCCCAAGACCCATTCCACTAATGTCGCATGTAATATCAAAGTTGTTGTAACTAGTTGTAGTACAAGATGGTATTTGATCACCATCGATATAGAATCCTACACTTGAAATTGTAGAACCGTTTACAAAGACTCCACCTCTAATATTAATACTGTTTCCTGAGACTGTAGCGCCATTTGCTGGAGCCGATATACTAAAGAATGGACCAACAGTACCGTTACTTCTATCTGCAGTACAATACTCTGTAGGAACCTTATCCAGATTACCGCTACCTCTTAGATAGTCGTTGTATTGTCTTTGAATATCTTCAACAGGACTCTTGTACAACACAACTTGATAGTTCTTTGAGAAACCTAACTGAATATCAATATCCCTTGCCAACTTGTCTGGCTGATCTGTACAAACAACAACATTCTTTCTTTGAATATCTCTTGGTGGAACTCTATCTGCAATCATCCAGTCTGCATTCAAACCTAAACAATCACCATCTGAATTACAATCTCCACCACCATTAAGTATGTTTCCTGGTCTAGCGAATGGAGTTTTAGAAGTAAAGTACTTAGAACTTCCAATCTCTCTCATCATTTCCTTACACCAAGGGTGAACGATATTAATAGGGTAGGCGTCTCCAGCCATAGGGTTATTATTATTATTTCCTGACCAACAAACAGTTACCATTTCTGGTGTGTAACCCATATACCAAGCATCAATATTGTTTTCTGTTGTACCAGTCTTTCCTGCAAGCTCTCGACCATCCCATGAATAGTTATCGTAGTTCATTATCGTCTGATTTAGAAGGTATATAGCTTGAGGATCTCCAACTGCTTTCTTTTCAGGAGTCGCTTCATAAATTACATTACCCTTCTTGTCTTCAATTCTTAATATTGGATTTAGTGTAACTAAATCACCTCCGTTAGCAAAAACACC
Organism: uncultured Candidatus Saccharibacteria bacterium; assembly: GCA_964561155.1. GTDB lineage: Bacteria > Patescibacteriota > Dojkabacteria > J137 > J137 > KLAP211. Next base: position 412,672 of record CAZLOI010000001.1, on the reverse strand, counting down.
ATATCCTTGAGCATGCTCATATGGATAAACAGAACCTCCTCCTAGTATTACCGATGGACCATATGATGCTGTGTACGAAGTGTAACCAAATTCTCTCGCTACGTTTAGATATGTTTCAACACCAATTAACGATATAACCTGAATTGCAGGGATATTTCTTGAATCCCTCAATGCTTGTCTAGCAGAGTAGTTGATACCAAAGAAACTACTATCCCAGTTCTTAGGTTCGTAGTTAGTACCGTTTGGATCTTTAAAGGTTAGCGCAATATCTGGCAATACACTTCCTGGGAACAACTTAGCTTCCTTGTATGCTTCGTAGTATCCTAGAGGCTTATTTGTAGAACCAGGTTCCTGTAAACTTCTTAAAACGTCTACCTCTCCATCATACTTACATGTTCCATCAGACCCGCATTCCTGCTTACCACCAAAGAAATCCTTAGAACCTACCCAAGTTATAACCTGGCCTGTTGATGGTACTGTAGTCATACTCGCAGAGTTATATGCATTTCTCCATTGATGTTCACTTCCTCCTTTATTTACCCAGAACTCAGCAGTCTGTTGTAGACCATAGTCCATAGTTGTATAGATCTTGTATCCTCCTGTTTGTAGTTCCTGTAATGTGAATGCTTCACCATTGTTGTAGCCCTTCTGTTGAAGTATTTCAACAACCCAGTTAACAAAGTGACCAGCCTTTATATCAATTCTTGGAGTTTTTAGATTAGCTTCCCAATCTTCAGACCTAGCAGCTTCAATACTTTCAGCGGTTAGGGTTGTAGATTTAGATTCATCGTCGTAATAGTCTACTAAATCGTTATTAAACTTTTCAGTATTTTGCTCTAATTGATCAAAAACAAATGACATTCTAGCCTTTAGTCTAGTTCTAGCATCTTCGATGTCGTTACTAATAGGAACAGTAGGGGATGTATAGTTTGGATTGTTAACAATAGAAGCTAAAGATACAGCTTCTGCAAGAGTTAAATCCTTAGGTTCCTTTCCATAATAGAAGATTGCAGCTGTCTTTAATCCAACAATAGATGATCCATATGATGCAGATCTTAAGTACATGTTTAGGATTTCATCTTTTGTGTATTTCTGTTCAATCTTTATAGAAAGTAGTAGCTCTTCAATCTTTCTTTCTAAGTTAACTTGGTTACCAACCCCTCTAAGCTTTGCTAGCTGTTGGGTAATAGTACTTCCTCCGCAAGAAACTCCAGATTTTCTAATGTATTCAAATCCGCAGAATATAATTCCCTTTAAATCAAATCCACTGTGTAAATAGAAGTCTTCATCTTCTCCAGCCAAGAATGCTAGTTTAACTGAATCGGGAACCTCTGCAATATCGAAGTCATCTGAGTTAGATTCATTAAACATTCTCCAGAGTCTTGTTCCAGTACCTCCTTCTAAACCTACCCTATCAAATATCTCACTGGCAACAGGTAGTTCTTCAAATACTGAGTCAGGAGTAGGTAGTTTCTCATCAAGTTTCTGTAGGTATGAAAGAAACATTATAGTTCCAATTATTCCAGCCACAAAAAATACGCCTAAAAATACTAGGAGAACTTTTCTTGCTCGTTTAGATAATCTAAATTTACCTATTCTTTTTATGGAGAATCTTCTAGAAGATTTTATTGAATCAAATCTGCTCGCCGATACCTTTTTCTTTGTAAGAGTAACCTTTTTCATGAAACTTAGTAATCCTTATTAAGTAATACTTGGTGTACATTACAAACCATTATATAGGTAGTGGGAATTATTTGAAAGGCTTAGATACTTCTGTAGTAGAATAGTAATAGATAATTGATTAGCATATGAATCCAAACAATTCCCTAATACATCCTGATTCAATTCCGATTGTAGAGTCAGTCGATATTTTACTCCCTCAAATCTCTTCATTAGCAAATCTAAAGGAATCGGAAGCTATACCAATGACCTTAAATCTAGATTGGAAAAAGAGCTATCTAGTAGCTATGTCAGAAGAAGATGAAAGGAAGATTTCATCTGATTTGAAAAAAATTCTTGAGATATATCCAGTAGAGTTGTCGGATAGTCCAACATTTCAAGAGATCTTACAATTGTCCATATGGGCAATGTGGCGATTAACTGGATATCACGAAAGTGATGATAGACCATCACCACCCAATAAAGCTTCTGAGCTTGTAGATTTTGAAAACCCGCCTAGAACAAAGTGTAATCATTTTAATAACGCTTTTATTTTGTTGTTCACAGCTGCATGTAAATCACTAGGGCGTCCTGAACTTTTAGATAAGTTTAAGATGTTGATGATTAGAGCTGCCTTTACACAAGATAATGGGAAATACGATGCTCAGACTCATTCATATATAGCATTGATTTGGGATACTGCAGATGGGGTTAAAGCCATAGCTATTGATCCATACCATACTTACCATATCAGAGATTCATCCCCTGCTACATTACTAAAAAACGTAGACTTTACAAAAAATCGAGAATTGGATCTTCTACTTGGAATTATTGAATTTTCCGGAGCAAATAAATATTCGAGTCCAGCCTATGTAGCTAAAGTAATTGATTTGCTTCTACAGCAAAAAAGGTTAGTTAAAAGTGAAATCTTGAAGGTATTAATCGAGAGAATTGTAACTGCTAACAGTTACGAGAAACACGAAGATGAATCAGTAGAGTATTATGATAAATTTCTTCAGACTTTGGATATTTCAAATCCTGACAATGCAGCTATTATAAAGGAGTATAGTGGTAGAATAGGGGCTATAAAAAGCAGAAAAGCAATGATTTACAATCAAATTGTTTTTTTACAAAAATTAGAACAAGAGATATCTAAAGAGAAGGGAGTATGAATACTTCGGAGAGTAAGGGATTCGAACCCCTGGTCCCTTGCGGGACTCTCGTTTTCAAGACGAGCACGTTAGACCACTCTGTCAACTCTCCATTATGTAGCTTTTAACCTAAAGGTGGGTTACCAAGAAGTAAAAAGCTACGGTTGAATTATACTATCTCAAAGCCTGTCAGTCGAGTAGTGGGGAAGTTATTTTGGAACCATCCTATATATAGAATCATTTCCTCCATTGTCTGTTAGGAAATATATAGATCCATCTGGAGCTGTTTGAGCAGTACGTATTCTCCCATATGCTCCTTCAAGAATATTTGTTGTAGTTAGAAATTTCCCATTCTTGTCTGTTCGAATCAAGGTTAACTTCTCATCTTTTAAGGCCGTTGCAACAATTACACCTTGTAGACTTCCCCATTGTTCTCCGAATATAATAGTACCTCCAGAAAGAGCGAATGTTCTACCAGGAGTTGAGAATATAGCTTCGTGTGCATCTGGGAAAGATTCCTTGTCTGTCATTGGAACACCTTCATTGTATCCAGGAACTGGATTCCAACCATAGTTACCAGGAGAAAGCATATTAACTTCATCATCAGATCCTGGTCCTTGCTCAACACTTATACCAAGCGCTACAAATCCAAGTTCTTTAGGAAAGAATGCTAGACCTTGAACATTTCTGTGACCATATGAAAATATTCTTGAATCGAATGGACCATCTAGGTTACCTGCAACACCGTTACCATCTCTATCTACCCTTAAAATCTTTCCTGCCAAGCTTCCTGGATCCTGTGGATTCGTACCCTCAGCTATATCTCCAGTACCAATCCAAAGATCTCCAAAGGTATCAAACTCTAACTGACAACCTGAGTGTCTACCCGAATCATTCGAAGGGATTCCAGTAACGATATCTGTTCTTTCTAATATTTCAGTATTTGTTGAATCTAGTTTCAATCTTGCTACCCTAACTTCTGGATTGTTCCCTAGCCTTGAATTCAAACATACATATAGATAGCTGTTTAATTCAAACTCAGAATCAACAGCAAGTCCCAGTACTCCTCCTTCACCTTGAACAAATGCATCGGTAAAATTAAATGTCTTAACTATAGCTCCATCTCTAAAGACATTTAGCTTATTACTCCTTTCAGTAAATACAATTTCTCCAGTGGGTAGAAAGCCGATATCCCAAGCATGATCAAGTCCTGATACTATACTAGTTATTTCAAGTTCAGGTACAACGATATCTGTAGCCAAAACAAAAGGTTCGGTAACCTCCGTGTCACTATCTTCAACTATTGAATCTTGGGTATCTGAGGACGTTAAGCTACCCTCTGGAACTGGCCTTGAAAGGAGAACGAATAGGGTGACAAGAACGAATGTTATTATTATAGTAAGTATGAATATTATTAGATTCTTATTCATATATTATATTGTACCAGATATGTTTGACGTGGGAGAGTTTGAAGTTAAAAATTCGCAGCCTGATTTAAATAATAAAGATTGGGACGATAGGATTGCAGATACAAAAGATGCTCTGAATTCTCATGTTACAAAGAAACCCTTTCAGAAGAAACACTACCTTGCCAAAGAAGCTCCTGCCAAGCCTAGCTTTAATAATCCAAAGCTAGTTGCTTTCAGAGCTGCAAATTTAAAAATATTTCTTGCTCACTTTAATTTGAAATCCCCTAAGGATTTAGAAAAGGTTAAAAAGCTTTTAGCTAATTCACAGATAATGAAGTGTTTTGAAGATGCGTATCTTGCTGATCTATTTTCTGCTGAAAGCTATATTGCTATTGGGAATGTTGAGAAAGCATTAGATAGGATTCTTGCGATACTATTCCAAGGAACAAAGCTCCCAAGGCTAGATAATCCTGAAGCTACAAAGAAACTTGCATCTCTGTTCATAAAGCTGCTTTCAACAACACCTAGAGCAAAATTAAATATGGAGGTACTAATCAGGTTGTGTATGGATGCAATAGAGAAGGAGGCTTAAGCGAAGTATTCTTCACCATTAAATATTCTACCGTCTGCGAAGTCACGATCTACAGCCAAATACTGATCAATGTTATCTACACTAACTCTCAAGTTCTCTTCTGTAGCCAATAGGTTTAATCCATCTCCACTTGTAACTCCGTTAGTTAATTCAACTTCAGTAACCGCAAAGTTAGCTACATCAATGTTTGTAGGAAGTTCCCATTCATCATTTACAAAGAACATCCAAACATCGCACATAATTGTTCCTTCTAGGTTCCAGATTAATAGTATTTGGTATGAACCTCTATTAATAATCGCATCGTTTTTTGAATATAGTTCTTGTAGATATGTATCCAAAGCACCAGGATCTCTCCTGTCTACAAGATCTTCTGTTCCTTCTTCGAAGTATATGAACAAAGGGTTACTTGTTCTAGGGTGCATCAGTCTTATCGGTTTGTAGAATGCCATAGTATTTGATTGGATTGGGAATTAATATTCTTAATATCAGTATAGCAGAGTATGCAGCACCAATGAATTGAGCAAGAAGATATTGTCCTGTATAGAAGAGTATTAGATACAACACTATATATAGAGCGTAGACTACACCTGCAATGTTAATTCTTGCTATCTTTAAATTCTTGTAGAGTAGTATAAGGTTTAATGGTAATCCAAAGAAAAGCAATATTCCAAACATCCAGTGTATTGTTAGAAAGTTCATATCTCCATTTAAAGGGAATAGGGCAATACCTAAAGGGCTTATCGCTACAAAGTTACTTAATACTCTTGTAACTCCTGTTGTTTTAAATGATCTTAAGAACAGAAACAAGAACATTGTTAGCATTGTCATGGTTACGAAAAACACAATTCTTGTTGAATCTAGTGTTCCATAAACAGATATCACATGATAGAAGCGTTGCTCAATGATAAAGCAGATAGATATTCCTATAAACGCTGTTAGTATTGAAAGTCCTCCATATTTTTCTGTTTTGGTCATATTGTTATACTAGTTACCTTATTAGAAATATACACCTTTTCCATTCCCCAGTCATCTATTAGCTGTATGATAAAATTAAGTATATGGACTATAAACTAATATTCCCTTTCGGGTTTGATACTACAACAGAAGATGGTTCAATAACATCTTTGTCACCTGCTAAACATAAACTAAGCGATGTTATGAATACCCAAATACTTGAACAATATTTCAATAAAACAAGAAAGGATTTCTCTGATATCAAAATTAATCCAAAAGGTACAGAGTTTCAAAAGAGAGTATGGGATGCACTTTCAAAGGTTAGGTACGGAGAAACTGTTACATATTCTGAACTTGCGAAGAGAGCAGGCAATGAAAAAGCTGTACGAGCTACCGCTACTGCAGTTAGGAGCAATCCAATCCCAATAATAATCCCATGCCATAGAGTGGTAAGGAAAGATGGGAGTATTGGAAAATATAGTATGGGAGGATCCGAAGTTAAGAAACTCCTTCTAACCTTAGAAGGCGCATCTTTGTAATATTAATATCCTTCTTTAATTCTCTACACTATTCGCAAGTCAGTTTCTTTGAACCATTCGGTAAAATTATACTTTGACCCTTGGCGTTAACTGCATATACCTCTACGAAATTTCTATCCAATCCCTGTAGAAGAGTGTCCATAGAAACATCAAACCTCTTGTTGCTTCCATTGCAAATTGTATTCACACCAGGCTCGCTATGTTGATTTGCATCCACACTTCTAACTAGAGTTAACGCTCCACTAACTTTATCTACTGTATGTACTTCGATTTTAATTACTTCTGAAGGATCCCCAGGATTACATGCCCATCCTGCTATTCTTGAACAAGTGAGTATATCTACACTACCAGTGCTTTCAGATTCTATTGGTTTGTTTTCAAGAAGGAACTTTAGTGAACTTACAACCTTATTATATCCACCGACTATTACAAAACTCTCGAAATATTCAACTTGGTCAGCTCTTCTAGATCCCATACTATATATAGCCTGAATCTTTGAACCATCTGCAGTAGAACTTGGATCTGAAAGATCAAACTTGAAGATACCGTTGGTTGAAGCGCGAGGAGAGTATATAGCCACATAGTTAGTACCATCGCTTAATACAGCTGGTGATTTACCTATGTATTTCATAAAGGTTAGGTAGCTTGATGTAGATTCTGTCTCACTATTTGGGATTCTTACCAAGTCTTGAGTTAGGAGATCATACTTATATACCTTGTTGTATTGCTTGTCTAAATATATTGTTGGAATCTCTATATTTGCAGAATTAAACTCCTCAGGAATCTTTAATCTACTAACCATTCTGACTATATTTTCGTTACCTTCATAGCCAATCGTTACAATCTTCGATATTTTGTAGTCGGAAAGATTTGTTGTATTAATAGTTTTGGAAGAATTACCGTTGCAGAAATTACCTCCAGAACTAGATCCTGCTGGAAGCCAATATGCCATCCTAGTTCTAGTAAAGAGTTGATTAGGAGCTAGCTTACAACTTGCTTGTAACTTAGATGTTGAAGGTGAACTAACTGGACCATTAACTATAGAACCACCTTCAGTCGGGTTATTACATTCTCCAGCGTTATTCACAGAAAGAGCATATTGCAACTGTCTTCCATGATCGAAACTATTTATAAGATCCACACCTTTATACATTAGTTCATCAATAGCACCTCCTACATTCTCTTTAGTCTTTAATGTTAACTCAGTTCCTTGAATATTTATATTCGCTTTCACATCGCTACAAACTACCTGAGCAAACTCATTGGCCAGATCATCACTAGCCTCAATATATGTACCCTGTGATTGCGCCATAGCTACAGGAGCAGAATAATCGGCAATACCAAACGCTGTTAATATTGTTGCTGAAACACTAACGACAACGAAAAGGGTAACTAGGAGGATAGTACGTCTTTGCATAATCTATATTTGTAACTAATGTTGAGTTTAGGGTCAGAGTCCCTATTTGTCAATTGTGTGTGACATATCTCGATCTCCTATAACTTTGATTAGGAACATGACCAATTCAACTTCTGTTCTCATAGCTTTACAAAACTTACGATTCTATGTAATTATTACGCAACCAAATGTTAAACTATAACCATGCAAAGACACGTACAGAAAATCTACGGAAACAAGAAACTAAGATCATTTATTAGATCCTTCTTTATAATCGCTATACTAGCAGGAATAATACTTCCTCCAGTACTAGCAATATTCTCAGTGTTCATTACATGATCAAAATAGAACTTACATCACCTGTAAGCGCAATACCTTTCATAAGTGATGCATACTCAAAAAAATTTGAGAAACTAGATATATTCACAGTTAAAGACCTACTTACATACTTCCCATACCGATACACAGAAAATACTAACCTTAAAACTATATCCGAAATACTTTTGGATCCAAACGAAGAGGATAGATACCTGCTTCGAGTTCAGATTAGAGGAATGAAGAATATCTTTGTAAGAGGAAGGCGAATGACTCTGCAGGAAGGTATTGGATATGATGATAGTGGAGAGATAAAGCTTTCATGGTTTAATCAGAAATTCCTTCCAGAAACACTAAAACCAAATACGGAGTATCTTCTTTCAGGAAGAGTTAAGGTTAAAGGCAAGCATACAATATTCTTTCCAGATAACTACGAACAACTTAAAGAAGGAAAAGATATAGTACACCTACGAGATTTCGCTCCAGAATATAGTCTAACTTCAGGAATTTCAAAGAAGTGGTTACGAAACAGAATCCAGTACCTAGTTAAGAATATAGATAACCTAGATATTCCTAATGAACTAGAGGAGTATGGATACAATCTAAAGGATTCTTTGGCTAAACTACATTTCCCAGATGATATCTCTCAGGTGGAGAAGGCTGTTAAAGAGCTTTCATTCTATGAATTTACAAATATACAGCTACATCTAATAGAGAAGAGAAACTCAAGGAAACTTCCGCCATCCCCTACCATAGACAAAGAGAGCGCTCTAGAATCCCTGAATAAAGCTGTTAAAAACCTACCCTTTGAATTAACAACAGATCAGCAAGCAGTTCTTAATTCTCTTGTGAATAAGATGATAGGTAATGAACTTATAGATTCTATGATCCAAGGAGATGTTGGATCAGGTAAAACAATCATTGCAGTCCTGCTAGCTTTAATTGTTGCGAAGTCTGGGTATCAAGTAATTGTGCTTGCTCCAACTACAATACTTGCTGAACAGCACTTCAAGAACTTTAGTAACTACTTAGGAAATGATTTAAATATAGGACTCATTACTTCAAAGACTACAAACTCTAACCCAGATATTTTAATTGGTACAACAGCTATTCTTTCTAGAAAAGCTGATCTAATAAAGAAACCAGGCCTAGTTATTGTCGATGAACAGCACAAGTTTGGAGTTAATCAAAGAGAGGAGCTACTTAAAGAATACAATTCTTTGTATTCAAATACTTTCTTTCCTCATTTCTTAAATATGTCCGCTACCCCTATACCAAGAACGGTTATTGAGTTCATATTCGGAGATGTTGCTGTTGAGTACATTAAAACAAAGCCTTCTGGAAGAGCTGAGATTAAAACGAGACTATTTGAAGAATCAAAGAGAGAAGATCTAATTCACTGGGTTAAAGAAAAGATGAGTGGAGGAGACCGCGTATATTGGGTTGTTCCTGCTATAGAAAGTGAGGAAGCAAACTTAAAAAACATTCCAATAATTAAAGCAAAGCTCATGGAACACTTCAAGGAAGAAGAGATTGGGGTATTGCATGGCAAAATGAAAGAGAATCAAAAACAGGAAGCTATGGCCAAGTTTGCTTCCGGTGCAACCAAGCTACTTCTATCAACGAGTGTAATTGAGGTAGGTATAGATGTTCCCGAAGCTACTGTTATGGTCGTAGAGAATCCAGAACGATTTGGACTAGCTCAACTACACCAAATTAGGGGTAGGGTAGGACGTAGTCACAGAGAAAGCTGGTGCTTCTTATCTTTATCAGAAAACATGACTGAAGCCTATGCAGAGAAACTCAAGTTCTTCTGTGAAACCTCAGATGGTATGGCAATATCACAGTTTGACCTCAAGAATAGAGGACCTGGAGAAATCTATGGAACCAAACAATCTGGTATTCCTAATCTAAAGATTGCAGACTTCTCTGACTTTGAATCAATGATGAGTACAAAGGACATTGCAAAGAAACTATATGATTCTGGTGTCAGAAATATAACAATATTCTCTTAACATCCAGTTTGTAAGAGTAGAATCAGAGGGAACCTGAACTGGTCCCTGGTGGTTAATACCCTTATCAGATGATATAATTCACTCTATGAAAGAAATTGTAGTGGTACTAGAAGATGTAAGATCAACCTTTAATGTGGGTTCTGTTCTCAGAACTTCCGATGGAGCAGGAGTATCTAAAGTATATATGTGTGGAATTACACCAGATGGTAAACATCCAAAGGTTGTAAAGACAGCTTTAGGTGCTGAAAACTTCATACAATGGGAACATGTCAAGGATACAGGAGAACTACTAGGAAAACTTAAAGCGGAAGGGTTTCAAATAGTATCTGTTGAGCAGTCTGAGAAATCTGAGGATTACAGGAAAATTAACTACGGAGAGAAAATAGCGTTTGTTTTTGGGAACGAGATCACTGGTGTATCTGAGGCGACGCTAAGTGCATCTGATCATATTGCAGAAATACCAATGCTTGGGAAAAAGAATTCACTAAATGTATCTACAACAACTGGTATTATCCTTTACAACGCCGTTCCATGAACCCAAGAATCACAGCAGGTAAATTCAAGAATTTAAGATTGGATATTCCAACGAACACGCGACCTTTTACAGAAAGAACAAAGCTAGTTCTTTTCGATACCCTAAGCCACTATATTCAAGGAAAAGTAGTGCTGGATCTATTCTGCGGAGCAGGTTCAATTGGTCTAGAAGCATTGAGTAGAGGGGCTAGCAAAGTTATATTCTCAGACAACGATGACAAATCAATCATGTTTCTAAAGAAGAACATCGAGAAGCTGCCAGTTGAGGAAAAGGGCAATACGAGTATTGTTATGACAGACTACAAAAGCTTAAAGAACAAGCTCCCACAGATGGATCTAGTAGACCTAGTGGTAGCGGATCCACCCTTTAAGAATGCAAGGGATTTAAAGTTTTCTACATTAAGGGAATTAGTTAAAGCAGATGGTTTGGTAGTGGTGAAACACCCTACAATGGAAGAAAAACCTGAATTCGAAGAATATTTTGATTTATTAGACACAAAATTGGTCGGAAACAACACACTGTACTTCCTAAAAGCGATTAATTCTGTTAAAATAGATCAGATTTGAATATTAAGAAGTATTTTGTATGGCAGCAACACCTAAACATAAAAGATCATCGTCAAAGGCTGGGAAAACTAGAGCATCAAATAGATATGATGTTGTTTTAAACAAAGCTAGAACTATGAAGAAAAAGGGAGGCAAATTCTTTGTTATCTCTAAAGAAACAGGACTTCCAACTCTTTCACACAGAGTTACTAAAGAGGATCCTAGTTACAAAGGTAGAAAAGTTATTAATGACTAATAGCAAAAACCTGGACAAACATTTATCCAGAATATTATCCATTTCTTTCCTATACACCTATTATAAGTCCCAAGATACTAATGTAGACTTGGGATTTTTTGAACCCAATTCTGTATTAGATATTCTTGAAGAGAGGAAATACGATACTAGGTTATATGAAGTTATAACTGAAGGAGTAATGGAATACCAGACTCAGATAGACAAAGTTATCGAAGCATTGGCTCCTACATGGCATTTAGAGGATATGAATATTTTGAACCTAATCATTCTTAGGGTTTCAATATTTGAAGCTTTCATAGCTGAGCTTACACCAGTAGCTATCGTAATAAACGAAGCTATTGAGCTTAAAAAGGAGCTTGGTTCAGACGAAGGTGCTGGCTTTATCAATGGAGTTTTGGGTACAATAGCTAAGGATGAAGATCTTAAATTGGCATTAAAAAAGAAAAATGAGTAATTTTGATGAACTAAGAAAAATATTAGAAGCAGATATACCTGAAAGTAACTTAAAGGTTGCTCTTACGCATCGTTCATACCACAACGAAGCAAGAGAACAGCTAGAACACAACGAAAGATATGAGTTTCTAGGAGATGCAGTATTAGAGCTTGTAGCTACACAATACCTATTCGAAAAGTTCCCAGAAGACCCAGAAGGAGTACTAACTAGCTATAGATCAGCTCTTGTAAAGACTGAATCACTTGCTGAAGAGGCAAAGAGATTGAATCTAGGTCAATATATTCTAATGAGCAAGGGAGAGGATATGAGTGGTGGTAGGACTAGATTATATATTCTTGCAAATACTGTAGAAGCCATCATTGGTGCTATGTATTTAACGCTTGGGTACGATGCCTGCAAAGCCTTTATAACAAAGAACATTCTATACAAGATTGAAGATATTATTCACAACGAAGGAGATATCGATGCGAAGACAAAGCTTCAGGAAATTGCTCAAGAAGAGGTTAGAGTAACTCCATCATATTCCCTCATCGAGGCAACAGGCCCTGATCACAACAAGGTTTTCAAGATGGAAGTGTTTATTGGATCAAAGTCCTTTGGTAGCGGTACTGGCAAGAGTAAGCAAGAAGCTGAGCAAAATGCAGCTAAGTTTGCAATTCAACACTGGGAAAAGCTAAAACAGCAGATTAGTAGCGACAAAGTCCAATGATTATGATAAAATTCTACGCTTAATTAATATATATTTGTATGGTAAAGATCAGATTATCAAGATTCGGAAAAAGAAATACACCTTTCTTTAGAATGGTAGTTACACCTGCTAGAGAGAAGAGAGAGTCTAAATTCATTGAAAATGTAGGACATTACTCACCTTTAAACAAGGAGATTGTAGTTAAAGAAGATAGAATTAAGTACTGGCTATCTGTTGGTGCTCAACCTACAGACACAGTTAGATACATGCTTGCTAAGAAAGGAATAATGGAAGCAGTACCTGTAAAGAAAGTATATTCAAAGAAACCAGGAAAGAAAGCTACTGAAAGAAAGGCATAATCAAACGAATTTAAAAGAAAAGACCCGAAAGGGTCTTTTTTAATGGCTTTAACATAAACTATTAAAGCTCTGATTCCTCAATAGAAGGGAGTGCATTGTTAACTCTAGAGTCTAAGTAGCCTCTAATATTGTCTGGTACAGAGGCTTGAGTATCTACACTTAGGTACAACTCGTCTTCATCTGGGTTTGTTCCAAACTGATACTTAATCAGGATTATATTCATGATCCATAGATTACCATCTCCTTTAGTGATATCTAGCTCCTTAACGATAGCGAAGTCATCAATATTACTTAAAGAGTTAATAAAGGCTTTGGTATCATCAAGTGTACCCGTTACTGCGAAATCGAATGGAATCTCAATTAGAATTACATCTTCCTGAAGATCTGCATTTATAAAAGAAGATTCGCTAATGTTTTGACTCTCGATAGTTAGATCAAAGTTAGTTAAAACACCTGCAATCTTGTCTCTGAACTCAACTACCCTAGTTGTTCCACCGGAAGCTATAGTATTCAAGTTCTCTAGATCTAGTTCAAGAGCTGGCTTCCTTGCTTCCAAGTTCTCAAGAACTGTAGCCATAGCATCTGTATCTGCGATAGCTTGATTATCTAGTCCAATTTGACCAAGGCCACCAAAGATACTACTAATCTTAGGTACTATTAAGAATATGATTATACCTACGAAAACTACCAACGTTATTATTGGTACTATATAAATTCTAATTGTCTTTGCTCTGCTTTTTTCCATTAAATTAGAATATCAAAAGTCATTGAAACGAATAAGCTTCCATCGGTATTAGCAACCTGAGTAAAGAACAAATTACCTACATCCTCGCTGTTCTCCCTAAAGAAATCCTGAACAAGCTCTAAACTACTAAAGTCGTTAAGATCCGCCTGAATAACAAAGTTTCCTGTTCTTTCTCTACCAAAACTCTCTATATCTACCTCTGAAGACAACGTTGAAACTAGCTTATCAACTATCTCTACAAGCTTTGCAGGTTTAATATCTAGATCAAGTAGGGGGCTAAGGGCTCTTGCTTTGATTACAAACTCTCCGTTTAGTAGCTTAACTTGGTTGTATTGGGCTAAAGATGCCTGTTTATTCCTTAGTGCTGCTGCTGAATTCACTAACGCTGGTTCAATTAATAGGGAACTGAGTAGTGTAAGGGCAGAGAAAACGAATACTCCAGCAAAGATTAGTATAAAAGAATTAACCAGAGTATTATCTCTATCTTCTATAGTTGTAATCTCTTCTTTGGTTATTGGTGTAACCAAGTTAAACTTGAATTGCTTTTGAGTAGCCATTAGATTAGTTCTAAATTTTTAAGTGCTAAGCCAGTAGATACGTTAAAGCTCAATTGATTTGCTTTAAGTTCACCCTTTACCTTAATTTTCTTGAAGTTTTCAACTAAAGATACTTTCAAGTTAGTTTTCTCACTTAAGTATTGAGTTAGCTTTGGAAGAGCACCGCCTCCACCTGTAATATACAATTCGGACAAAGGTTCACCTCCGATTCGGTCGCTGTAGTATGATACGGTTCGTAGAATTTCGGACACGATAATTTGAACTATTGGCTCAATTGTCTTTGAAACCTTTCCTCCTCCAAGAGTAAAGTCCAAACCAATTTTCTCTTTGTAAGCTTCTGCTTGAGCAATATCTACTGAAAGGTCTGTAGCTATAATTTTTGTCATAGCATTTGAGCCAGTTGAGATATTCTGTGAGTAGAGTACTGCACCATTTCTAGATATTATTAGATTCGAGTACTCACCTCCTAAGTCTAGTACTAGATAGTTCTTCTTAACTGTATCTGAGTAGTTATAGTTAATATTTCTAATAATCGCTACTGCTTCTGTTTCAATTGCTAATAGGTTAAGGCCTGCACCTCTTGCTAGCTCCTTAAATCTATCTGAAAGATTCTTCTGAATACCTACTACATACCAACTAGTGAAGATATTGGTATCAGTTTTTCGCTCTTCTATGAATACGTAAGCAATATTAAGATTTTCTAAAGGAACAGGAATAAGATTTCGCATAGCAAAGTTAATTGCATTATCAACTTCTTCATCCTTTACCTTTGGAATAGTAATCAGTCTTGAAAAGACTAATGATTCAGGAACTGAGAACACTACGTTCTTTGTCTTAAAACCTGTGTCTCTAATAAGCTTTTGTAGATCTGATATCGGTCCAGAAATATTTCCTACACTAATATTTTCTATAGTTCCTGTTGCAGAGGGAACCTTACCTAGCGTTACTAATTCGAATGACTTATTACCTGCAAGAGCAAGCTCTACAGCCTTAATGCTGTAATTACCTATATTTATTCCTATGAATTCTGGTAGATTTGCCATATAAAAAATTTTACTGTAATACTAGGTTACCACTTGTAGTTATACCATTCAATATTGCAGCAGGAATTTCTGGCAACAATGGGACACGAGTTATCAAACTTGCTTTTGGACCAGTTGAATCTTGTAAGTCTTCACCTAAAGATCTAAATTCCCGAACCTGTGCTTTTAATCCGGATGGGTTGTCAGGAGTCACATCTAGAATGATTTCATCATTTGCTGTGTCAGATCTAGGGATAATAACAAGATAGAAAGGAGAGTATGGATTTGCATTTATATAACCTGGTACTGCCCCTGGTGTATTGAATACATCTGATATGTCCAAAAAGAATCCTCTTGTAGGATCTGCTGCGTCTTGAATAAACGGAAATAAGTTTGTAAATCCTGGTTGTGCCTGAGAATCTATTACTTTTGTCCCATTCCTGTCATAAATATCTCTTGTTATATTAAGCCTTCCATTTGGTAAGTTATTCGAGAAAACTATACCTACTTCCAAAGCTACATTAGGTCTGTCCCATTGAAAAGAGAATCCACCTAAATATCCAGATATATCTAGAATAAGGGCAGCATCTTTTTTAAGTACATAGTCGTTAATCTCTTTCTTGTTTTCAACGAATAGAGTAGTTGTAGAAACAAAACCCCCTGTTAACTCCTGATTTGAATACGTACATTTATAGTAGTTTAGATTTACCAATGTTGTGCATGTACCATTTGGTAACTGAGAAGCAGCAAGTGTTGATAAATTAGCTGTTGGAGAGGCGTAATCAGCTAGTACCTTCTGTAGATTGTTATCTGCAGTATTGTATAGTCTCTCGTATTTCTCTGTATTGGCACTCTGGTTAAAGTCTCTTCTAGTTACAACAACTATAGTCGTTACTAGAACTCCTACAATTGTTAGTGTTAGTAACGTTATTATCAGTATTTGTCCTTTATACATCCTATTCATAGTTTCTAGTTGTTGTTGAGATTTGATTTATTACACTCGTTATATTCAATGTAGGATTTGAATGTCCAGCAGTTATTGTTACTAGAACTACTGAATTTTGGTTTACTCCAGGATACACATCGAATACCAGTGAGTTCATGTTTATTGTATCAGAAGTTTGTAAGGAAAGCTGTGCGTTCTCATACCTACAAATGCTAAGTCCACATGATTCCCATTTAATATCCTTTCCATTAAGCCTAAATTCACAGGAACCTGCTGCACAATTTTCAACCTCTTCAGCATTTCGAATCTCTCTAGATATCTGACTTAATACTGATGATGTTTGCTCTCTAACGTAACTCCTTCCTGCAATAATAGTGTTGGATCTTAGGGCTAGTAGAATCACATTAAAAAGCATGACTATCAAGATACCTATAATACCTAAGGTAACTATGACTTCCACCAACGAATATGCTTTATATTTCTTTATAGTTTTCATTAGAATGAAACCGACCCTCCTGTTACTGAATTATTATCATCTGTTGATCCTCCAACAACTGATGCAGGGCCACCTACAGTACGATCCCCTGTTGTATTTGTTGTAGTGGTAGTACTTGTTGCAGATCCTCCTGTTGGACCAGCTGTACCAGAAGTTCCAGATGATGTCCCTTCTGCCAAACCAGATACATCAAATTCACTGTACTTTGCAAAATTTAACTTAGATACAACAACTTCTTCGTTTATTTGATATACATAGTTAATTGAACCTGTGAATCTTTCGTTGTTACCTGCTGTAACCTTCTTGATAGTTACTTGAACACATAGGTTCTGAACTATCGAGGTGACAATTGCCTGACTTACAACGATGTTATATACGCTATCCTCATCGCATGTAGTTATAGCTGTACTTGGAGACTGAGTTGTATCTAACTTCAAACCATCATTAGGTAGAAGATAAAAGTGCCTTTCAGATGTATTTGTAATTGTATTGTACTCGCTTAAAGATATCGCTAACGAATTAGAATTCTTTACCTTGTTCAATACCTGTACCAACACACCATTAATAGTATCTTCAGTTTGATTATTCCTTACCTCTATAAAACCTTGTGATACTAGAAGCATTGAAGAAACTAGAGTAGTACCGATAATCGCCATAACTATTAGTGCTTCTACCAAACCCGATGCATTCTTCGTTACAATCTTCTTCATGTTATTTATACGTATTCTTAACTAAGTCTATAGTAATTGTTTTGAGTTCGTTTGTAAACGAATGTTGAAGCTGCACTGTGCAAACTCCACTTGATTGAATAGCACCATTTACGTTCAATGCTACAAGATCTCCTGTTAGTCTTTTGAAACCAATTCTGTTGTCGCATCCTGTGATTGATACCGCAACACTTCCTGTATTAACAGATTGCTCTGTTGAAGCTACACAAGAATATGAAGTGAAATCAAAGTTACCATCACAATCAAGGGCTGAAACTGCACCTGAGTTAAATGAGACTGTGAATAAATCTACTGGGTTAAGAACACCACCAGTTGTTGTTCCAAAAGCGTTAGTAGATTTGTTCTTGATCTCACTTATAAAAGAGACTACGTTTGTATATGTAGTATTTAATTCAATACTAGCTCTAAATCTGGTTAAACCAATGATACTTAAGGCTAGCGTTAAAGCTATTACTCCTAGCATCAGCATCAATTCTATTAACGTAAATGCTTTCATAGACCCCAAATTAAATATATGTGATTTTGTAGTAACAGGGTTAAGACATACCCTACAAGAATAATTGGGAGTAGAGGGATCCTTGTCTGTAGAACCTTTTGCCTCTCCTTCCAGTATATCAATATTAGGACAAGAGCTACAAACCCTCCAACTAACGACGATATTATTAGAAATCCAAGAGTCATAGGGATACCTAGCGCAAAACCAACTGCTGCATAGATATAAATATCACCATCCCCTATACCCTTACCTTTTGTGAATCTATGTAGAAGAAAAATAATACCTCCTAAACCTAAACCTCCTAAGATATTTCCAAGTGTTCCTATTGGTAGCGAAGATAAGGTATTAACTCCACCATTTCGATACTCTAAGTAGCTTGAAAGCCCTACAACGAAGTTTATCAACACTACAAATAACAAGAATAAGTTTGTGAAGTTAGATGGAATAGTTAATGTTTGGATATCCCATATTGCTAAGTAGAGAAGTCCTACAAATACTATTAAATATATAGGTAGATAGATCCAGATTTCCTCTCTCGCATTTATAAAGAACAGATGAAAGACAAATAATGAACCAGAACCAAAGTAAACAAAGCTACCCAAGATATCCTTCGCATTCATTTTTGTACTAAATTGAAGTCTTTCTCCATGTATTATCTTCGAAGCAATAGTGCAGAGGATAAGGGTTAGAAAGCCAAAGATTATGGATACAAAGAATTCGGTCATAGTCTAATTCGGACAAGCTGCAGTCCCGAATCCCTTGTATGTACCAGACTCTAGGGCAACACACAACTGATATTCAGAAGAGCTTACATAAGTATAAATATATTTAGTTCCACCATTTGTGGTAGTTGATTCTGATCTTAAATGTCCATTCAAAGCTATACTATCAGTCATTCCCGTTATTGAAAACAGGCTCGTCTGAAGGGATACTTCAATATTAGATGGGTATTTCAATTTCTCTCTCCTAAACTTGTTAATTAGATTATTCATTTCTCCAGCAATCGAAACTCGCTCGCTATCTCTGCTGTTCTTACTTAGTATCTGTAGACCTGTAATGGAAAGTAGCAGCAATAATGCTGCTACTCCCATAAAGATCAGAATTTCTATTAAAGAAAATCCTTTCATATATTAGTTGTATGGAACTCTGTTAGTTGTAATACTACAAGAACTTCCTGAGTTACCGAACTGTTGCAAACCACCCTCTAGTTGAGCACCAAATGCGTAAACGCTGTTTGGAGAGTTTGAAACATAACAGTAAATAGTACATTCACCAGTTACAGTTAATGTAGCTGTTGGACAACCCTTTGCAGGTCCGTTAAGAGCAACAGAAGAAGTTCCTATGTTCATAACTGTTCCAGCTGAAGCCTGTGAAAGACTAGATGGATAAACAGCACTACCTGTATAGAAACTTTCTATAGCTAACCTTACAGCACTTGCAGCGTCTCTTCTCTGAGTATCTCTTAATGATCTCTGAACAATTGTAATGCCCAAAAGAGAAAGAGTTACTAATACACCGATGATACCCATAGCTACCATCAACTCTATTAGTGTGAATGCATTTTTTTGTTTATGCATATTCTAATTAAGATAAAAAATAAGATATAAATCCAGTTTAATTGAATCAAAAGTAAAGTACAATAGGGAGATAAAGAATTTGAAGCAACAAATTATTGACCAACAATTTGTCCAACCTGATAGATTGGCAAATATATCGCAACAGCCAAGAAACCAACCATTAGTCCTACTACAACTAATATAATAGGTTCAACTAACTTCGAAAGATTACCAGCTATTTGATCAACTTCTTCTTGATAGAACTTAGAAAGATCATCAAGTACAAATCCAACCTTACCGGATTCTTCTGCAGTAGCGAGCATTCTAATTAAGATAGGAGGGAAGCCATTCTTCTTATTATATTTCGCCATTCCAATAGAAATTGAATTACCTAGAGTAACGTCTTCTTTTGTCTTAAGCACAATTTCTCTAAATATCGAATTACCTATCGCTTTACCTGTAATATCCATAGCATCGATAACAGGAATACCGCTTCCTAGAAGCATGGACATAATTCTACAGAATTCTGCAACTTCAACCTTTCTAGATAAGTTACCAAATACTGGGATTCGTAGCTTGAAACTATCGATTCTAAGTCTTCCTGCTGGAGTACCATTGTAGTATCGATACCCTGCATACGCAGAAACACCAAGAATAATCATTATAATTATAGTTTCGATCCTTCCAAATGATTCACCGATTGTAACCAA
The DNA here is from genome assembly GCA_964561155.1 of uncultured Candidatus Saccharibacteria bacterium. Classification (GTDB taxonomy): domain Bacteria; phylum Patescibacteriota; class Dojkabacteria; order J137; family J137; genus KLAP211. The sequence goes on along the minus strand of CAZLOI010000001.1, from coordinate 392,549 downwards.
GAATTGTGTAATGAATGGAAGCTCATCTTCTCCAAGAGAAGTGTAGAGTTGTTTAACCTGAGGAACCATGAAGGTTATCATCACAAACATTACTCCAACCATTACAACCATAATGATTGCAGGGTAGATTAGAGCACCTGTTACCTTTCCTTTCAACTTCTTTGATTTCTCTAAGTCATCTGCAATCTTCTGCATCATTTCAGTAAGATTACCTGATTTCTCACCAGCCATCATAAGATTTAGCTGTACTTCACTTAGTAACCCACCTTCTTTTTTGAATGCTTCAGACAAACTTATTCCAGATTCTACAGATTTATATACTCTTACAAATTTTTCTTTGATAGATGTCTTCTCTGTCTGCTGTATCAAAATATCTAGTGCTTGTACGATTGGGATATTAGCTCCAATCATTGTAGAAAGCTGCTTTGTGAATATAACCTTCTCTGCAAGAGAGATACCTCCAATTTCTACATTGAAAGCTTTATTTAGATTAAATGTAAGCTTTTCTTCAACTAATACTGGGTTTAATCCTCCAGACTTTAGAGACTCTATAACCTCCTGTTCTGAGTCTGCGGTTTTTACACCTTCAACTGATTGACCAGAGTTTGTTAATGCTATGTATCTATATTCAGCCATTAGCTTCTATTTAATAACGATTCTATATCTGCAGGCTTATTTGCATTATTACGTGCAGTTTCCATAGTAATGTGACCTTGCTTAACAAGATTAACAAGAGACTTCTCTAGACTTTGCATACCAAGATCATTACTTGTTTGAATTATGTTGTCTAATTGATAACCCTTGCTCTCTCTAATTGTGTTTCTAACAGCAGAGTTTGCTATCAAAACCTCTGTAGCTAACTTTTGACTACCTTGAACTGTCTTAACAAGTTTCTGTGATACCACAGCTTGTAAAACTGCAGCTAATTGAACCTTGATTTGATCCTGTTTTTCACCAGGGAATATGTCCACTATACGGTCAATACTTTGAGCTGCGCTATTCGTGTGCAGGGTAGCGAAGACCAAATGACCAGTTTCTGCTATTCTGATTGCAGATTCAATGGTGTCCGAATCTCTCATTTCGCCCAATAAAACGATGTTTGGATCTTGTCTTAAGACCGCTTTGAGGGCATTAGGCCAAGACTCAAAGTCGCTCAAATATTCTCTTTGCTCTATCAAGGACTGTCCTTTTGGGAAGATGTATTCGATAGGATCCTCTAAAGTTATTACATGTTTCGCTTCAGTTACATTTATTAAGTTGATCAAAGAAGCTAGAGTAGTTGATTTACCACTTCCTGTAGGTCCTGTTAGTAGAACCAATCCATTTGGGAATCTAGCGAAATCTTTTATAACTGGTGGTAGACCTAATATATCAAGCTGAGGTATCTGATCAGAGATAACTCTAGCAGCTATGGAGTAGTTACCACTTTGTTTAAATATATTTACTCTAAATCTTCGTCCATTTAGTACGTATGTTGTATCAAACTGATAGAAATTATCAAAATCAATATCTTTCTTGTTAGCGAGAATCTGCTTTGCGAAGTTAAATACTTCTTCTGGGTAGAGCTCTCTATACTTCAACTGCTGCAGAACTCCATTTACCCTTAAGATTGGCTTGTAGTTAGCGGTAATATGAATATCTGAAGCCTTTGTCTGTATTGCTAATGTCATTACATCATCAAGTGCTAGAACTCTATCTGCCTGTTGAACAGGAGACGTATATGTCTTTACTGCTTCTGGATCTTGTTTTACTTGCGTAGGATTATTCATTTTTGACTCTCATAACTTCTTCTAAAGTAGTGATACCTTCTAAAGCTTTAATGTATCCATCTTGAACCATTGTAATCATTCCCTCTGAAATTGCAAGATCTTGGATTTCCTGTATAGTCTTCTTCTGAATAACAGCTCTCGATATAGATTCACTCATTTTCAAAGCCTCGAATATTCCAGTTCTAGAGATATATCCAGTATCATTACACTTTGGACAGCCTTTTGGCTTGTATATAATTAGTTTCTTAACTGCTTTGTCGAAGTGAACCTTAACTGTATGATCAGGGTTAAATACATCAAAAGAGTTAAGAACATCTAGTTCTCCATGCAATTCTGCCATTTCTTCAGCTGTAGCTTCCTTTTGTTGCTTACATTCACATAGAACTCTAACAAGTCTCTGACCCAATATTACATTGACTGTAGATGAAAGCAGGAACGGTTCTACACCCATGTCAAGAAGCCTCACAAATGATCCTGAGGCACTGTTTGTGTGTAAAGTAGAGAGAACCAACCTACCAACTAGGGCTGATTGAACAGCAAGTCCTGCTGTCTCTGAGTCTCGAATTTCTCCAACCATGATTACATCCGGGTCTTGTCTTAAGAAAGATCGTAATCCAGAGGCAAAAGTTAGACCTACATCAGGATTAATCTGTACCTGCGTAACACCATCAACTCTAATTTCTACAGGATCTTCAAGTGTCATTATATTAACTTCAGGAGTATTCAAAATCTTTAGTGAACTAGCAAGAGTCTGTGTCTTACCAGAACCTGTAGGTCCAGACACAATAACTATACCCTGAGTCTTTTTTAGAGCCTCCCTCATTCTTAGGTAGTTACTTCCCCTCATTCCTAGTTCTTCAAGCTTCAATACACTTTCAGTCTTTGAAAGAAGCCTCATAACAATCTTTTCACCGTAAATATTAGGCATTATTGAAACTCTGATATCAACAATCACTTCACCTAACTTAACTTGGAACCTACCATCCTGAGGAACTCTATGTTCGTCTATCTTTAGGTTTGAAAGAATCTTTATTCTTGATACTACTGCAGGAAGAAGTTTCTTAGGAATAGTTAGCTTTTCACTTAGGATACCTCTAACTCTAAACCTAACTATAACTTTCTTTTCTCTTGATTCAATGTGAATATCAGATGCCTTATTCTTGATTCCATAGTCTAGGATCATGTTTACGATCCTGATTATAGGAGCATTCTGAGGATCCTTTGTTATTTCATTCTCCTGTAGAGCATTAATATCTAGAAGATTATCACCGCCTCCTACTTGTTCCAGCGCTTCATCAACATCCTTTGTTATCTGAGCACCATACTTAGATTCCAAGACAGTAGTAATATCATCTTCTGAGGCGTAGTAGACCTCAATCTTCTTTCCTAGAATAGCCTCTAGATATTTGATTCTCTGTAGATCAAGAGGGTCTCTCATTGCAACTTTGAATCTACTTGGCTGTTCCTCGAATACTATAGCCATAGAAGCTTTAGCAGCTTCTTTTTCTAATTTATGAAGGACATCTATATTGATTGCAATGGAGGAAAGGTCTATAAAACTGATACCTTTCATTTCGGAGTAGAGCTTCGCAATGTCATCTGAATCAACAATTGCCTTCTCTTTTATTATCTGATCAGCACTTACAGACTTATTTACAGATTCCAGCTTTATAAGGTTATAATCATCTTGAGTGATCTTACCTTTGATCAAAAGGGCGTCAAGGATTGAATTTAAACCTCTTATGTTTTGTGATTTAGGTAATGCTGGATTCATCAAATTTTGTTTACTTTAGTTATTATAGTACATTTAGCTATCTTTATGTATTTTCAAGCCGTAATAATAAAATCTGATTCTGCCTCAATAGAGATCAGTTCTATTCTAAACTTACTTAAAGATAAATTACATTACGAGTTAAGGCAAGTAGAGAAAGAAATTATCATCGAAAATACTGACTCATCAATAGGAATAGAGGAGATTAGAGACATAATACAAGAACTAACTTTACGAACAGAAGGGATAAAACTTCTTGTAATAAGGTCGTCTGAAAAACTCACAACCGAAGCTCAGAACTATCTGCTCAAGACATTGGAGGAGCCTTCCGAGCAGTTATTGATAGTTTTGGTAACAAATAATGTAGAAGGATTCCTAGAAACAATACTTTCAAGGACCATAGTTGTAGAAACGCAGAGTGAGAAAAAAATTGACTTTACTTCCTTTTATTCTCTAAATTTTGCTGATAGAATAGAACTAATAGACAAATTAGCTAACTCAAGATTGGAAACAATTGTGTTTATAGAGCAGTTGCTTAGAGAATCAGTTGAAAGAAAGATTGGTGGAACTAAGATGGAAGAGATTGTTAAAGTTCTAAAGGGAGTTAAAAGATCAGCTAATATCAAGGCAGGATTAACTAAAATCAATATTTTACTGAGAGATATTTCTTAAATAAATAAAATGAGAAAACTAGCGTTCATGTTATACACTTGGGGAAGTACAGTTATTTTTGGATTCCTTGTTTACTGGTTAGCTACAGTTCCAAATCTAAAGGCTGGAGAGGATATGATTACTGATGAAGTGATCAAGATAATTTTCAGAATGACAATGTACGCAATCCTTTTCATCTTAATCTACAGATCTATAATCCTAACTCTTAAGACTAACGTTGAAAGACTAGCTAAATGGAGAAGTAAGAGAGAGGAAATGGAAGACAACGAATTCGTTTTGATCATCGAGACTTTGGTTGTTGTTATGGTTGTATTCGTTTGTACTGGATTTGCTTTTATAGAGCAAAACGTTCAATTCTATACTGAAGGTAGAAATGCGACTGAGTCATACTATGTTGTAGAGGAGGAAGGGAAAAGCGTTGCTTATATTCCAGCAGAGGCAATTAATGAAGCTAATAAAGGTGTTCTAGTAAGTATTATGGCAACTCTAATAACAGCTATAGTAGTTTACAGTATCCCAGTTATTGGAGAACTTGAAATGGGAATCAAGCATAGAATAGAAGCAGTAATGGAGAGTAATAAAAAGAAAAGAAGAGAAGATTAAAATACTTTCAAGAAGTAATATGACCCCTGTGCAAGCAGGGGTTTCTTTTATCTATAGTTTTTGTTGTACAATAGCAGCATGAAGGAGAGCTTAGTTAAAATCTTAAAAGCAAATAAGTACTTAATAGCGGGAATAACTTTCCTTACACTTTTGTTCCTAATCTTCTATCCAACCAAGTATATCTCTATAGATGAGAATCAATATCTTGCCAATAGTGTAAGAATACTTTCTGGAAAGCTTGAGACTCCTTGTAGCAATATTTCGGAGTATCCAGGACTACACGAATCAAAAACAGGGGAGTGTGTCTCTAAATATAACCTAGGAGCATCTCTCTTACTAACTCCAAGCATTATCTTAGGGGAACAATACGCGTTTGTTATTGTATTCCTAAGTTTTATCCTAAGCGCGATAATCTTTAGCAGGATTATAAGATTACTAGAATTGAATGAATTTTTAGTTATCTTATACATCTTTTATCCACCTTTTATTTACTTCTCAAGAACACTGTTTTCAGAAACTTTTTCTCTGCTTTTTATCAACCTATTTCTCTATGTATTCATTAAATCAAGGAATAGAGTAGCTTGGAATATACTTGCAGGCCTAATAATAGGGTTTGCAACATTAATAAGGTATACAAATCTACTAATCTTTTTCGCATTTACTCTTGGATACGCTATATATAACAAGGAGTACAAGAGAGTGGTATACATAGCAGCTGGTGCAATACCTATTGGAGCAATCATAATGCTTATAAACAAAGATTTATATGGTTCATTCTTTGCATCAGGCTATAGCTTATCTAGTGAAGAAGTCTTTGATCTTGCAAACATAGTACATAACTTACCTAGGTACCTGATGCTTCTCTTAACAGTTTATCCTTTTATGCTTCTTGGACTACCATTATTCAAACACAGACTTAAATGGGCAGTTATACTACCTGTCGCTACAGTAGTTCTTCTGTATTCAATGTACCCTTACAACTTCTTTGAGGGAAAGATTAGTGACTTTATTGTTTCGGGTAGAGTTCTTATGCCTATAATTCCTTTGGTATTGTTACCATTCCTTTACTTTCTTAACAACAGAATATCCTTTACTACTAAGATAATCCTCGTTATTCTTCTAGTTCTATCTACCTGCGTAGTAACAATTTTCCATCATAACTTCTTAAACTCAAGCCAGGTTGCCTGGGAATCACCTTCTGAGTTTTATTTGAAATAAGTCGCCAAGAACTGACAGAACCAAGTGACCCGTGTTAATATTTGTCATTCAGTTTTGACAACATATGAACATACCTGTATTCGCTGATTTCACAATACCTTCAGAGAGTTATCAGCCTGAATGGTTGGAGAAAACTATCAATTCAGTTTTTGATTTATTATCCCAAAACGATCCCAGTATGAACCGTTTTAAGTCACAAGCTGTGAGCTTAAATCTAGTTTTGAACTATATAGTTTACGCAGCAGGTTTCAGAAGCTTCCCTTGGGATACTATATCTGAATCTCCATTTATCGATGAATTGAGCCTTGAGATTTCAGATACTTTCACTTCAGAAAGATATCTAGTGGAAACATTCAATCGAATTAAAAGAGAGCTAATAAAACTAACTGTCGAAGGGAAGGTAGCGTTGCTCATAAAAACCCTACGTCCAGATGGGGTAGAGGAATACAATTTCTTTGAGATTCATCACATTGAACCTTCAGAACAATTGATAGGTGAACTCTATAAATCTTTGGTAGTATCCAATATTCCTAATATCTACATATCCTATAGGAAACTTCCTCCAATAACCTAATTACATTGTTCAAAATTTGGCATCTTTAGGTTAAAATGGGAGGTATGGAAAATAAAAACAAGGAGTACAATGCGTCCAATATCACAGTCCTAAAAGGCTTAGAGGCAGTTCGAAAGAGACCAGCCATGTACATCGGAGGAACTGATGACGCAGGATTACACCACTTGATTTGGGAGATCTTAGACAACGGTATCGACGAAGCTTTGGCAGGTTATGCAAGCAAAATTTCACTAGAACTACACCCAGATGGTTCAGTTACCATTATGGATAACGGTAGAGGAATCCCTGTTGATATTCACCCAGTTGAGAAGGTTAGTGCGCTTGAACTAGCTGCTACTGTGCTTCATGCTGGAGGAAAGTTTGATAAAGATACATACAAGGTAAGTTCTGGTCTTCACGGAGTTGGACTTTCAGTGGTAAATGCCCTAAGTGAATGGTGCAAAATAGAAGTACATAAAGATGGAAAGATTCATTTTCAAAGCTACAAGATTGGTATCCCTGATAAGCCAGTAGAGGCAATTGGGAAGACTAAGGAGACTGGTACAAAGGTAACATTTAAGCCAGACTCTTCAATTTTCAAAAACATTGAATTCAACTACAAGACAGTAATGCAGAGAATTAGGCAGAATGCATACTTAAACGGAGGAATTACATTTGAAATTACAGAGAGAAGAAACAGCGAAGAGGACTTTTATGCTTTCCACTTTGAGGGAGGTTTGAAGTCATACATTAGACACTTAAATGCTAGTGATAAGCCTGTTCATAAGAACATATTCCACACAAAGAAGAGTACAGACGATATCGAAGTAGAGGTAGCTTTACAGTTTACTGATGACATTCAGGCAAATGAATATGCCTTTGCTAATAATGTTATCAACCCAGACGGAGGTACTCATGTTTCAGGTCTTCGAATGGCTCTTACAAAGAGTATTAACTCATATTTGGAGGAATTTGGAACTGAAAAAGATAAAGAGGTAAAACTTTCTGGAGATGATGTTAGAGAAGGTTTAACAGCAGCTATTGCTGTAAAACTTGCAGATCCACAATTTGAAGGACAAACAAAAGGTAAGCTAAACAACTCAGAGGTAACTCAAGCTGTTCGAAAAGTAGTTGAAGAAGAGTTAAAGGTCTTCCTGAAAGAGAATCCAGTCGATGCAAGAAATATACTTAACAAAGTTATTTTAGCTAACAAAGCTAGATCTGCTGCTAAAGCTGCAAGAGAATCTGTATTAAGAAAGGGAGTGTTTGAAGGAGGAGGACTACCTGGTAAACTAGCCGATTGTTCGAGTAGATCACCTGAATTATCTGAACTTATGATAGTAGAGGGAGACTCTGCTGGAGGATCAGCAAAGCAGGGTAGAGATAGAAACATTCAAGCTATCTTCCCATTGAGAGGAAAACCTTTAAATGTTGAGAAATATAGATTAGATAAAGTGCTAGCTAACAACGAAATTAGCGACCTAATTAAAGCATTGGGCTGCGGTATCGGAGAGAGCATGGATATATCTAAACTTAGATATCATACAATTGTCTTAATGGCCGATGCTGATGTTGACGGAAACCACATCAATACATTGTTGCTTACTTTGTTCTACCGATTCTTTAAAGAAGTTATAGAGAGAGGTCATGTATATATGTCACAGCCTCCTTTATACAAAGTAGTATTCAGTGCAAATGACAGTATTTGGGTAAAAGATGAAGCAGAACTTGAGGCACTACTTAAGACTAGAAAACCTGCTAAACAACCTAACATTCAGAGATTTAAGGGTTTGGGAGAGATGAATCCAGAACAATTGTGGGAGACTACAATGAATCCAGAGACTAGAATTCTAAAGAGAATAACTGTTGAAGATGCTGAGGAAACAAACCGAATGTTTGACGTCTTGATGGGTGAAGAAGTTGCACCTAGAAAGAAATTCATTGAAACTAATAGTATTTACGCAGATATCGACCTATAAAATATGGAAAACGAAAACACAGAAGAACCAACATTAGATACACAAGATACTCAGCCAGAGGTTGTTACAGAAGAAAGAGTTCATCTTGAGACGAAGAACATTCAGAATCAAGATATCGTAACAGAACTAAAACAAAGCTACATCAGTTACGCAATGAGCGTTATTGTCGCTAGAGCATTACCAGATGTTAGAGATGGTTTAAAACCTGTTCATAGAAGAATCTTGTATTCAATGTACAAGATGGGTGTTATGCCTGGTTCTGCATACAAAAAAGTAGCAAGAATCTCAGGAGACACCATGGGTAAATACCATCCTCACGGAGATGCTTCTATTAACGACGCATTGGTAAGAATGGCTCAAGATTTCAACATGAGATACGTTCTAGTTGAAGGACAGGGTAACTATGGATCTATTGACGGAGACCCTGCTGCTGCTGCCAGATATATCGAAGCAAGGCTTGCAAAGCTTGGAGCCAAGATGCTTGAAGGAGTAGAGAATACAGTCGATTATATTCCAAACTACGATGGTAACGAAGTTGAACCTGTAGTTTTACCAACTGCAATTCCTAACTTACTAATAAACGGTACTGAAGGTATCGCTGTTGGTATGGCTACAAAGATACCTCCACACAATCTAACTGAGGTTATTAACGCAACTATACGAACGATTGATAATGGAAACCTTTGGAATTTTGACAATGTTACAAAGCTAAAGATTGACTACAACAAAGATGTTTTAACAATCGATGATATCCAAAAGTTACCAAAGGAAAGATTCCATAAATTCTTATCTGAAATAGATATTAAGGAATTAATGAAGGATATTAAAGGTCCAGACTTCCCTACAGGTGCTCACATGTTTAATCAAAAAAACATTGAATCTGTTTATGAAACGGGTAGAGGAGGAATAGTTATGAGAGCTGTGTCTCACATTGAAGAGATGAAGGGTGGTCGATTTAGAATAATCATTACAGAGCTACCATACCAGGTAAATAAATCTATGCTATTAGCAAAGATTGCTCAATTGTATAAAGACAAGAAAGTAGAGGGGATATCTGATTTAAGAGATGAGTCTAACAGAGAAGGAATTAGAATCGTTGTTGAGTTAAAGAAGGAAGCAAAACCAAAGACAGTTGAGAATCAATTGTACAAGTACACAGAACTTCAGAAATCATTCAACGCTAATATGCTTGCATTGGTTAATGGAGAGCCTAGATTACTAACTCTTCGAGAGTATTTGGAACACTTCGTTTCCCATAGACAAGAAGTTGTAATTAGAAGATTTGAACATGAACTTGGTAAGGCAAAAGAAAGAGAACATATTCTAGAAGGTTTAATGATCGCTCTTGATCACTTAGATGAAGTTATCGCACTTATTAGAAAGTCTGCAGATGCTGATTCAGCAAAGGAAAACTTGATGAAGAAATTCAAGCTTTCTGAAATTCAGGCACAGGCAATCTTGGATATGCAGTTACGAAAGCTAGCTGCTCTTGAGAGAGAAAAGATTGAGAATGAATACAAAGAGATCAAGCAAAGAATTAAGGAGATTATCGAGATACTTCATTCACCTGAATCAGTATTAACTATTGTTAAGGATGAATTGAAAGAAATTAAAGATAAGTTCGGAGATGAAAGAAAGACAAAGGTTTTCAAAGGAGACGTAGATGAATTTAGTCAGGAAGATCTTATAGCAAACGAATCTGCATTTGTAATGATCAGTACTCAAGGATACATTAAAAGAATAAAGAGTGATTCTTATACAGTTCAACACCGAGGTGGTACAGGCAAAATTGCTATAACTGCAAAGGAAGATGACTCTATCAGACACGTATTCAGCTGTCAGACTCACGACGAGATACTATTCTTTACAAATTTGGGTAAAGTATATGCTTTGAAGGTACATGAAATACCTGAATATCAGCGAACAGCAAAGGGTTTACCTGTTGTAAACTTAATCAATATATCAAATAACGAACTCGTAACAAGTGTCTTAACTAGAAGCGCAGCTGGTCATATTCTTGATGAAGAAGAATTACAAGAAGGAGAAGAGAAGAGAGAGAATCATGGTAAAGACTATAAGTTCTTGATGATGGCTACTAAGAAGGGAGTTGTTAAGAAAACTACATTAACTGAATACGATAATATTAGAGCTAATGGCTTGATTGCAATTACTCTAACTGATAACGATGAGCTAATCTGGGTTAAACCAACAACAGGTGAGAATACTGTTATTCTTGTAACTCAAGATGCTAAATCAATTCACTTCAAGGAAACTGATGTTAGAGAGACTGGTAGATCATCACAAGGTGTTCGAGGAATCAAGATGAAGGAATCAGATGTAGTAATCTCTATGGACGTGGTTCGGAAGTCAGAAACATTCATGTTAACTGTATCTGAAAATGGATTCGGTAAGATGACTGAGCTTCCACAATTTACAGTTCAGAATAGAGGTGGTTCTGGTATATTTGCAGCAAAGGTAAATTCAAAGACTGGAAAACTAGTTGTAGCAAGAATTCTTGATCACCCTGAAAAGGAACTATTAATCCTAAGTACAAAGGGACAAGGTATTAAGATTCCAACTAATAACCTACCATTAAGAGGTAGACAGACTACAGGAGTTATACTAATCAGAATTAAGGATGGAGACAAAGTAGCAGCAGTTGCTATAGTCTAATGAAAAAGTTACTTGTATTCTTTAAGGGCAGTTCGATACACCGGACTGCCTTTTCTAGTCTTTCCACTCTCTACACCTCTATTGAGTTATCCACATTGACTTTAGAGAGTTGTAATCAGATAATTTCTCCTGTTTTAGAGACTATAAATACCACAACGGAACCTTTACACATAATAGCTATTGGAGATTATTCAGGAAGAAACAATAACGAAATCAGAATCGAACTTGTTTGTAAGAATAAATTTAGAAACAAAGATATAGCTCAAGAACCTTCGTATAAGTTTAATTCATATTATGAAAATATTTATTTAAAGAATCCTAAGTTAATTCCTATTTCTTTTAAATTAAAAAATACTGGAATGGGAAATAATTATTGTAATTTATTTTCATATAAACTTAACGAATATATTTCAAAGTTACCTAAAGATCTAAAATCAAAAATATATTTTGATTTCCTTCACGTTCCGAGTCAATTTCATGCAACTGATACCTTAGCTCATTTCTTGGGAGGTACTAACACTCAGCTTTAATACTCAAGACGCCTTAAAACGCATTTAAACCCCATATTTATGCATCCTTTAACCCACTACTGAATACTAGGATTTATACTATATGTATTCTCTTAAATTATAGTTAGCAATATCTCTAACATAGCTATATCCCTTACTAGATAAGCGTTCCCGAGGCAGAGCAGAGGCTATATTCAATACAGGTAAGGTTAATAAGAAGGAGCATATCAAGAATAGAGAAAAAGGGAAGAATTATTGAAAGTAGTGAAAATAAGGAATTAATAATTAATTAAAAGTAGTTTGAAAAATATTTTAGAAAATTAAAATATTAATTGAGTAGAGGGCTTTTTTAAGCTCAAAGAGTAGGATAGGAAGGAGTCAATCTTACTGAGTATAATGCACCTTATACTTAGTAAGACCTTGTTTTTGTCCTTTTTAAGGTCACTCTACTAAATAATGCTGCCGTTTATTCCCCAGAATGCTGTGGTGAATAATATGAATATTGCGAGAGAAATTAATACTAGGTACTCTACCCAGTATCCGTAAGGGATCTTTTTTCTGTTTTCTAAAGCTACATTGAGGAGAATGTAGTAGACCACAGCAGAGAAAAGTATCGAATACACGCTATCTATAGGCCATACTGCCACTACTACTATCGATAATCCTACTAACAAAGTAAGCAATATACTCTTGTTAAAGACATCTTTCTTTCTTAAGTGTCTCAAGAACCAGATAGATGAGTATGAGTAATAGAAAATGAAAGGTAGTATGAATACTAACCTTCTAAAGATATCTATATCTGCTCCCAAGACAAAGATCATAATCAGATATGTTGAAAGCAATGAGAAAATGAACTGTACTGCCTTTGCAGCCTGCTCTAGTGGCAATTGCATCTTTATAGATCCGTGTAGGATATTGTTTGTTAAAAGTGTTATATAGCCTAATACAGCAAACACTGCTGACATTGCTAGAACTAGTACCAACCTCGCTACCTGGTTGTTGATACTATCAAACAATGTGAATCCTAGAATAAAGAAAGGGAAAAGCGCTATTGAAGGGTACACTCCTGTAACTGAGAAGCTTTTACTTGAATGATTAAAGAATAGAACCCATGAGTTAATCATTAGAATGATCACTGATAATACTAATGAATAAATCACGTTGTCTCTAAGGCTTACTGCTTGGGCATCGAATGGATTAAGGAACTCACTTATCTGAGAACCATTGCCAGATGTTGTGTATGATATCCTTGAGGAGTCTCGACCAGTAGAGTCAGTTGCAACAAGCTCAATGTTATTCTTTTGATTCAAGTCAAGCTCAGTTATTAAGTAGTTTCCTACATCATTTCTAAGTTTCACATACTCTGAGTTATCCACATAGATTCTGTAGTTTTCAACATCAAATTCCTGAACCTTGTCCCAAGTAAAGGAAACCTCACCGTATCGCTCCTCTACCCTTACATTTGTTGGGGAACTTGGTGGTAACAAGAAACTAATTACAAATTGAAAGAAACCAGAGATTACCATGAAGGTTATTACTCCTAGGAATAAGGCTCCAAATATAGCTCTTTGTCTTGTACTCATTCTTGCTAGCATATTCTATTTTATTAATAATTTCTCTCCGTTACTAGTGAGAACTCTACCTTTTGGTGTTCTTTTTATATAACCACTCTTAATTAAGTATGGTTCGTATACATCTTCAATCGTTGATTCATCTTCTGACAAAGACATTGCAAGGTTCTTCAAACCTACAGGCTTGTTATCAAAATTATAATACATTATCTCAATTATTTTTCTATCAGTTTGGTCTAAGCCTGAGTCATCTATTCCAAGGAGCTCTAATGTTCGCTGCACAATAGAGAGATCAATCATCTTTGAATTATCAACAACTGAAATATCTATAGCTCTCTTTAATATCCTTATAGCAATTCTTGCAGTCATCCTAGAGGATCTAGCCATTAAAAATGCTGCATCTTTATCTACTTTCACTCCTAATATCTTTGCCTTCTGCTCTATAAGCTGTGCAAGTTCATCGTCGGAATAGAAATCCAACCTAAAATGCGCACCAAATCTATCTCTTAATGGCGCACTAATTGAAGCAATCTTAGTTGTAGCACCAATTAAAGTGAAGTCTGGTAAATCAATTCGCAATGATTTTGCACTAGGACCCTTCCCTACAATTATGTCTATAACCTTGTCTTCCATAGCGGGGTATAGCATCTCCTCTATTCTCCCATTAAGTCTATGGATTTCGTCTATGAATAGGATTGAGTTTGGTTCTAAACTAGAAAGTATTGCAGCAAGATCCCCAGTCTTATCAAGAACTGTTCCATTAGTTATATGAATATGTACTCCCATCTCTTTTGCAATTACATGAGCAAAAGAAGTTTTTCCAAGCCCTGGAGGTCCATGAAAAAGAATATGGTCTATCGACTTATTCTTTATCTTCGCAGAATTAATCATCATTTCGACACTTCTTTTTTCCCTATCTCTTCCAATCATTTGGGCCAAAGAATTTGGTCTTAGAGATTGCTCTATAACTTCTTCGATCTCCTCAATTATCATTGTTGAAACTACTCCTCTATTCATCTATTTTTTAGAAAGAATTTAATATATTCTTCACTTGAGCCAAGCTCAATGTTAGCTAATTTAGCTACTATCTCCTCTCTTTGGAATCCAAGGTTTATTAAACCTTCTACTACTTCTTTAGGTAATGAATCAGATTCGTTCATTAAATTTATATCTAAGTTAGCCATATCTACTACCAATTTCTTAGCAATCTTGTCTGAAATCCCATAGCTCTTGATTTTCGCGTAATCGCCTTTAGAGATAAGGGATACAAGATCATTCAACGGAATCTTAGCTAATATAGCTAAAGCAGTCTTTGGCCCTACTCCATCAACCTTTATGAGCCTCTCGAAAATTGTGTATTCATTCTCAGAAGTAAAACCGTAGTATGTATATGAGTCATCTTTGATGTAGCCCTTCACCCAGAGCTCTACTTCACTTGAAAGTAGAATGTTAGATGAATTAGCTAAGTTTATTTTGAAGCCTAATCCTGATGTCTCAACAATGATTGAATCTCCAGATTTATACTTTACCTTTCCATTTATGTAATTAATCATATTGTTTACTGTTCATATGACAATACGCTATTGCTACTGCATCAGCTGCATCATCAGGCTTTGGTATCTGTGAAAGCTTAAAAATTCTCTTAACCATTTCTTGTATCTGCTTCTTCTCAGCTCTTCCGTACCCAGTTACTGCCATCTTAACTTGAGGTGGCGTATACTTGAATATCTTCAGGTTATGTTGGTAAGCACCTAATAGTATAACACCTCTTACTTGAGCAACATTAATTGCAGTCTTCGCATTATTACTAAAGAATATATCCTCAATCGCAATATCTGTAGGGCTAAAGCTATTTATTATCTGAATAATGCCTGAATATATAATCTCTAATCTTTCTGGTATCTCAAGTGATTTATCGCTCTCTATAACCCCAAAGTCTATAAGCTTTATATTAGCGCCGTTCTTCTCAACTATGCTCCAACCACAGATTGCAAAACCTACATCAATCCCTAAAACTTTCATACTTATTATTAAAAAATACTGCCTCGAAATCTTCTAGCTCTTCAAATACTACCATGACTGTATTAAGTTCTTCATCAGAAACTTCTATAGGACTATCAGAAAGATAGATTGACTCAACCATAATATCTTGGAATTTATCGTACAACTTAGCTATATTTAATGTCGATTCCTTTAACAGAAGTAATTCCGTTTTCCTCAAGTCCTCGTTCAATTCAATATTCTCTAGACCATCAAGAGAATAAAGTTCATCGATATTGTAAACTTCCGGAAGCGCTATTCGGACTTTGTAGAACTCTCGGAACTTCCATTTTATTGAAGCAGGGCTTAACAATTTACCCTCTAGTTTGTTTACAGCTATCCTAATATTATTAAAGGTTCTGTTTACATTAGTAGTTTCAAAGAATACCAAGCCCTCTAATCCACTCTCAAAACGAACTTCGTATATATTTGTTACGTAACTGTTTGAAGAATCTCTTTCTCCAGAAGCTTTTTTGATTGCAGTTTGAATCTTGTCCATGGGCAAGTTGTAAGATTTTGCACGATCTATCGCAGACTTCAGTCCTGTATTGATTTTTGGGTCATTTCCGCCTCCCAAAGCGACTGCATTAAAAATATCTTTGGATAGTTTTGTGAAGACTTTGTTTCTCTTAGAATCCTCTGAAGCTTTAACTCGTTTAATGTTATTCCACTTTGAATGACCTGCCATAGGATAGATGATTACTCGTAGTCTGAACCAATTATCAGGATTATATCTCCTGAGAAGTTGTACTTGTATTCCTTTAGCTCTACGATCTCGCCTCTAAACAACCTTTGGATCTCCGTGTAGTTTGCAATCAACTGGTTCTTGTTTCCAGCAATATAGATACTTGTTTCTTCTACTTCTTCTGGATAATTACCAGTCTTGATGACATCCATACCATGTACTTTTAGGGCCCTAGCGACCTTATTAGCCGCTCCTTGGATCGGAGTGGCATTATAGATCTCTATTCGAACCTGCTCCTTTAAAAGGTCTATATTCCTCAATAAGAGGTATAGGGAGGAATCGAGTTTCTGGAAATCTGGAATAATGTTATCTCCCTCTACAGTACCCTGTGATTTACCAATTGTTCCGTTTAGAATATCAAAGTTAGCGAATGAGTTTATTAAGTTCGTATACTCTACCCTGTTTAAATCTGTTCTAAACGCATACTTAAATGCATCGAAGTTAATAATTGCTTTTAGGTAGTTTATTGGGTTCTTGAAGTAGTTGATGTAAGCACTTAGATCTGTAGCGGAGAACCCAGCATTTGATTCCATTACTGCCAAGTCGCTTAGGTTAACTATGTAATATCTATCTAGTCTAATTGCTAGGTAATCTGAAACTACCTCCATTAGATTTGTTACTCTTTGAATGCTTGATCCATCTAAGAAGTTGTATAGGTTTCTAATTGGAATACTCTCCTTGTTAAGTTGTACAATCATATCTGGGCTAATTGACACACTGGAAACTCTTCTCGAGACATTATCTAGTAATACTACATTCATTGTGTTGATGAATTTATAGCCACTCTCTCGATCATCCATTACTATAAAGATTGTATTGATATTGGAATCGTATGTTTTAAGTACCGTCTCTTCAATCCCTGAATCATACTCAAGACTCACAGGAGCAATTAGTAGATATTTAATGAAGAAGAAAAGAACTATGAATAGGGTTACAAAACCTAATATTATAAGTGGTAATCTTGCAGATGATAGTGTTCTATAGATGATAAAGAAGAAGTCTTGCAGGAATGTTCGGAGCTCAAACTTCTTTCTGTTTTTTAATACGCGCCTCTTTACCTTGTTAAAAAGACTCTGTATATTCTTATCCATTAGTTTGATTTCTCTTCTGTAGGTGATTCATCATTAAGCTTAGCTTGCTTCCTAGCTTTAAGCTTAGCTTTGAAAGAATTCTTGAGGGACTGAGCCTTGTTCTTAAGTTTTGATACTGTGATCTTTCGCTCTACTACAGGTGCATCTGTTTTATTACCTGACAAGTCCTTTGCTTCAACTTCTTTTGTCTCTACCTCTACACTTACTTCTCTTTCCTGTACTTTATACTTGTCTGTATCATTTACTTTTAGGTCGAATTGAACATTCTCACCAATATTTTTATTTAGACTCAATGACAATGAAAGTTGAACAATACCATCTTCCCCTGTGAAGTTGATAAGAGGGACGTTGATACCACCTGGAGTATTTGATCCTTCGTTAGCAAGGTATATGACATGATTCTCTTCATTCTCAGGTCTAACAATGAAATATAGAACTAGGGCTGGGAAGTTTATAATCAATACAGCTATAAACCAGAATAATCCCCATCTTCTATTTTTGTATCTTTTATTTGCATCAGTAAATACCCATACACAGAAAACAGCCCATAGAGCTAATATCCATATTAAAATAATAGTGCCTAGCTGATTAAAATCGACTGTAGAATTTAAGATCGATGATATGAAATCTTCCATAGTTTATAGGTCAATAGATATGCATAATGATATTAAATAAGGGGTTAAAGTGCAAGGAGGAATATAGTAATTTATACCGAAGGAGGGACTCGAACCCTCACGAAGTTTGAGCTTCACCAGATTTTGAGTCTGACGTGTCTACCAGTTCCACCACTTCGGCAAGTAATTAGGATTATACAATATTAATCGACTAGATCGTAGAACTTTTGTTTTGCACCATCAAATCTTAGTTTAATCTTTCCAACTGGTCCATTTCTATGCTTGGCGATAATTACATCAACCTTTGAGAAAGTCTCTCCATAGTCAGAACTCTTCTCTTCACTAAGTTCTTCATTAATATCTCTACCTAAGAACATAACCAAGTCAGCATCTTGTTCAATGGAACCTGATTCTCTTAGGTCAGATAACTGTGGTGTCTTGTCTGGTCTGTTCTCCACTGCTCTGTTTAACTGAGAAAGTGCAACTATAGGAATGTTTAACTCTCTAGCAAGAATCTTTAATGATCTTGAAATCTCCGCAATCTCAAGTGCTCTGTTGTCTCCAGTCCTACCTGAACCCTGCATTAGCTGTAAATAGTCAACAATGATTAAATCTAAACCATGCTGCATCTTTACCTTTCTCGCCTTACTTCGAAGTTGCATAGCACTAAGTCCTGGAGTCTCATCTATAAAAAGTTTCGATTCTGATATCTTTCCAATACCTACGGAATACTTCTTGTAGTCGTCTTTAGTCATAGTTCCAGTTTTTATATTCCACATACTAATCCCTGTTTGCTGAGCCAATATTCTGTCCATGACCTGTATAGCAGGCATCTCGAGACTGAATATACAAACAGTCTTTTTTTCATGTACACCTATGTGCCTGCTTATATCTATAGCAAATGCTGATTTACCAACGCTGGGACGTGCGGCTAGTATTATTAAGTCTGAATTATGAAGACCGTTTAAAATATGATCTAGTGTTGATATTCCAGTTGGAATACCTCGCATAGCATTAGGGTTCTTTGCATACTCATCTGCTCTTTTCATCTGCATCTCAAGTAGGGTTGCTGCGTTGTATAGATCACTAGTAGTTGAGTTCTCTGAGATATTAAATAGATCCTTTTCTACTTCGTCTATAACTCTCTCTACCTCATTATCAAAGTTCCTAGACTTACTCTCCATGTCACCTCCCAATCTCATTAGGAATCTTCGGATAGCATTCTCTCGTACAATCATTGCATACTCTTCTACGTTGGATACAGCAGGGACTGAATCTATAATATCTGAAATATAAGCAGGCTCAGTTCCTTTCTTACCTTTCTTAGCAAGTTCTGTGTTAAGGGTTAAAAGATCAACTGCCTTTCCTCCGCTATGAAGCATTATGATTGTGTCGTATATCTGAAAGTTTCTAGGATCGTAGAAATGATCAGGCTTTATCTTATCAACGACCTTCATAATATTGTCGTTATCAATAAGAATACACCCTATCACTGCCTTCTCGGCTTCGAGGTTAAATGGAAGATTATCTTTGCTCATCTTATTCAATTATGAATATGCTTAGCGCTCTAGTTTCAGCTGTTGAATCTAGTTCACCTTCTTTTAGTTTTATATTTTTAGCTGTCTGAACATTAGGTGAAATAGCCTTTAAGCCATCATCATCGATTCTCTTAAGCTCTCCTAGTTTACCGGTGAATACAATGTATGGATCTGTAATATTTGCAATATTCTTTGCATCTCCAGTCTCCGAAGTCATGAATAATAGATCTGAAACCTCTAGTTCTTTCTCAAAATCTGCCTTCAGTCCATTTGTAGAAGGAATTACCTGTACTGAGAATCCGTCAACAGTTATAGTCAATATATTTATTTTAGCTAACTTAGTTAACCCCATGTCCTTAGCCTTAACAGCGATGTTTTTGTATTCGTATTCTCCTGGCTTAGATATTGTCTCTGTACCTATCTCAATCTTGATAGATTCATCTAGAGAGACAGTGGCAGTGTCGCCATTTACATTTTCGATTAGAAGTTGACCTCCGGATAGCTTGATTTGCATAAGTGGTATATAAAATTTAGCTTTACTATTTCGATATTAACAGATATAATTCTAGCACACTAAAAGCATTATATAGGATATAAAAGGTTATGAAAAAATCAATACACCCAAAATACAACGCAGAGTCAACAGTGACTTGCTCAAGTTGTGGTTTAGTAAGACACTTAGGATCTACATCTGAAGATTTAAAGGTTGAGCTATGCAGCAACTGCCACCCTTTCTATACAGGAAAGGACATTATTGTAGACAGAGACGACTTAGTTGGTAAGTTCAATGAAAGAAAGGCTAAGGCTGCTGAAATGTCTGCTAATCTAGTAAAGAAGAAGGAAAAGAAGCAGATTGCTAAGAAGGAATCAACAGGTATGTCTCTAAAGGACATGTTGATGAACATTAAGTAGATACTCTACCCTGCATTTTAATACCTATGGATATTCCATAGGTATTTTTATATATATTTGATTATAATAAAAGCATGATAGATGAAATAAAAGCAAAATTAGAGGGTATTGATATTCAAAAGTTCCAAGAACAGAAAGACCTTTTAAACGAAAAAACTAATAGCATCAGTGATTATAACTCTCCTGAGAGTATTGGTATCTATAAGGAACTCACACGAACTAACGAAATACTAACACTATATTCTGAGATTAGTTCTCTGGTAAGCCAGTTCGATGGGAATCAGGAATTAATGCAGGATGCTGACTTTGGAGCAGATGCCAAGGAAGAGAATGACCAGATAGAAGTAAAGTTAACGGACCTTATGACAAAGTTGGAACTATATACAGCTACTCCTTTGGAAAACGATGAGAAGAAAGCTATCTTTGAAATTCGACCAGGTGTTGGAGGTATAGAAGCAGCTCTCTTTGCAGAGGAGCTGTACAAGGTATATATCAAGTACTGTGCTGCGAAGAAATACAATGTAGAAGTACTTTCATTGGAACAGAAGCAAGAAGGTGGTATTCAAGAAGCTATCTTTCTAGTTGATGAAGCTGGTTCATACGCATCCTTTAGATTTGAAAGCGGAGTCCATAGGGTTCAAAGAGTACCCAAAACTGAGGCTCTGGGGCGCATACATACCTCTACAGTTACAGTTGCGGTGTTACCTCAGTTCGAATACAAAGACGTCAGTATAAACCCAAATGACATTAGAATTGATGTATATAGATCTAGTGGTCCAGGTGGACAATCTGTTAATACAACAGACTCTGCTGTTAGGATTCTTCATATCCCTACTGGTATTATCGTAACAAGCCAACAAGGTAAATCGCAACATAAGAATAAAGACCTTGCTATGAGTGTGCTTGCAAGTAAACTAAAGGACTTAGAAATTGAAAAGAGATCTACAGCAGCTAAAGAAATAAAACAGGAAGCAGTAGCTAACTCAGAACGTTCATCGAAAGTTAGAACCTTTAATTTCCCTCAATCAAGGATTACCGACCATAGAATACATAAGTCTTGGTTCAATATAGAAGAGGTAATGGAAGGACTTATTGAGGATATTATAATTGAAACTCAGAAAGGAATGAGGGCTGGTACTGTTGGAAGTGATGTTGATGAGGATGAAGAATAATCTTTGGTTAGTTTAATACCTCTACAGCCTTATTTAGCTGTGTATCATTTCCTGCACTATAATCTTCTTCAGAATACTCTACTTCGAAGTCTGGTTTAACAGGATTCTCTTCAGATATTCTATTCTCTTTTGGAGTTAACCATTCCTGAAATACAAGAACCAAGATACTTCCATCTTCGAAACTATCATTAACCTCCTGTTCTACTCCCTTTCCAACTGTTGGTTTTCCAACCACTTTTCCTCTACCATTTTCTTGAATTGCTGTAGCAAATATCTCTGATGCAGATGCACTACCCTCATTTACAATCACTGATACAGGAATGTTCTCTAATCTACCTACCCTTTTGTCTTTGTAGACAATCTTTCCGTAGATTTTTGAGTTTTCTATCAACATAACCTTGTCATCTGAAAGGAACTCTTCGGTCACATGCTTTACGCTATCTACGTATCCACCTGGGTTACCTCTAAGGTCCATAACAATACCTGTAGGGTTTGGGTTCTTTGCAAGAATTTCATCTACTGCTTTGTCCCACGAAGCGTTGAATGCTGCTGGAGATACATCGATAAACTGAGCAACAGATATCTGGAATACTCCATTCTCAAGTTCTACCCATGAAATGTTTGTTGTTTCTATCCTGTCTCTTTTAATTGTGAACTCAAGCACTTCTGCTGAAGACTTTCTGTATAGCTTTAACTTGACCTCCGTACCTCTTTCTCCTCTAATCTTGCTTGCAACATATGTTGGAAACTTCTCATCCATAGCTTCGCCATCAACTTCAAGAACAACATCTCCTGAGAGAACTCCTGATGCTTCCGCTGGGTTTCCTTTTAGAACTGTCTCTGCTGTTGTATATCCATCTTCATATCTTAAAGTTACACCAATACCATCAAAAGATGGGTCTCTAGACTCTCTATATTGATCTGCTTCTTCTGGATCTAGGAAACTAGTGTATCTATCGTCTAGTGATGTTATAAAGCCTTTAATAATACCGTAGCTTGCTTCATCTTTGTTTGGTAGTTCATTTAGATACCTCTCTTCAAATATACTCAAAACTTCCTCAATATAAGGCTCGTTTATATACTCTGAAAGATCGGATGATACTGTTGGTGATGAATTTAGTACGTTTGATGTACTAGAAAAAATAGATAAAAGAAGAGCTCCTACTCCGATTCCAACTATAAAACTTAGCAGAATCAAGATAGGAGCACCATTTTTATGAGAAGCATCGCTCTCAAATTTTGCGATCTCTTCTTTGATCATTAGACGTATTGTACAAATGGTAAAAGGGCAATGTACCTAGCTCTTTTTACAGATAAGGCAAACTTTCGTTGACACTTTGATGAAATTCCAGTCTTATCTGGAGGTAAAATCCTTCCTCTAGTTGATACATATTTCTTTAGTGTAGAAACATCCTTGTAGTCAATTCTTGTTGGATCACCATCAAATGGGCAAGAAAGCTTAGCTTGTGGCACATACTTCTTTTTTATTTTTTTCTTAAATGCCATATTCTTGGTTTCAGTTTATTAAAATAAATCTTCGCTTTTAAATTCATCTTCAACTACAGGTCCTACTGGCGCTGTATTTGTACTTGCTGGAGCATCAATTTCTACATCCATATCCTCACTCTTTGCTCCTGCTGTCTTTGCTGCATCTACACCAACACCTTTCTTTCCCTTGCTGTCTAGAACGTACATATCGTTTAGTTTGATTTCACTTCTGTACTGCTTCTTTCCATCATCACCTTCCATTACTCTATTTCTCAATTCACCTTCTACATATACTAACATACCGATATCCAATACCATTGAGCAGATCTCTGCTAATTTATTGAATGCGATTAAGTTGTGATATTCAGCCTTTTCTTTTACATTTCCATCCTTATCCTTCCATGAAGTGTTTGTAGCAACTCCAAAAGAACAAATTTGTACTCCGCTTGATGTTTCTTTTAACATTGGGCTTCTTGTTAAGTTACCGATCAACATTACTTTGTTTAATGATCTCGACTTTGACATACTCTTAAATTAACAATAATTAATATTACAGTTGGTCTTCCTTCATTCTTAGAGATCTCAATACTTCAGCGTGTGAATTTAAGAAACCATCTAGTTCCTTTACTGAATTTCTTGATACTTCTAACTTACAGAAAAGGTAATATCCTTCCTTCTGTTTCTTTATTGGATAAGCCAATAGCCTTTTACCAAGGTAATTAAACTTTCCTACATTTCCTTCAAGCTTTTTTACTAAGGCTTCAAGTTTACTTACGAATTTATCTTTCACTTCCTCGTTACTTAGAGGCTTCAAGACTATCGCTAACTCATATTTCTGCATATATATAACCTAAAAACAATCATTGAATTATACATAAAAGATATTGATAGGACAAGGGAAAAGCGTTAACAAAGTGAGGAATCCGGAAGTTACTAAAAACTCTATCAGATTTTGTTTCTACTAAATAAACTATCTCTTAGAGTCTGACCAGAAATATACTCAATATCTGAACCAAAAGGTATCCCCTTGGCTAGCTGTGTAATCTCTATAGAAGCTCTTATCTCCGAAAGCCCTTCTCTAATATAGATAGTTGTTGATTCTCCTTCTACAGAAGGGTTTAGAGCAAATATTATCTCTGTAATTAATGGATCTTTCTGAACTCTTTCCAATAACGAAGAAATGAATAACTTATCTGGAGTAACTCCATTTATTGGAGAAATAAGACCTCCGATAACGTGATATAAGCCCTTGTATGCCCCACTAGATTCGATATTATAAAGATCCATAGAGTCTTCTACTATAACTACCCTACCCTTATCTCTAGCACTATCTGAACATATTTCACAGACTTCTTCAGTAGCAACGTTATTACAAACGCTACATAGCCTTACCTGAGATATCATATTAGAGATGTCTGTTTGAATCTTCTTTGCTAGATTCTTTCCACCTACAGAAAGATAAAGAGAGATACGGTTAGATAACTTAGGACCTATACCTGGTAAAGAGGAAAAGGAATCACTGAGTTCTTGTATCTCTCTTGGAAAAGCCATACCTATTATTGAAGCATGCTTCTTAAATCATCCATGCTGGTATTCTTTGCAAGTTCTTTCTCAAGAGACTTCTTAGTATCAGCACTAGCTTTTTGAATATTATTCTCAAAAACTCTAATAATCTTATCTAGCATCCTATCATCTACTTCTCCTAGCTCTGCTCTTAGCTCTTCTTTGTTGATCTCTACGTCTGTTGTGTTGTATAGACCATCAATAGCCATAGCTAATGATCCATGCTTTCCTGCTGCCTTAATCTTTGACATCTTACTTCTTGCTGCCATGGCCTGTCTTGCCATTCTTGCCATATCTAATACTCCCATATTTGTTGTTTAATATTTAAAAAAGACCTTCTACCAAGGTAGAGTTATCGTTTATTTTACTTGAATCCTTAACCTCAGTTATAGCTGTTTCTGAAACTACTGGTGAGTCGGTCACCATGCCAGTTTCAATCACTACAAGTATATCATTAACTGCAAGTCCCATTCTAGCTAGTGTTTGCCTAATTAATATTTGACTAGCTGCCTCAGTCAATTTTCTGTGCTTAAGTGCTCCTTCAACAAATATAGTAAGTGTTTCTCCGTTATAAACTGTTCTTCCAGCATCTACGAAAGATGCAAGTCCTTTATTTGTTTCAAATAGAATATCGCAGAATGAATCATGGCTGTATGACTGAACAGATACTACAGGCTGAAGATCTATTTCAACTTCTAATTCTGAGTCTTGTGAGTCTAGAGATACTTCAGATTCATTTACTTCTTCACTCTTTATTTCTACATCGTTTCTAACCTCTACGTTAGGTTGATTAATACTTTCTGGAAGCTTCTCGATCATTCTTGGACTTTCTACTTTCTGATTCGAACCTGAATTACCCTCCATTAGTTCAGCAAGGTATATCTCGAGTACCAACTTCTTGTCCGTAAACTCCTTGCTATCTTTCTTTGCCTTAATTAAAGCGCTAACTATCTTTGTAACCCTTAAGTATCGCTGTTTATCTGTTGTATATGTTTCAAGTAGAATATCCCTTGCCTGCTCTAACAATTGCTCTATTAAGTATGCTAGGTCTAAACCAGAATCAATTTGAGTATTCACTGTATTTAAGAAGTTAATAACATCCCCTGCTATAAGAATTTCTAGGTACTGTCTTAGCTCAGACTCTGATATCATTCCTAATACACTCTGTACATCTACTAACGAGATATCCTTTGTAGCAGTGCTGTTTAGTATCTTTCCAAGTAGACTTTCTGAATCTCTAAAACTACCTCCAGACTTCTTATACACCAAGGCAAGCGCATCTTCATTTATTGACACTTCTTCGCTTTTAGCTATCTTTGCTAACTTAGTTATAATTGCATCTTTGTTGCCTAATCTAAAGTCGAATCTCTGCACTCTGGATAGAATTGTTATTGGCATCTTGTGTGCCTCGGTAGTAGCGAAGATAAAGATTATATGCTCAGGTGGCTCTTCAAGAGTTTTAAGTAACGCATTAAAAGCCTCGTTGGTAAGCATATGAGCTTCATCGATAATGATGATTCGTCTCTTTAACATTGTAGGAAGATAGTCGATATTATTCTTTAGATCTCGAATATCATCAACTTTCCTATTTGAAGCTGCATCCATTTCTAGAACATCCTGTGTCTGAGAATTATTTATCGCAATACAGTAAGGACATTCATTGCATACATCTCCATTTTCATAAAATCTCTCACAATTTATTGCTTTACTGAATATTCTTGCTGCTGAAGTTTTTCCTGTGCCTCTTGGTCCTGAGAATAGATATGCATGAGCTACTCTATTCTGTTTAATTGCTTCTGTAAGGATAGATACCGTAGTTTCTTGACCTACTAGTTCAGCGAAAGTTTTTGATCTGTATTTCCTGTAAAGAACATCTGCCATAGGATTTGATTTGAAAAATTCTGGGTGAATATACTAACTTAAAAAAGTTAATTTAAAGATAGTATAAGCTACGGAAGTTAATATAGTCTATGACATTTTCACTATATTTATAGGAATGCAAAAACCCTGAACTGTATTTCGAATCCAGGGTTTTTAAAAGCACGTTTATATTACTTTAGTTTCTTTCGTTTTGCTGCACTGCTTCGTCTCTTCATCTTTTCCCACACCTTTTTCTTCTGGTGCTTTGCTTGTGATTTAGGTGCATAGTATCGAAGTGCTTCTCTCTTTTCAAGAACACCTTCTCTAGTTGCCTCTCTCCACAAAAGTCTTAGAGCCAAATCAATTGGCATGTCATCGTGTACTACTACTGACATATTTCTCCTTGGTTTTAAATAAAATAGCTTAGCAAGTATAACAGGAAAACCTCAAAATCTGAAGATGCCTCACAGATAATCTATTCTGCAACTCCCTGGGATCTTAAATGTGTCTTTACCTTCTCTAGAGCTAGCTCAAGTGTAAGCTCTCCATCTGACAATCTTTTCTCCATTTGATCGTACCCTTGTTCAGTCCAAGGCATTACGTGAACACCAAACATACCTGGATTACCCATCGTTGCCTTTCTTGCATCATCGATTATAGGAACATCCCAAGGCTTGTTAAAAAGTGGTCCTAACTTCTTTTCAAAAGATGATCCATATAGATCCGATTCTTGGAAACTAGGGTGTGTTTGAAG
This sequence comes from uncultured Candidatus Saccharibacteria bacterium, assembly GCA_964561155.1. Classification (GTDB taxonomy): domain Bacteria; phylum Patescibacteriota; class Dojkabacteria; order J137; family J137; genus KLAP211. Next base: position 365,454 of record CAZLOI010000001.1, on the reverse strand, counting down.
AAATTCTAGTCTTAACTGCCTTATCTTTTCATAATCGCCTTCTGAATCTATTTGGAAGTATGTTGCCAAAGGTTTGTAGTTTGGTTTAGCAAGAAAGATCATGTCTTCTGAGAATATATTATGTACTTTAAAGAAGTCTACAAGTACCTCGTAATCAGAGGCGGTAGTAACAATAATCACAGTTCCTAGTTTCTTTAACTCAGCTAAAAGCTTCACTGCTCCTGGGTTCAATCTTAATAAAGATTCATTATTAGCTATAACATTGTTCCAATCTACACATACTGGTACCGGTATCTGTCTAAAAAGATCTGCTAGATGCTCTACAGTTTCTCTTTGGGAACAGGCTAGATTTATCTTCGAGATTATCTCTCTTAGTTCTTCTACCTTTGTTGATTCTTTAGTTGTTGGAAAATCGTTATTCATGAAGCTTAGATTATAAAGTACTTATCATCTAAAGATATTTAGGATTCCTTCTATCCATCCAAATTGGAATAGATCTTTGACATTAATTAGCAATGCCAGAGATATTAAGAATACGAAGCCTGCCAGATTAATCTTACTGATAATGTGATCAGGAACTTTTCTTCTAAAAATAGTTTCGATTACTACTATCAATGACTGTCCTCCATCCAATGCAGGAAGAGGTAGTATATTAAATATAGCCAAAGAAATGGATATAATAGCCGCTAGAGGGATTAAAAAGCTCAGGTCGCCTAAACTTACTACCTGACTAACTTGAGAGGAAATAGCAGGCAATCCGCCCACATTTTCACCTACTTCTGTAAAGTCACCACTTTGGAATGATGTGCTTAGTAAACTACCAATAGCTTTAAGTTGGAATCTAGCAATATCGTAGGTTAACGAAACACCAGAAAGGAATGTTGGCTTATACTTTATAAAGTATCCTGCCTGACCAACCTCTGCAAATCCTCCATCGAATACGACTCCTAGTGTGCCTTTGTCTTCCGCTGGAATTCCAATTGTAACTTCTTTGGTTGAAGTTTCTAGAGTACTAAGATCGATTAATTCAAACTCAGCATCTGTTCCTTGATTCTTATCAAGAAGTTCCTTGAACTCATTAAAACTATTGAATCTTGTTCCGTTAACTCCGATTATTGTCTCACCTACTTCTATATCTCCCTTGGCAGCACTGTAATCAAGGATCTCAACTGCTGTTAATGGGAATGCTTTCTCTTGCACATCTACATTTGTAAAATCAAATTCAACAATTGCAGGTAGCGAGAATATGTATTCAAGTTTTGGAAGGTATAAACCAAGAAGAAGCATTGCAAAGATAATGTTCATGAATACTCCAGCAAGCATTACGATCAGTTTCTGATATGCTGGTCTATTTCTAAACTCACCTGTCTCCTCTCCTTCTAGTTGAACGAATCCACCTAGTGGGAATATTCTAAGAGCATAAGTAGTCTCTCCTCTTTCGAATGAAAATAACTTCCTACCAAAACCAATAGCAAATTCCTTAACTGGTATTCCTTGTAACTTAGCTGCTAGGAAGTGCCCTAGTTCATGTACAAAGACTAAGATGCTGATTAGTAATAATAAAGCGACGATGGTTATAATTGCTGACATACCTTTCAAATATAACATATCCCCTACAGATTCTAGGTGAATTGTAAGGGATATTTCTGTTATTTATTTGGAGACAATTCGATTTCCTTTTGTAGAGAGACTTCTTCTAGTTGCTCGATATATTTTTCAAGGGTTTCTTGAATATCTTTCTCGGCAAGTTTCTGTTCATCTTCTGAAACGCCTTCCAATGCTTTAACTTTCTGCATGTAGTCTTGTCTTACAAGTCTTGCAGCTATTCTTGCATCTTCTAACATTTTCTTTAGCTCCTTTACTCTAGCATCTCTATCTTCCTGAGTAATTGGTCTAAAGTTTATTCTAATAACTTCACCTTGGTCAGTAACACTTGCACCTTGCAGAGCATCTGTTAAAGCCTGTACTACCTTTGGACTTATGCTTTTATCAAATACCTTTGCACTAACGCTAATAGCACCTTCAAAAACTAAGCTTGCTAGATTACTTACAGGCATACTTGATCCGTAGGCTTCAACCATAATGTTGTCGAACATGTCCTTGGATGCTTTTCCTGTTCTTAATGTAGAAATCTCATCTTTGAATCTAGAAATGACATTATCGAGTCCTGCTTTGTATTTTGCTTCATCAAAAAGCATAAGGTATTTGTAAAATATATTAAGTTGATTATACCAAAGGTTAAGCTTTGCTTATACAGAAACTAAAAAACCTGCAGATGCATTTTAGTACATCTACAGGTTTAAGATCGAAACAATATTATTCTGCTGTTAGTAATGCAGAAACTGGTGCTTCTGAAACTGCAAATCTATGGAATTGAGTGATAATAATCTTCTCTCCAACCTTTGCAATCAAGCCATTTAAAGCATCGTTAACAGTAAGTCCATCTTCTCCAAACATTGGTTGGTGAACTAGAACTATATCTTTGTATAGCTTCTCTAATTTACCTGCAACAATCTTTGTTTTAACCTCATCTGGTTTTCCTTGTAGGTCATCTTCCATTGCTTTCTTCTCTGTCTCTAAATAGTCTGCTGGGATATCTCCTTCAGATACATATCTTGGATTCATAGCAGCAACGTGCAAAGCAACTTTATTAGCAAAAACTAATAGGTCAGGACTCTTTGCAGCGAAATCAGACTCACATCCAACTTCAACAACTACAACTACTTTATGATTAGCGTGAATGTAAGTACCAAGTACTCCATTTACAGCTACTCTATCCTTTCTTTTGTCAGCCTTTGCCATTCCCTTCTCTCTCAAGTATCTCATTGCAGCTTCCATATCTCCGTTTGTTGCCTCTAACGCTTCTCTAACGTTATTAACACCTACTCCTGATATTGCTCTTAGCTCTTTGATTTGGTCTAAACTTATCATTTTGTTAAACGTAATATTTAAAATTATTGGCTAAAGAAACCTTACTTCTTTGCCTTTGCTTTTACAATCTTCTTCGAATCCTTTTCTTCTACTTTCTTTGCTGCTTTTGGTGCTTTTTCTTTTACAGTTTCAGCCTTTGCAACCACTTCCTTTGTCTCTACTTTAGTTTTCTTTACTTCAGCTTCTTCCTTTACTCTCTCTAGGATTCCTTTAGCTTTGCTTGTTGATTTAACTGGTTTCTCAGCAACTGCTCTCACAGTTCTGCTAGTTTCCTCTTCAACAACACCTTCCAAAGATACTCTTTCAACTTCTAGTGAATCAGTCTCTTCAGCTTTTGTAATCTTAACTTCCTGTTTAGCGTAATCTTTCAACTCATGTTTGATACCGTTACCTCCGTTTCCAGACATAACTGCATTTCCTAGAGTTCTAAAGATCATTTTAATTGCATTTAGTGCATCATCATTTGCTGGAATTACATAGTCAGCTACTTCTGGGTCACAGTTTGTATCTACTATTCCAATTACTGGAATTCCAACCTTTCTTGCTTCTCTAACAGCTGCTTTTTCAAATTTTGTATCTAATACAACAACTGCTGTTGGCTTTGCAGTTAATGCTTTGATTCCTCCGTACAATCTTGTTAGTGACTGCCATTCTTTCTTCATTAGAGCAACTTCATACTTTGTTCTTCCCTGTACTCCTTCTTCAAACTGCTTCTCTAAATCAAGTAGTTTTGCAAGACTCTGTTTAATCATGTTGAAGTTTGTAAACAAACCTCCAGCCCATCTGTTAGTTACAAAGAATGCTCCTGCTCTGATAGCCTCATCTTTGATTATCTGAGAAGCTTGCATCTTGGTACCTACAAATAGAATATTTCCTCTAGATGCTGCATCCTTCAAGAAGGTATGAGCCTTTTCAAGGTTCTCTAAAGTCTTTGTTGAATCAATAACATGTATTCCATTCTTCACACCGAAAATGTATTTAGCCATTTTTGGGTTCCATCTACTCTTTTCGTGTCCAAACTGAGCACCTGCTTTAAGTAGATCTGAAGCTGTTGGGAAAAAATTTGCATCCTCCATCTTATCTTCCATTTTTTAAATTTAATAATTAAATATACTTCCCCATTCATCACCGTATGGTGTGGAATTTTGAATGAGTGTTGGTTTGGGGGTAATTATATCATCTAATACTATATACACAAAATCAATTAACCTACTTTGTCTTTGATTTTGTTTTAGTCTTAGATTTTGTTTTCTTGATAGCCTTTTTTACGCTCTTTGCTTTAACTTCGCCCTCTTTTTCCTTGTCTCCTTCTGCATCATCCTTCTTGAATTTTGCTCCCTTAATATACTTACATGCAGGATAACTTGAACAACCGATAAATGTTCTTCCAAACTTTCCTTTTCTCTCTACAGTTGCACTTCCGCACTCAGGACATTTCTCTTTTAGTAGCAATGGTCTAGCATCCTTAACCTTAGGATAATCTGGGTGAGCCCAGAATGTTCCGAACCTACTTTTTTTTAGTTGAAACTCTCTCTTGTCTTCAGTCAATGGTGCTGATTCAAACTTCTCAGGATCCAGTTTCATATCTTGGACAGATTCCTCCAAAGCCATGATTCCTTTACATGTAGGGTAATCGCTACAACTTAAGAACTTGCCATACTTGCCTAACTTAATAACCATAGGCTTTCCGCACTCCGGACACTTCTCATCTGATGTACCTAGCTGTTTGAACAAGTTTCTATCTATATTCTTATCCTGCTTGGCAATCTCCTTCTCAAATGGGAAGTAGAATTCTGTTAACATCTTGGTCCATTCTAGTTTTCCTTCAGCAATAATATCTAGCTTGTCTTCCATTTGAGCTGTGAACTCATAGTCAACAATATCCATGAAATACATTGTCAAAAGCTTGTTTACTAATCTTCCTACATCTGTTGGAACAAGATATCGACTTACATTCTCTGCATATCTTCTATCCATTAAGGTAGAAATTATCGATGCGTATGTAGAAGGTCGACCTATTCCTAGTTCTTCCATCTTTTTAATTAAAGTTGCTTCTGAATATCTTCCAGGTGGTTGTGTAAAGTGCTGTATTCCTAGAACATCTCTTGGGTATACCTTGTCCCCTATCTGTAGATCTGGTAACTCGACTTCACCTAGTTTCTCTTTCATCACTCTCAAATATCCTGGGAAAATGACTCTCTTTCCATTTGCTCTAAACTTGTATTCTCCAATAACAACATCAATTACCAAGCCTTCAATCTCTGCTGGTGCCATAAGAGACGCCAAAGCTCTGTTTCTAATTAAGTCGTAAACTCTCTTTGATTCCATCTCCAATCCTAGTGCATCTCCAGATCTAGTAAGATCTGTTGGACGAATACATTCGTGTGCTTCTTGTGCTGCCTTGTTGCTTGATTTAAAGAAATTTCGTTTTTCTGGAAGGTATTCCTTTCCAAATTCCTTAAGAATGTATGCTTCTCCCTGCTTCTGAGCAGATTCACCCATGTAAACAGAGTCTGTTCTCATGTAAGTAATGTTTCCAGATTCGTATAGTTTCTGAGCAATACTCATAGCTCTCTTTGCTGAATATCCTAAGATATTAACTGCTGCTTGCTGGAATGTACTTGTGATAAATGGTGGTTTCGTTGCTCTTTTTGATCTATTCTTGTCATTTGCAGATATTATCCAATCCTTTGGTGTGACAAATTCAATAATTTTCTCTGCTTGTGCCTTGTTCTTAATCTCTGGATCCTTTTCATTTATCTTGAATAAGACAAATTTTAATAGATCTTTGCTTTCTTCAACTTCCTTGTGTGTATCACCTCCTTCTGAATCATCATCTTCCTCTTCTGAATCTTTAATCTGATACTGAAAATTTACTGCACCTTTTTTAGAATCTGTATATGATTCAACGCTCCAATATTCTTCTGATTTAAATGCATCTCTTTCATCCTCTCGTTCACAAACTAGTCTTAGTGCTACTGATTGAACTCTACCCGCTGAAAGTCCGAATGATATCTTCTTCCAAAGTAGCGGTGAAAGCTTGTAACCAACCAATCTATCAAGAACTCTTCTTGCTTGTTGAGCGTTAACTAGATTCACATCTATTTCTCTTGGAGAATTTATTGCTGCTTGAATAGCATCCTTAGTAATTTCACTGAATACAATTCTTTCAATACTCTTTCCTTTCTTTGCTTTACCATCATCTGTAATAGCACCTAGCTCACGAGCTATATGCCATCCAATCGCTTCTCCCTCCCGGTCCAAGTCGACAGCCAGTATTAGTTTATCTGCACCTTTGTATGCTTTCTTTAGTTCTGATAGAGAATCCTTCTTTGTAACTATGTACTCTGGTTTAAAGTTGTTTTCAACATCTACACCAAGACCTGACTTAGGAAGATCAATTACATGACCTTTCGAAGCCTTTACAATGTAGCCCTCTCCCAAATACTTCTTTATAGTAGAAGCCTTAGACGGAGACTCAACAATAACTAGTTTCATAATTAATCTTAATTTAAATACGTTTTGCCCTTCAAAATATATCCTAACATATTGCCCTTACGAAAACGCATATTAGTTCTAGTTAAGCTTTCTGTCAAGTTTCTAGTCAATGAGATCTTCAAAACTGGTTAGAATCTTCGCAACATTTGTATCGATTAATTTGTTGCAACCCAAAGATTCTTTAGAAGAAATACTACCAGGAATTGCATACGCATCTCGATCGTAATCTAGAGCATACTGTGCGGTAATTAAGGCACCACTTGTCTCTCCAGCCTCTGTTACTACAGTCTTTCTTGATAAGCCTGCAATTATTCTATTCCTGCTTACATACATATAGTTTTGAATACCTTCATCGAATAAGTTATCTGAAATAATAAGTCCACCCTTGTTAAGAATGTCTTCATAGATATCTTTGTTGCTTACAGGAATAGGTTTCGAAGGGAATGTAGGCAAAACAGCAATAGTCTTAGTGGAGTTAATATGTACCAAGGAATCTATACCAAACGCCATTCCGCTAACTGTAGTAAGCCCTTTTCCGCTTAGGTAATTACATAACTCTTTAGTCACAGTAATTCCATAATGACTTGGGTTTCTAGTTCCAACGATACTAATACAATTACTTTTCAGTAATGAGATGTCTCCCTTGTAGGCGATTACTAATGGTGAATCTGGTATTTGTCTTAGTAACTCTGGATACTCTTTATCATAGTAGGATAAGAGTTTAACCCCACTTAGATCTGCTTTGGTTAGCATCTTTTGTACCTGAAGAAAGTAGTGTTTGATTTCTTTGCCAGCATTCTTAAATATGTTAGCTATATTTTTCTCGAAAGTGCTAGCTGTAGGACTATCCTTTAGTACCTTATTCACATTTCTATTACCAAAACCTTTTTGCAATAGAAGATTAATTTGAAATTCTAAATTTTTCATTCAGATGTTATCTCATGAAAGAGACCACCTGAACTATGTATTGCAATACAATTTATGATTCTTTGCTGAATTTTGTTTGGAATTCTTCGAACAAAGCATCTGCATTCTCACCAACCAATGCTCTATCAAATAGACCAATTACAAAGTCAACATCTTCAACCAATGGTTGATCAACTCCAGTAATTGCACCTAGAAACTCATAGAAGGAATGATTTTTGTTAAGCTCCAATGCTTGGTTAATGGAAATACCGCTACTTTGAAGTAACTTTCCTGCTAGAAGGATACCTTCAGCGTTTTGTGATACATCTAAGTACTCTCCATCTACAACTGATGCAAAGGCATCTCGAAAGCTAATTTCAACACTAGATAAAGATGATAATCCCCCTTCTCTATCTACTAGATTAACTCCAAAGCCTTTATATTCCTTCATAAACCCTGTTCTCAAGAAGAATTCACCTTCTATCTCTCTACTTCCTGGTATTTGTAATGTAGCACTCATGTTTCCAAGTATTATGAATCTCAAATACTCCTCAACAGTTAGATTTGATTCAGACGCGGATAGTTTAATCTGTTCTATATCTAGGATAAGCTCACTTGGGGATGCGTATACTTCTACTCCATCATCGAATTGATTATCCAAAAGTTCTAGATATACTCCAGCAACTCCGTATGTTCTATAGAAATCATTAATTGCTGCATTAACTATTTCAAGTTCTTCAGGACTTAACTCTGCAGCTATCTTGTTCTCAACTACTGGTTGCTTAACCGCTTCCCCTGTAATAGGGTTAGGTTTGCTTGGGTTAAGTAGCGCGTAAAGACCAGCAGCTCCAGAACCTGCCATTAGACCTAAACCTAGGGCTACCTTAATTAATGTTCTCCTGTCTTTCTTTTCTCTCTCGGTCAGTTCTCTGGTGTATCTCTTTTTAACTCTTTCAACAAGTCTTCCGCTTCTTGATATCTTCTCTTGATCTAATGAATTATCTCTAACAATTTTCCTCTCTCCATCGATTCCATCATAGTTTCTTCTTTTAGGCATATTATTTTTTTAACTTATCATGGATTCTAACTTTGTCATCGGAAATTGAGAACCACCTATAATAATAATGGGGGAAAGTCTGTAGAGATTACTGATTGAAGGTTACGCTGTTTTAATCTCAGCTACCCTTTTCTCTATAATTCTTCTGATTAGATCGTAAGGGAAAGGTTTGTCGAAAGGAAATTGAACAGTACCTCTTCCTGAAGATTCATACTCTGATAACTCTTCTTTAAAGGATTCCATTCCAAAAGTACCATAGAAACCAATATGAGTCTTCCAAGCAGCAAAGTATGTAAGGTATTGTCCATTGAGTTTAAAAGCAGGCATATCGTAGCTTATTGATTCATCACAATCAGGCGCTACTTCTTTAATTATATGTCTCAATTTCTGTATTACTTCTTGGATTTCAGGGGAGAATTTACTTGCGTAGTCATCTATATCTTTGAACTTTGGGTTTGCTGCTGACATATTTTTATTTAATATATGATCATTATAAACTGGAGAAGTATTGATTTGAAGAATAAAAAGCTGAAATCGGGAGTCGAACCCGAGACCTCACCCTTACCATGGGTGTGCTCTACCAACTGAGCTATTTCAGCGCATTGGAATTATATCAATATAAAGATAATTATTGGAAATTATTCCTGAATATAGGAAAGTGAGGGTATTTTTGTAAATATCCGAGAAGAAGGATTCGAACCTCCGAAAGCCGTAGGCTGCCTGATTTACAGTCAGGTGCGTTTGACCACTCCGCCATTCTCGGACATTAATAAGCCGCTTCTGGGACTCGAACCCAGGACCCACTGTTTACAAAACAGTTGCTCTACCAACTGAGCTAAAGCGGCATAATTTTTAAAGGCTCTGTGATTTTAAATGATATTTATTCATTGTCAATCCAGAAATTCTCGAAAGTATAGCATTTTAGGGTTGTAAAGTTAACCAAAATCGTTTAAAATTCGACGTTATTCAAAGAAAAATCATATGGCAAGAGTAGACGAAATATTAGGCAAAAAAACATCTTTTGGTGGAAACAAGAAACATAGACGAGGATCTTCAGGAGGAGGAGGTAAATGGTCGTTCAAAGCACAGAACACAAGAAGAACTTGGAAACCAAACTTACGAAAAGTAAAATTGGAAGTTAACGGTACAGTAAAAAGAGTAAAGATTTCAATGAAGGCTTACAAAAAGCTACGAAAAATGGCTGAAGCTGAACATACTAAGTAATCCCACTACTTCTTTAACACACAACCATGTTAGCTTACGGAAGAAACACTGTATTAGAATCCCTTAGATCTAAATTCAACGTAGATACTCTATTCCTAGAACAAGGAATTGATGATTCTGAAAAGATCACACTAATTAGAAACCTTGCGAAGAAAACAAAAACCGCTATTAAAGAAATCTCCCGAAAAGAATTAAGTCGAATGACTGATAACAAGGAACACCAAGGTGTTGCCTGTTATGTTGATTATACGTATTCAGAACTAAACGGCGAACTATTCTACGAAGAGAAACCCTTTATCTACATATACGATTCGACATTCGAACAGAATGTAGGAGCTATAATTCGTTCCGTAGAATGCTCAGGTTTTGGTGGAGTTATCGTCCCTAAAGATGTTAAAGTTACCTCTACAGTGGCAAAGATCTCTACAGGAGCTGTTTTTCATACAAATGTAATACAAGGATCTATATTCCAAACAATTAAGGATTTTAAAGATCGAGGTTACTTTATTTACGGAATTGAGAGAGGTGGTGATGTATATACAGACAAAGTTCTAAACAACAATGGGTTATACATTATCGGTGGTGAAGACAAGAGTTTGTCTGCCGAAGTCACAGAGAAATGTGATGAAATTTTAACAATTCCTCAATTTGGCCTAGTAAACTCATTGAACATGAGTGTCGCTGCTTCTATAATAATGTTTGAAGTAGTTAGACAAAACGCTAATGTTTAAAGAAGAAAATCAAATTTTTCTATACCTGGTTGGAATACTAGTATTCTTCGGAATATTCATAATGGTAGGCCAGAACATCTCGGTAGGTAAGATCCTATCCTTCGGTAACGTTTTTAATCCAGCAGATGAGTTTGCTGATGCTCCAGAGTACACAATCAATACAGACAATAACTACATTGCTATATTCAATACAAGCAAAGGAAGCTTTACAGTAGACTTATACGAGAAGACCGCCCCTCAGAATGTAAACAACTTCATATACCTCTCTAACAGTGACTTCTATGTAGATACAATATTTCATAGGCTAGTTCCTCATGTACTTCTTCAAGGAGGTGATAGAAATACACTAGACGATGATCTTCAAAACGATGGTCAAGGTAGGGCGGGATACGTAATGAAAGATGAAATAAACTTAAGCTTGCTTCCCTTAACAGATGAATACAAGCAAGAGCTAGTTAACTCAGGTTTAGAAGAAAACTTCTCAGTAACAACACCTGCTTCAACTCAATATACGGTATTCATGGCCACAGACGGATATGACACAGTTTCTACACAGTTCTTCGTCGTTCTTGCGGATAGTTCTAACAACATTCACAACTACTTCAATGGGAAGTTTACACCAATAGGCATAGTGACTAGCGGTACCGATACACTACAGAGTATCAATAGCGTAACTGTAGACGAAGCAGATTCCAACTTCTCAAGACCTGTAGAAGATATTGTATTGCAGAACATAGTAATCCAAACTCTCTAAGAGCTACAATCCTTGAATGAAACCAAGGAACTACTTACTCCTAATTCTTCTTTGCATAGCACTAGCACTTAAGCTATTCATGCTTGAAAACTACTCTACATTCACATTTAGTGGAATCTTCTATGAGGACCTTTTTCTGGAATAGCATCAGATATTTGTTATCTGTCAAAAGAAAACTATCAAGATCTATTCGATACCTGCTCAACTCCAATATAAGCAAGTATTGCCTAGCTCTTATAATTGGAATAGCCTCATATTCAATACCCATTGTACTTATCGGCTTAGGCATACTAATAAATCATGATGGGAAACAAGCTTTTAAAGTAATACTAATTTCAATCATAGGTATCCTCTACTCCTTTATATTTATAAATAATATAGCTAAGATAGGTACAAACAATATTGACAATGAGTTTGTAATAATATCCCAGTATCGCGACTACTACGAAGGATATTCAATGTCTAACAACACGATTGTCCGAATATATTCTGAAGAAGATTTAAACTTGTTTTCAGAAGTTAACGTAGAAGGTGAATTTAAAGTTAGCAAAACTAACCCATACTACTCGCTCTCAAAGAACTCAATCTTAAGTATTTCGCCGAAAGAAATAAATGTACTGACGAATGGTGTTCCATTCATAACCGATATTAAAGATTACATAACTCAAAACCTAGATTACTCTTTAACTAAAAGTGCAGCAGATTTTGCTAAATCACTCATATTCGGAGATAGCTCTTTAGTTGAGAAGGATGTGAAGGAAGACTTTAGAGAAATTGGAATACTTCATGTAATTGCACTCTCTGGTTACAACTTCATTCTAATCCTGGGGCTTGTAAACTCTAGTCTCTTTTTTATAGATGTAAGAAAAAGAGGCCTTATATCAATCCCTTTTGGGATTCTTTACCTTTTGATAGCTGGAATAACAAACATGTCAGGATTAAGAGCACTGCTTTTCTTTATTCTAAACACAGTATTCACCTACCATGGGATCTACGTAAGTAAGGCAAAGCTCATTCTTATCACCTTAGTAATATTCTTAGTTCTAAATCCACTAAATGTTTACAGTCTAAGCCTAGTTCTATCCTATTCAGCATATCTTGGAATAATTACAGCAAGTAGCTTCAAGGGGAATGTTATTAAGAAACTACTACTTGAACAAGTAACAGTAGCTCTATTTACCCTACCATCTTTGGTTGTAATCTCGACCTCATTCAACCTCCTAAGTATACTGATAAATATAGTTCTTTCACCTTTAGTATCGCTTCTTTCGCTTGTATTAGTAATAGCTCAGATACTAACCCCACTACTTTCACTTTGTGATGCAGCTATTAGGTTAGTACTTAAATTAACATCAAACCTATCTAAAATATCTGTAATGATAAGCCCTGCAATATTCCTGCTCACCCTACTCTTCCTAATGTTTATGTTAGCTAAAATATTTAAGATAAGTAGAATATGAAGTGGTTACTAATCCTGATAGTCTTTTCTCTTTCCTATAAATTAAGCACTTATTCGCTAAGCGAATATCTGGAAATAACCGTTCTTAATGTAGATCAAGGGGACGCAACTCTAATTAAAACTATGGATAACAAGAGCATACTTATAGATTCAGGGAACAAGGATGTTGTAGTTCAAGAGCTAGATACCCTACTCTTTCCAAGGAAGATTATAGATCTAATGATAATCACCCATTTTGACTCAGATCACTTTGGACAACTAGACGAGATACTTAAAGTATACGATATTAAAACTCTAATACTCCCACCTGACTATAAAAAGAACTATTCTACCAAAACTCTTAAATCAATCTTGAACAATAAAAACGTAATGATATTGACTCCAGAACTAGGTTCTTCAATACAGGTAGACCAAGCAACCAAACTAGAATTCATTTGGCCAAACGTAGCTCAATACAACAAGATCTCTAGCAACGATTCATCCATATCGTTTGTACTTAACTCAGGAAGCTTTAAATCATTCTTCGGAGGAGATATTTCAACTCCCTTTGAAGACAAGCTTACGAATGCCCTTGGAGACATAGATGTACTTAAGGTCTCCCACCACGGTAGCAACACCTCCACTTCTCGATATTTATTAGAAAATATAAAACCTGAAGTATCCTTAATCTCTACTGGAAAGAATAACTCCTACGGGCACCCTTCAGCTATAATCCTTGAGAATCTAAAGCATTTTGGGAGTGAAATACTAAGAACCGACCTACATGGGAACCTTAGAATTCGAGTCTTTCAGGAGCACTACGAAATAGAGACTCAGTACGAAGGGGTAAAATATCAAAATAGAATTGAAAAAATCTAGATATAACGATATAATCTTCAAGTTTAATTACATATCTTATGGCATCATCAAAGAAGAAAAAGGCTAATACTTTTAGGTTCATCAATACTGAAACAGGAGAACACTATACTTTGAAACTATCTAAGAAATCTGTAGAGGATCTAACTGACAAGGTTGTAATGAAATACAGCAAGAAGCTTAGGAAACATACAGCTTTTAAAGTAAGTAAGAAAGTTAAGTAATCGATATTTAAAATAAAGGCCTATAGGGCTGTGATGTAGCTGGTAGCATGAGGATCTCCAAAATCCTTCGCCCGGGTTCAAATCCTGGCGGCCCTGCCAATTACAAAAAAATAATATGTTTAGAATAATAAAAAATACAAGAGAATTTTTCAGTAAAGTAGTATCTGAAATAAAGCAGGTAGACTATATCCCTGGAAAGAAAGCTTTTGGATGGGGCTTCTTTGTGTTTATATTTGTTGTTGTAAGCGTATTCGTAATATTCTTATTGGATGTTGTTATAATTAAGTTAAGAGACGTAATCATTTTCTAATATGGCAGACGAAACAAAGAATGAAATCAAAGATGAGGAGGTTAAGCTTGATCCAAGTATCGAGAGTAATCCTAATTTGAAGTGGTATATACTAGCTAGCGCTTCTGGAAAAGAGAACAGCGTTGCAAAACTTATCAAACAAAGAGCAAGAGCTAATAATCTTGAAAACGAGATAATTGATGCTGTAGTACCTGAACAAGAGAAGATTGCTATTAGTAGAGGTAAGAAAGTAACAATAAAAGAACGAATCTACCCAGGCTACGTATTCGTAAGAATGATAGCTAACGACAATACTTTACAGTTAGTTAGAAATACAGAAGGAGTACAAAGCTTCTTAGGTATGACTGCTAAGCCAAAGTCCCCTACTGCTCTAGATGATAAGCAGTTAGGATTCATCGAAGTAAGGAATGAACCTACATACAAGGTTGCATTCAATATCGGAGATGCTGTTAAAGTTATCGAAGGTCCATTCAAAGAATTTATTGGAACAATTGAAAGCATTAGTGAAGACAAAGGGAAGGCAAAAGTGTTATTATCTCTATTCGATAGAGATACACAGGTTGATATCGATATTTTGATGTTATCTAAGTTATCAGAGACAAATTAAGTAAAATTATATGGCAAAGGAAATAACAAACACATTTAAGGTTCAGATCATGGCAGGAAAGGCTAATCCAGCTCCTCCTTTAGGACCTGTACTAGGACAAAATGGAATTAACATTCAAGACTTCTGTTCTCAGTTCAACGCAAGAACAGCTGGAGAAGGAAACTTAGAAATCCCAGTTATTGTTACAGTATTCAAGGATAGAACATTCAAAATGGAATACAAGCAACCTACAGTTGCAGGTATGTTGAAGGCAAAGTACAAGATCGAGAAAGGATCTGGAACACCAAACAAAGACAAAGTTAAAACAGTAAAGAAATCTGATCTTAGAGAAATCGCAGAGAAGAAGCTTCCTGATTTAAATACTAAAAATGTAGAATCAGCTCTGAATACAGTAGTTGGTGTTGCAAAAAGCTTAGGTATAGAAGTTACAGAATAAATATGAACAACCCAGTATCATTAGATGAGGCAATCAAATTATTACCAGAAGTAAGCAAATCAAAGTTTGTTGGTTCTGTTGATGTTGATGTTTTATTAAATCTAAAAGACAAACAGAAGAAAGAGGTAATAAGAGGATCAGTTTCTCTACCCTTCTCTTTCGGTGAAGACAAGAAAGTTATTGTATTCTGCGAAGAAAACCTTGTAAAAGAGGCTTTAGATGCAGGTGCTACAAAAGCTGGAATGGATGATCTAGCAAAAGAATTAGAAGCAGGTTTCTCAGATTTCGATATAGTAGTTGCAACAGCATCAGCTATGCCAAAACTTGTAAAACTTGGAAAGATCTTAGGTCCAAAAGGATTAATGCCAAACCCAAAGAATGGAACAATCTCTCAGGAGGTTGGAAAAGCAGTTTCTAGTTTCAAATCTGGAAAACTAAATTTCAAGTCTATTCAGGATCATGGTGTAATCAAAATTAGAATTGCTAAGCTTGATATGACTCCAGAGCAGATTAAAGAGAACATGATTGCTTTCTTTAAATCAGTTCAGACAGAAGTAAGAAAGTATGCTGCGAATCCATTCAAACAGGTTTTAGTAAAACCTACAATGGGATCTAGCATTAAGATCGATGTTAATGATATAATTAAAAACTTATAAACTAAAGCCTTAAAAACTTTAGAAGGTCAAAGACAGTGGGTCGAGAAATCGTAAATCCTACCGAGACTTTAATATCAATTCTAATAGGTAACTATAGAATTTCAACTTGATTATTAAAGCGCTCGAAAGAGCGTTTTTTTAATATTTACTTTTATTTAATTTGCTACTATGGCAAAGACAAAAGACCAAAAGAAAAGTGTTGTGTCAATCTACAAGGATAGAATTGCTAAGGCGACATCTTTCGTAATTGTAAAGCCTACAAAGCTTACACCTAACGAAGTATCTCAATTTAGAAAGGATATCTTTGATTTTGGAGCAAACTTTAGTGTTATCAAGAACTCATTGTTCAAGATTGCATTGAAGGAATCTAATATCGAAGGTCTAGAGTTACCATCAGGAGAATACGCAGTATTGTTCATGGAATCGAATTATATCGATCCATCAAAAATGCTAAAGAAATTTTCTGAGGCAGCAAAGACAAAAGATAAAGAGCCAAAAGTTAGCCTCGTTGCAGGTTACCTTGAGAACTCACTTTTAAGTGCAGAACAGGTCAAAGAGTTAGCAGATATGCCAGACAAGAAGACGTCAGTCGGAATGATCCTAGGTGTACTTGATAACGCAATGAGCTCTGTAGTGAACGTACTTGAAGATCCAGTACGATCATTAGCAACAATTATCGATCTAGCTTACGAAGGTAAGTAATTTTACTTTATTATTTTTATTTTATGGCAGCAGACAAAGTTCAAAAGATTGTAGATGCAATCAAAGAGCTTTCTGTAGTAGAAGCTTTCGAATTAAAGAAAGCTCTAGAGGAAACTTTTGATGTTAAGGCATCAGCTCCAATGGCTATGGCAGCAATGCCTATGGCAGGTGCACCAGCAGAAGCTGTAGAAGAGAAGACAGAATTCGACGTAATTCTAAAATCTGTTCCTGCAGACAAGAAGATTGGTGTTATCAAAGTAGTTAAAGGCATCACAGGATTAGGTCTAAAAGAGGCTAAGGATCTTGTTGATGGAGCACCAAAGACTGTAAAGGAAGGTGCAAAGAAAGAAGAAGCAGAAGAGATCAAGAAACAGATCGAAGCTGAAGGTGGAGAAGTAGAAGTTAAATAATCTACACTACCCTATTCTTTAAGAACCCAGAGCAATCTGGGTTCTTTTTTATTCACAAAAAAGTAAGTTTACCTGGACAATATGCATCATTAAAATATAATATGAACTAGTTAACACTCACATATGTTCATAGTTCTTGAATCAATTGATGGAGGAGGAAAAGGTAAACAGAGAGAGGAAATAACGAATATAATCCTCGAAAATAACGCTGAATTCAATCTACGATCGCAAGGATTCCCACTACATAACGATTTCTACAATGTATTAACTCATAGAGCACTTCAAGGTGAGATAGAAATGAATAACGAATCTTGGATACTAGCATTCCTTCTAGACAAGACACTTGAAACAGATCAAATTTGGCCCTACGTTGGCACAAATACCAGCCTTTATCTTGCAGATGGATATTTCACTACCACCATCGCATATCAGTCTCATTTGATGGGTCAGATAGCTCATGAAAAACTTCTCTCTTACGCCAAAGACTTTAGAATACCTCAACCAGACCTAAACATCTTTATCGATGTAGATCCAGAAGTAGCAATGAAAAGAAAAGCTATAGAAGAAGGACATGATGAAGGTTTAGACATGTTTGAACGAAGTATTGATAAGCAGAAGAGATTAAGAGAAATATACAAGCTAATGGCTTCGCGTCATGAGTTCGGAGATTGGGTCAAAATAGATGGAAATGGATCGATAGAAGAGGTAAAATCCTCTATCCTAGAAGTAGTAAAAAAGAATGTAACTCTAGGTTAATAATTATTAAATTTACACTATGTTGAACAAACATCACGAGAGATCCCTAGTTATCCTTAAACCAGACTCAGTACAAAGAGGTTTGATTGGAGAGATATTAACTAGATTTGAGAAGAAAGGTCTTAAGATTGTAGCTATGAAGATGGTATGGCCTACAATAGATCAAGCAAAGAGACACTATGATCAACCAGAGTCAGCAATGATTACTCTAGGAGAAAGAACATTGGCTGCATACAAAGAGAAGGGAATCGAAATGAACAAGACTCCAATTGAAATAGCAAAGAATATTCAGAAGAAACTATTAACATACATCACAGCAGGCCCTGTTGTTGTATTTATCATTGAAGGAGCACATGCAATCGCTCATGTAAGAAAGATTAGAGGTGCAACAAACCCTCTGTCTGCTGATATGGGATCCATTACAGCTGATCTTTCAATAGACTCATACTTCATAGCCGATGACTCAGAAAGAGCAGTTAGAAACCTTGTACATGCTTCAGGAACAGTTGATGAAGCTAACAACGAGATCAGTATATGGTTTACAGAAGAAGAGATTCATAACTACGATCTAGCTATTGAAAAGATCCTCTACTCTGTTGAATGGGAAGCTACAAGAGACAAGCTAGTTGAATCAGACTAGGAAATTAAAACTTAATACAATGATAAAGACCCCTAATC
The DNA here is from genome assembly GCA_964561155.1 of uncultured Candidatus Saccharibacteria bacterium. Lineage (GTDB taxonomy): Bacteria > Patescibacteriota > Dojkabacteria > J137 > J137 > KLAP211. The sequence goes on along the minus strand of CAZLOI010000001.1, from coordinate 347,260 downwards.
TGGGGTCTTTTGATATAATACGAAGATGTCCTTGTAGCTCAATTGGATAGAGCATTCCCGTCCTAAGGGAGAGGTTGTAGGTTCGACTCCTACCAAGGATATTTACTAAATACTTCTAGATGATATAATCCCCTAATTAATAAAAACATATGTCAGATACGATAAATATAAGTGACTCTAGATACCTAATGGATCTTGCTGCGGTTGATGCCATACAAACAGCAGAAAAGCGATCTCAACTAATAGCAAAGCTACGACTTAATCCCCTAGAATCAAAACCTAATTACAGACAATTCAAAGCTGGGCTAATTGAAGCAGCAAATGACGGTGGAGAAAGTGAATACGTTGCCAAAGCATTACTGGATGATGGTTTCTACGAGAATCTTTCTAGACTTGTCCGAATCTTAAAGAGCAATGAATGGAGACCTGCGTATATTCGAAGTAAGGATATTGAATTATTCAAAGCTTTCGAGACAAGTGTAACGCTATTCAGAAAACATTCAGAAACTACAGTTGAAGGTTAGTAGTTCAAATAACTTCTAGGATTAACTGCTCCTCCATCTAGCTTTAGAATGAAGTGTAAGTGAGTACCAGTACAGTTACCTGTACAACCCATATATCCAATGTTTTGTCCCATTGTTACCTGCTGACCTTGAGAAACCCATACATCATTCATATGGTAGTAGTATGTTTTAACACCATTTGCATGACTAATCTTAACGTGTAGACCTTCTCCATATGGTCCCCATCCTGCATATTCTACATAACCATCAGAAGAAGCTCTTAAAGGACAACCTCCTCCCTTTGAAAGGTCTGTACCATCATGAAAGAAACCATCGATATAGAACAAACCTCTAGTCTCGATGTATCCTCCACAACATGAGTCTCCTACAGGATTTGTTAGAGTAATACCGTTAATACTTCCATCTGCATTAATTGGTGCACTCTGTCCGCAAGGAACACCTGAATAAACAGGAGCATAATATACAGGTTGTGGTTTAGGTGGTGGTGGTAAGTTTCCTCCAGGAACAAATATCTTTGCTCCAGCAGTTAGGTTTTGTTGAGCTTCATTCAAATCATTAATCTCAATCATCAAGAATCTATCACCACTTGTCTTCGAAAGAACATAGTCAATCGTATCTCCATCCTTGACCTCCCAAAGGACACCATTTATTTCAGGTATGAACAATGTTGATCCTGGGCTTATGTCTTCACTGTAATAATCGATAACTGGATTTGACCATTTAACGGTCTCCTTTGTAACACCGAACTTGTCAGCAACAGACTGAACACTATCTCCATCTACAACGGTATATGAGTTAACTTTAAACTTAAAGTTGTCTGTAGCTATAAACTCAGTAACAACAAAACCACCCTGCTCCAATGTATCTACATTCTGATAAGCAGATGGATTTTGATAAGCTATTTGAGTATTTGCTGAAGTAGATCTAGCGTTTAAACCAGTAGCTAAAACAATAGTTGTTATAACTATAATCGAGATATGGATAAGCTGTTTATACAAAGTACTTCTACCCCAATATGATCTTGCGATCAACTTGGACTGTTGCATTTGTAAATTCAAAAGCATCTTCTCCCTTAAACTGGAAGGTTCAGGATCTTTCTGTTTAAATTCCATAGTACCAATTATATGATAATTTAAGTATTCAAGCTACCCTTAGGTACCAGTTGCCCGGCACCTAAGATAGTTAGCTTAGAAACTCTCGTGAAGGGTTGCCAAGAACTCCTCGTTAGTCTTAGTCTTTTTAATTCTACTGATTAAAATCTCAGCAGGATTTGAATTTGTTTCAGATTTGATAGTATCCAACATTCTTACAACTCTCCAAGTCTGTGCTAGAACTTCTGGAGACAATAACTTGTCTTCATTTCTAGTATATGACTGAGTAACGTCGATTGAAGGATATATTCTTTTCTCTGCAAGTCTTCTATCTAACTTAACTTCCATGTTTCCAGTACCCTTGAACTCTTCGAAGATAACTTCGTCCATCTTTGAACCAGTATCAACCAAAGCTGTAGCAATGATTGTTAAAGATCCTCCATTTTCCATGTTCCTAGCAGCTCCGAAGAACTTCTTTGGTGGGAATATAGCAACTGGGTCAAAACCTCCAGACAATGTTCTACCTGATGGTGGCGCTATGATGTTATAAGCTCTTGCAAGCCTAGTCAAACTGTCCATTAGTATCACAACATCCTTTCCATATTCAACAAGCCTCTTAGCTCGTTCTACGGCCATTTCAGCTATTTTTGTATGATATTCTGGCTGTTCATCAAAGTTTGCAGCAATAACCTCTCCTTTAACAAATCTTTGTAAGTCAGTAACTTCCTCTGGACGTTCTCCAACCAAAAGAACCATTAAATGAATCTCTGGATGGTTTTCTGCAATACCTGCAGCAATGTCTTTTAGTAACCATGTCTTACCAGCCTTTGGTGGAGCTACAATCATACCTCTTTGACCTTTTCCAATTGGACATAGTAGGTCGATTAGACGTGTAGATAAAACATGCTGTGATGTTTCTAGTTTAATCTGTTGATCTGGGAAAATTGGAGTTAACTTTTGAAATCCATCTCTAGTTAAAGCCTTGTCTGGACTCATGTTATTGATAGCTTCAACCTTTAGAAGACTTAAATATCTTTCTCCTTCTTTTGGTGGTCTAGCTTGTCCAGAAATGAAGTCTCCTTGTCTTAAGTTGAACCTCTTTATTTGAGAACCTGATATGTATACATCGTTCTCTCCTGGAAGCATTGTTCCACTTCTTAAAACTCCATGTGAGTCCTTTATAATTTCTAGGAAACCTTCTGCGAAGATATTACCTCCTCTCTTTGTTTCCTCCGCTACAATAGCTAGTATTAAATCTGATTTCTGAAAATCTAAGTGGTTAGGAATATTAAGTTCCTCTGCGATCTTTCTAAGATCTACCAATGTCTTCTCTTCTAGATCATGAATACTAGTAGATTTAGCGATTGCGTCTTTCTTTGTTGGCATAAATTAAATGTAAATTTGTATAAATAAGTGAATAGTTGTTCGGTTGTAGGGAAAATAGCTGGGATTTAAAAATAGTATATCAGTTGAAAGGATAAATGAAAATAAAATAGAAGGTAACTACCTAATCCGAGAGTCCAGTAAGTCAATTACTTACGCAATTGTGTACGCGAACCAGACTCTGGGATTAAGTAGCTTGTGAGGGTTAATCCGAAAATCCAGTAAGTCAATCATTTACATGATTGTGCACGCGAACTAGATCTTGGGATTAACCATCAGTGCTTCTATTTTTAAGTTACAAATAATATTATACCCTATAATCTTTTCATGTCAAGTCCTATAGTAAACTCGTAGGTGTAACCCTACCCCTCCGAAGACACCATTGAGTAGGGCATTTCAGCGTCACTCTACTCCGGTGACTTATTTTAGTTGTGTATTTTCTGGGAAAATCAATGGCAAAACATCTATTTTTACTAGAAACTACGTGTTTCTTGCAAGTTATCCACCTATTTCACGGTAAACGTAACATTTCCACTTACTAGCTTAGCTTGAAGCTCCAGAACTTCGGTCCTCTTCTTTCCAATATTAAGTGTAAGAAGGAACTCAGAGAGCCTATTTTCCAAGAATTCTATAGCCTGTCTTCTAATATTCCTAGCACCATACTCTTTACTATATCCAAGTTCATTAATCTTTAAGATCACTTCCTCGGAAACACTTAACCTAATACCCTTTGAAAGTAGCTTAATCCTTGTTTCATCAACGATCAATCTCGCTATCTGGTCAGTATCTTCACGACTTAAACCTCTAAAGACATCGATAGAATCTATTCGGTTAATTAGCTCTGGACGTAGATCTTCTTTAAGCTTTTCTAATATAACTTCCTTCATATCTTCATACGCCCTATCAAATTCAGCCTTGTCGCTACTATCAAAAGAAATGTCGAATCCCATTCTTGCATCGTTCTTTACGTATGATGCGCCTATGTTTGAGGTTAGAATTACTATAGTATTACGGAAGCTTACCTTGCCTCCCTTTCCGTCTGTTAATGATCCTTCTTCTAGTATCTGAAGCAGTATATTCAATGTGTCTGGATGCGCCTTCTCAATTTCATCGAATAACACTACTGAATATGGTTTTCGATTAACAAACGATGTTAGTTGACCACCTTCTTGATATCCAATGTACCCAGGAGGAGCACCAACCAACTTAGCAACTGAGTGCATTTCCATGAATTCACTCATATTAATCTGATACATTAAGGATTCAGAACCAAATACCTCACGTGCCAAACTCTTTGCAAGCTCTGTCTTACCTACACCAGTTGGACCCAAGAACAAGAAAGAAGACAATGGTCGCTTGTCTCCATTCAATCCTAAGTGAGACCTTTGTATAGCTTTAGAGACATTATCTATGACCGTGTCTTGGCCAATTATCCTTGCTTTTAAATTTACTGATAAATCCTTCAAATTCTTATTCGAGATATCGCTAGCAGCGATTGGAATCTTTGTCATCTCAACAACAATGTCCTTAATCAGGTCAGCGGTTACTACCTTCGCATATTTTTTCTTCACTTTCTTCTTTCCTTCTACTGTTGCTTCGATATTGTCGATTACTTTTTCTTCGTCCAATTTATATTTGGACGCCAACTCAAAATTAGCCTCTTTAAGGGCCTTATTTTTTCGAGACTGGATTTTCATCAGGTTGTTACCTAACTCGCTTAATTCGGGCTCTATAGCGAACTCTCGACCTATCTTTACACTCGCTGCTGCCTCGTCAATTATGTCCAAGGCCTTGTCTGGAAGAAATCTGTCTTGAATGAATTTTGCAGATAAAGTTACAGCCATATCCACTGCTTCTTTTTGTATCTTTAGGCTGTGGAATGCTTCGAACTCTGGAATTAGTTGATATATAACCTCTTTGGCACTTTCTTCACTTAACTCGTCTATAAATATTGGTTGAAATCTTCTAGATAGCGCTGTGTCTTCTTCGAAGTATTTTGTGTATTCATCGTGTGTAGTTGCTCCAATAACACTTAGGTTTGGTTTTGTAAGGTATGGTTTTAGAATGTTTGCTATATCTAGTGAATCCTTTCCTCCTGTAGAACCTGCTCCTACAATCATATGAATTTCATCAATAAAGAGAATTGTATTACCATCATCTATTGCTTCATTAATAACTGAAGTTATTCTTTCTTCTACATCTCCTCTTAACCTAGCTCCAGCAACAATCCCTGCTATATCTACACTTAAAACCTTCTTGTTAATAAAGCTTGCGGGTACTTTCTTTTGAACTATCATGTTTACAAATCCTTCAACGATAGCAGTCTTACCAACACCTGCTTCTCCTACAAGAATTGGGTTATTCTTGCTCTTTCTTGCTAGTATATGAATTAATCTTTGAATCTCTTTGTCTCTTCCTGTAATGTTTGAAATCTCTCCATTGATACTCGCTTCGTTCATATTCCTGCTGTAGTATGTTCCATCTTTTTCATCTTCAAATTCTTGGAAATCATCTCCTCTTCCTAGGACTGAAAGTGCTGGGTATGTAACGATTCCCATTAAAGAATCCTTTACAAGTTGATAGTGTATTCCAGAGTTATTTATTGATTTAACAAAATCAATATCTGTTTGTTTGAAGATGGATAGGAACAGGTGTTCAATACCTACATACACAGTGCTTAGCTCCTGTGCTATTACTATTGAATCGTTGATTACTTTCTTCAGTTCTTCTGAGAATACTACTTTATTTACCTTCTCATTTCTAAACGATGTGATCTTAATCTCGTTTGCTACTCTATCTTTTGTTTCATCATATTCTATACCTAGTTTAGCGAATAGCTCATTTATGATAGATGAACGATCGTTTAAAATTGAATAGAATAAGTGAATAACTTTGTATTCTTTTGAGTTATTTAGTCGTGCGATTTCTTCTCCTTGAGAGAGTACTCTCTTTGCATTATCTGTAAGTCTGTTAAGGCCTTTCAAGTCTGCCATGTTTATAATTGATTAACGTTTATGCCTCATATTATAGCAGGTCAAGTGAGTACCTGCTAACAGTTGGGATAAAAAATTAGCCCTTTCTTGCGATTGGGCTAATCTATTTCCAGCAAAGATAATATTAATATACAAATTACTTTGTATCGTTTAATAACTTATCTAAACCTTCCATTTCTCTAGAAGCTTCTGAATTAGCTGCTTGAGGAGCTTCTGTTTCTGCTTCCGCAGGACCAGTTACTCTCTTTAAGCTCAAGCCTAGATGTCTATCATCGTTAGAGATAGAAATAATCATGACTTTGATTGCGTCTCCAGCTGCAACTATCTGTGAAGGGTGCTTTACTAACTTGTTAGATAATTCGCTGATGTGAATTAAGCCATTTAGACCTTCTTCAATCTTTACGAATACCCCGTAGTCAGCAACGCTCTTTACTACTCCGTCAACAATTTGGTTAACCTTGTATTTCTTTACGATGTTCTTCCATGGGTCTGGTACAAGTCGTTTAATCGAGTATGCTACTCTCTTACCGTTATCCTGTAATCCTAACACCTGTACTTGAACCTTTTCTCCAACCTTGTAGAAATCTGCAGGGTTAGATACTTTATCCCAAGAAATTTCAGATAAGTGAACCAATCCTTCCAATCCCTTTGCGTTAACAAATAGACCGAATGGAGCAATTCCAGTTACCTCTCCTTCTAGTGCATCTCCAACCTTTAGACTCAATAGAGTTGCCTCCATTTCTTTAACGTCTACGCCGTCGTTGAATGCTCTCTTTTCAGAAAGAATAACCTTGTTCTTGTCTTTGTTGATCTCCATTACAACTACTTCAAGTTCCTCTCCGATCATCTCGGCTAGTTTAGTTTGAAGTGCTTTAACAGCATCAACCTTTCCAGAGTATGTCTCTGTAGTATAGATTCTATTGTTCCTTAACTGAGAACTAGGTACGAATCCTCTTAATCCTTCGTTAATTTCAACGATTACTCCTCCAGTGTTAGCCTCTATGACTTTCACTTTGATAGAAGTATCCATCTTCTTAGCGAGTTCAAGCTCGTGCCATTTTAGTTCAGGTCCAGTCTTGCTTACAGACAATTGAATTTGTCCGTCTTCAGATTCTGTTTTTAGAACATAAGATAGAATTATATCTCCAGGTTTTTTAACAACCTTTTTTCCTCCAAGCTTTAAGTGCTTACCACCAACGATTCCTTCAGTTCTACCGCCAACATTGACGATCATTCCAAAGTCATTCATAGAAACAACTGTTCCCTCGATGATATCTCCTTTCTTGAAAGTTTTAGGGATTGCTACCCCTTCTAGAAGAGCGTTCATCTCTTCTTCTGAGTGTTTTTTGATTTTACTCATATATTTAAGTGTGTCCTAAGTTTTTGTTTTACCAACACCCTTTCGAATGAAGATAGACTTAAGATTCCTTGATCGGATTATATCAGAAGGGGCTTCTGTAAACAAATAGGAATATGGGGAGTTAAACTACTGAGGTTCGAGCTAGTAACTCATCCTCGTATATAAGATCTTTGCTGCTGTACTTAATAAACTGCAACAGTAGTAATCTAAGATTTAGATCTAGAGATAACTTTCCAAGTAGATCTGAGAAGACTTCGTTAAGCACTCTAAAGGTAAAATCAGTTGCCTTTTCTCTAAGTTTTCCTTGTGGTCTTAGATATTCAATATAATCTTCAATATCTTTCCATACTATTTCAGCAGTATCACTTCCTACAGCGTTTTCTGTTCCTTCACCGTACTTCGTTTCAATATGTCTCTTAAGTACTGGTTGTAAATCATATTTCAAACAGTTACTTATGTGTAATCTTAAAGAGGTTCTGCTATTTGATTCGCTAGCAAGTCTCATTGCTTCAACATTCTGAGACAACATTTCTATGTTTAATCCTAATTCTGCTGCAGTAATTACTTCGTTGTTTCTATCCATAAGTCTATTCTAGCACACAAGCTTCATAGCTAAGAATTACCTAAGGTGTTCAACAGTTTTCATAAAAAACTCAATAAAAAAAGACTCCTATTTCTAAGAGTCTTTTTTATACCGGCGATTACCTATTTTCCCAATCCGCGGTGCGGATAAGTATCTTCGGCTCAACTCCGTTTCACTGCCCAGTTCGGGATGGGATGGGGTGGTTCCAGAGCGATCCTATCACCGGATATCTAGGAAGTTGGAGCTTCCCAGATATCTAGTGACAGAAGTCATAATTTTAAAAGTTCTAAGATACTAACGTATGGTGTATTTTACTACACTATACGTTAATTAATCTCTAGAAACTGAATAGAAGGGTGTATAACCGGCGATATTTTTTGGTTTATTAGTACAACTCGACTCAATACATTACTGCACTTACATCTGTTGCCTATCAACCTGGTAGTCTCCCAGGAACCTATAACGAATTTTAATCTTGGAGTTGGCTTCGCACTTAGATGCTTTCAGTGCTTATCCTAATAGCAGTGTAGCTACCCAGCGATGCTCTTGGTAGAACAACTGGTGCACCAGAGACTGCCTCACCTTGGTCCTTGCGTACTAAAAGTGAACCTCCTCAAAATTCGAACGACCACATCGGATAGAGACCGACCTGAATTACTTCGGTCTGAACCCAGCTCGCGTACCACTTTAATCGGCGAACAGCCGAACCCTTGGGAGCTGATACACCCCCAGGATGTGATGAGCCGACATCGAGGTGCCGAACCTTGCCGTCGCTGTGAACGCTCGGGCAAGACTAGCCTGTTATCCCCAGCGTAACTTTTATCCTTTAAACAATCACGCTTCCATATGCAATGAAAGGGTCACTAAGCCCTACTTTCGTAACTGTTCGACTTGTATGTCTCACAGTAAAGCTACCTTATGCCTTTATACTCTTCTCCTGATTTCCATACAGGATGAGGTAACCTTGGGAATCTTACGTTACATTTTAGTAAGACACCGCCCCAGTGAAACTGCCCACCAAACACTGTCTTGGTATCCCGATTCAGGGACCCAATCAGAAATAAATTTATCATAGGGAAGTGTTACATTGACGACTCCACACCCCCCAAAAGGGATGCTTCAAAGTCTCCTTCCTACACTCTGCAATAATAAATTTATCTCAATGCCTAGCTACAGTAAAGATGCTGGGGTCTTTTTGTCCAGATGTGGTAAGGCCGCATCTTCACAGCCATTTCATTTTCGCCGAGCACCATGTCAAGACAGCGTCCAACTCGTTACGTCTTTCGTGCAGGATGCCTATTAAGCACCGAGGAATTTCGCTACCTTAGGACCGTCAGGGTTACAGCCGCCATTCACCAGTACTTAGGTCAAAAGCTCGCACACCGAAGTGTGGTCACTCTCTTCCGTCATATTCTGGCATTGGGCAGACGTCAGTATGTATACTTCCACTTGCGTGTTTGCACATACCTGTGTTTTAGTTAAACAGTCGATTGAACCTTTTTATTGCAGCCACAGTCAGTTAAGACTATGGCGCCCCTTTTCCCGAAGTTACGGGGCAAATTTGCCGAGTTCCTTGACATGGCCTTACTCGTACACCTTGGTATACTCTACCAGATTACCTGTGGCGGTTTGCGGTACGGTTAACAATATCTCTCCCACAGAAGATTTTCCAGTAGCCTGAATTGCCTGAATTGACACTAACCTTAGCTAGTATCTATACATCACAGCTCGTGTTCATCCTCGACGAATCGATCGAACGTGCGGATTTACCTACACATTCTGCCTTACTGCTTGCATGCCGACCTGTCGACACTCAGACTTCTCCTTACCAGGACTCCATAGGTGTTAACGATATATTGTTAGTACAGGAATATTAACCTGTTATCCATCACTTACGCTTTTCAGCCTCAGCTTAGGACCGACTAACCCTCAGACGACTGGCGTAGCTGAGGAAACCTTAATCATACGGTGTCTCGGGTTTTCACCGGAATTTCGCTACTCATGTCTGCATCCGCACTTGTATATACTCCACAAAACCTCACGGTTTTGCTTCGCTGCGTATACAACGCTCCTCTACTCCTTATGCACCAATGTGCACAAAGGCACGGCTTCGGTACTATACTTGAGCCCCGATAATTATCGGCGCAGATCTTCTTGACCAGTGAGCTATTACGCACTCTTTAAAGGATGGCTGCCTCCAAGCAAACCTCCTGGTTGTCATAGAAAATCCACCTCCTTTTCCACTTAGTATAGATTTAGGGACCTTATCCTGTGCTCTGGGCTGTTTCCCTCTTGACCAACGGAACTTATCTCCCGCAGTCTGACTCCCGACCATTCATATAGGGCATTCGTAGTTTGATAGAGTTTAGTAAGGCCGAAGCCCCCTAAGACTCAATCAGTGCTCTACCTCCCTATACTTCGAAGTCGAGGCTAGTCCAAAAACTATTTCGAGGAGAGCCAGCTATCGCCGTGTTCGGTTGACGTATCATCGCTAACCACAAGTCATCAGATAACTTTTTGCCGTTAAACTGTTCGGTCCTCCTCCCGTATTTCTACGGGTTTCAACCTGCTCATGGTTAGATCACACGGCTTCGGGTCTATTGCATCAGACTAAGCGCCCTTTTAAGACTTGGTTTCCCTATGGCTACATCGCAAAACGATTTAACCTTGCCAGATACAATAACTCGCAGACTCATTCTTCAATAGGCACGCAGTCACCACGTAAACGTGGCTTCTACTGTTTGTAAGCATATGGTTTCAGGGTCTATTTCACTCCTCTAACAGAGGTTCTTTTCACCGTTCCCTCACGGTACTATGCACTATCGGTCACAAAAAGTATTTAGCTTTTCCAGATGGTTCTGGATGATTCCTACCAGATTTCTCCTAGATGGTAGTACTCAGGATCATAAACAAGCAAGATCCAAGAATTTGGTATACGCGACTTTTACGCTCTATGGTCCAACGTCCCAGTTGAATTCTACTATTCTTGAATTTTGTAACTTGCCTAACGGATATTTGGGTCCGTAACGTTTATCTCCTACAACCCCTTAAAGTCATACCGCCAAAACGGTTGAGCAATCCATCACTTAACCATTGCTGATTAAGCTCAGAAACCACTCAAGATCTTTAGGTTTGAGCTCTTCCCTGTTCGCTCGCCGCTACTAAGAGAATTACATATTTGTCTTTTTTCTTCTAGTTACTAAGATGTTTCAGTTCACTAGCTTGCCGCCTACATGACTATGAATTCATCATGTGGTATCCAATAAATTGGATGGGTTTTCCCATTAGGATATCCCCGAGTATAACGCTTCGCAACAGCTCCTCGAGGCATTTCGCAGTTAAGCACGTCCTTCATCGGCTTTTTGTGCCAAGGCATCCACCATATGCCCTTATTAGCTTATTTCCGGTTATTCACCTTCTATTCAGTTGTTAAAGATCAATTAATCACTAAAAGTTTTAACTTTCAGTTATCTACTCTCTCTTGCGAGAAAGCAGATTACTAAATATTAAATGGAGTCTATGGGATTCGAACCCATGACCTCCTCATTGCAAATGAGGCGCTCTACCAGCTAAGCTAAGACCCCGAGAAACGGCTAGTAGGCCGTTTCGAGCAAATTGCTCGTGTTCCTTACTTGACCCCTCCTATAATTAAATAGGCGATCCAAGACTCGAACTTGGGACCTCTCCCTTATCAGAGGAGCGCTCTAACCACCTGAGCTAATCGCCTGTGATGCAGGCTAGCTACCATGGGTAGTTCACCATTAGTGATATTTTGATTTAAGGTTCTTTTAAACTCTTAAAAAGTGATAAGGAAACGTCAAGTACTTTGAGCAAATCTAAAACTTGGGTCAGATTATAAATTACTTATAATCAAACTCCTTTTGAAAGGAGTTAATCCAGCCGCAGATTCCCCTACGGCTACCTTGTTACGACTTAAGCCCAGTCGCCACCCTTACTGTCGGCCTCAATAAATGAGAACTTCGAGCAAGAGCAACTCCCATGCCCTGACGGGCGGTGTGTACAAAACCCGAGAACGTATTCACCGTGCCATGCTGATACACGATTACTAGTAATTCCAACTTCATGAAGGCGAGTTTCAGCCTTCAATCCGAACTGAGACAGCTTTTGATGAGATTAGCTCCACCTTGCGGTTTCGCGACCCATTGTAGCTGCCATTGTAGCGTCTGTGTAGCCCTGGACATAAGGGACATGATGACTGGACGTCATCCCCTCCTTCCTCCCTGTTATAACAGGGCAGTCTCCTAAGAAATTTTAACATAGGATAGGGGTTGCGCTCGTTGTGGGACTTAACCCGACATCTCACGACACGAGCTGACGACAGCCATGCATCACCTCTATAGCTCCCTCGAAGGACGTCTCCATTTCTGGAGATTCGCAGCTACAGTTCAAGCCCAGGTGAGGTTCTTCGCTAATCATCGAATTAAACCAGGCGCTCCACTACTTGTGCGGGTTCCCGTCAATTCCTTTGGGTTTTAACCTTGCGGTCGTACTTCCCAGGCGCCCTGCTTAACGTGTTAACTGTGACACTCACTTCGCCCGTAAACCTTCACCGAAGTGAAAATAACAAAACAAAGCAAACATCTAGCAGGGATCGTTTACGGCGTGGACTACACGGGTATCTAATCCGTTTTGCTCCCCACGCTTTCGAGCCTTAGTGTCAACATAGTTCCAATAGAGTGCCTTCGCCTTTGGTGTTCCTCCTGATATCAACGCATTTAACCGCTCCACCAGGAATTCCCTCTATCTCTAACTAGTTCAATTCTAGTAGTTTCCTATGCAGTTCAGACATTGAGTGCCTGGATTTAACATAAAACTTACTAAAACACCTACGCATCTCTTTACGCCCAGTAAATCCGGATAACGCTCGTGCCCCACGTATTACCGATGCTTCTGGCACGTGGTTGGCAGGCACTTATTCATTTGGTACTCTCAGAACTTGCTCCCAAATAAAAGAAGTTTACAATCCTAAGATCTTCATCCTTCACGCGATGTCGCAGTGTCAGACTTGCGTCCATTGCACATAATTCCTAGTTGCTGCCTCCCGTAGGAGTCTGGGCCGTATCTCAGTCCCAGTCTGGCTGGCCATCCTCTAAGACCAGCTACCCGTCATAGGCTTGGTGAACCATTACTTCACCAACTACCTGATAGGACACAGGCTCATCCCAAACCACCGGAGTTTTTCCCTACACTTCTACAAGCAAGGGTGTATCGGGGTTTACCCCACCTTTCGGCGAGCTATACCCGAGTTTGGGGGAGATTCCTGTGTATTACTCAGCCGTCTGCCACTATCGTTCACTTGTATTGCTACTCATGAACAATCGTTCGACTTGCATACCTTAGGCACATCGCTAGCGTTAATCCTGAGCCAGGATCAAACTCTCCATAAAATTTCATCTCGATAAATCGAGATTCCATATTTAAGTTTGCTAATTTAATAGCGGAATAATTTAGAAATAACTAATTGCTTAGTATTTCTGGAATAACATTCTGTCGATTCCAAAACAGAACGTTTACAAGAGTTTAGATTAAACTCAAAGAAAACTTGACGTTCCTTATCACTTTTAAAAGTTCAATTTATTGTTTGGGATAATTGTTTAGCACTTCTTAAATTGCTTTAAGATAAGTGTGAAGTGATTGTATCAAAGAAAGTAACATCTGGTCAAGCAGAAAAAGTAGAGAAAATTTAAGGTACATAGGGCTATGGAGTACATTGAGTTTTGTGCATTTTGACCCAAATTTGACCGCTATTTTCGTGATAATAATAGAAAGATTGAAGATAAGTTCTATGAACCCCCGGAATCCTTACTGGCGAAGAAATTACTAAGCTATCTTAGTATGGAGCATACATATAGTAGTTACTTTCGAAGTAATCTTGCCTCGTAACTACACCTTTTTCTCTAATTATCCTGTCAAAACTACCCTTGTAAATCCCAGGTAAGCGCTCATCCCATTTCCTAAATCTTGTGAGTTCTACACTCCTATCTTTAGCTTTTGGCGATGTCATGATCCTAACTCTCTGATAATCCCATCCTCCATCACTCCAAATTTCTGATTTGAAGATAACAGGGTAAGCTAGATCGTTTACGAACTTTAGGTCTACCTTTGGATTGGTTAGGTAAGTTGCATCTACAACGTTCTGCTCATATGGCCACTCATACTTAGGAAGACTCCATCCATGACTGTACCTTTCTGTAATTGGGAACCCTGCATGAATTGCTGCTCTAAATATAGTAGTACTTGAACTACATATCCCCATTTCTATTGCTCTACCATTCGCTGTTCTCCAGATATCAAGAAGTCTAGGCTGAAGCATATTATAGAATGAGTACTCACTCCCAGGATTTAAGATATAACCATCTATTTCCTGAACACCTACCCTACCATTCTCTATATTATAGTTAAGCCTACTTTCTCCTCTACTCAATTCATATGTAAAATCAACGATCTCCTTTCCTTCCTTTACATACCAAGGAGCAGTTACCTTATAGACCATTTTAATATTCTCAGACAGTGGATTTAGACTCCACTTAATCATATTCCGATAACTTGCTTCTATATCTACCTCTTTCCCTTCTTTATATTGTCTAAACAATCGCACTTTACCATCTACCTCTTGATATTCTCCTTCATCTAGTACTATTTGAGTTCTTAATTTCAAAGAGTCTAGGAACTTCCTTAGATTCTCATCGCTATACATCTTCCAAGAAAGAGTTCCTTCAGGAGACATATACAGACCCATGAAGCCAAGAACTTCTACTGGATCCACATCTCCAAATCTTTCAAACTTGGTAAGGATTGTCTTTGTATCATGTTTGAACTTATTACATATCAAGAATAGATCTGTAGAAACACCTTCTGATAGGATCTCTGCTTTCTCAAGCTTTATCTCTGTATCTGATTGAGCGCTAACTGATAGCTGCTTATTAAACTTCTGTACATCTATTAATTTAGAAGATACTAAATCATTGGTGCAACCAACTACCCTACCATCTTCTTCAAAGAACTTAATATCATCATCTGCGAACAAGCTAAACTCGCTTATTATTTTTTCTACATTAAATTTGTATTCATAATCAAAGCTTAATGCACTAGATACACTAGCCAACTCAACCATAGCTCCAAATATATTCCCACTTCTTCCCACATCTCTAACTTCCTCTAGATATAGTTCTGGGGAAAGCTCACTAGTTGGATACTCTTTGGTCTCGGTACCTATTGTTAGTGTAATAGTTGAAGGAAGTAACTCTAAAGCCTCTTCCTGATATTCAATCTGAACATCCTGAATACTTTCAAGCCCTACGTATGCTTCCTTAAGGTATATATTAGGAAGAATTCTATCTTTGTCTATTACATTAAAAAAAACGCTGGAAATAATAAAGACGAATACGAAAGAAGTGACAACTGAAGCAGCAAGAGCTGCAAAAGTTATGCATGCAGAAAGAAAAATCTTTCTCATACTGTAAAAATAGTTAATTAGTGCAGGTATATTCTTACCTATTTGAAGAGATTTTGCAAGAATTTAAAAGTTTTTTATAAAACTCTATAGAAAGAGTTCTTAGTTTTACCAACCTGCTTAACTACTCCCATCTTTTCAAGCTTGTCCATGTCTCTTCTTAGAGTTCGTTCAGACACAGATGAGAAATGCTTTCTGATTTCTGGGATAGTAATTTCTGATTTGCTACCAATGAAACCATGTAGCTGATCAATCCTTCCAACACCTGTTGAAAGTGTTTTTGTAGCCTTCTTAACAACTTTCTTTGCAGCTTTCTTTACTGGATTAGATTTCTTAGCCTCTACTCTTAACTGGAACTTCTCTACAGCCTCTGCCACCTTCTCTGGAACATTATTAACAAACTCCTGAACACTCTCTTTTACCTTCATTATTTCTTTATTCTTAGAAATCTCTCTTTCAAAGTCCTTAACATCATCCATGACACTCTTCTTGTTCTTCTCTATAGTGTCAGAAAACTTCTCATATAAGCCATTAGCTTTATTAGTGATTGTTTTAATATCTTTAGTTACGCTCTTTGTATTTCTTACATACAAGTAAGCTGTAGATAACATTCCAATAATAGCTAGCCACTTATAGATGAATTTCATATTATTTATTTAATATCATATTTAATTAAGCTACCCCATTGTTCTCCGATACTGGCTTCCACCTTGAATTCGACGCCCATATCGTAAACATCTTTCATAATATGATATATCTTTCGGACAAAGACTTCAATATTGTCCGAAGTATTTTTACACTCAAAAAGATACTCATCATGTATCTGTGCTACTAGCTTGTTTTCTACATCACAAACATCATCAATTTTTGTTAAAACCATCTTCATAACATCTGCCGCACTCCCCTGGATTATAAAGTTGAATAGCTCTCTCTCTGCAGCAGCCCTTAAGTTCCTGTTGTTGGACTTAATCATCTCGTTATACCTTCTTCGACCCAAAATAGTTTCAGTAAATCCCGAAGATTTTGCATCTTCCAAAACTTGGTCCATGAAAATTCTAATCTTTGGATATGCTTCGTAGAATTTTTTAATAAAAGTATCAGCAGTTTCTCTAGGAATCTTTAGTCTGTCCGAAAGTCCGAATGTTGATATACCATATATGATACTGAAATTGACAGTTTTGCCTACATCTCTTTGCTGTTTAGTTACAGCTGATTCATCTACCTCAAATAACTGAGAAGCTGTGAGAATATGAACGTCTCTTCCAGTATTGTAATATTCGAGCATATTATCTTCCTCAGCAAGTGCTGCAAGTATTCTAAGCTCCTGTTGAGAATAGTCGAATGATATTAGAACGCTCCCTTCCTCTGCCTTAAACGAGTTCCTAATATTAACTCCGTAGAATTCTCCCTTTGGAATATTTTGAATATTTGGATTACGCGATGCAAACCTACCACTAACAGCTCCTATTTGATCAAAAGTTCCATGAACTCTTCCATCTAGCGGATATATATAATCAGGTAATGGTGAAAGATATGTTCCGATAATCTTGTCGAGCTCTCTGAATTCTAGAATTAAGGAAATAATTGGATCTTGATCCAAAAGATCCCGTAGAGTTCTTTCATCTGTACTGTATGCGCCAGTCTTTGTCTTTCTTGCTCCAGACAACTGCCTTTCAACGAAAAGAAGCTCTCCTATTTGTTTTGGTGAATTAACATTGATTTCGTGTCCTGCTAGTTCAAATATCTTTGCTTGAACAGATTCTCTTTCCTTCTGAAGGGTAGCCAAGTCTTTCTCTAACTGTTTTTTATCTAAAGAAATACCATTCTCTTCCATTCTGATAACAACAGGAAGGATCTCATTCTCTAAGGCTATTACCTTATTCTCCTTGTATTCTTCAAGCATATTCTTGTACGCAATCTTCATCTGAAGTAGAAGAATACCTGGCTCTTCACTTGGTGTAGCACCAAAGAATCTTAGGACGCTGTTTATAGTAGGAGTAACTCTGCCTCCACCTACAACAACTCCAGATATCATTAAATCCATATACGAGCTAGCTACTGCTAACAGTTCCTTGTGATCCTTAAGATTGAATGAGATCAATTTCTTTCCTTTAACAATCTCTAGAAGTTTTGATAGTTCTCCAGTATAGATTGTGTCTGTGCTACCAGAGATTAGATAATCACTGTTACCGTTCTTGTAAAGGTAAAGCTCTTGCTCATCCTTCAACTCCTCAATTTTCTTTGAATATTCTATCGCCACTTCTGGCATTAGATTCTCTTGCGAGAACAAACCAATACTAGCAGATGGCATATACATCTTTGCGAGTCTATCAAGTTTTGTTAACAAGCTCTTGAATTCAAGTTCTGTGAATATCTCTCTTGTCTGAGAAAGGTTTGGATTCTCGAATTTAGCATTGTTTATATCGTAGGAGATTGGAATATCTGTATTAATAGTAGCTAGATGTTTTGAGGTTTGTGCGATCTCAACATTTTCTATCATTTTTTCTTTATATTTCTTATCAACTTCATCAATTTTTGTATATATATTTTCAAGACTACCAAACTTAGTTATTAGGTCAACAGCTCCTTTCGGACCTATTCCTCGCACACCTGGTATATTGTCCGATGAGTCTCCTGCTATAGCTTTATAATCGGCCACTTGCTCTGGATACACACCAAGCTTGTCCTTAACATCTTCTCTTTGGAATAATTTTGAGTCCGAAAATTTTCTAGCAGCTAGATATATCTGAGTGTCTTCATCAATCAATTGAAAGAGATCTTGGTCTCCTGTTACTACGATTGTATCCGCCCAGCTTTTGGACATATTTTTTGTTACAGTCCCAATTATGTCATCCGCCTCTATCCCATCTGCTCTTAGCAATTGGATACCTAGTGAATCTAACACTCCAACGATGCGCGGTATCTGGACAGTCATTAGGTCATCTGCTGAATCTCGGTTAGATTTATAGAACGAATGCTCCGTCTGCCTAACGGTTGGTCCTGCTGAATCCATTACAGCAACTATATGTGTTGGATTGAATTTAAGGATTACATCAAGCAAAAGTGTTGAGAAACCAAAGACTGCATTAACAGGTTCCCCTTGTGCATTGGTTAATGTTGGTGGAAAAGCGTAATAGGCTCTGAATATTAAAGCAAAGGAATCGATTATTAGTAGTTTGTTCTTGGACACTTTGTTTTTTTAACTATGTAAGTTTAACATGAGCTAAATCGAAAGTTTTAGAGTTTTAATCTTATAGTCTTTTTATAATTCACACTCTTGTAGAATGAAAACCCTCCGAATATAATCCAAGAATTAACGTTATCTAACTCTTATGTCAGATACTCCTATATCCATCGAAAGCCTAGTATTTACGGATGGAAACAGATCACCTTTTGTTAGAATCTTTACCAAGCAAATTACTCCAATCATCGCTAATCTCCACCAAAGCAAGTTAATGTCTAATGATGAATGGGATAAAAGAAGAAGTTTGTTTGGCCGCTACAAAGCAGACACACTTGAAGAAAAATATGAGGAACGTGGGAAAGAATTCTTTATGGGATTAGCTAAATCTCTACGCGCTTTGAATTTAAATCCAAGCATTGCTGACTCAAACGAACTTGGAGAAATTGAAACACTGTTCGTGAGCATCGTAGCTACAAACAGCCTTGATGAGACACAAAGACAGGAATTAATCGAAATAATTATGAAAGCTGCAGCAAAAATATATGCAGATCTTCCCTACGCTAATTTCTATGGAAAACTATACACAGAGGAAAGAAATTCCCAGGATTTCCTAGCCCGATTACACAAGGAAGCTAACAATATAGCATTAAGGGCTAGTGAGGATGTTGTTCTTGATGAACTTCGTGAACAACGAATACTTGAGATGCAAAGGGTACAAGCAAATAGTGATATAGAGAGATACTACTTGAACTTCCCTGAGCTTCGAACAATTCCCTTTGCTCCTGGTGTAGAGAGCACAACCTTTTTTATCAAAGTTTTTGATATATTGAACCTCCTTGCGTATAAGTTTGCTCAGAAATCTCCTACCCAAGATGAGCTACTAGAAGCTAGCCAAGAGATGCTACAGGAACTAGGCAATAACCTATACAACGTCCTAAACCAAGAACAATTTGAGGTAACTCCCGAATATGTAGGTCTAGTTACCACTCTGAAAACAAATATAGATCTTCCTAGTATGAGTAATGAACAGTTAACAAATTTACTTTGGATGTTACTCGATATTACACAAGGGAAGATTGCTACAAGATCAGTTAGATCAGCTAACCGATCATATCTAGATACCTTCTACAATAAGTATGTTAGTCTCTCCGAAGAACAACAACGTATTCTTCTAGAACAAATAGCAAGAAAAATCTACCGATCATTTGTAAGCAGAGGTTTTGGAGTTACAGAAACAGAGGCAGAAGTAACACAAACAGGATCGCCTGAAGAGGAATTGGCTAGAATACTAAACTATGACAATGTGCGGCTTAAAGATACAATTCAAGACCTATCGATAGGACACAACATAGGTGGATCATTTGATCTTCTTGCATATTTTCTAGTTAGAGAAGGCACATTTGCACCTACTTCAGAACAAGACATTGTACCTGCCGCAATTAGGTTTGGTATCTACATTATGGACTTGCTTAAAGACGGGGAACAAGTTGGTGCTGAGTTTGCACACTTAGCTACAGCAGCTAGAAAAAACTACCTAAACCTTGCTTCTACCTATAGCCTTAATGATGACCCAGAAGGCATGGATGCACTGCTCTCTGCAGTTCTACATACTGCTATAAACAACTTTATATACAACAGCGTAGGTTGGTTCGAGATTGATACTGTCCATGCAATTGAAATCTATAAACCAAGAGTCTTAGCTGCACTAAATAAAACTCCAGAAGTGATAGAAGTGAAGGATGATGAGATTGAAGGATAACAAAAAAGGCTCTGTTTCCAGAGCCTTTTAGTTTCTAAACTAACTAGAACAATCTATCGAAGTCTTCCTTTCCAAGAACCTCCTTTTCCAATAACTCCTTAGCTACAGAATCCAATTTTTCTCTGTTGTCGTTAAGAATCTTCTTTGCTCTTTCATAAGCTTCTGTTACCAGCAACTTAACTTCTGCATCGATATCCTGCGCTGTCTTGTCTGAATATTCCTTTGAGTTTGAGTATGCATATCCAAGATAGTCATTCTCTTCAAAGTCTCCATACTGTACCAATCCCATCTTTTCACTCATACCAAATCTTTGAATCATTCTCTTTGCAACGTTTGTAGCCTTTTCAATATCGCTAGATGCTCCTGTTGAGATATCATCTAATGCAATCTCCTCCGCAGCTCTTCCTCCTAATGATACTGCAATCTCAGCAAGAAGCTTTCTCTTTGAAACAATATATTCATCCTTTTCAGGAAGGAACATAGTTACTCCTCCAGATGAACCTCTTGAAATGATAGAAATCCTATCAACAGGAGTAGCCTCAGGAATCATCTTTGCTACGACAGCGTGTCCTGCTTCGTGGTATGCAACCAAGCTAAGTTCTGCCTCTGTTCTCTTTCTAGACTTCTTTGCAGGGCCTAATACAACCTTAGATATAGCTTCATCAATATCATCATCTGAAACCTTTGTCTTTCCTTCTCTTGCAGCAATAATGGCTGCTTCGTTTAAGATATTCTCAAGATCTGCTCCAGTGAACCCTACAGTTCTCTTAGCTACTCTTTCCAAATCAACAGTTTCATCAAATGGCTTATTAGCTCCGTGTACAGCAAGAATTTCTTTTCTACCCTGCATATCAGGAAGCTCAATTCTAATTTGTCTGTCGAATCTTCCAGGCCTTAAGATAGCTGGGTCTAATACATCAGGTCTGTTAGTTGCCGCCAATACTATTACATTAACGTTCTTTTCAAAACCATCCATCTCAACCAATATCTGATTCAACGTCTGTTCTGTAGTTCCAGATTGAACCTTTGTACCTCTCTTTCTTGCAACAGCATCTATTTCATCAATAAAGATTAATGCAGGAGCTGCTTTCTTTGCTTTGGTAAATAGATCTCTAACTCTAGAAGCACCTGCTCCAACAAGCATCTCTTCGAATTCTGAACCTGATGTATGAAAGAATGGAACACCTGCTTCTCCAGCAATAGCTCTTGCAAGCAATGTTTTTCCAGTTCCAGGAGCTCCAACCATAAGGATTCCCTTTGGTATTCTTGCACCTAGCTTTCTAAACTTTGCAGGATTTCTTAAGAAATCTACAACTTCATTCAACTCATCTCTAGCTTCATCAATACCAGCTACATCCTTAAATGTAGTATCAATCTTTGATCCAAAGAAAAGCTTTGCCTTACTCTGACCAAATTGAGCAATACCCATTCCTCCTCCTCCCTGAACACCTCTGAACAGCATGAATGCTATTACAACGAATCCAACAAGAGTTAGTAGAGTTAATATATCGCTAAATGAAATACCTTCACTTATATTTTGAGTAATGATTTCGAAGTTAGTAGCACTTAGATTAATATCTTCCTGCTGTAGTAGCGTTGTGAATGTTGAAATAACTGGAGTCCAATCTATTGCTGCCCTGAAAGTAGTACTTGTCTTAAGCTTAGCTAAAGCAAGTCCATTTTCTTCTAGATAGATTACATTACTGAATGCATTGCTATTTAGAGTATCAACAAACAATGAATTATCTACACTCTTTGCTAGATACTTTAATTTACTAACCTTCTGAGGGATTGTAGCCAAAGATAGGTTCTTTGTCTGTAGCTTTGCCTCTATATCTGCTTCTGTAGCGCCTCTAACAATGAAGTCTAACTGAGCACCGCTTCTCAAAGCTAGGATAAAGTTATCTGCTATAACAAGTTCCGATATACCGCTTCCACCTCTACTTAAAGCACTTCGTAACTGTGCAATTAGATCGTTGTCGTTTAATTCCTCTATAAGTCTATCTAGAGTAATCTCTTCAATACCTCCAACTCTTGAATCAGTAAACTTGTATTCAGTTGAATCCTTTAGAGAGTCAGCCAATGTATCTGCGTCAGCAACAACATAGTACTGCTTTCCATATACCTGAACAGTTCCATCATTCTGAACTATGAATTGAGAGAATCTGTTCTCCTTAATTCCATTGATAGTATCTGTAATACCAATATTTCCAGTTCCAACACCTCTATTGAAGAGTTGAAGAATAAAGAATATTAATAATATTGAGACTACTAAAACAATTAGTGGATTTCTTCCAAATCCAAATGAGAACACAGTTGATCCTTTCGAACCATTCTTCTTATTCATCTCCATTACTTTCCTAGACATTTCTGCCCTTACTTTCTCAATATCTTTCTTCTTCTCTGGTGTTTTAGTTTTGTCCATATTTTTATGAAGTTAGTTAGGTTTAATTATATTCTAAGCCATTGTGATATTTATATCAGAGGGCAGGATCGAACTGCCGACCTCAGGTTTATGAATCCTGTGCTCTAGCCAACTGAGCTACTCTGACATATAAGCGTTTTAGCTTCTCAATTTTAGCAGATGGGGTGTTTTTTTGCTAACAATCTAAATCAAAAAAGCCCCTGCAAACGTGTAGGGGCTTTTGGTTGCGGGGGTCCGAATCGAACGGACGACCTTCAGGTTATGAGCCTGACGAGCTACCTCTGCTCTACCCCGCGGTAAGTTGTGTTGTATTATATAATTTTAAGTGTGAAACTTCAACCTTCTTCAATCCTGTACTTCAAATAGGGGACTAGAATATTAACTTTAACCACCAATCAAAGAAGTTGTCCTTCTCGGTAATATCAAGTAACGTAACCTCCTCATCTAGGTATACCGGAGAACTCTTAATCTGATAAAGGGTTTCACCTCCCTGTGCAAGCCTTGCAGCATCTCTTAAAAGAATTAACTTATATTCTTCACTCGTTACATACTGTTTCTCTTCTTGAAGATCTGAATTTCTATCCTGAATCTTCTCCAAACTCTTTTGTTCTTCCAAATATGTGGAATAATTATTTCTTCCGTTCACTACAACACGTAAAGTGTTAATTATTAGAACCATAGAAAGCATTACCAGCAAAGCGGTTCCAATGAATGACCCAGAATTCTCTTGTTTTGTTGTTGACCGCATTTTTTTATATGTGATAATATCAACCGATCAAATACTATAAGATGAACAACCAAACAGCATTAAATCAGTTCCAAGAATATCTTAAGAGAAAGAAGAAGAGTAAGTCAACCCTCATCGCGTACATTGCTGATATTAAGCAGTTAATCAGTATCTCCGGAAACAAAGAAGTAGTTACCCTTTCGCTTGATGACTACAACGAAATATACCGAGAAATTAAAAAATCCTATAGTGCCATTAAGACCGTTGCAAGAAAAATTAATACATACCGAACCTTTGTTAAGTTCCTCGCTGAAAGAAAGATCATCGAAGAAGACTTCTCAGGTAAGATTGTTCACCCTAAATATATTCAGTCTAAACCAAGAACTTTAAGTCTTTTAGAGATTAATAAGATTAGAGAGGTTTGTAAGGAGAACGATAAGATCTATACGATGCTTGAATTACTGATTCAAACTGGTATTAGGATATCTGAGCTTGCGAATCTGCAGGTTCTGGATATAACTTTTGATCGTAAGAATCCTAATATTCACATCAATCAGCAGGATTCCATACCAGCAAGAGATATTCCTATGTGTGACAAGATCTACGGAATACTTAAGGCATATATTGTTGAGAATAATCCAGAGAAGTATGTGTTCTGTACAAAGAAGAATCGAAGAATGGAGATTAGAAACATTAGAGCTTCTCTATCCAGATATTTCCAGAGAGCAAAGGTATCCAGTGCATCTGTAAATGATTTCAGGAATGCATTCATCGTATTCCAACTATCTAACGGTGTACCAATCAGTGACCTATCTCACATCGTAGGACACAAATCCCCAGGAACAACTGAAAGATACCTAGAACTACTATCAAAGAAATACAAAGAGAAAGAGTTTAGAGGTTTAAAGGAGATCTGATATATTTCTTAATGTAATATTCCCCTTCCATTTGATATAATTTCGGGACAAAGGCCCATAGCTCAGGTGGTTAGAGCACAGTTCTTATAAAGCTGGGGTCGGTGGTTCGAGTCCACCTGGGCCTATGTAACATTAACCTATGGTTTCCCCTATCTCCTTATCACCGTGGGAAAGCTCTGATGGTGCAGTTAAGATATCCTTATACACTCCTAGCGTAGTCACCCCGAGCAGTCTAACTCCTGGCCTTATACTAAACCGACGTGTCTTAATATCCTCAAAGAACTCTAGACAGTATTCTAATTTAACTTTACCTAAAGCTTGTACATGATGTTCGAACTCATGTTCAAGATTGTATTCCATACTATCTCTCAATTCTTTTGTGTCAATAGCACCTTTTTCAAGCAATATATCAACTGCTATTTTTATAAGCACTGCATAGTTATGCGAATCTCTTACACAAACAAGATGAGGCTGGTAGGAATAACTATCACCAAAATTAATAAAATCTTCATCAGCCAAGTTCTTTAAGCTGCTTGCTTTTGACTTTCTTTCATTCGTATCCTCTTCACTTAACTTTTCATCAAAACTCATATCAATCTTTTTCCTATTGTTAATAGCGTCCAAGACAACTTCTCGCAAAAACTTCTTGTAGTCTTCATGTTCTTTCCGAACATCAAACTCTTGTGTTGATTCTAGCGGGGGGTTCATATGTATGAATTAAGTATTAAAATCCTGGGAACCCACCAAACATTCCTCCTGGTTTCTTGGTTTCCTCTGTCTTCTCTTTAATGAAACTACCCCTTAACTTAACTTCATTCTCTACAAGAGATGCATCCTTGCCATATTTGAGCCTAGAGACCTGCTTAATGAGGTTAGAAAGCTGTGGGTTGGGTTCTGACATCATATCGTATGGAGACTCCCCATATCTCGCTGTGAGCGTAAAAGCAGGAGTTGGTTTCCCATCAACCTGAATCTTTACAAAAGCCATTAAGTTTTCAATCTGTTGTAGATCTGATTCCTCCAATTCTCCATCCAATACTTTCCTTAGGAACGGTGAATCCTCCTCTCCAACTCTGAAAATAGCCTTGTTACCAACGTTACCAAAAACAGCATCCTTAATCTTTGTATCTCCACCCTGTCTTGTTAGTTGACCAAGGAACTGGTGAGCGATGGTTAGGGAAAGCTTGTATTTTCTAGCCTCAGAAAGAATAATCTGGATACCATCTGTTAAGAAGTTCTGGAACTCGTCGATGTATAGATAGAAAGGAATACGGTCATCCTCTGGAATCTCGTCTCTCTCTAGCGCTCCAACAAGTAACTTACCAATTAAGATCATACCTAGAAGATTTGCATTCATCTCTCCAATACGTCCTTTAGAAAGTTTTGCAATTAGAATCTTCTTGTTGTCCATAATCTCTCTGAAATCTAAAGTAGATTTCTGTTGAGCAACAATAGGTCTTAGATATGCGTTAGTTAAGAAAGGAGCAAGCTTTGAAACAACGTATGGAACAATATTCTTAAGGGAAGCTTCTCCTCCGGCTGCCTCTGCCTGCTTTCTCCAGAAGTCTATAACTTCCTGATCCTTACACTTAGATAGTTTATAGTTTCTGTAGCCTTCATCCGCGAATAGCTTAGGTATCTCTAGAAGAGTTGATCCCGATTCCTCATCCTCTGTTAAAAGCATGATTCCATATCTAAAGTACTGCTCGAACATAGGTCCTCCAGTAACCTTTAGGTTATACAAACTATCAAAGATATTAAGCATCTCATTGGTAACCAAAGTCTTCTGTGCAGGAGTTTTAAATTCCAACATATTAAGACCCATAGGTCTTTCGATATCTGATGGATCAAAAACAATCACATCCTCTATTCTCTCTGGTGGAATCTGCTGCAATATCTTCTCTGCATCTGATCCGTGTGGGTCTATATATGCACAACCATGTCCCATCTTAATATCTCTAACCATCATGGAAAGCATGAAACCAGACTTACCAGAACCAGTTTGTCCGATTATATAGAAGTGTCTAAGTCTTGAATCAGGTTTTAAGAATATCTCTTTCTCCGATCCTCTGAAAGTATTCTTTCCAATATACATATAGTCCTTCTCCCACTGATTTGTAGTGAAGTCAGGAGCAGGTAGCTTCTTGGACAACAACCATTTAATATGTGGAGCCTGAATACTCTTGCTTGGGAAATGGTACAGTGTTGCAAGCTCCGTTGCATTCAAAACCATCTTGTTCCTTGGCAGCCTGTATATAAAATCTCTAGATATCGTCTTTAGTTTGTTCTTGTCTTTGGTCTTCTTAAGCTTGCTTCCTCCAATCTTTGAGAACTGATCGAAGGTACTTAATATATTGGTCATATGATTGTCTGCAGAAAACTTGTCCGGAGAACAAACTACAACACGAAGATCTGTATAGAAACCATTCTTCTCAGCTTTACGTTCAATTAATGAAAGAGTCTCATCTGGCACCTTCTGTTTTGCAGGTTTAGGTGCAGGCTCTCCTTCCTTTGCAGTCTTTGGCTGCGCATCTTCTCTAATCTTCTTTGCATATTCCTTTGATGATTTAATCCAGTCTCCTCCTGCTGGAGCAATTACAATCTGGAAAGCAGCACTTTCACCTGGTCCTAGCTTACTCATTACATCTGTAAGGGTAGCCAAACTATCTACTGGTAGTTCTTCATATGTTTGAAATGGTATCTTCCAATCCTTGTCTACTTCCAAACTAGCGTATGAAACACTTCCCTGATCAGGGAACAAGTTATACTCTTTAACTTTCATTATCTCAGCACTAGGGTATGTTCCGTTGATTAATCTATCAACAACACTTGATATCTTTTTAGGACAAACTACGTAGAATCTAATACTTTGATAATATGCGACGAGTTCAAAACTTACAAAAGTTCTAGCTCCTATGAACCCTTTCATTCCTTTAAGATCTTCAGAGAATCCAGTTAGTCCTGAGAACAACTGTTCCATAGCCTTTATCTCTACTTCGCTGTTTCTTGCTAGTCTAACTTCGTAGAATACTAGGTTTAAAGACTTGTCCATTAAGACTCTTTCTTTTAATTCGGTCAAGAGCCAGGAATACAAGCTGAAGATAATAACACCGGCTAGAACTAGTATTAAGAATACAATAAGAATATTTCCGATTACGGCTGAGCTAAACATACGACTTATTTTACAGGAAAAAAATATTTATTTCGATGACAATTCCTTCAAAAACTTTTCCCATAGTACTCTAAGCCATGCGGCTGGATCACTATGACTTGCAGAAGCCTTCTTAGATATGAAATCTTGAATACTATCTGTGTCGTCTGGTCTAAAAGATTTTGGTAGAAAGCCATCTCCGAATGGAAGAGGAATTGTTGTATTTCCAATCTTCATTCTTGGTGAAGAGTTCTTTACTTTCAAATCGCTTAAAGAATTTGCATCTTCTGATGCTTGCTCCTTCGCCTTTTCAATCTTGTTTGCTTCATCTAGACTTTTCTCTACTTCTATCTTTGAATCAAATCCTGAATCTAGGTTAGTCGGTATTACATTAGGCATTGCAGGCATCGCTTCAGTACCTCCTGTAGATGTCTTTGCTGGATCTTCTAACTGAGTCTTTACAAATCTGTATGCTATTTCTCCAGAAACTGCTTGTCCATTTGGAGCTGTGAATAATACATCTCCGTTTTCTCCAGGTCCTAGATATTTAAATCCAAATTTCTCTAGATATATTATTAGATCCTTTATGGCTTGGCTTTGATGTGTGTCGTTCATATACTGTATGATTTTCTATCTATTTCGATTGATCTAATTTGATCCCTCTCCTTTATCTTATCCTTTTTCTGATATTTTTTCTTACCTTTTACAATCGCTATATCTACTTTGATTAAACCTCGATCATTTAAATATACTTCCAAAGGAACTACTGTTAGTCCTTTAGTCTTAACCTTGTGCATTATAGTAAAGATCTCGGATTTCTTTAATAAAAGCTTTCTATCCCTAGTTTCCCTGTTCTTGTCTTGTTCAAAGGAACCTTGCAATAAACCTACCCTCATTCCAACCATTAGAAGTTCATTGTCCCTTGGTACTATGTAGCCATTTGTTATATTGAAGTTCGTATTTTTAATTGATTTTACTTCCCAACCAAGCAATGAAATTCCTGCCTCATATTTATCGAGGACCTCATAGTCATAGTATGCTTTTTTATTTGATGAAAGAATTTTCAATGTTTTGATTTAAATAGCAATATAATACCATAGAGAAAGGGTATTGAATACGCTATTTGGCTAGCCTGCCTTATTGAAGTGGTAGTTTGATAACCTTTAGGTTATCAAGAACGTAGATTGAACTTTCGCTTGGAACGATTACAACTTCATCTAGATCGTTGAATACATTTTCAGATCCTCGATATACGAATTGCTTGAAAAGAGTTAATCCTTTCTGAGGAGTATCGTCTATTGTAAATAGTAGCACTCTCTTGTTTGCTGCATCTCCAACAGCTACGAATGAATCGACTGCATCCATCGAGTTAGCATTCTGTACAGCAGCTAGATCTGTTTGAGATATGTTACTGAATAGATCAGATGTTAGTGTGTTTGCTTCTCTAGCAAAATATCTCTTGATACCTTGACCCTTGATCAGCATATAGATTTCGTAAGGTGCTGCTATGTCTACTGCGTTAGCAAAATCAGAATCTACTCTCCAGTTTGAATTAAAGTCTCCTGATTGAGTTGCTCCGCCATTTACATATCCAGAACCACTCTTGTCTCTTTTAAAGATCTGAGTAGTAGAATTTCGAACTTCATATAAAGAATCATTTCCTGTATATAGCGCAGATTCAGTAACTCTTCCTATACTACTTGGAGTTAAACCTGGCATTCTAGAAACTTCCGCAGATTCATAATCTACAATACCAAGTGCTGAAGTAGTATCGTTGTCATAGAAAACAATGTCTCCATCTACATTTCTAACTAGAGCATATGGTTGAGTTAATCCAGTAACAAAGCTCTGAGCAACACCATTTAAAGATGCTGTACCTACTCTGTAGATAACGTTTCTTCCTTGGTCACTAATAAAGATACCTCCATTTGAGTATTCAATGTCTGCAAGATTTGCGTCTGGGTAGCTTCTACCAACATCTACCAATACCTGAGGTGTTAGGATAGCGATAATATCTAGTAGCTCATCTTTAGAGAATTGAATATCGTTCTGAATTGTTGTGAACTCTTCTTCTAATAAACCTTCTCTCTTTTGTACATTAACTTCTGCGTTCAATCTATCAAAGTCTGCAATTAGATTCTGAATTGCTACATCGCCCGAAGCCTTTGCTGTTTGAATGTTTGCATCTAGTGAAGTATGTGTATTCTGGAATTCAGATACCTTTGTTCTTGCTGTATCTAATAGTTCCTGTTGGAATCTAGCATCCTGTGCTGTTCTAATCGAATTACTTATTATTAAGAACAAGATAATTACTACAGCAACTAATATGATTCTGTTTCTTCTTCTTCTCTTTGCTCTAGACAATCTATCGCGTCTATTCTCACCAACACCTAGTATTTCTTTCTTGAATAACTCAATTAACCAAAGAGTTAATTCCAAAAGCATACTTCCAAGTCTCTTTAGTAAGTCTAAAGCCTTGGCAACTATTCCTGATAATTTCTCTTTGTTTACATTATTAAAGCTTCCCTTTACACTATCGAATCTACTGCCTTGTGGAGCCTTTTGGCTTTGTCTCATAGTACTAGCTCCAAATTGAGCTACTGGTTCATCTTGCACTTCTTCGTAAACATCATCGTATATTTCCTCTGTGTCCGAATTAACTTCGTTAACAGAAAGATCTTCTTCTTCATCCTTGAATGGCTTGTACTGTGGAATCAAATTGCCTTCTGTATCGTATTCTGGTTCAAAGTCTTGCACTGGTGTTTCCATATTCTGAACAGGTGCTACAACTGGTTGTTCCATCTCGTCTTCTGACTCGTCATAGAATCTTGAATCTGAAAGTTGTGGTGCAACAGTATTGCTTACTCTCTGAGCAACTGGTTCAATCTCATCTCCCATATCATTTGACATTACTTCTTCATCGTTAATTGACTCATCATTCATTGCTACTCCATTTCTCTTGTTTCTATAATCCTCTACTTTGTTTCTAAATACTTTTAGTTTTCCTATTGTAAAGTTACCTGCTTTAACAAGATTAGTCTTTGCAACTCTTGAGAACTGCTTAGCCTTTTCTCCCATCATAGCTATTGTTGTTACTTCAGATACTGTTTGAGATACAGCTTCTGTTGCCCCTGAAGAAATATTCTGATCTCCATATGTGCCACCATCCATTTTCCTATCTTCTGATGCTCCATCCACTGATTGCGTAGCTTGCATACCTTGATCATTAGCTTGTATATTCTCTTCAACAGCTAATGCAGTAGCTCCTTCCTTGTATATCATTACAGCAGCAGTACCTTCTGATGAATCAGGATAGCTTGCTCTTAATCTACCTAAATCAAGTAACCTAGCTCCTGTTTCAATCTCTTTGTCAGAGAATTCTCTAGCAGCTTTAGATGTGATTAGGAATATTCTGTCTTCTGGATCCAATTCTAGGCTTCCTGTTTTAAAGAAACCTGAATTAGCAGCGTCTGACAATGCGTCTGAAATATCTATTAACTTTTCTTCTCTATAGATCTTTATCTTGCTTTCACCTATAACCGCAGTATATGCAAAGACATCATCATAAACACACACAGCAAGTTCTATATCTAAACCTTTCTCCATTAAGGATTGTTCCTTCGAAAGAATGTAGTCCATCTTTCCCTTCATCTTCCACAATGCATTCTCAAGTCTATTCACCTGATCTGAATATGCTTTTTTGTCTGAGAAATATATACCTTGAAGTTCATCTAA
This sequence comes from uncultured Candidatus Saccharibacteria bacterium, assembly GCA_964561155.1. Classification (GTDB taxonomy): domain Bacteria; phylum Patescibacteriota; class Dojkabacteria; order J137; family J137; genus KLAP211. Next base: position 315,954 of record CAZLOI010000001.1, on the reverse strand, counting down.
AAGAAGTTTTCCTGCATTTTCTAAATTAAATTCGTCACTCTCTACGGATATTCGTATAGAAACGAACATTTCCTTGCTCTCTCCAGATTCAGGTACAAAGGCGTAAACCCCTGCCCAGTTGCCGAACGATTGCTTACCTGTTATAAAGTCTGCTTTAATTGCCATACCTTAGTATATAGAATTTTGAAAATTTCTCAAACCTGTATCGAGATTATTAGTAGAAGTACTAACAGCAGTACGATTATGTATGCTAGGGCTACTAATAATATGAAAGGTCCATTTCTAGTCTTAACTATTTTATTCATTCTTGTTACTTGCCTAGTAACATATAACCCAGCAAGCAAATGAAATAATGCGATTACAATCGCAAATATTTTTAAGAAACTGAATACTGTTGATGTGTTAATTTCCATTGTTAAATGTTCGAGCAACAAATGCTAAGTCTGAAATAATATCGCGAACCTTTGTAGGTTTTGAAATATAAGGGAATACCATTGATCTGTCATGGGCTTCAGTTGTAATTGTAATGTTTCCAAAATTGAATATTGCAGCCAAAACTCCAGGAGTCTTCTCTCTAACACTTTCAATACTATTCAATGGAATCTCTTCAATTTGATACGAAGCGAATGGCTTAAAGATAACATCCATAACTCTTTCGTTAGTTACAAAATATATATCAAAATACCAATCTACAAAGTTCTTAAAGATATTTGTAAATACCAATGAATAATATCCAAGTACAAGAACTGAGAAAACTTGACCATTTACTGGTGGTAGCTTTGGATCGAATACATTAAATAGTAATCCAACTAGAAGCGGTAGCATTATATAAATGACATTATTTATAATCCACCCTACATTTGTTAACCAGTGTCTTCTTGCCATAATATAGACCTTCTCGTTCCTGTTCTGGCCTTCGAAACTCATATTAGGTCTGTATTGAACAGAACCAAAGAAACCTCCAGATGCTTTTGGCACTATCTGATCCATCTTTTTGATCATCTCAAGTTTCTTGTTGTCTTGTGGTGTATTTGGATTCATTAGTTATTCTGTACTACGTTTAAAGTCTGACTGTATATATAGTCATATGTTCCAGTCGATGCTACCCAAGATATCCATGCGTTCTTGAACCACCATCCTCCTAGAGTATATGATCCATTTGTACCATATATTAAAATCTTCTTAATTCTACCAGATGCATCTCGTTCGAAGTTAATATAATTTGTATTTCCTACTGCATTTTTTGCAGTACCGAACTCCCAATACAAGTTATTTCCAACCCACGTTAAGAAATTATCAAATTCTGCATATGAATACGTCCTTGTTTTCCATGGCCATAGTCCGCATGCATGTGAACCACAATACTGGAAATAGTACATTCTTGAATTCCATGCCCAACCTTGATCATTTACTGATCTTAGGTATGGATAATTACCGTTTGCTTGACCATATACGTTTTGAAATCTTGTATCGTAATCTGCTGTACCGTTATTCTGACTATTGTCTGCAGAATACAAAGCATCAATTAAAACTCCGCCATACATTAGAACTTGGTTTTGAGTATCTATCGCTAACTGTCTTTCATGAGTCTGACCATTTTTTACATACGATACCTGACAGTATGATGTTAGGCAGATTGGGTAATTAGGATCTCCGTTATTAGTTCTTTTAAGTGCGTATGTTCTAGCTGCAATCATCTGAGCTTTTCTTGCCTCAACTGGCCAACTGTATGGCATTTCACCCAATCCACCGAGGTAGTCGATAAAGCTAATTCTTTCAGTTATAACAGGACCGTAGTAGTTACCTCCGTAATAACAGTTTTCTTGATAGGGAGCTAAACCTGGGTTTCCTTGGCAGTATTTAATTGAGATTTCTGCAGGTTCAGCTATTGTTGTAACAACCGCTCCAGGATAATAGAACTCTACTATCGAAACAGCACTCGCACCCTGCTCTGCAGCACCTTTAGCTCCATATTGACTCATACCTACACCGTGTCCTTGATACAAATCTCGTCCATTTCCACAGAAGTAGAAACTATTGCTTCCAGCTACTGCTCCATCGCAACCAGCTGAGTTTTCAACACCCGGGTTATTCTGTAAGATCTCCTGCTCTCTTGCCATTGCAGCTTGTTGCTCTGCGGATAGTAGATCGATATCTTGTCTAGCTTGCTTAATCGAGTTATCTATAGCCGCAAGATTTCCTGCTTCGTAGCTTATTCCCCATCTTAACCGAGCCAATGTTTCTTCTAGTTGTCTTTTTTGTTCCTGAACTTCTGCTTCTTTAACTTCTAAGTCAGCTTTCTTTTGACTTAATACTGACATTTGACCATCTATCTTTATCAATTCCCCTGTTAGGTTATCTATAGTTACTTTATTGTTTCCCGCAATTGCAGATTGATACTGCTGTATCCTATTAAACTCTACATCTTCATCTACAAACATTCGCACATCATGACTTGTACTCTTCCAGTCCATGTATGAACCCTTAATCGTTTGATTCTGATTAAACTGAGTTCGTTCTCTTTCCAGTTCCTTTAGAGCTTGTTCCTGTTCAAGAATACTAATTTCAAGCTTAATACCATTCAACTCTTCTTCGAGTTGTTTAATTTGAGCCTCTAGTTGAGGTACACCTTCCTGAAGACTTGCTGCATCTGCTTCGTATCTTTGTCTATTAGCAGCAGATTCAGCTAGCCTTCGTTCGTTCTCTTCAATCTCTCTTTGTTTGTTGATAATGTCTTGTCCAATTTCTGTAGAACTTCTAGCCCATACAGGGCTAACTGAAATGATAGCAATGAGGAATATTGCTGTTATTCGAAGAACAATACTTGAGTACTGTTTTGTACCTGTAAATCTTTTATCCAAGCTACTTTTTCCTTAAGGTTAAAAATAATAAAGGGCAACTTTATTTGCTTTGTTTCTGAAACTTTCTTGGCGTCAGAAATTCGGCTAATACTATATTTTATATTCTCTATTAGTCCATTGTCTACTTTTCCTTCCAAATTGACCAGCAGATTCTCTCTTTCGATACTATAGATATCTAATTCTCTTCTAAATTTATAGTAATCATCTTGATCGATCTTCTCTCCATCAAGCTTTTTTATCTCTTCATCTAATAATACTCCCTTTGTTTCTAACTCTTTCATCCTATCTTGAAGTTCCTCGTATGTCATAGAGCCAAGTCTTTGGTTTAATGAACTCACAACTTCTTGTAGATCTCTTCTTAGTGCTTCAACCCACGCATGTTTTATTAAATCTTTGTCTTGTGTCTCATCTACCTTAAGCGTGAATTCTCTTCGTGGCTTTGGAGCTGTATCTTGAGATTCATCTGAGCTATCAAATTGAGCTGCTATTGTATCGTATGCATAGATTTGAAATAGAATCCCACCACCTATTGCTAGGATCCAACCAAGAATCAAATACATAAACGCTATTACATCCCCTGTTACAAAGAACAAAGAAATGGATACCAGCGATTGAACTAGTAGAATAACTATAAAAGCTTTTGGTACCATCAAATCTCTTTCCTTCTCTTCAGCATCGTACTTGTGTTGACCTTTCACTTCTTGCATGTAGTTTACAAGATGATTCATTCTAGTATCTTTAACTTGTGTGATTGTATTCTTAAGTACTTCAGGATCAGACCCTTCCAATACAACGTTAACTTCATTCTCCAGTCTCGCCTTTGATTCGATTAACTCTTTTGAACTAGATAGTACTTGTACCAATCGTTCCTTCTCTCTCAGGATTGAATCCTTTTCCTCCTTCTTTGCTTTAACAATACTTTGATAGTTGTTGTATACATCCACTTTTTCTTCAGATGTATAAATCTTTGCTGTTAACTCCTGAAAGCGTTGCAATGCTTTCTTGTTTTCATCTGTTGCGGACTCCAAGCTTTGTAATATTAGGTTATCTAATTCTTTTTTTGGTGCATTGGTATCAACAACTTCCTTTGTTAATCCAGACAAGAATGTATTAAAGGAAGCAACATCAGAAATACCTGATTCATTTATATCTAGGAAATGCTCTTTCCAAGTATTTGAATTAAAGTTAGTTTTAAATTCAGTCTGGAATAGTTCGTTTAAAGAAGTGTATGAAGCATCATTGAATATTACAGTTATTGTTTCATCAAGTTTTGTAATCGTGCAGATAGTGCCATTGATATCTAGTTCAATTGTATGTGTTGATGAATCTGATATTGAGGTATCTAGGTTTCTAAGGGATGCGATGAATGAGTCTGAAGTTTTTAATACAGAATAGTCACCGATGTACACATCGTCATTAATTTTATATGACTTTAGTTTTAGGTTCATACTATTGAGTTCCTATACTTGTCCAAATCTGGGCTTCTGGGTCACAAAGGAAGATTTCAAATTCTCCTTGGGCACCAGTATCACATGCTCTCCTTTCATTCCTGATCGGACATACAATACCATCTGCTAGCTGAGCTGCAGTGAAGGAACAAGGATCTGTACCGCTACATAGTGTTGTAAAGAAGAATTGGAACCCAGGCATCTGAACATCGTAACAGCTGACTGTTTTATTTATACCAAGCAGTCTAAAGAACGTATCTAATATTGGAATAGCTAGAAATACTAAAGCAAAACCAATCATGTAGTTAATAATTCTTTGTCTAATCTTTGGTAGGGATGTTGGGTCTCCTCGAGAGATCATTACCTGATATCCAAGAACTACTAGAAGATAGAACGAGTATGCTCCAACTAGTGCCCAAACCACATAAATGATTCTTACGAACCAGACTTCAATTTGCTGAAGCCTTGGAGGCCTTAAAACTGCTTGTTCTTCACCAGCATTATAGAAGCCATTATTATTCGTATCGCAGAAAAAGAATCCCCGTAACTCATCTTTTACAATATTTGATGTGGTATCTGGTTGTCCGCTTCCATCGAAGCACTGGTAGGAGTCAGGATTATTGCCTGAAAAATCAAAGTCCTGTGTTTGTGCGACAACAGGACTTGTAAGAGATTGGAATATGATTCCTATTATTAGAAATGCACAAATCTTCATTCATTACTATTCATTAAGTACGTCTAACTCATCTGGTAGTTCATTTGGAACTACTTCTGTAGCATTGAATATAGCAAGAACTAATATAATACCGATAATTCCTACGAATAATGCAATGATACCAGTAAATACAGCTTTGATAGATTTGTTTGCACTCTTGATCTTGTCCTCGTCTCCTTCTGATCTAATATAGTTGATAGCAGCCTTAACAATAATAAAGATTGCTAAGATGATAATACCAACAAATACTAAGTTTAATCCTACTTGAACTAGTGATCTAGCAGAATCGATTGGTCCCTCTGAAGTTAATCCTCCACATAAAGCATCTACTCCAAAAGCCTTAATTTGTTCAATGAATGGAAATACTCTACAGATTAGATTTTGACCATGTGCTACAGGAGCTATAAATGGTGTAACAGCAAAGAACATTACAAAAAGCGTTGCGAAGAATTTCTTCATAATATAGTTTTCTTAATATGTATTTAACCTATTCTATTAGAAATTATTAGAAGATACAAGACCAAAAGACAATAAGGCTAGAAGATTTACTCTAGTTGAAAGGGTCGGTTATTACTCCGCCATCTCCTCCTGGAAGATCTACATTATCAGGAAGCTCTGTTACATTAAACAAAGCAAAGATTATTACCAATCCTATTAATCCTACGAATATAATGACAACACCGTAATAAACTCCACGAATACTTTTCAATCCAGACTCAAGCTTCCCTTCATCTCCTTCACTAGAAATAATCTTAACAACAGCTTTGATAATCATGAATATTCCATAGATAATTATCAAAGAGAACAAAACAGTTAGACCTGTCTGAACAATATTATCCAAGTTAAGAAGATAGTTCTCTCCTTGATTAATATCACATCCAACAATACCGCATAGTGAGTCGTCTTGCATATTTATCTATCTAAGTTTGCATCAACTGGGTTACATACAGCTGTAGCAGCTTCTTCACTTCCTTCCTGAAGAAAAGCTTGGAAATAATACTGGTAACCTCCTTCTGATTGTGGGTAGAATTCATTTCCTTGATTAGGCTGCGTACATCCAGAGAAAGACTTTGGCCACTGGAACATAGTTCCAAAACCAAATATAACTCCTACAAAGCTTAATACTATTGGAACCAACAAAGTGAATGCAACTCCAGACAACGCTGCCTGTAGTCTTAATCTAGCATCCGTAATCTTTGCATCATCTCCTTCAGCTTGAATTGCTTGAATACCAGCTCTTAAGATCTTGTATATCCAGTAGATAACTACACCAGAAACTATAATACTTCCTGCGAATGTAATCCAAGATAAAACAGTATTGTAGTTTGCAAGATCAGTAAACAAAGTTGAAAAGATTGGAATCCTAATTGCTTGTAATCCCCACTCTTCTGTTCCCACATCTCCTATACCCTGCGCCATTGCTTTGGTGTACAAGAACAATACCAATATCATTCCTAGACCTAATCTTTTCATACTATTGAATAATAATTACATTTGAACCTGGATTTGCAGGATCATCTAAAGTATTTACATTAATCTGAGACAATGAAGGTAACCCTAATAATCTCATAACAAACTCTACTATAAATATCACTGACCACGCTAGTACAAACCCAACAATAATGTTTCCAAACTCTTTATTAATCTTTGCAACCTCTGCTGCATCTGTTGTATTAGGTCTCTTAATTGCATATAGGAACATTCCTCTAAATAATGCATAGAATGAAACGACTGCTAGCGCTGCGGAAATTGCTAACTGAATTAACGAAGGAATCTTGTCTGGAGTATATTGAATCCTAGTTCCAAAAATATTTAAGCTACTGAATACACTTGCTGCTTCACAGGCTGCTTCATTACCTGAAGCACAATCTCCAGCGGCATTGTACCTAGTACTCGGAAACTCTGGACAATAATTCATACAGCAATCAATTTCAGGGTTTGCAATTCTTGCAATATTACAAGCATTATCAGGAGCATAGTTGTCTCTGCAGATATTGGGTATATCACCAGGTGACTCACATGCTTTTGGATTTCCCGTAAGTGCATGCGTTGTTGTAGGGAATGCTACAAAGAATCCTATAACCAAGAAAGTGACTAAAAATATTTTCTTCATTCTAGAAAGATAACCCTTCGATTCCTAATAGACTAGCAACAAAGTTAGCGATAGATGGAGCTAGGACTGCTAATACAAAACCGATGATAGCTGTAACAATAATCTTCTTTGCTTTTTCAACCTTTGAATCATCTCCTTGTGCAGTTAAGTATGTGAATGCTCCGAATAAAAGCATTGCAAGGAAAGTTAGGATAAATAATGGAACAATTAACTTCGCTACTGCATTAATTAATTCCTCTAGTGAATCTATGTTTGTAGGATTAGGTATCTGTACAAAACTACCACCTGTAGCAAATACAGGAGAAACGAATGCTGAAAAGTAAGTGAATAATATTGCGAGAGTTGTATAGAATTTTTTCATATGAAGATATTCTATACAAATAAATACTAATGAGCAAGGAGTGTTAACAATATTAGAATATTCTAACGTGTCTTCGTTCGGTAGCAGTTAACCTTGATTCAAGATGCCAAGAAGAATTTGTGAAAATGGGTTTGCCAATACTCCAATTACAAAACCTATAATTGCATATACAAGAATGTTTCTTGCCTTAACAACCTTCTCTTCATCACCTCTTGATACCATGTACATGTATGCTCCATACATTAGGAACAAAAGAAATGTTAGATAGAAACCTCTTTGAGTTAATCCAATCAACAAGTTTAATAGTTCAGGTAAGGTATCAATCTGACTTAGGTTTGGTATTTGTACTAGCATAATTTAGTTTTAACTATTCCTTTGTAACTAAGCTTAATCCTTCAAACTTCACATCGCCTCCTGTAAGAATCTTACCTTCTGTGATTGCTTGAGCAACCTGATCTTCAATATTTTCTTGAATAACTCTCTTTAGTTCTCTTGCTCCGAACACTGGGTTGTAACCAAGCTTTGCTAAACCAAGTAACGTATCTTGATCCCACTCTAGTTCAATACCTTTACTTAATAACTTCTCTCTAAACTCAGAGAGCATTATCTCAACAATTTTTTCAATTTCAATAAGCGTTAATGACTTAAACATGATTATCTTATCAAGCCTATTCAAGAATTCTATTCTGAATGAATCTCTTAATACTTCGTATGCTTTCTCGTACGTTTGTTTATACTCATCACCACTTTGTGTAGATTTAGCAATCTCCGAAGAACCTGCATTGGTTGTCATGATGATTATCGTATTTCTAAAATCAGTCTTTCTTCCCATACCATCTGTAAGGTATCCTTCATCCAGTACTTGAAGAAACAAATCTAGAACCTTCTTGTTTGCCTTGTCTATTTCATCTAGCAATACCAAAGAAAATGGTCTTGATCTAACTCGTTCAGTTAGAAAACCACCTTGATAGTTACCTTTTTCATCAATGTAACCAATTAACCTTTCTAGGTTTCTTTCTTCCTGATATTCAGACATATCAACTCTTATAAGTAGATTCTCGTTCCCAAAATATACATCTGCTAGAGTTTTTGCAGATTCAGTCTTACCGACTCCTGTAGGACCAAAAAAGAGGAATGATGCTGTTGGTCTATTATCTGCATTCAACCCGCTTCTTGAACGTCTCACAGCCATAGCGATACTCTTAATAGCTGCATCTTGTCCAACAACTCTTCCATGCATCTCTTCTTCTAGTTTCTTTAACTTATCTACTTCAGATTCAGATATAGCTCCTACCTTAACTCCAGTCTTTGAAGAAAGAAGTTCATCTATAGTTCTTTCGTTTAATACTCTAAGATCCTGTGTTTGAGCAAGTATCAAACCTTCTTGCAGTAGACTAATTGCCTTGTCTGGTAACGATCTGTCTGAATCAATTCTTGGAGAGAACTCAACTATTCGTTTTATTACGTTAACTTGAACAGTAACTCCATATTTCTTTTCTAGATCACTAGCTTCATCAAGGAGAATCTGAACGGTAACTGTCCTGCTTGGTTCTGGAAAGTTCACAACTTCGAACTGACTATCCATTGCCTTGTTAGGCTTAATGAACTTGTTATAGTTGTTTCTATTCGTAGTACCAATCAACTTGATTTGAGAATTCTTGATTAATCCAATTAACGTATTTGTAATTTCTACCCTAGCTTCTTCTCTAACGTTTAGTATTGAAGTGATCTCTTCTAGAATTAGGATAATGTTTCCAGAGCTACCAACTTCTTTGAATAACTGTTGAAGCAATATCTTAAACTCATCAGCACCACGAGCCATATTAAACACTTTGTTTAAGTCCAGCTTAATTAGTCTGTAGTCTTGCAAATTCTTAGGCATATCTTCAACAACCATTCTTGTTGCAAGATAGTTTAGGAATCTTGTCTTACCTGTTCCTGGATCACCAACTAGCAATACATTAGAATTTTCAGGTTTCATTAGCACTCTTATTAAGTTTCGAATCTCTTCTTCCCTACCAATGGATAGTTCAATGTTTCCTTTTGAATATTTGCTTGTTAGATCTTCCCCGTATACATCCAATCTAGGTGTTGCCCTGGATGTGAATGAACGATTGATATCTCCTTTAGGTTTCAACTGAGAAAGTATCTTCCATGATTCGTAGTATCTTTTTTTCTTTATTACGTTCTGCTGATATAGTTTTAAACCTTCTAAATCGACATCGGTTACTCCAAACTCTGCTAATACCTTACCTAAGTGCATCTTTATAAAGGTATAGATTAGTACGTCTGTATCTATATGCTCTTCTTGAAAGTGAACAGTGTTTGTAAATAGATTGTTCAGAAGATTTAGTATATTGCCTCTGAACGTTATATCAATTGATGAAAAATATAGTTCAGATCTCTGTTTAAAGCTACCCCACTGTACTCCTAGCCTTGATTCTAAAACATTCTTAAAGTCAGAAGTGTGCTCAAGTTCCTTAAACACATTAAGCAAGAATGTAGATTTCTCCTCAACTGAGTTTCTAAGTAACTTTGTAACTCCGTATGTAAAGTATTCATCGAACTGTACCTTGGTAGCTCTTCTTAAATCTAGCGCTACTAAACTATTCTTCTTTGTATAGTATTCCTTGTCTCTAAGTAGGTACAAAGAGTATATGTAGAGCATGATTGCTATGCCTGTTAGCAAAGAAAGAAGTAAATCTTGTTTGTATGCTACCAATACGTTTAGTCTGTAGCCACTAACTAGAAGGAGTGAAAGTATTATTCCAAGTCCAAATGATATGTACCTCAGTATCTTTCCAAAGCTATAGTCAAAGCTATCTAAAGCTCCTTCTGTTTTATTATCTATCTTATTAAAATCAAAGAAGATATCTGTTGTGTAGTGTTGTCCTATCTTTACGTTCTTTGACATACTTTCTGAAATTATATAAAAGCATTAAGTATGAAGAATATTCCAATGAATGGAAGCATCAACACAAATACAGCAACCAATAGATTTGGGATTATCCTAATAGTGGAAACAATTGACCCATATACTATCCAAATAGATCTAATGATGAATGCCAAGCTCTTTCCTGTACTACTTTGATCTTGGTATAGTGGAATAAAGAGGTTTCTAGCCATAGGAATTGTATTGCTCTTGTTCAAGAAGAATACATACTGGTTAAGAAAGTTCTTTTGAGCGAAATCTTTAAAAAAGATTAAAAAGTACCAGTAGATTGGGTCAATCAAATATCGTTTCATAGATTCATTTTAGCAAAAGGCGAAAATGAATAACATATCAAAAGAATGTACTGATCCAAATAAACAACAATGTTGGTATTACTTTCCCAGACTATGGGGGATTTCCCTTCTTAGTGTGCTGATAGCTCTATTCTTCTCCTCTTCACTAGAATACTCAAAATATTGCATTATAGGATCCTTCACACCTATATATTTGATAAAGTAAATTCTATTCTCTTCTTCAGCAATTTCATAACTCCCTTTTCCAACCAGCGGAAATAGTTTTATTGAACTAACAGCATTTTGTTTTCGTTCTTTTGTGAACATATAGTATGATTTAAAAAATAATACAGGTCTGTCCTGTTATTTATTTTTATCAAACCGTAACAACTACCACAATAATTCCAAATAAGATTCAAGCGAAAAGTTTATAGCAGATATAGAAAAAGGGATGTTTCCACCCCCTTCTATCAATATTCAGAGTGCCACTGCGATTATGGTATAGTTAATGGTACTGGTGGCTTAGGTAACCTTGCAGGAAACTCATAAATCATTTTTAGAAGCATCTCGGAAAATATTAACATAGTTTCCGCCTCTTCTTTTTCCATGATAACAACCTCATGATTTGCCTCATTACCTTTGTTCCGAATGTGGTCAACCCATCCCTTAGATCCAGTAGGTATTATATTCTTGTTTGAAAGGAACTCAACATACTCCAAGAAGTTCTTCCCAGCTGGAGCGCCATTGGAGACTGCAATATGCATTAATAATTTGCGACAACCAAGCACTACATTAGTGAATGAATTAACTGAGTAACTTCTTCTGTTTTCCTCGTAAAGCTTTTCCACATTCTCATCGGAAATATTACTTACACTACCTCCAAATTGTGTACCTGGAGTAGCATTACTAAATTCATCAAATAATGTAGGCCTGGAACAGGATGGGCATATGTGAATATGCCACTTACTATCATTTGTAATCCAACCTCTATCTGATGCTACTTTCTCACCACAAGCACAGTTATAGGCTCTAGTATTTATCATTTGTACATGTGCCCAACTTCTCATAGATCATATTTAATAAGTAACCTTACATCATATCCATCTCATGATCATGTCCTGCATGAGCATTAGGTTCAGCTGCTACTGGTACCTCAGAAACAATAGCTTCTGTAGTTAATAGAAGCATAGCTACAGATGCTGCATTCTCAAGAGCTGTTCTTGTAACCTTAACAGGGTCTGTGATTCCTGCTTCGATCATATCAACAATTTTGTCATTTCTAGCATCGTATCCTTTACCTCCCTTCATATCCATTATGAAAGATGCTGCTTCCTTTCCTGCATTTGCCATTATCTGTCTGAATGGGGCTTCTAGTGCATTTCTTAAGATATTTAATCCAATGATTTCATCATTGTTCTTGTTTACCTTAACACTATCCAAAACAACCTTTGCATTTAGAAGAGCAACTCCTCCTCCTGCAACAACACCTTCTTCAATAGCTGCCCTTGTTGCTTGTAGGGCATCATCGATTCTATCCTTTCTTTCCTTTTGTTCAATCTCACTTGCAGCTCCAACTTCAAGTACTGCTACACCTCCAGAAAGCTTTGCCAATCTTTCAGCAAGCTTTTCCTTGTCATAGTCGCTAGATGTTGATTCAATCTCTTTTTTAATTGATGCAACTCTTGCTTCGATTGTTTTCTTGTCTCCATTTCCATGAATGATTGTTGTTTCTTCCTTTGTAACTTTAACCTTGTCTGCTCTACCAAAATCAGAAACTTCCATATTCTCAAGAGTTCTTCCTAGATCATCTGTAATTACAGAACCTCCAGTTAGAATAGCTATATCTTCAAGCATAGCTTTTCTTCTATCTCCGAAAGCCGGTGCTTTAACTGCAACAACGTTTAGGTGTCCCTTTAGCTTGTTAATAATTAGGTTCGCTAGTGCGTCCCCATCTACATCTTCAGCAATGATAACAACGTCCCTTGTTCCAGCTGCAACAATCTTTTCTAGTGCAGTAAATAGCTCCTTCGCTAATCCGATCTTTTTGTCTGTGATTAGGATTGCTGGTTTGTCGATAATAACAGTCTGATCATCTGCATTAACTGCAAAGTATGGCGATAGGTATCCTTTATCAAACTGCATTCCTTCAACATACTTCTCAACTAATCCAAAAGTCTGTCCATCCTCAACAGTAACAACGCCTCCTGCTCCTACCTTATTAATAATGTTTGCTAATATCTTTCCGATTTCCTGATCTCCGTTTGCAGAAATTGTAGCTACTCTTTCGTAGTCTTCTTTTCCTTTAACAGGAACAGCAGCCTTCTTTAAAGCTTCTACTACAGCATCTACTCCCTTCTCAATTCCAACTCTAATCTCCATTGGGTTTGCACCCGCTGTTACATTCTTAAATCCCTCTGCAACAATTGCCTGCGCCAATACTACAGCTGTTGTAGTTCCATCTCCTGCAGCATCTACAGTCTTGCTTGCAGCTTCGATTAATATCTTTGCACCCATGTTTTCAATCTTGTCTTCAAGATCAATTTCTTTTGCAATAGATACTCCATCCTTAGTAATGTGAGGAACACCAAATGATTTTTCTAGTGCTACATTTCTACCCTTTGGACCTAGAGTTACCTTTACTGCATTTGCTAGCTTATCTACTCCTTTCTTTAACTTCTTTCTAGCATCTTCATTGAATGTTACTTGTTTAGCCATATGTTTAAATTAAAATCTAATACTTATTCATTAATTATTGCCAAAATATCTGTTTCCTTCATAATCAAATATTCCTCTCCATCAAGTTCTATTTCTTCTGGAGAATATTTTTTGAAGTATACAGAATCCTTCTCTTTTACATTGAAAGCAATCTTTTCACCTTTCTCATTAACCTTTCCTGTGCCAAGAGCAACAATTTCACCTTTCTGTGGTCTTTCTCCCTTACCAGTAGATTGAACTATAAGTCCTGAAGCTGTCTTTGCTTCTTCTTTTGCTGGTTTAACTAGGATGAATTCACCTACAGGTCTAATTTTTAATGATTTAGCCATATAGTAAATGATAAAAATTAATTTTAGCAGTTGTTATTGTATACTGCTAAGAATGTTATCGCAGAACCTCTATTTTGTAAATATTTGGGGGAACTAGTTGATCTTTATGCTTATCCTATCAATTGATGAAGGAACAAACTGTAGGAAGTCTGGAATAAACCCAGGGGCGAATTTTACGGAAGAACTCTCTACTCCACTTATTGCTTCGATATATTCTCTTGCTGCTTGAACAGTACCGCCAGATATTTCTCTAGCAATCTCTTCTGGGTCAATCTTCTCTCCAACGGAACCCGATGTAGTTATATCTAAAGTATAAACATCACCTTCTCCTTTTGTTACCGAAGTAATTTGAGGAGTATCTAGAGTATTAACAACGGAACTGCTTTGTGATTCAGAAATAAGTTGCTCTCCAAGACTCTTGAAATCATCGTTGCTAACTAAGTATGCAATAATATCGGCTTCTATAGTTAATGCGAAAGTATTATCTGTAGCCTTCTCTCCAACCTTTGGAACTGTTGAAACTTCTGTTTCTACAATCTGTAGTGTTTCGATAATTAGGAATGATCCTCCTGGTATCTGACTCTTAAGCTTTGTTTCTGCTTGAGTTTTAAACTCAGTTTCTTTCTGTTCCTTTAGATTATCTAAGTTCTCCTGAGAGACTGTAGTGAATTCCTCAACCGTACCTCCTGTTATAGTACTAAAGCTTCTAGCAAAAACATTGTCGTCATCGTGACCATCTACTGAATAATTCTGTGTAACTGCAGAATCAACATTATATTCTGGTCCAAAATCAACAGCTTCTATAGGTACATTCTCTTGCTTTGAAGGCTCAACAACATCTCCTTCCTCTCTAGCAGCCAGAGAAACTGCTTGCGTTATAGCATAAGATCGACCTGATGCTTTATTTACAATCTTTGTTCCTACAGGTAAAGCTACTGCTGCTGAAGTGTTGTTATATACAGTTATGGTTCCTCCCGCCTTGTTTCCTGATCTACCAGTTCCATTTGCTTCTCCAGTCCAAGACGCACTGAATTTCTCTACAGTTAAAAGCTTTGCTGGAACTACAAACTTATTATCCACCGTTCCAATTTCTGTTACAGTTGGATCTAGAAGTACCTGACTTGTTGCTGAAACATCTTGTTTAACAGCGTTAATTCGAATATCTACACTTGAGAACTGGAATATTAGTAGGTATGCAGCTGTTAAAACTAGAATTGCTCCTATCGCAAATATTATCTTTTTCTTTCGACTGCTTTTAGGTGCATTTGGATCTAGATTTAAATCCTTTCTTTTATTTCTGTTGAAAATATTGGTAAAGAAGTTGCCAATCGAGCCTTGTGGCGAGATTTTCTTTGTAAAATCTTTTCCTGTAAACCTTGATGCACCTGTTGGTTCAAATGTTCTTTCCATATCTTGATTTGTGTTGTCTCTTATTTTAACATTTTTAAACTGACTCTTGAGAAGTTTTGCATCGCCTCCACTAAATACACTGATTCCTCCTACTGTAACAACCTTAGGAGTTTCTCTTTGTTTTCTATAAATCGATGCATCCTCTGCTGGTTTCTCTGCGGATTCTAGCTCCACAGTTTCCATTGGAACATCTTCAACCCTTGGTCTTAGAATTGACGCAATAACAGGATCTGCTGCTGCTTGCGTAACAGCATTTGTGCTGTTATCAACTCCTACTAAACCATCGTCATTACTCTCATTGATTTGATTAATCTCTTTTACTGATTTTAATTCTTCTTGTTCAAACTCTACTGGTGGTACTACTGGTATTGGTGTAGCTGCCAGTACATCTTGAGCTTTAGATTCTTCTTCTAGTCTTTCAGTTTCTAGAGCTGCTGCCTCGGGATCTCTCATTTGATTGTTATATTTTGTCTTTCGTTTAAACGCTATATCCCAAAGTTCTTCTGTTATTTGACTAGTTTTACTTACAGTCACTAGTCCAATCTTTTGAGTGAACTTCTGACCATATGCATCTTCTGTAACAATAACTGGGGACTTATCTGCCTTGTACATCATTCTTTGAAGAATCTTTATTGATACAGGACTACTAAAGACCAGAGCGTTCTCGGGAATAATTAAGGCTACCTTATCTTTATCTGCGTTTCTTACCCTCTCTATTATGAAAGTGAGCTCTTCATTCTGATCAGTAAAGATTTTAGATGCTGATAGTATCGACATATTATTTAATCATCCTTGCTAATGAAAGTACTGCTACATCTATTGGTAATGTTGCAGATTTTGTTTTGTCTGTTACATTATCTACACTATTTGGGAAGATAAAGTTTACTTTTGGATGCTTCTTAAAGTTTAGATACTTCATCCAAGGATACGATATTATTGCTTCCTGAATTTCTGGTAATAGTGCTCCTCCTCCACAAAGATAGATGTTATAAGGATACTCTCCAACATCTTGAAAGTCAGCTAAAGTAATTTCTAAGCCCTCCGCCCAAATCCCGATATCCTTCTCTATTAGCCTCCTTACCTCCAATCTTTCATTCTCGGTTAACTTGTTATCCGAATAATCAATTTTCTTTTGTTCAGAAGCTTCATAGTCTAAACCTAGTCCATTCTGAATTCTTTTTGTGAAAACTCTTCCTCCAATTGCGAACATCTTTGTTCCAATCACATCTCCAGACTTAACAATAGCTACATCTGTTGTTCCTCCTCCTACATCGATAATGATTCCTCCTGCATCTGAACCACGCAATGCTTTAATACTCATCGCAATTGAGTAAGGTTCTACAATTACTCCATTAACCTTAAGTTTTAATCTCTCTGCTATTTGATTCAAACTATCTATGTGAACTCCAGGAGCGAAAGTTGTGAACACTCTATACGAAAGCTCCTCTCCGGCATAACCGACAGGATCTACAACCCTTGTACCGTCAATATAGGCACTGTTCAGAAAGGTCTCTATCTCTACCAATTGTTTTGGGGAAACTGCTAGCTCTTCGGCAATATCTTCTTTTGCTTTAGCGAATGTCTGTAGTTTTACGTTTTCAATGATCTTTTCAATCTCTTTTTCTGTAATCTTTATCTTTGGTTTCTCTCTGTCTAGGTTAACGATAATGCTAATACCACTAACCAGTTCACCTGCAATACCCATAACAGCTTGCTTTGGCATCGCAAAGTTTTCGTTAAAGAGCTCCTTCGCCTGAAGTATTACTTCGCCTATAGCCTTATCTATTTGTTCGGTAACATCTTCTACATCTACGATAAAAGCTGCATACATGCTGCTTTGGTTCTGCTTTACTCGTGTATAACCTACAACATCTATACCTCCATCTAGATCATGTACGCAAAGCGCTATTTTAAGAAACTCCGTACCTATGTCTACAGATAGGAATGTCTCGATTGGTTTTTGGTTTCTATTTCTTCTGTTCAGAATCATACCTATCTATAATACATGATTAACAGATCTTTTAAAAATCAATATTAGTTAGATCAAATCTGTGGAAGGTGTTTGCGGAATTAGGTTCCCGATGATATACTCAGTCTATATTTCAAATGTAATTACGCAGTATATGAAAGTATTAGCAATACACTCACCTACTACTTCTGACAGGAACCTAAAGGTCTTTGTGGAAGGTATCAAGGAACTGAAAAGACAGGGGCACAACGTAAATGAGGTGCGAATTGATTCTAAGTCTTTAACAAAGACTTTCTCTGCATTGGATAAAAACATTAAGGATACAGACATTCTAATCGTTGAGGTAACAAACGCAGATGCAAATATCGGATATCAGATTGCCAGAGCACTTGAAGAAAAGAAGGTGGTTATAACTCTAGAAGATGACAAGAACGATACTAAGTATGCTGTAGTTCACGGTAACAGCAGCAAGCAAATGATTCAATATACTTACAATTCTAAGAATATTGTTGAAACCATTAACGAAGCTACAAAGGAAGCAATTTCTAGATTAGACTCAAAGTTCATTCTAATTATCTCTCCTGAAATGGATCGATATCTAAACTGGGCTTCAAAGGTTAAGAGAACACACAAGGCTCAATTAGTTAGATCAGCTCTAGAAGCTTTAATAAAGAAAGATAGAGAATACAAAGACTATATTGATGGAGATGCTGAATAATTAAAGATTCATCTGTCCATAAGCACTGCTTCGGATTTCCTCATATTCCTCAGGTAAGAATATCTTTCTTAACCCACTGTGTCCTGAAGAACCCAAACGCACTATCAGATAAGCACCTTTTTCCATTAGGAAACGTCTTAATGCATTTCTCTTTTCTCTATTAGGAGTTCTGGTCAGATCATCCTGCAGTTCTCTAACCTCTGCGAAACCTTTTATTAAGGCAACTAGTAACAATGTTTCACCCATCAGTAAAGATCTATCACTATTAGCTGACGCCAGCACACTATCAAGAAACTTCCATTGTTCTGATACGAGAAGAAGGGATCCATTATTAAATTTTCTTAATGTCTCCCCATTGTCATCACCTAAAAGCGGGTCTCTTCGATCTAGTTTATCCATAATTTAACTGTATATTCCAATATCCTCAGGTATAAACTCCCTAAAGTTCTCTTTAGTAATATTTATCTTCTCTGCGTTTCCCTGCACTATCTTAAGTGCTACCTTTCTAGCTAGCTCTGTTAGTGTTCGTTCTAACTGTCTAACACCTGCATCAAAACCCAAAGGACGTATAACCAGAGGCCATACATCATCATCGAAAGAGAATTGATCTTCACTCATTCCAGTTGCTTCACGAACCTTAGGCAAGAGATAGTTCTTAGCTATCTGAACCTTGTCATTATCGTTATAGCTACCAAAACGAATTACTTCTAACCTATCTAATAAAGCCGCAGATATTCCTCCCAAGTTATTTGCTGTGCATACAAACATTACTCTAGATAAATCTACTGGATGATCAAGATATTTGTCCATAAAGGTTGAATTCTGCTCTGGATCAAGGATTTCAAGAAGAGCTGCCATCACATCTGAACGAAGACCTGTGTCTGAACTTACTTTGTCGACTTCATCAAGAAGTATCAATGGATTCATTGAACCTGTTCTGATTAGTGATTTTATTATCTGTCCTGGTTCTGCATTAACTGATCCCATTCTAGCTATTCCTCTAATCTCTGTTACATTTCCTAATCCTCCCAACGCCACTCTCATGAACTTTCTACCTAGCGCTGTGGATATAGCCTTGGCCATAGATGTCTTACCAACTCCTTGGATTCCTACGAAACATAGTATTGGTGAATGAGAAGAGTTTCCCTGCAACCTAGCCATTTCAACTGTTACATCGCCCTGTGCTTGCAGAGCATTTGATTTATTCGAGTTAAGTTTCAATACAGCTAGATGCTCAAGTATTCTCATCTTAACTGGTTCTAAACCATAGTTATATTTATCTAGTGTTGCTTTTGCATTCTGAATATCCAAGTTCTCTTGAGTTGTCTTACCCCATGGTATCTTACAAATCCATTCGATGTATTCAGATACTGGTTCAAATTCCTGTGAATAGTTACCTTGCTGACTCATCTTTACCAACCTCATTATCATTCCGTCAGCCTTCGACCTAAGATCTTTAGGCATTGTTGGTACTGAATCAAGTTTCTTTACTAGATTCTGTATTTCTAGGTTTAAATCGAGCTGAATATTGTTTTGCATAGAGATAGTATATATGAAATAGAGCTTGAGTTCCAAGGTTAAATATTCTTGATTGACATAATTATTACCAGAGGACTATTATATCCGTGTAATTATTACTTTCAATTTTTTTATGTCACTTAATATTATAGATACCCAGACACTAGATACATACCACAGTGTAGTAGAAAAAGTGTGTGAAGATGTTAAACAGAGATTTGCTTTACAAAAATACATACCTAATGCCCCTATGCTAAAAAGAATGTTAAGTCTTGCAGGTATACAAGAACACATGATGGATGAAGCTATTAAAGAGGTGTTGCAAGCAACTGGGAAGACCATAGAACAATAGTAATATTCTGCTCAAGAATACAAACAAAAAAGCCCAAGGATTATCCCTGGGCTTTTAAATTCAAGATTAAGATTACTCTTTCTTCTCTCCTTCTCCTTCAGCAGCAGCTTCACCTTCAACTGGTGTCTTTGGTGTACCGTCTTCGTTCAATTCACCTTCAGCAACTACTGGAGCTTCCTCCTCAATTACCTTCTGTGCAGAAGCGATATATGCAAGAGATGCTTCCTCTCCAACACCTGCATCAAATTCAACACCTTCTGGTAGTTGTATAGCAGATACAGCTACTGAATCTCCTTCATTTGCTAAACCTGATAGGTCAACTTCAAAGAATGGAGGAAGATCCTTAGGTAAACAGTGAACCAATACTGAGTCCATAGTTGTAACCAAGAATCCTAGGTTTGCCTTAACAGCAGGAGCCTCTCCAATAAAGTGGATTGGAACCTCAACAGAAATCTTACTATCTTCATCAATCTGGTAGAAACCAAGGTTTAAAACCTCGTTCTTTAAAGGATGTAGTGTTACCTCTTTAAACAAAGCCTTAACAGCCTTGTCTCCTTCAATATCTAATGTGAAGAATTGGTTTGAACCAACTTCAGAGAAAACCTTACTAGCCTCCTTTCTATCAACTTGTATATTTGTAGATACCCTTTTAGGACCGTAAATCGTAGCAGGAACAATACCCTGTGCTCTAAGATTTTTCACCTTTTTTCCGGTTATCTCTCTTGTTTTTGCAGCAAGCTTCATAACTATTTAATAAAAATTATTGATTATCTTTTGTATTTAACATCTGCTCTACGTTCTTAAGGTTAACCTTGTTTATATAAAGCTGTTGAATTATAGCAAAGGCTCCCTGTGTAATCCAGTAGAAACTCAGACCCACTGCGAAATTATAGGCTCCAAGCGTTAGAAGTATTGGAAGAAGAATCATAGTTTGTTTTGTTGTTTGACTCATAATCTTCTGCATATCTTGGTTCTCTCCTTCCTTTTCATCCTTTTTCTTCTCTTTCTTTGATTCAGTCTTTGCTTTCTTGTTTTCAGACATTAGGTTTGTAATCTTCTCCTGTGCACCAAAAGCTGCCTTCATTGAGAAGTATTGAATAACTCCAGTTAGGATAACAACTCCGATATAAACTAAAGCGATTGTTCCTCCCTGTGCATTTGCTGCAGCAGGTGTTTGAGACAAATCAAATATACCTAAGAAACTACTATTAAACTGCTCTCCTTCAGCAAATCCAGGTACAAATGGGTATGCCAATGCGTTAAATTCACCAATTCCTGTTCCTCCGAAAGCTCCTCTAATTACTCTATCAACATTGATAAATACGATTAACTGAAGTATTAGTTGAAGACAACCTTGTAGAACATATGGCATTGATTCTGAGTTTAACTTAATCATCTCCTTGTTCAATGTCTCTTTGTCATCTTTGTATTTCTCCTTAAGATCATTCATCTTCTCTCTAGTCTGTAGATTCTTTGGCATAGATTTTGCCTGTCTAAGTGTTAGAGGGAACATGATAAGTCTGACAAGAATACCAATAGCAATGATTGCTAGTCCTAGATTACCTCCAAATAACCGGTACAAAATAACCAATAGGTTAAATATCGGCTGATAGAAAAGAACTGTGAATAGGTCCATGAAATCTTGTTAATGTTAAATCGGCTTTATTATACCACTTAGGTTATAGAATATGACTATGAAGAATATAGTAGAAGGATTAATACCAAAAATCTACTTATTCTTTATTCAGTATAAATAGATCTTTGGTGGAGATGAGGGGTTCCCCCCTGTCCATGCAAACTTCAAAGTTCAAAGTGGTTACAAGTTTCTTCAGTTTTGTTACTACCTTAAAGACTCTAAACTAAAAAAATATCTTTAAGTGCCTTTTCTGTGTTCTCTATTTGGCTAAAAAACTTAAGACCAAATAGACCACCCTGACTGTGTGACGCTTACATATCCCATCAGAGAAAGATTCTGTAAACGGCGGATCTACATTTCTTCGAAACCGCTGTAGCTAACTTAAGCTGCGAAGTTTAATTGTACTTGTGGTACAAAGAAATTTCTTACCGCATTAGCCACATTTGTGAATGTGTTATTGACGTTTAGTTTTCGTCTACGATCCCAATTTCTTGGAAAAGGTTAAATTTATTTTAAGAGGAACTCCTAACAAACCTCTACTTGCTTCAAACTTTTGGGCTTACTGTCGATTAAACATCCCCTTTTAAGAACCTTTTACCTTGTTCCTACAAGCGATTGTCTACCTACAATTATACCACATCCCCTCTCTTCTATAAATGCGTAATATACAGATTATTTACCAAAACAATACTAATATGGTACAATATCTGTATATTACACGAACGCTATGAATAAAATAAAGTCAAAACATCTTAGGTTACCGGTTAATGTAATTGAAGTAATTGAAGAAGAAGCGCAAGTATACGGCTATAAATTCAACGATTGGGTTAAACATATCCTCACTCAACGAGCTATGGATATTAAAGAGAAAGAAGAAACCATAACAGATGCAGGTTTGGTTAGAGATATTATACAGGGAAGAAAAGATTACAAAGCTGGAAAACTCCCTGTTTTAAAATCTGATAAAGATATCGATACTTTTTTTGAAAATCTTGATAAGTAGATATACGGTTTACACAATCGCAGCTTGTACAAGAGACATTAAGAGAATAAAGGACAAGGAAACAAAAGAGGCTATTCGCAAAGTCTTTAAAATCATAGCTATCGATCCTTTCCATCAAAGCCTTAAGACACATGCAGTAAATATTTCCAGCCTAGGCGAAGCATGGAGTTCTAGAGTATCAGGAGATTTAAGATTGATATGGCAATTTGATGAAAATGATAAATTAGTTATCCTTGCTCTAAGGCTTCAAGGACACGACACTGTATATTCCTGAAACTATTTAGACCTTAACTATCACTACTCCATAAACCTTACCTGTAAAGACTTCTCTAATTGCCTTGGCACACTCATTTAAGGTCTTTCCAGTAGTGTAAATATCATCACATATGAAGATTTGGTCAACCTTAGAAAGATTTAACCTTCCTTTAAGCTTAAACAGATTAGCAAGGTTCAACGCCCTAGAATCTCTGTCCAAAGCATGTTGCTTCTTAGTCTTCCTAGTTCTTTCTAGAATATCAAGGAAACAAAGATCTAGATTTAAGGCCGCTTCTCTACCAAACAACTCTGCTTGATTAAAACCTCGCTCTATAAACCTGGAATTGTGTAACGGAACTGCTGTAACTAACGAGAGACTATTCTTAAATCTTTCAAACTCATTTCCTCTTAGCTCAACCAACCTATGGCCAAACTCTTTGTAAATTGAGTAATATCCTGAATACTTTCCTAGAAATATAAGCTTCTTTGCCAATTCAGAATAATCAGTAAGATATATTAATCCATCGAGGTACGTGTAGTCTTCGCAATCTTTGTGAAGAAACCCTAAATAGGTTTCATTGTTACATACATGACATCGCTTACGGGTAGATACTGAAATATACTTTTCGAAACAATTTTCGCACAGTATTGATCCATCGGTTGAACATAAAAAGCATGTATTAAGATATAATCTAGAAATAGGTCTCATGCTAGGATTCTAGAAGAGCTTGTATACTTAAAACAATGCATTCAAATACAAAATGATAATAGCTTTTGACTACGGAGAAAAAAAAACAGGACTCGCATACTCAGATGAAACTGAGACTTTTGCATTCTCTGGAGAATTAATTAGTGGATACAAAGATACCAAAGGTTTAATTTCAAAGATTAAAGTGATTCTAGATAGATTAAACCCAAGTACAGTAGTCATTGGAGATCCTACATACAAAGGTCCAAACAGGAACATGGCCAAGATTACAGAACTGATCGAATATTTCAAAGAACTTAAGTTAAATGTAGCTTTAGTAAATGAGTTTTACACATCGGAAACTGCTAAGGTAAACTTAAAGGGTACAAAGAATCCTAATATAGATTCAGAATCTGCAAGGCAGATACTACAAGAATATTTAGATAGTTTAAAATAACCTTATGAAAAGAATAATATTCCTAGTCTTCCTAATCGTTGTTATCGGTGGAGTCTTAGTCGCATACAAGACATACGATGAATCTGTTAACTATGTAGCTAGGATTGAAGAACCAGTAGTCTTTACGGTAGCCGAAGGAGACACCTTCACAACTCTACTCCCTGTTCTAGAAGAGAAGGATTTGATCAGAAATCAGCAGGTTGTTCAGATCTATCTAAAGATTAACGATATTAATCCTGTTGTTAAGGTTGGTGAATATACAATCGAGCGAGATATTTCATTAAAGGATCTAATCGATATCCTAGAAAAGGGTGTATTTAAGCCAGGTATACGAATAACTCTAAAGGAAGGCTTACGAGCTGAAGAGATTGCAGATACCCTTGCTTCGAATCTTACCGATACAGCTGTATTTTCAAAAACTGAGTTCCTATCATTCGTAAACAACCCCGATATTACAAGACTTTCTGTAGCTAACTCTACTTTCTTAAGTGTTCATTTACCCGCAGGAAAGCCATTGGAAGGATACCTATTCCCAGATACATACGAGTTTCTTCCAGAGCAAACTACAATCCAAATACTTGATACTATCATTGGGAACTTTGTAACCAAGGTATCTACAGAGATTGATTTAGACAATCTAAATTTAGCGCAATCCGAAGTTACAACTCTTTATGCTGCTGTTACTCTTGCATCTATCATTGAGAAAGAAGCTAGCAACAATGGTAGCCAAGCAGAGATATCTTCTGTGTTCCATAACAGATTAAGAGATGGTATTAGACTACAATCCGATGCTACGGTTGTGTATTTTACAGGTAGAAACGACTTTATAACTTCTATCGAAGATACTCAAATTGATAATCCATACAACACATACAGGATTGATGGATTAACTCCTACCCCAATAAATAGCCCTGGTATCAATGCAATTAAATCTGCATTCTACCCAACAACCTCTAACTACTATTTCTTCTTCTATGACGAAGAAGGAAACTCATATTTCTTTGAAACATTTGGAGAGCATAATCAAAAGGCTCAAGAAATCCTAGGTAATTAGTGAAACATATACCAGTGGTTAGATTAAAGAGCGACAACATACAAACTATACTTTCAATAAAGAAAGGAACTCCTATCAAGATACCTTTGTACAACGAGTCTGTTAAAGCAGGTTTCCCATCTCCTGCCGACGACTTTATAGACAAGCACATAGATTTAAACGAACTATTAATCAGACACCCTGCAGCTACATTCTTTGTACGTGTAAAGGGAGATTCTATGATTAACAGTGGGATCCTTTCTGGAGATGTATTAATTGTTGATAGGGCCTTAGAGGCAAACAACAACTGTATAGTTATTGCTGTAATCAATGGCGAACTAACAGTTAAGCGATTAAGAAAGAAAGGTGAAAGGGTACAATTGGTTCCTGAGAATGACAATTATCCAATTATAGAAATAACTTCAGAAATGAGTTTTCAAATATGGGGTGTAGTGAAGTCTGTAATTAGAGAGATACTTTAATTATCGAAATCTTTAAAGCTAAAGTCTTCTAAACGATCTTTTATATACTGTTCAGGCCAGAATTCCAAAGCTCTTTCAAGATATGATCTAATCTGAGCGTGCTTTCTTACAGTAGTTTCAACGTCTGCAGGGTATGCAGTTGCGTTAAGTTCTTCTGCTAGATTGTAGTAGTTTCTAGCTTGAGTCTTAGGTATACCTATTAAAAGCATATATAGCAAGAAGGCTAGCGTACTAATAGTACTTAGTATAATTGCAGCAACGAATCCTTTGCCTAGTTTCTTGAAGTTACTCATCCTTTGAAGTTAGATACTTTGTCTTATATATCTCTGTAAGCGTAATATACATTACAACCAAAACAGGACCGTAGATAATACCCATAATACCAAATAGTGTAATACCTCCCAAGACACTAAATATAGTGATCATAGGGTGTATATCGACTGCATTTCTCATTAACCTAGGTCTTAGTAGGGTATCTACAACATTAATGATAATAGCTGAATATATGATTACAAATATTCCTGCAAGCACTGATGATACATTGCCTGTAGTAAGCCCAGTAACAATCATAATTACACCGGCTGGGAACCATACAAGACCAGAACCAATAGGGATAATTGAAAGTACAACCATTATTATCCAAAGCAATACTGGAGCACCTACATTAAGAGCAATTAAAGGTAATATAACTGCAGTAGCCTGACAAATAGCTACTACAAATGTACCGCTAACAACGCCTCTTAGTGTATTTCTAAATCTTAAGTATATTAGCTCATCAAACTTATCTTCAATAGGAGAGAATCTCTTAAATACATCACCAAGCTTTTCGTAGTTAGGGAATAGGTATATTAACGATATTATGAACAAGAACAAAGTGAACAATACCTGTCCTAGGAAGTTAGCTGTATCTAGAAGGAATGGGAACAATGTTGTTTGAACTACCTGAATTAATTGCTCAGGAGTAATGCTATTGAAAGCCTGAACTATATTAACCTGTTCCCTAGAGATTGCAAAAGTTCCACCTAATAACTCATTTATCCTATTAATAAACAAATCTATTTGATTCTGTAGATTCGCTAGATTAACTGGATCAGTGAATGAATCCACCAAGTTCTTTACCTCAACAGTTGAAAGTGAAAGGATGAAAAACAGAGGTATTAGTAGAAAGATTAATACAAGAAGCACTGAAATTAACACTGCAAATCCTGCATTTAGTTTTATAGAAAGGTATTTATATACTGGGTGAAATAGCGTTACTACTATATATGAAACCAGAATAAGGCTGATGTAGTTTGAAAATAGTACTAGAGCCAACAATGAGAATCCAAGAAAGATTACAAAGAAGTATAGATCTTTAATTCCAAAATTTGTTTTCATTTATTCACTGTTACTCTGAATATTGTAGCAGAATGAAGGGCATACAGCTACATTAGCAATATTTCTTATTGATATTATTTATTTTGATAAAACTATTCTCTTTACTATAATCCATGTGCTTTCGGAGTATAATTACTCAGATTGATATAAGGATATGGACAGCAAAGAAACGAATGTAATGCCACTGAACAAATATCTTGCACATGCGGGAATAAGCTCACGTAGAAACGCTATCGATATCATTAAGGATGGCAATGTTACTGTGAATGGTAAGCAGATCTTTGAACCTGGATTTAAGGTTTCTGATTCTGATCAAGTTATTGCATACGGGAAGAAGCTTTCTAGCAAGCAAAACTTTGTATATATTCTTTTAAATAAGCCACTTAATACTATTACCTCTACTCAGGATCCAGAAGGACGAGAGACAGTTATGGATATTGTTAGGTCTGCTACATCGGAACGAGTATATCCAATAGGACGACTGGACTGGAATACTACAGGAGTCCTAATCTTAACTAACGATGGTAGCCTTACCCAGAAACTCTCTCACCCAAGTTTCGAAGTTAGAAAGGTATATACAGTTACCCTAGACAAAGATTTAACCAAGGATGACTATCAATCTATTCTTAAAGGTCTATACCTTGATGATGGTTTAATTGAGCCAGATGAGTTAACAATACTGGAACCTAACGTAGTTAGTATTCAGATACATAGTGGTAGGAATAGGATTGTAAGAAGGATATTCGAGTATCTAGGATATGAAATAGTAAGCTTGGATAGAATTATGTTTGCGAATATAACTAAAGGTAGTTTGAAAAGAGGTGAATGGAGAGTATTAAATGAGGAAGAGGTTGAGAAATTGAAATCGTAATACTCCCCGAGCAGGACTCGAACCTGCAACCTTCCCGTTAACAGCGGGCTGCTCCACCATTGAGCTATCAGGGATTAGCAGAGGTAATTATACCCTATCTAGGTATCAATTTTGAAGGCTTACTTGAAATTTTGACTACTGCTCTACTTCACTCTGTGAATTCTCTGTACTTTCTCCATAGAGTGCTCTAGCATACTGCTTGCAAGCCTCTACATAGCCTTCATAGAAGACTTCACACTCTTCTTCTCCCCAAGTTCCAAACGCTACCATTTGTGCCTCAAGGACTGCCAGGTTATCTTCGGTATAACCACCATTGTAATCTTCATGAGTACTGCTTCGCACAAGCGCATGAACATATTCATGAATAAGTCTCTCTAGCATGATATTGTATAGCTGTACTTCACTCATAGCTGATAGATCGCTTGAGTCTGTAACAACAAAAGCTACATCGTAAAGCTCCCCAACACCACTTGCAGAACTTGCTAGGTTCCCATCTATCGTTACTCTAGCGGGTGTAAATACACCTCCTGCCTGTCCTCCTGAAAACTTAGGATCTGTTCTACCCATATCCCTTAATACTCCTCGTAATTCAGGTCTAAGTGTAAACATGTTTTCTAAAGTTCCAAATACTATCGCCATCTTCCTTCCGTTGTAACTAACATCTGGTGAAACTCCCATTCTTTCTCCAAGTGTTCGTACAAGCCTAGATATGATCTCAGGACTCAAAGGAGATTCATCTATGTTAAATACTGTAATATTACCTACCATAGTCTTAGGCATTCTAATCTGATTTGCAGGTGTTTCAGTATCTATTGCTTCCATACAAGAAAGCTTTTGTACATACTGTGCAGATATCCAAACTTCTTCTCCAGTATGAGAAACAGCCTTATACCAGCCATTAATTGGATTATCCTCTCCAAGTGTTATGAATTGATTTCCTCTAATTGATGCAACAATAGAATGCTCTGTTCCTGGGCCGCTTCGTACATTAACTGAAGTATTAGGTAATGCTCTTACACAGTTTCCTTCGATACTTTCAGTATTTTGGTTAGGTGAGTATCTATCGTTACCATGATTCTGAAGTCTTAGGTTTTGATCTTTATTCAGATACTGGTTATTTGATATAACCAAGTTGTTTTCTGGAGTTGTACCAGTTAGGCTTGCGCTGTAGCCTGCAGGAGTATTTGATACTGTTCCTAGAAACATGCCTAGAAGTGCGTTAGCTATTAAAAACTTTTCCTTAACGAACTTTGTACTATTAAATAGCTCTGTCATATTTGTGGAAAGATAATAACAGCAAGGATAATGGGTGTCAAAGGAGTTGAATGTCTATCTGAGTACAATGTATTACTAGATACTAGGTACCATTAGAGTCTCTGGGTAGAATATTACTTTCCACCAGTTCTTATCTACTCTAATCTTCTTGTCGTTTTTGTCTCTAATTTGATCTGTTGTTCCTGACTTGAAGGGAATGTTGCTCATCCAGAACTTCTGCCATCCAAGCTCATTACAACCCCATTTCTTGCAATCAAACACTGCATTGGAACCAAGGTAGTCTGGGAAGTTTCTCCAATCCTTACACCAACTTGCAGCTATAGTTTTACTATCATACTTGTAATGTTTCCTTGTGTTGTGTGGAATGTGTGTATTTCCGCAGGTAACCTCTCCTGGAGCAAGTGTTATGAACTTATCCATCTTCAGAAATCTTAATACATGACGATTCCTGTCTTTGTTAGACCAATTGGTTGCCATCCTCATTAAAGTCCACTCAACTCTGTGAGCATATGAATGAATGAAACTATCGAATCTATCAAAAGTACCGTTAACTACAGGAACGCTTCGGCTACACTCAGGTAAATATATTGCAGGACCGTTAATTGGAAATCCTGTTTCTGCATTGTTTACCAGGAACATACTTTCAAAGCCCATAACAAAGGGTAATGACATCATCCAAATCTCTGTGATATTCTTCTGCTCAATAATGCTACAGATATCTATTGATCTAAAGAAGTTCTCGTAGTTGAAATCATACTTTCTTCCTTCGCACAGGGAAATATCAAGCTCATCTGCTTCAATCACACAGCTAGCATATGTTTCGAAATCATACAGGAAACCATCTGGATTTCTATGAAAGGTATCAACGGTAAGCTCCTCAACTACTGAGATATTATACATACTCTTCGAAGCAAAGGTCATTGTATCTATAGTCTGCTGTTTTAAAGCATCTTCTGTTTGCTTTAGTGTCATTCCACCGTATATCCATCCAAAGAATTCGGTTGCTGCATCGTTACCTGTTATTGGATCGACTGGATTATATGAAAGGTATAGGACATTTACATTACTTTGAACAATTTCCTGGGCATCAACTACCGGACCAAAACTTGGGATAATTGCAACTACTGTTACTAAAACGATTAGCAAAGCTTTTTTAAACATACTTACATTATATCGCAAAGCTAACAAGATTCATATGCCTTACTGAATAGCAAAATTGAACGCTCCTGAGTTAACAACATTACCTGTATCTGGTCTATATAAAACAATTTGTGAGCTAGTTTGAAACAAAGCTATGATATCGTTAGCTTGCGCATCTTTGTAGAATGTTGGATTCTCTTGTTTAAGACTTGTTACGTCTGAAATTACAGAAAGCTGTGGTGTTTCTTCACTATCTTCTCCTATTAATCCCAACTCTTTTGCTTTGTTGATAATGCTATCTAGGACTGTCTGTTGTGCAGTTTCTAGAACTTTCGATGGTGTATCGCCTTCGTAGATTACTGTGTCTGTGGAAGCTCTATAGATAATCATTTTTGTAGTGTACAGAAGAACATAGTCACCATCCTCTGCATCTTTATATATTTCTGCCTGAATTGCATTCTCCTCTCTTAATTCATCTGCTGTTGGTAAGTTAGTTATATCCCCAATCTTAGCTATTACCTGAGGTACTTCGCTTGGTGGAACTACAACCTTGCTAGTTACTTTATTAATCACTTGAACAGCACTAAGTTGGCTTGCTAAGTTAATTGGGTTTACCAGAATAAAGATGATTATTATCTGAAGTACTATAATCACTAATGCAAGAAACTTCATCGATTTTATGAAGGACATCACTCCACCCTTCTGGCTTACGTTATTCTGCATAGACATCTTCGATGGTGACATTAGGATATTGTTTACATTTCGTTTTGGACTTCCAAGTGATTGCATAGAAATTTTTTAAACTTTTAAGATAAAGTCATTGTATGATTTTAGAATTTAATTATCAATAAAGTAACTTTGTTATGAAGATTATGGAAGGTTTGAAGACACGAACCAGTTAAACTGGATGTCTACTGCTGCAGCGCTTTCTATAGCTATCTTAAACCCTGTCTGAGTAATTTCTTTAACTGTATATCCAACAAATGAATCAATTGGAGATGCTACTACTACAGGAGTTTGTGGGAATACTGTTGCGAATGTAATTGCTACCTCAGTTTGACCTGCTGTAACTGTACTTGTTCCAATGTTCTTGTTGCTTAACAACAATTGTCCTTCTACCTTTAATACTCCAGTTAATACAAGTTCCGTGAATGAAGCAGTTGATGGCAATGTATATCCTTGGAAGTTACTAATAGTATTTTGTAATCCAGCAACTGTAGATTCAAGTGCATCTATTCTCAATTTTTGAGTATCTAAGATGCCAATAGTATTATTAAGTCTTAGGTTTAAATCATCAACATCTATTCGAAGACTGCTTAATGGAGAAAGCTCTTGGTAGTTGCTATCAACTTTCTCGTTTAGTTCCTGCGTTGCCTTAACAATCATAGGAATCATAAGCTCTTTTGAAAGACTAAGCATTCCCTGATCGTCTGGTTCAATAACAGCAAAAGGATATACCTCTTGGACTTCCTGAGCAATGAAACCATGAATAGTAGGTCCATTAGGATCCTGGATTCTATTGTAGTCCACTACTCTAAGTGCATTTAATACTGATAGTCCTTCAATACTTGTATTTATTATATTAGTCTTTGTTCTTCTGTCAGATTGATCAGCTAGTGAGAATGTACCTGCTGCATTTACAATTCTACCAACATTGTCACCATTTCCATCTCTAGCCTGCAAATAGATTGTTGTACCTGTACCATCATCTAAACCTCCCTGAAGAAGTAATACATCTGCATTGGCATTATTACCATCGTGGAAGATAGATGTAGCAAAAGCTTGGGCACCTCCATAAGTTCGCATAACACTCAATCTTTCTGTTAGACTGCTACTTCCAATATTCACGGTATTTCCAGATACTGTAAGTATATTGAAGCCACTATGCTCCACACTAATAGAAGGATTTGTTCCAGCATTACTGATAGTCAAAGGTATTGCTAATGAGGTTGCATCTGAGACTGTTAGGTCTATCAAAGTTCCACTGGCGTTAGCACCTGTAGATGAAAGACTAAGTAAGTCCCATCCAGATGCCCCAGTGGTTGAGGTTGAGATCTGAAGAGCTTTTCCACTTGTCACTGAGTTAGCAGTTATTGAATGTGCTGTAGTTGTTGTTCCTCCAAAAGCGTGTGTAACCAATCCTGTTCCTAGGTAAGTATTACCTGAAGCAACAACTAGGGAGTAAGTATCAGCTCCTGTAATGTATAGTCCATAGTCTGTAGCTCCTGCAGTTTGACTATCAATTCTCATTCCATAGTTAGTTGTAAAAGTTCCACCTCCACTATTTACAGCAGATGCTATCTGCACTCCAATTGCTCCTGTTATGGTACCAGTTGATGTATTAGCTACTTGAGCAAATACACCATTAGCTCCTGACACTGTACCAGTTGAGTTATTTGAATATAAGGTAGTAAGGGCGTACCCTGTTGTTATTGTACCCGCTCCATTGTTAGCTCCTTGGATTGTACCTCCGAATAGTCCCGTCTGTGTCAATCCTACTGTTGGTGCACCTATAGATAGTACGCTTAACGCTCTATGAGTTCCGCTAGATGTGCCCAGTATAGTGGATGTCAGTCCTATAGAATTTACATTTGCAGCCCCTGGAGTTGATGTTTGAGACACATCAATACTTGCTCCAATACCTGCATTATTTACAAAAAGACCTCTAGCTACATTTGATCCACCTGATATTATTAATTCGAGAAGATCTCCTGTGTTAGCAGCATTGTTACCTGATAGTGAAATAGTTTGTAGGTTTCCTGTTAAGGCAGCTGAAGTACTTGAGATATTTAATGCAGTACCAGTAGTTAATGCATCTGCAAATATACTCTGAACTGTACCCGCTGTTGTTGCATTTGCTGTAACGTTTAATAATCCTGCATTAGATGTTGAGCTATAGTTACCTGTTGCTGTTATCGATACTATTCCATTCGTAGCAACTGCTCCCGTTGTTCCAGTGGAGACTCTCAACATACTACCTGTTGTTACACCTGTACCAGTACCAGTAATTGATAACCCTACTCCTGAAGTTAATGCATTTCCATTTATACTAGCAATAGTTCCTGTCTGTGCACTGTTAGCTGTTAGTACAACTAGTCCTGTTCCCGTGTATGCACCAGTAGTTGTTACATTCAATCCGTTTCCAGCTGTAGATGCTCCCATGTTTAAGTCGATTAATTCTCCACTTGTTGTTAATGTGTTTCCACTTGTAATACTAAGTCCTGTTCCTGATGTAATGCCAGTTGATGAAACTCTTATCAAACCTAAGGTTCCTGTATATGTGGCTGTGTTTGTAATAGATACTCCTGCTCCACTGGTTGAACCTGTCATCGTTAATAATATTCCAGTTCCTGCTGTACTTGAAGCTGAAGTAATATTAATCAATCCTGTACCTGCGTAGTTAGCTGCGTTGGTATTAATGTTTAATGCATTCCCTGCTGTAGATGTACCTAAATCAAGATCTAATAGTTCGCCGTTAGCTAGTAATCCAGCACCTGCTACCATTCTTAATCCCGTACCTGTAGTTAATGAAGTTGTGTTATATGTCTGCCCTACTGTAGTTGTACCTGTGAAGTCTTGTACCCAAGTGAATGCTCCTTGATTAAGAATCAAGTTTGCATCTAGATCCATAGTATCTTCAAACTTGTTGTAATCTAAACTGTCGTCTGCAACTGAGAATGAACCCGAGATTGTTCCAGAACAAGCAAGGTTTCCATTAGTTCCATCTATAGTACAACCGGTTGAACCACTGCCTCCCATCAGGGCTAGGGATCCGCTTGCTCCAGATATACCTAAGTTTAGCGTGGTTGCTGCACCTCCAATGTTTAGTGTAGTTGCTGTTGTATTAAATACGTCTAGAGATGTTGAACCTGTAACTAAGTTACCATCAAATCTGTTGTCTCCTGCATCGGTCCAAAGTGCATATGTACCTGCTCCTTCAATGTATAGTCCATAAGTATTTGCTGCGTTTACAATGCTTCCAACATAAATACCATACTCGTTCGTTCTTGTTCCGTTAGTTGCATTCTGAGGGTTTGCTCTTAATCCAATCACGTTGGTTACAGTACCAGTTGAATTCCAGAGTGGATTCGATTCAAACCCAACAAGTGTTGTTACACTAGAGTTAACTCCACCAAGCCCAAGCCCTCCTGTTGGCCTAGAAGAGATACCCACTACAGAAGAAAGTGATCCTGCGCCTGTGTTATTAAAGTTTGCTTCTGAATACAATCCTACAAGACTACCTGAAGCATTCGATCCTGTTCTAGTTGTTCTTAATAGAACAGACCCCACGGATCCTCCACTGGATGTACTTGCAGAGGTACTAACTACACGAAGTGCTATTGGATCACTCGTACTAAAGTCTTTATCAATCTCAACAGAATCACTGAAACTAAATACATCGTAGAGACCTGCTGAAGATGAGTCGAATGTTACCGTGCCATCACTTGCCACTACAGAAGTGAAATAGTTACTTAAATCATACTGTACTTTTAACTGTGGTGAACTTGTCGTTCCAAATGTTCCGCTTCCTGTACATGCAATATCACCGCTTGTATTTATAGTACAACCATTTGCTGCAGATCCACCAGCCAGGTTCAAAGTAGTGGTTGCCCCTCCAATATTTAATGTAGTTACATTCGTATTGAATAAACCAATCGTGCCTGTACTCGTATTTATCAAATCTCCTACCATCGTAACTGCTCCTCCATTACCAACTTGAAACATGGTTATATCATTTGTCTGAAGCCTTAATAGATCAGGAGTTCCTGCTCCATCCTCGTCTACATAAATTAGAGGATTCGATGTATTACCAGTAGTTTCTAGATTGATCAAACTATTTGTACTAGATGTCGTTTGTGTAGCACCAGGCTTGAATTGAACGAAATCTGCTGCTGCAATGCCTCCAAGGTAACTTGCGCTGACCGCATACCTTGCACTAGCGACATCTTTTATCTGAACTCTCGAGAAAGTTTCAGTAAATGAAGCTCCACCTGCTGGGTCGAAGCCAACCTCGATCCATAGACTGGAAGCACTAAAGTTCACTCCTCCATTTGAGATACAACCTCCACTAGTCCAGTTACCGTCTGTTCCTGCTGTTGAGGTTGAAGCACAGACACTGTTTATCAATAGATTGAATATACCGTTGTATTGTCCTATCTCAACATTTGAGTGAGTCTCTGAGAATAAAAGGGTACCTGCACTACTCGCATCGTAAATCCTAACTCTAAAGTCGCAGGTATCATTACCAGATCCCGCAACTACACAACTAGGAGTTCCTGATACAACGTTTGTACCATCTGCAACATTCACTATTTTACTCTGGAAGTTAAGTGTATTAGAAGAAGCGCTAACCTGATTGGCAAAGAAGATACCAAAGGCCATGAAAATCAGTATTGTGTATACTAAGCTATACTTCTTCAAGTTGAAGTAACTAGGTCAAATAAAAATAGGTGTGCATAAATAGTCTAGTAGAAATACTCTCCTAAGTCAACAATATTTCTTAGCCAGAAAAGGTATACCCCAAGTTTGAGAAGACAAAAAAACCTCCCGATTTGGGAGGTTTAATTTAGCGTAATTCAGCCTAATTTTCTAGTTGGCCGAAATGCTAGTATTCACTGTTCCTGTTTGAATAATTCTATCTGTAGCAGGTCTATAGATAAATATTATTTGCTCGGCACTGTAAATAACTATCAAGTCATTTAGATCCACACTTTCATAGAAAGTTGGGTTCTGAGCCTTTAAACTTTCGATATCAGTTACAACCAAAACCTGAGGAACTGTAGTTGAATCCTCTGTTACAAGACCTTCAGCCTTAGCCTTCTCTACTACCTTCTGAACCTGTGCTTGATTCAACGCATTCAATTGCTGTGCTGGACTATTTCCTTCGTAAATCTTCTTATGTTCATGTTCTCTATAAACGATCATTTTGTTTGATAATAGAACTGCATAGTCTCCATTCTGAACATCTTTATAGATTTCCTTCTGAATTTCATTCTCTGCCTTTAAATCATCGATATTCTCTATCTGAACAACTGTTGCTCCTAGTATTTCATTACTAGTTAATGTTGTTACTTGTGCTACTTTTCTTAAGATTCTCTGAGATACAGATTCACTGTTATTGAAGAATACACTAAATACACTCATTGCAAAGATAGCAACTATAAGAACAAAGCTCACTAATCGCATGATTTTATCCATATCATAACCTTTCTTCATTTTAGTTGCCTTTAATGACTGAGGAATACCTGGCTGTATCGGCATCATACCACCTTGATTCTGCTGAACATTCATATTTAATATTTTTAAAAATTACTTAGTAAAGTATAGTTAAAAATTAGGACAAGATCAAGTCCGAATCATGCAACTTCAAGCAAATCGCTCCAGTCTGTTGTGTACTTTTTTGAAACCATATGCTGGCCCATTTTCCATGCATCTCCTCTACCCCCAGATGCTATTCTTATAAAATCCCTTCCTTGTATTTTGTTTATTGAATCAAGTAATTTACCAAGTTTCTGCTTCTTAATCTTTTCTGCTTCTTCTGTTTCAAACAACCCAAGAAGCTCTCCATTATCCGGAACTATTCCGGACAAAACTATGCCAAGTCTTTTGTAGACATAGCCTTTTTTAAATACTTTCTTAAGTGCTTCAAGTCCCAACTTTATTATATCTGCGGTGTAACTAATTGGAACTTCAGAGGTTTCAGTCCAGAAAGAGCTGTACTGAGATTCATCTTGTCTGTGCCTATTAGTTGAAATGTAAACTGTAACATACATACAGCAACACTTATCCTTCCTTAGCTTCTCTGTAGCTCTAGATGCAAAGCTGGACAACGCTTCCTCAAGAACCGAGAAATTGTCCGTAGATTTTGCAAAGGTTCGAGAGGTTAATATGGTCTTTTTAATCTCTGCTTCTTCCATTTCTATACAAGAGGTTCCATTTAGCTCTAGTAGCGTTCTCTCGGCAGATACATTCAAATGCCTTTTGATAGCTGCCCTGTCTGCTCTCTTTAGATCCAAAACTGTATAGATACCTAATTCATTTAGTCGAACTCTGTTCTTTCTTCCAATTCCCCAAACCTTTTCAACTGGAATATCTTTTATAATTTCATCTGAATCTGGAGCGCTTTCAAAGTTAAACACCGATCTATACTTCTCTGGATTATCCTTAGCCACTTTGTTGGCAAGCTTTGCCAAGGTCTTTGTCTTACCAATTCCTATAGAGATTGGGATACCAACTTCCTTGTAAACCTTTATAGATACTTCCCTACAGTACTCTTCTATATCAAAGCTTGCATCATCAAAGATCATGAATGCTTCATCAACCGAATATATTTCAAGTTCTGGAGCCAATTGCCCAAGTAGATTCATTATCCTGTTAGAGATATCTCCATACAGGGTAAAGTTTGTAGAAAATATATTTATATTCTGTTTTCCAAAGATATCTTTGAACTTAAAAGCAGGGGCACCCATAGGGATTCCAAGGGCTTTTGCTTCGTTGGATCTAGCTATTACACATCCATCGTTGTTGGATAGAACAACTACTGGTTTTCCATTTAGTTCAGGGCGAAATAATCTCTCGCAGGAAGCAAAGAAGTTGTTGCAATCAACCAGTGCAAATAACCTGGTACTTTTAAAGCTATTCTTTGACATGCTCTTCTGCTAAAAAGAGGTAGTCAGGTGTCGCCATGATATTCTTTCCTTCAAGTTTTACCTTGTTTAATTTCAACGCTCCATCTTTCAACTGCAAATATAGATCCTTTTCAAATCTTAACAATGTCAGTGCCGGATATGCAAACCCCCTATCTGCTGGTGTTGCCGAATGTATTTGGACAACCTTGCCATCTTTGTTTTTCAGCCATGATATCGGCCAAGGGAGATATGCCCGAATCATTCTGTCCGTTTCGATCACTGATTTATCTGCTGTGATTTCTGCATTAATTTTAGATAAATCATCTTTGAAGCAATATGTGGCTTTTGAATTATCTTGAGGAATTGGTTTCAAACTTCCTTCCAAATATTCCGGAAGAAGTTCTTCAAGTAAGTTTGCACCTAAAACACTTAGATCTTCCATTAAAGTTTCCGATGTATGTTCATTTGAAATATCTATTTCAGAAATTCCAACAATATCTCCTTCATCCATTCCTTGAGACATAATCTGAAGTGTCACACCGGTTCTTTCCATTCCTCTTAATATAGCCATTTGAACTGGCACTGCTCCCCTCAACTCTGGTAGTATTGATCCGTGCAAATTTAGACACTTGTGTTTTGGTGTATCTAAAATTACCGTAGGAATTATTTGACCGTAGGAAGCAACTACTACTAGTTCTGGGTCGTACCTTTGAAGTAGATCTACTGCTACCTCTCTTATCTTTGCTGGTTTATCAATCTTTCCTTCAGAGAAATTAATCTCCTTTAAATATTCACCAAGTTCCGTAGCTTTCTGCTCTCCTTTTCTACCTACTGGTTTATCTGGCTGGGTTACTACTCCAACAATATCGATATACTCCAATTCTTGGAGTTTCTTAAAGATATTTATACTGAATGAACCTGATCCTAGGAAGAGTGTTTTTATCTTCATCTTAGATAGATAATAATGTTAGATCTATTATATCACCTGATCAAACTACTCCAATCCTCTACAAACTTTAGAAGACCTTTGTCTGTAAGCTCATGATCAAGATTGTATGCGTCTAAATTAGATGAAAGCGATAGTGACTTGTATTCAATTGGAGTTAAATCCGACTTCTCCTCTATAACCTTGGGTATCCTAAATCCAGTTTCCTTCCATTCGAGAAGTATTTCCTTTGGAGCTGTAACAATATCTATTCCCCAGAAGAGAACCTTCTGTAAAGCTGCCAAATCCCTTATACTAGCAGCGAGAATCTGAACATGACCATCTCCCTTTTTATACATTGAATCAATATTTTTAATCAAATCAAACCCAGAAAGTCCAATTCCATCGAGTCTTCCGATAAATGGAGAAACATAGACATTGTCATGTCCCTTGCTCTGAGAATATACAGCTGCTGCCTGATCTTGAGAAAAACAAAGAGTGATATTAACCTTAATTCCAAGTTCTAAAAGTTCTTTCATAGCAAGCAGGCCATTCTTTGTAGCTGGAAGCTTTACATGCACATTGCTACTCAATTTCGCGAACTCAATACCCTGCCCTACTAGGCTTTCCACAGTACTCCCCAGATCTGCATATACTTCTACAGATACAGAACCTCCTCCTATAACCGAATCTATTTCTAAAACTTCTTGCTTGTACCTTTCGATAAGCTCAGTACTAGAATACTTGTTGCCGGAAGCTACCCTCTCAGCCACTTCCTTGTTCTTTGAAAACAGTGTTGGATTGGTAGTCTGACCATCTAGAAACCCTAGCTCCTTCTTAACAAAGCTTGTTTCCTTTGAATCACAGCCATCTAGGTATATTAGTGTATTTAGATTCTTTGGTCTCATACGACTGGATGTCCTCCAAACATGTTTCTAAGTAAAGTTAATACCTTTCCTGTATATGTCTTATGTGCAGGTGAATTCTTTCTATATTCAATTGATGCCTTCAATACATCAACATCTAACCCCTTCTCCTCTGCTTCAATCAAGGTTGCATCTGCTTCACCCGTTGAATTTACTAATCCTGAGAACCGACTTAAATCTACTCCATACTTCTCATATCCCTCATTTAAAAGCTTTATTAGCTTCGACTCTATTACACTTCCCCTTGAATATATATCTGAAACCTGTTTAAGATCGAAATTGTATTCAGAAGATTTAAGTATATTAAATCCTTCTGCTATAGCCTGCATCATTCCATACTCAATAGCGTTATGGATCATTTTTGCATAGTGGCCAGCACCAATAGATCCAACTAATGAATATGTTCCTCCAGCTTTTGTTAACAATTGGAATAGCTCTTCTACGGATTTAAAGGATTCCTCTTTACCACCCACCATAATGCATGGTGCACTTACTACACCATTTGGTCCACCAGATATACCACAATCCAAGTAATGCACCTCTGTTTTAGCAAACTCCACTTCTCTCTTAACATCGTCTGCGTACAATCCATTTGAGAAATCAAGAACAGTGTCTCCTGGATTTAGAAAGCTACTTAAACTGTTTGGTCCAAATAACATCTGCTGCGTTACCTGACCTGCTGGTAACAGTGTAATTATGGTCTTTGGAGAAGGAATATCTTTAATCTGAGCCAGTCTTTGAATAACTTTCGCCTTAGCTTCGAATGCTACTTTGTTTGCTGTATCTAGTGTTCTGTTAAAGAGGTATAGATTCTCTACCTTCCCTGACAAGTTTAAAGCTACTGATCTTCCCATCTTACCTATACCTACAATGATTACGTTATTCATATTAGTTCTCCTTTTTTATAAGTTAAAAGTTTAGATTTATTCCTCCAGGTATTGATAATTGGATCTGTTATTCTCCACTGCTCTGCTACCTCTTCAGGAGATATAAAGTATGTCTTGTCTGAATTGAAAGCTTCTTTTAATAGCGCTGCATACTCTCTAACGTAATGATCCTTTGAGTCTTCGAAGTCATAACACACATACTCTTCTCCATTTCTAATCTCACATACCTTTTGATCTGCTCCAAAGTCTACAAAATACCCCGATCCATCTTTATAGATTACCTTTACATATTTTTTTACAACATCCAAAGACTTACCTGCTTCCAAATTAAGCTTTATATCTCCAAACTCTAGAGTAATATTAAAGTATGTCTCTGTCTTACTATCCTTTGCTACACCCTCGATATCTTTGTATCCTTCTATCTGAGCTATCTTTGAATTTGCCAATATGCTCTCTTGCGTTGGAGTTTTAATCATCTTTAGAACATCAACCCTATTAATGTTTGGGTACATTAAGGTTAGTACCTCTATCATATGATTTCCTCCTACATCTCGGAATGCACCGTTTATATCATAGAAATCTCCTCTATTCTCAATCCCTATAGTCTCGTTAGACTTAATTTGAATCTCTGCAATATCATCAAGCTTCGTAATGAATCGAGGCAACTGCCTTAATATCTCTTTGCCTAAGTAGTGATCTATCCTGTAAATGTTCTGCTCTGGAACTAGCTTTGATAACAACTCTTGAAGCTCATTAGAGCTTTCCATATCAAAACCAAAGGGCTTTTCTAATATCACTTTGGAATCTGCGTTGGAATATCTTCCAGAGAACAAGTTCTCAAGGATCTTTATATAGATATTCTGGGGTACTGCTAGGTAAAAGAATCTTGTATATACACAGTATGGACCATCTAATAGCTTTGCTAGGCCATCGTAGCTCTCTTCAGAATCAAAATCTAACTGGAAATATTCGAACATTGAACAGAATTGTTCAAAGTCACTCTGATTGTACATCCCCTTTGCAGCAAGGCTTTCTTTTATATACTCTGCATATTTTCCATTGGAATAGTCTCGTCTAGCCACAGCTAATATCTTCTTGCCAGCAAGATCACCCTTGGTGAACATGTAATAAAGGGATGGAATTAGCTTCCTAAAAGCCAAATCACCAGTTGCGCCGAATAATACGAGAAGATGCATCATAGCTTAAGTATACGTGATGAAATCTGGTTAGTAAACGATGAGGTACTGAAGAA
Organism: uncultured Candidatus Saccharibacteria bacterium; assembly: GCA_964561155.1. Lineage (GTDB taxonomy): Bacteria > Patescibacteriota > Dojkabacteria > J137 > J137 > KLAP211. Next base: position 274,385 of record CAZLOI010000001.1, on the reverse strand, counting down.
ACTATATGTTAGCTAGCTCTCTAACCTCTTCTGCTATGGATTTAGAATCGATTCCTTCATATTCATAGAGCTCATCTTTTGTACCGCTTTGAGGTAGCTTCTCAACGCTCATTGTATAAATCTTAACGTTCCTATCTCCAATAGCACTCCTGAAAGCTTCCCCTATTCCTCCTGCCTGATAATGGTCTTCAACTATCAAAACCTTGTCTCCATCAACGAAATCAAGAGGATCAAGTACCAATGGTTTAAGCTTAAACAATCCAATTACCTGTACATTAATACCTTCTTTCTTCAATTGTTCGTATGCAAGAAGAGATTCATCTAGTGTAATACCTGCTGATACAATCTTAATCTTCGACCTTAGCGTATATGACACCACATCTCCGTATATGTCATTTCTATTATGTAATACCCTAGACTCTCCTCTGTTAAGCCTAATATAGGTAATACCTTTTTCCTTAACAGATTCAATAATAGCTCTCTCAGCTTCGTATGCATCAGATGGATAATACACTGTAGAGCTCCAAAGACTCCTTGCCAAAGCAAGATCTTCAAGTCCCATCTGGGAAGCTCCATCAGCTCCAATAGATACCCCTCCGTGCGTCCCAATAATCTTGATATTGCTTTCTCCAAGGGCTGCCATACGTAGTTGATCAAAACATCTAGTCAGAAAGGCACTAAATGTTGAAATATATGGTACATTACCCGCTCTTTCCAATCCCAGCGCAATTCCCGCCATGTTCTGTTCCTGTATGTAGCATTCGATATATCTACCTGGATATTTAAGTTTAAAGTCCTTCGCATAGGTAGAATCACTCACACCTGCGTCTAGTACCACTATCTTGTAACCAGCTTCATATATATTTTTAAGTACCTGCCCATAGGTCTTTCTAGTCGCTACCTCTGCAAATCCTGTTAAATCTAATCTATTAACCTCTCTAATTCCATGCTTAATCTGGCTAAATGGTCTACTGATAGGCGTTTTTAAAGAGTATACTTTCTTTTCAAAGTTACCAATCTCTGCTACTGCCTTTTCAAACTGCTCCTGATCAAGTGCCTTACCGTGCATACCTTCAACATTTTCTAAGAATGACACTCCCTTACCTTTTATAGTTTTTGCAATCAAGACCTTTGGCTTATCAGATTCTTTACTTAACAACTTGCCATAGGCTGTAATGACCTCGGCTAGAGAGTTACCGTCTTCGCAGACTACAACTTCCCAGCCAAACGCATTAAATCTAGATTCGTAACTATCCAGCGACCATCCATACAATGTTTCACCGACTTGTTCAAGCCTACTCATATCAACTATCGCTACAAGGTTGTTTAATTTATAGTGGGATGCAAACATCACACTTTCCCAAACAGAGCCTTCTGCACACTCACCATCACCAAGTAGCACATATACGTTATTCTTTAATCCATCTAGGTACTTGTAGCTATATGCCATTCCTGCTCCCACCGCCAAGCCTTGACCCAACGAACCCGTTGGAGCAACTGTAAACGGGAACTTCATTGTCGGGTGACCCTCTAGCCTACTCTCGAACTTTCGAAGCGTATCCATTTCTTCAAACAGAATACCACCAGCTACTGCCCACAAAGAATAGAACAAAGGAGATGCATGACCTTTAGAAAAGATTAACCTATCATTGTTTGAATTCTTTGGATTTGATACATCATATTTGAAATTCTCGCTCCACATTAACCCTGTCATTAGTTCAACTGCAGACAAGGACGATGTTGGGTGCCCAGAACCTGCCTTGGTTGTTGAATCCAATATGAGGTATCTAAGCTGCTTTGTTATATTTTCTAATTCAGAAACTTCCATACGTACATAATATAGTATTGCAGATTGTATTTCCAACTCTAGATAAAAATGATAACGATAACGAAGATGAAGATTACAGTGGATTAAATCTCAGTGTTGCTAACCTGCGGTAACTGATGTAGAATCGCCGTACTTATCGAACACATACACTTTATGAACATCCCAAACCCTCTAGAAAACGATATCAACAGAACTACAAGAATAGCCTGTAGCGACATCATTGATTCAATTTCTGCGCACAAAGAGTCAATAGCACAAGAACTAATAATGTTGGAGTCAGGTGATGGATTCGAATCAACATCTAGATACCTACCTTTTACCGTTGTTGCTGGATTAATCATGACTAAACTACTTGAGAATGCATCCCCTGAATTAACCCAACACACAAACTCAGTCAAACTCAAGGACTACTTGGCAAAGAATGTTATTAGAGTATTAGATGCAGGAACTCCTTTTCATACATTGATTGATGGAATCGAAGTTTGTATAGAGAAACAGAAAGGATATTTGATCATCACTCTAATCAAAGGAGGCCAAACAGATGAACATTTCTATAACTACAGCCCAACTAACTTAGCCGTAGCGTTGGCTCCTCATAGAAGACAATCATACGCCGGTAGCAATGGGCGAAGTAGCCACTCAACAGGAGGACTTGCTGAATAACAACTGAGGCTTACAATAGTTCTTTGCACCTTACCGTGTGTACTGTTAAAATAAGCTATTGTAAAAGCAAAACAGTATGTTTAAACAACCTAATTCCAAACAAGATTTCTATCAACTTTCCGAAGAAGTAACTAAATTTTGGAAAGATGAAAATATATTCAAAAGATCAATCGAAGAAAGACCAGAAGACAATAGATATGTCTTTATCGACGGTCCTCCATTCGTTACAGGAACTCCACACTATGGATCACTCCTCTCCTCAATTACAAAAGACCCAGTAACTAGATTCTGGACCATGCGAGGAAAAAGAGTACGAAGAGTATGGGGTTGGGATTGCCACGGATTACCTATCGAAGAAAAGGTAAGCAAGAAACTAGGTCTTCAAACAAGAAAAGATATTGAAAACTACGGTGTAGATAAATATGTAGCTGCTTGTAGAGAACATGTTCATGAAATCACAGATCAATGGGGATGGTATGTAGACGCAATCGGTAGATGGGTAGATATGGAGAATGCATACTACACAATGAATCCAGAATTCAATGAATCAGTACTCTGGGTATTCAAACAAATGTGGGACAAAGGATTTATATATAAAGATAAACGAGTTTCTTTGTTCTCAACAGATACAGCAACACCTGTTTCAGAATTCGAAGTAGCAGAAAGTAACAACTACAAAGATGTAGATGATCTAAGCATCTTTGTTAAATTCGAAGTAGATAAATCATCATCAATATTCTCAGATATAGAAGGAAGAGTTAATTTGGTTGCCTGGACTACAACTCCTTGGACAATACCATCTAACTTTGCATTGGCTGTTAACCCAGAAGCAGACTATGTTCTAGTTGAATTTGAAGGAGAACAATTTGTCATAGGGAAAGAAAGAATTGAGTATGTATTTCAAGGAAAAGAAGTTCACATTCTAAAAGAATTCAAAGGATCCGAACTAGAAGGTACAAAGTACAAACCTGTATATGATTTCTTTGTCGAAAAAACTACAGAACGAGATTATCAAGTCTACCTATACGAAGGAGTAACAACAACTGATGGTTCAGGAATACTTCACGTTGCACCTGGATTTGGAGAAGAAGACTTTAACTTAGGAAAGAAACATCAATTAAGTGACTATCAAGATATAAACGATGAAGGAAAGTTTGTTGTTGGTCCTTGGGAAGGAATGTATTTAATTAAAGCATCTAAATTAATTGCTGAAGATCTTAAAGAAAAAGGAAACCTACAACGATCTGAAATATATAGTCACAGAGTTGCGTTCTTTAGAGGAGATTCTCCACTAATATACAAAGCTCAAGAAGCATACTTTGTAGACATACAAAGAATTAAAGATCGAATGCTTGAACTAAATCAAGATATTAACTGGATGCCAGACTATATTAAAGAAGGTAGATTTGCCGATGTAATAAAAAGTGCACCAGATTGGTGTATATCTAGAACAAGATACTGGGCAACAATCATGCCACTTTGGAGATCTGAAGATGGAGAGGATCTAATAGTTGGAAGTATCGAAGAAATGTCTCAATACAATTCAGAGATTACAAAGAAAGAAGTTGATGGAAAAAGTGTTTGGTATTTTGGAGACAAGAAGCTATGGCTACACAGAGATGTTTGCGATCAAATAGTATTAACAAAGGACGGAAAAGAATTCAAAAGAGTAACAGATGTGATGGATGGATGGCTAGACTCAGGATCTGTTCCTATAGCTGAATACCACTACCCTTTCGAAAACAAAGAAGTATTTGAAAACAACTATCCTGCAGACTATATTGCTGAATATGTTGGTCAAACAAGAGCTTGGTTCAATGTATTATTAAGAGTTTCAACAATTGTATTCGATGAAATACCATTCAAGAATGTAATCTGTACAGGTGTTATGGCAGGAACAGATGGTAGAAAGATGAGCAAGAGTTTCAACAACTATCCTGATCCAAAGGCAACAATAGAAAGATATGGAGGAGATGCATTAAGACTATACTTCATCTCAAGTCCATTGATGACTGGAGGGGACATGAACTTTGATGAGAAGGATTTAAAACTGCAGGTTCAAGAAACACTGCTTCCACTCTGGAACATTTATACGTTCCTAACAACATATGCAAACATGCATGATTGGACTCCAAGTTCTGAGCTTGCATACAACAAAAGAATGAATGAAAACGATTCACATCCTTGGGATCATATTTCTTTCGACAATGTTACAAACGAATTAGATATCTGGATACTATTAAGACTTCAGGAAACTATAAAGTCTGTGAATGAAAATATGGAAGCCTACAATCTTCCAGCAACAGTTAAGGTTATCAAGGAATTAA
>CAZLOI010000001.1:177771-269523 GCA_964561155.1 uncultured Candidatus Saccharibacteria bacterium | reverse complement strand
TCTAGGGATAGATTTAATGATGCGAACCAAAGTGCAATGGGAACTTTGTACTATGTATTGGTAGAAACATTAAAGCTTCTTGCTCCATATGCTCCATTCATAACTGAAGGAATATATAGAGAACTAGTTGGAAAGGATATGAACGCACCTGATTCAATACATCTATGTGATCACCCAATGGCTGATCAAAGATTCATAGATCAATACGCTTCATACAAAGATGAAATGAGTATCTTACGAAGAGTTACAGAGCTTGGACACGAATTAAGAACTGCAAATGGATTGAAAGTTAGACAACCACTTAGAAAGATGGAAGTAGTATCTACAAACCCACTACTCCCAGTTATTCCTGAATGGATGAAACTAATACTTCAAAGAGAATTAAATATTTTTGAGGTACTTGAAGTTAGAAATATACAAGAAGGAACTGGAATTCTTGTTTCAACAGATGCAAATCATGGCGTAACAGTTGGACTAGATTCAAATCTAGATGAAGAATTACTTGAGAAAGGACTACTTCGAGAATTAATAAGAGCTATTCAAGCTACAAGAAAGACCAATGGCTTTAAGCAAGGAGATACTGTTACAATAGAGTTGGTAACAGAAAATGAAAAGATTCTAACGTTAGCCGAAAAATACCGAGATGATATATCTAATGCAGTAAGTGCTTCTCAAATTACCATTAGAAATAGCGGCATAACAGAAGAACAAGGTGTAGAATTAGGAGAAGCTTTAATAGAAATAAATATAGTCTAAGAAATAAATGGAAAATCAGGAGGTTCAAACAACAGTTACAGAAAGAACTGAAAATAAAAAGTTATTCGGAGTCCGAGTACCTTATGCAGTTCTAGATATACTACAGACGTTAGTCATCTCTTTATCTATTTGTGTTGTTATCTATATCTTCATTGCTACACCTAATCAAATCGAAGGTGAATCAATGGAGCCAAACTTCTTCGCAGGAGAAATAATTCTAACGAACAAACTAAGCGAATGGTTAGGACCTACACAGGTTGGGAAACAGCTTGGACTAGACTATAACAAAGGAGATGTAGTTGTATTCCAGAAACCTGGATACAATGACTACTTAAAAAGAGTAATAGGAATAGCAGGAGACAAAATTAAATTACAAGATGGTTACGTATACATTAATGGACAGAAACTAAACGAAGACTATCTACCACCAGCAACTTTTACTAGAGGAGGATCATTCTTAAAAGAAGATGGGGAAGAAAAAGTTGTTCCAGAAGGAAAATACTTCGTTATGGGAGACAACCGAGCTAATAGTCACGATTCAAGATACACAGATATTGGATTTGTTGATAGAACATGGTTCAAAGGTAAGGTAATATTAAGATACTGGCCTATCAACAAGTTCACTGTCATTAACGGCGTAACATATGCCAGCGATAGTTCAACTGATAATGCAGAATGATATTAAGCATAACTAATCAAAAAGGTGGAGTTGGTAAAACAACTACAGTAATAAACATTGGAGCATATCTAGCGAAAGCTGGAAAACGAGTACTTGTAGTAGATTTAGACCCACAATCCAACTTAACTTCTGGTCTTGGTGTAAAGAGCGAACAAAATAACGAACCCTTCAAGACTGTATATCAAATGCTTCTAGGAGAAGTTGATATTTCAGAAGTTAGAAAGAACACACGAATTCCAAATCTAGATATTCTTCCTTCAACTATTGAGCTGGCAGGTGCAGAAATTGAATTGGTAAGTGCACTTTCAAGAGAAAGTATACTTAAGAATTCATTGAAAAAGATTAAAGGAGATTATGACTTCATATTAATAGACTCTCCTCCATCACTTGGATTACTTACAATAAATAGCTTGGTTGCAGCAGACAATGTATTAATTCCTGTTCAATCAGAATACTTCGCACTTGAAGGATTAGGGCAACTCTTAAACACAGTTCAACTAATTAAAGGCTCGCTAAATCAGCAATTGGAAGTTGGAGGTGTAATACTAACAATGTATGACCCACGAACAAACTTGAGTAAAGACGTAACAGCAGAAGTAAATTCATTCTTTGGGGACAAAGTATTTAGTTCAATAATTCCAAGAAGTATAAAACTTTCAGAAGCTCCATCACATGGATTAACAATTATGGAGTTCTCTCCATTCTCTCCGGGAGCACTAGCTTACGAGAATCTAGTTGATGAAATTATTAGCAAATATACTCTAGTAAGACCTAATATATCCAGAAAACCTTGAAAACAAAGGCTATTTACTATATAAATTAGTAGGTAAATTAACAAGGAAACTTAATGAAACAATCAGGACTAGGAAAAGGACTTTCGGCTTTAATTAGCAAAACATCACTGCCAGACCTTACTCAAGGCTATATCCCAAATCTTCCAATCGACCTTATCGTTCCTAATCCATATCAACCAAGAGCAGAAATAAATCCAGAAACTCTTGTAGAAATGGCTGATTCAATAAGAGAACATGGCGTTATAGAACCGTTGCTTGTTACAAGAAAAGGAGACATTTACGAACTTATAGCTGGAGAACGAAGATGGAGATCATCAAAGCTTGCAGGAATGGACACTGTTCCTGTTGTAGTTAAAGAATCTACTCCTCAAGAAATGATGGAGCTAGCTATTATCGAAAACGTACAAAGAAAAGATTTAAACCCACTAGAAGAAGCAATGGCTTTTGATCAGTTAATCCAAACCTTCGATATGACTCATGAAGACATTTCGAAAAGAATTGGTTTGAGTAGACCTGCGATTGCGAACAAGATTAGACTACTAGCACTTCCTGAAGAACTTAAGAAAGCACTACTAGATGAAAAGATCACAGAAGGTCATGCACGAAGTCTATTGGGACTAAAGACACAGGATATGATGATTGCTGCATACAAGATAATAATGAGAGATCATTTGTCTGTAAGAGCTGTGGAAGAACTTGTTCGAAGACTAAACCAAGGATCAAAGATGCCAAAACGACCAGATATGAGAATTCTTGATGAGAAAACAACAAGCATTGAAACCGACCTGCGACAAAAATTTGGAGAAAAAGCTTCACTCTCCCGATCACAAAAAGGAGGAAAAATCGTAATTCCTTTTGCAAATGACGATGAACTTGATAAAATCCTTACGTTTATTAAATAGCGTAATTACCGGATTTTATCTAAATAGTTTAAAATAGTTCCATGCCAAGATTAATAATATCCGCAGCACATACACTAGAGAGTCCAGGAGTAATTGTTGGATCACTCAAAGAGGCTGAACTAACACGTTCTATCCTTAAAAAAACTATCCCCTATTTAGAAGAAAGCGATATTGAATACAAAGCAGTACCCCTAGATCTGCCTTTAATGCAGAGAATCAATTGGATAAATGAGCAAGGATATTCCGAACAAAATGGTGACCTATTCGTAGAAATCCATATCAATGACGGCAACAAAAGAGGTTTTGAATTCTGGTATTCAGGAAATGCAGATCCAGAAAATAACTCCCAGAAACTAGCCGAAGAGATAATGAGCTATCTAGTAGAAAAAACTGGATATACAAAACAAGGAGTTAGAAGCGAACACGATCATGAATTAGGAAGCCTTCTAATCTTAAATCAAACAAGTCCAATAGCTGCAGCTCTTGAACTACTCTACATCGACAACGAAGAAGACCAAGCAATCCTTAAAGATGAATCAAAGCTTGATGAACTAGCAAAGCATCTTGTAGATGCGATTGTCGCCTTTATCAAGAAGTTCCCAGATATTGGAAAGAATTTTAAACCAAAGCCACTTCCAGAACTTGAAGATGACATGGACTTTCTTTCAGATGGAGCTGATGACCTAGGATTTCCACCAATGCCCTCTCCTCTACCAGCTCCAAAACCATTCAGCAGACCAACTCAAGGATCGAAATCTGCTCCATTAATGATGGATCGCGCAGAAAGAGAAAAGATGATTAAAGAAACATATCTTAAGTTAATTGGAAAAGATATTCCTCAGGCAAACCTAAATCAATATCTAAACATGGGAGTATCTGAAGAGGAATTGAAGACGAAACTAATAGATAGCGAAGACTTTAAAACAATGGTGACTGATGCTTCTGGGTACAAAGATGCAAAGGAAAAGGCAACCAAAGCTGAATCCGATCTCCTTACCATACAAGGCAAAGTGTCTGATCTAGAAACTATGGTCGGAACTATGCAGAAAGTGATAGATTTCAAGAATATGAAGATTCGAGAGATGCAGATGGAACTAGAAAAAAGAGGAATCACTCAACCGGGACAATATCATGGAAGCGAAGCTTTGAACAAAAGAGATGCAAACGACTACCCTATACTGAAGAACAGACCAAAGAAAAAAACCTCTGTTTTTGATGTGCTAATTAGAATCTTCAAGCTCTCCTAATTATGGTATAATCACAGTTATATCGTGAAAATCTGAACTAACAAGTGTTAAATAATAAATCAAATTTGGAAAATCTATTTCTAAGAAATATTAAAATATCTGCCATCTGGGTAGACTAACACTTCGCATAGTCCGATTTTCATAAAGCATACATGTTAATAGTATATTTATGGAAATTTTGATATTACTCGCAGTGGTAATTATTGTTTTCCTTGTAGCTATAGTCTTTTACCAGATTAGAAACTCAAAGCAAGCAGTACAAGCTCCCGCACCAGCTCCAGCACCAATTCAAGCTCAACCTAGAATGTCTGAGGAAGAAGCTATAGAAAAGGCTAGTAGAATCGCTAAAGACAAGATAATCGAGGCTGAGAAAAAAGCTTTAGATATCGAATCAAAAGCACAAGCATCCCTAAACTCCGTAAGGCAACACCTTCAATCCCAAGAAAAGCTTCTCAATGACAGAGAGAAAAACCTTATAGAAAGGAACTCCGCTATTGAAAACAAGCTAGATCAATTGGATAAGAAGGAAGAAGAAATTCTAAAAGCTAAGGAGGAAGTCGAAGCAAAGAAGAATGATTTAATTAAGGAGATCGAAGCAGTTGCAAAGATGACTAGAGAGGAAGCTGAAACAAAGCTTAAATCTCAATTAGAAATTCAGCTATCTGATTGGACTGCAAAGAAAATCAGAGAAGCAGAAACTCTAATATCTGCAAAAGTAGATGATCAGGCAAAGGATATGCTTGTTGAAGCTATGGCTTCTGCAGCAACTGATTATGTTGCCGAAACAACTACTACTACAATCACTATTGATGATGAAACTCTAAAGTCCAAGATTATCGGTAAGCAAGGAAGAAACATTAGAACTTTCGAGAAGCTAACTGGTGTTGATTTGATTGTTGATGAAACTCCAAATCAAGTTACAATTTCTTGCTTCGATCCTATTCGAAGAGAAGTTGCAGCACTTACTCTAAACAAGCTATTGGCTGATGGTAGAGTTCACCCAGGGTCAATTGAAGAAACTGTAGACAAGGTAAAGAAGGATCTTCTAAAGGTTATCAAAAAGACTGGAGAAGATATGGCATACGAGACTGGATTTAACGATCTACCTCAAGAAATAATTATGCTTCTTGGAAGATTCAAGTACAGATTTAGCTACGGTCAGAACCTTGTTAAGCATACGCTTGAGATGGTTAAGATTGCAGAAGTTCTTGCAAAGGAATTAAATGCAGATGTAAGAATATCTAAGCTTGCATGTTTGCTACACGATATTGGAAAGGTAGCACCTGAAGAGGGAAAGCAACACCACCATATTTCAGCAGAGATTGCTAGAAAGTACTACAAGGATGAAAGATTGATTAACGCTATCGAAGCACACCACTTTGATATTGATTCTAGTTGTAAGGAAGCTGAGATTGTTAGAATTGCAGACGCTATAAGTGGTGCAAGACCAGGTGCAAGAGTTGAAAACTATGAAGATTACGTTAAGAGAATTAGAGCACTTGAAGATATTGCTAACAAGCAGAAAGGTGTTAAGGAATCATTCGCAATCTACGCAGGAAGAGAAGTTAGAGTTATTGTTAATCCTGAAGAAGCAAACGATGAGGATACAAGAACAATGGCATACAATATTGCTAAGGAAATCGAAGCTACTCAAAACTATCCAGGAGTAGTTAAGGTTACTGTTATTAGGGAGACAAGGATAGTACAGGAAGCTAAATAAGTTACTCTACTTACCAGTTCCCGCGAAAGCGGGAACACAGTAAATTACAATTATGATCAAATTCTTCATTCCTTTCACTATCATCTTTGTACTTTTAATAGCAATAGCGTTTTACTTTTTGCTATTCACACCATTGACTACCAAAGGAGTATCGTGGACTTACGGGCAGTACAACAGCATATTCTGCGATGGAGTATGGTATGAAACATGTCAAAAAGATTACGATAGCTATGTTGAAAAAGATGCAGCAAATCAAAGCTCCAAGGTTGCCCTTGGGTTAATTTCAATATGCACTATAGGTTTTGTATATATCACAACTAGTGCTGGCTTATTTGTGTATTCAAGGATGACGAAAAATAAATCATAACCTCAAATATTGTAGAAAAGAGACAGATTAATCTGCCTCTTTTAGATCCTCATTCACTCTTAAAGATATTCCATTCAATGCATTTAGACCATTGTTATAATTCATATGTAGATCTTCAATATCTACTGGTTCTTCCTTTCCATCAAAGAAAACATCCCCTTTCTTATTTACTGAGTATCTTAAACTCTCTCCATTACTTGGAAACCTGCTTATTTCCGCTACAAATCGCTTTGTAAACTCAAATGAACTCTCCCAGGCTTCCCATACAACCTTGCGATCACTACTATTCTCAATTTCGAACTTTTTCTTGTAGAGTACTAGCACCTCTTCCAATTTAACAATCCCCGTGCTCAAATTGTGACCTATCGTTTTAAATAATGGAATGCAAACCTCCATAATCTTATTCTCAAACTCATCAGTTCCAAATTCAGACTCCGACTGACCATCTTTCATAAGTATTCCTGCATAGAGATCATAGATTGCTGCTTTTATACCTAACTCCATAGAGTGAAAACACAGATACAGATACGGTTTGGCTAGATCTAACTCTCCTTTATCGAAAAGGATTTGCGGTGAACGACTGAATGATAAAAAATCACTGTGAATATCAGAGAAAAATCCTAGATAAGCAATCTTTCTCATTATTTTAGATCTGACTAATATCAGCTATTAACTCCGATGTAGATTTTTCTGTACTAGCTGTTGGGTCTTTTTCAGAACCTACACTTTCTCCTTCTTTCTCCCAAATGACTCTACCCTCGTTTATAGCCGATTCTAGGAAGCCCTCCCCCTCTTCGTCCAACATAGAGGTAAACTCCGCTTGTGTGTAGACTATGGGCTCAATAATAGGCTCATTTCCTTTGGTCACTTCTCGAATATGTGCCATTCTGCCAATAAAGTCCATTGTAGTCTCTCCAATAATTAGAATATCCATGGTACTAGATTTTGGTGCCTGCTTGTTCCTAGCAAAACTACCAAACAATATAATCTTGGACACATCGATCTCTTTTTGATCAACAATCTCCTTAATGCATTCAGTTAAACGCTCATCTACTTGAGACTCAGTGAAATAGTATCTATCTAGTTCTATACCGATAGCATCTGCTCTCTTGTTCTGATTAATGAACTCGTTAACCTTGTAGATTAGCTCCTCTGCTATTTGAACACATGTTTCTGCATCGATATATTCAAGTATAGAATGTGGAGCATCAGTTCCTCTATTTGGGAAAACAAAAGGATATCTAGAAATAAAGGTATAGGATTCTAGCTTTCTAAAGTTAATCTGAACCTCCGCAAACAAATGGTTCGCCTTATTCGCCATCGAAACCAATACTCCTAACTTATGTGACTTGGGAGGTACCCATCCTGCATGCACAATAACGGCCTTTAAAGCCTTCTCTACGGACTGTACTGCCTGGTAGCAGGCCCATTCATAGAACGTGTTGTCCATAGACAACCTAGCTGCCTTTAAATCAAATTTAGCTTGCTCCATCCATGGAATATATCTACTTCTCTTTTTGTATGGCATATTATTTTTAAAACTATCTACAGTTTATACTAAAAACCACATCTTGCGATGTGGTTTAATAGGTTATTGTCGTTTTTCCTTAAATTAATACTATATCTTAATTCAAGTAGTCCTTAAGAGCCTGAGCAATTTCATCACTCTTCATTCTTCTTAAAGCCTTTGCTTCGATCTGTCTAATTCTTTCTCTAGTTACGTTGAACTCATGTCCAACTTCTTCCAATGTTCTAGCTACGCCATCTCTTAATCCAAATCTAAGTTCCAATACTTTTCTTTCTCTGTCTGAAAGAGTTGAAAGGATATCGTTGATCTGTTTCTTAAGATATGACCATGTAGACATTTCCTGAGGAGATGCAGTGAATTCATCTGGGATAATTTCAGCCAATGAACTACTCTCTGGATCATCACTAATTGGTGCTTCAAGAGACTGTGGTTTCTGAGCAATCTTAATAATCTCGTTAACCTTGTCTACAGTTAACTCCATCTCATCTGCAATCTCTTTTGTACTTGGTTTTCTACCTAGTCTTGAAGCAAGTTGTGCAGATACCTTAGATAGCTTGTTGATAGTTTCAATCATGTGAACTGGAACTCTAATTGTTCTAGCCTGGTCAGCAATAGCTCTTGTAATAGCCTGTCTGATCCACCATGTTGCGTATGTAGAAAATTTAAAACCTTTTCGGTATTCGAACTTGTCTACAGCTTTCATTAAACCTAAGTTTCCTTCCTGAATTAAGTCTAGTAGATCTAAGCCTCTTTTTAGATAGTTCTTTGCAATAGAAACAACAAGTCTTAAGTTAGCAGTTGTTAGCAAATTCTTTGCCTCTACTCCCTCGATAATCTTCTTGTTTAGGAACTTCTTGTCTTTCTCGATAAGTCTTTTCTTTGCAGCTTCAACAGATGAGTTCTTAAGACTTCCTGATTTAATTAATTTCTGTGCTTTTTCGTATGTTGGTTCAAATGCTTCGTCTGAAAGTTTCTTGATAACAATCCAGAATTCTTTGTCTGCTTCCTCCATTCTCTTTGCTAGAATTACTTCTTCTTCTGCGCTAAGTAGTGGAATCTTTCCGATTTCATGAAGATAAGCCCTAATTGGGTCTGTACTAACATGGGATTTAATTTGCTTTAGAATTCTAATCTTCTCTTCGAAAGTCATTTTTGCGCCAGCAGTTAGTGGAATACCGAAAGTATCTGCTTCGTGTGGTTCAATGATCTCTATTTCGTCTTCCTGTAAAGTTGTAACAATATAATCTAACAACTGTAGATTGTCTTCAATGTCTGTAAACTGTTCTAGGATATCATCATATGTTAGGTAACCTTGCTTTTTACCTAAGTTCAGCAATGCTTTTACCTTTTCTTTGGCTTCTGAGGATATTGACATTTATATACAATAACAAATATGATGTTGATAGCACTTTTAACTATGAACTTGTACTCTTACCGGAAAAACTCGGTTTCCGTCGACCATTCAGCTTTCGACGAGCTAAACTATAGATTATACAGCAATGTACCAAATGCTTCTCGAAAATCCGTAACTTTAGGTAGTATTTTAACATCTGGATACAATTCTCTCAAAGCTTTTGCATCAACTTCTGCCCTTACAGGCATATTAATACCTGGTTTTCTGGTAGTTGCGGGAGGATTTTTCATATATCAGCAGTTTTTTCCTGAGATAAAGCAGTTAGTCGAGGTTAATTCTGGATACTTAACTCAAGGAAATATAGCTCCAGTTGCTGAAAGCTACATAACTTCTTCTGAATTTATTTCAAATCCATCTGGGCTTTCACAGTTAGTTCAAAATGCTTTAGATATGCATATTTTGCAGGACGACCAAATTAGTAAGAACTTTAATGGAACTTTCTATATCACTATCCCCTCTCTTGGAATAGATAGGCTACCTGTTCAATCTAATGTTGAAAGTACAACTGAAGAAATATATAACCAGGTACTACAGACAAAGCTGGCTCATTTCCAAGGAACTGGGTTACCAATTTCGAATGTTAAGAACAATATCGTAGTCTACGGTCATAGCGCTGCTCCTCTATACAATCCTCAACGAACAGACCCTTATGTTGCTTTCACTTTCCTTCCTGAACTAAAGGTTGGAGATGATATAAAGATTGAGATTGAGAACCAAACGTTTAATTTCAAAATGTATAAGAGCAAGATTGTTAATCCAACAGATACATCTATTATCACAGGACAATCTGGAAAAAGAACCCTTACACTCTTCACTTGCTACCCAGCAGGAAACAACTCTCAAAGATACGTAGCTGTAGCTCGGGAGGTATAAGAAATCCTGCATTTCTGCAGGATATAATCTCAAATTCATTAGTTACCTTACTTTCTTCTTAGGAAACTTGGCATAGATTCTAACTCATCATCATCTGAAGGTGCTTTTGTTGGTTCTTTCTTTAATCCTAATCCAACCTTTGCTGGATCTAGAGTTGTTTCTACTGATCTTGTTAATCCTGCAGGAGCAAACTCTCCTGTTGCATAATCCATATCAAATCCTGTAGCCAATACTGTAACTTCAATCTTGTCCTCGTATGATGGATCAATATTAGCTCCAAAGATAAAGGTTGCATCTGGTGCTATCTTTTCCTTAACAATTTCTGCAGCCTGAGAAATCTCCATCATTCCCATATCCTTTCCTCCGATAACGTTGAAAAGAACACCCTTAGCTCCGTCGATAGATACTTCCAAAAGTGGAGATTCAATAGCTTTCTTTGCAGCTTCTGCTGCTCTATTTTCACCTGTTGCAACTCCAATACCCATTAATGCACTACCTCCATCAGCCATCACTGATTTAACATCAGCAAAGTCTACGTTGATAAGTCCTGTTTGAGTAATTAAGTTAGCAATCGATCTTACAGCCTGTGCCAAAACATCATCAGCACTCTTCATAGCTTCAAAGAAAGTTACATTCTTGTCTAATGTTTCTAGAAGTCTTTGGTTAGGAACAACGATTAATGTATCAACCTTGTCTTTAAGTTCCTCAATTCCCTTTAACGCAGAATCCATTCTCTTCTTCATTTCAAAGAAGAAAGGCTTTGTAACAACTCCAACTGTTAATGCTCCTAAGTTCTTTGCAATACCTGCAACAATAGGTGCAGCTCCAGTTCCTGTTCCTCCTCCCATACCTGCAGTTATGAATACCATATCTGCTCCAGCCAAATGTTCATGAATTTGATCTACACTTTCTTCAGCAGCTTTTCTTCCAATAACA
This sequence comes from uncultured Candidatus Saccharibacteria bacterium, assembly GCA_964561155.1. Classification (GTDB taxonomy): domain Bacteria; phylum Patescibacteriota; class Dojkabacteria; order J137; family J137; genus KLAP211. The sequence continues at coordinate 258,307 of CAZLOI010000001.1, read as the reverse complement.
GGATTTCCTCCTGATCCTAATCCTCTTGTAATCTGTTCTCCAATTCTTAGTTTCAAATCTCCTTTTGAGTTTAACAATGCTTGCGCATCTGTATTAACAGCAATGAACTCTACATCTGGGATATTGTACTCGGTAACCATTGTATTCAGAGCATTTCCTCCTCCTCCTCCAACTCCTACTACCTTGATTTTTGCATTTAACGAAGCCTGTGGTTTAACTAACATAGTACAAAGATTAAAATTTATTGGTTAATAGGAATAGTCTATAGAAGAATAGACAAAATTGCAACATATTTCAAGTACTTGAATGTAATAGAGTAACTCCTTTACACGGAATATTGATTTATAGCATATCGAATTGGGGCGTTGAAAACAATTGATTAAATAATTAGTACAATTAAAGATCTTAACTCCCCTACTTTACTGAATAGTTACTCAGAAGTATAATCCTGGTCGATTCAATTAAATTTGAAATTATGAACGAACAAGTTTTAGATAAAAACCCAAGGGAATTGCCATATTCTGTAACCTTCAAAATGCAGGGAATATTAGATAGACACATGTATACTCATGGTCATTTTAATAATCCAGTGTATGCTCAAGACCGCGAAAGAGTTAAAGCTGAATTTCTCGTAGCACTTTCTGACTATCTGCATGATCCTGAGAATGAAAGATATGTAGTAAAAACTGTATTTATCCAGTCTATGAATTCTTGTTTAACAAAACTACTTCAATCTATTCAAAGTGAAGTTCCAGATAGCGAAAAAAGATTGAGAGTTGTTAGAAGATTCTTGAAAGGCGCAATTAACGCAAGACTTGAGCACCTTAATGGTAGATGGGAAGAAATACTTTAAGGAAGTATATTTTTGAATAGGCCACCGATCTTTCCAAGGAAACCATCTCCAGACTTACCTGAAGATATCTTTCTTCTTGATCCGCCCATCATTCTACCAGAGTCACCTCTAGCAACTTCGTCTCCTTGTGCATACAAAAGAAGTCCCTGCGCTGCAGAATATGCTGGAGTTGATAGTCCTTCAACAAGACCATCCAATCCTCTTGGTGTTCCAACTCTTGCTGGAGCTCCAAAAACATCTTTTGCTATAGCTGTAATACCAGGAATCTGACTAGATCCACCAGTAATTACAATACCTGCTGGAAGTTTGAAATCATGACCTGCTGATTCAACATTCTGCATTACTAACTCAAATATCTCCTGTGCTCTCGCCCTTACAATATCGCTAAAGAACTTTCTGGAAATAGTCTTAATACCTTCAATCTCTAACGATGAAACATCTAGAATATCTGTTTTGTCATCATCTTCATCATCCAACTTATCTTTCTTGTCATCCTCATCCTTGTCCTTCTTCTTTTGCTTTGATTGAACAAAATCAGCTTTCTTGAAAAGATCATTTGCTGAAACCTTAACTTTCTCAGCATCTTCTAATGAAAGTCTTAATCCTGCTGCAAGATCTCTTGTAATGTTGTTTCCTCCAAATGGGATTGAAGTTGAATATGTAATCTCATCCTCTACAAAAGTAGAAATTGAAACTGTTCCTCCTCCAAAATCTAATAGCATGACGCCTAGCTCTTTCTCGGTTGGTGTTAGAACAGAATGTGATGCTGCCCAACCTGTATATACAATACCGTCTATCTTTAATCCAATCATCTGCATACACTTTTCAAGATTATGCTTAGATGTAACTGGAACAGAGATAATGTGCGCATCTACTTCCAATCTTGAACCTGTCATCCCGATTGGAACCTTAATTCCTGTCTGCTGATCAACTACAAATTCTCTTGGGATTAAATGAATGATTTCTCTTGTGTTTGGAATTGATACTGTTCTTGCTTGTTCAAGTGCTCTAAAAACATCTTCTTCACTAATCTCTTCGTCTGATACAGCTACTACTCCTCTATTGTTATTTGAAAGTATCTGTTTACCATTTATAGTTACGTATGCAGAAGATACAGTTAATCCTGCCATTCTTTCTGCTGCATTCAATACATTAGCTATTGAGTTTGTTGCTTCGTCTATACCTGTAATTTCTCCTTTTTTAATTCCATTAGCTGGAACTGAAGCTTCTCCGATTACCTTTGCTTTGCCTTCGTCGTCTATTACAGAGATTATTGCACAAACTTTGAAAGAACCAATGTCTATTGCTGTTACGATATTTGCCATAAATGTGTAAATGTATTTGTAATGCTTATTGTATACTATTTTATTATGTTAGTACAAAAAATACTAGCTTACTATCTGACCGAGATAATTTCACCTCTGAAATCAAAAATACTTCCAATATCCACTCCAACCTTACTTAGAAACGTCTCTAGCTCCTTCTGTTGATCTGAAATTAACTTGTTCTTTCTAAAGATTAACTCCTTCCCATTTCCAGTAATAAAGCTAAAGGAAACTATGTCCCTGTACCTAATTTCAGACACGCTAATCTCATACCTAGAAAGGAAAGTCTTCATGTCGATAACATATCGAATAAAGTCAGAATCAAACTCCAATTCTCCATCCATAGTCGGTGCTCTGTTCACGATAATATTCAAATCTCTGTAGTTGGATGAGTAAAAAGCTTCTTTCTGTACATTGATATAGTTGTTCCAAAGTCCAATATAAAAGTCTTTTTGTTGCTGAATAAACGCTTTTCTTTCTTCAGTATCTAGATCCGACCAAGTCTTTGCTCCTTCAACATCTTTGTTAACCTCTAGGTATCTTCTTACTACCCTATCGTCATCTATGTTCTCAATCGTTCCATTAAAGAATGCATAGTTCCCCACATCATCAAACTTCTGGGAGTTTAAACGTCCAACATCCTTTCCGTTACCATCGATTAACTTAATACCATCGATATTTAAGTAGGCTATTTGTGGACTCTTCTCGATTAATTCAATAATTACCTGTCCTCCTAGCTTCTTTACAATATGTACCGATTCCACCTTGTCGCTATCTGAAGCCAATATTTCCATAAACTTTCCTTCGATGTTTGAAAACAAACTTTCTCCTTTTATAGATTCGATACTTTCAGGAATATTCACCCTACTGCTTCCATATACTACATAACCTTGTATCTTTACGTTCTGGTAGAACATATAGCAGATGAATACGCCAAGAAATACAAATACGTATTTTGTGTAGCTTAATACCTTTGAAGGCTCTCCTCGAGTTGGCTGAGATCTAAACAACCTAAGGTTAAACTTTGGAAGCTTGAACTTTCGAGGCGGTCTTCGTCTAATTACTAATTGTTTCTTGTTTCTTTTGAATGCCATAGGGATATTACAATCATACAGTACAAACAAACCTGTGCAAAGAATCTTTTGACTAGCTACCTACTTTAGGAATATTATAAAAAGATCAGCTAATTCTTAAGCTAATAAATGGACAATAGTATCGAGAGATCTTTTTCTAACCCAGAAGTATCAGAGTTGTTGTCCGTGGCTCAAGAAAAAGCGAAAGCTACCAACAAAACCCAGCTTATATTCCTAAAGAAAACTCCTGTATATTTCACTGATAGAATAATTAATGAGCAATGCGTATTCCTACACCCAGATGGAAGAATAACTTGTGTAGAGAACCACGATTCAGCCCTTGAGTTAATTAAAGTATATGGTGGAGAAGTATATCTGTCTGATCTGCTTTCTTTCTCTGAATCAGCAACCCCACCACTTTCAGATATATACCTGCTTCAAATAAACGAGGCATAAAGAAACCCAGGATTTCTCCTGGGTTAAATTTCTACTTAGTACTATTAAAGACCTAGATCTCTTAACTGCTTTACAGCTTTCTCTTGATCTTCAGTTGTTCTTTGAAGATACTTGATCATTCTTCTTCTATCTCCAACTAACTTTAATAAACCTCTTCTTGAGTGCTTATCCTTTTTGTTCACCTTTAAGTGATCAGTTAGATATTTGATTCTTTCTGTCATTAAAGCAATCTGAACGATAGGAGAGCCTGTATCTTTTTCGTGCTCACCGAACTTCTTCATTACTTCTGACTTTAGAGTTTTCTCTCTATTGAAATTTGATTTTTTACTAGACATACCTATTTATTAATACAAAGGGATTATACAGCAATAGAACCAGTATATCAATCATTTTCCTCTTCTTCTTCAGAGGGGGTTGATTTGAGTTTTGAGGAGAAACTTTTGAAGAAAGAAGTGAATCCGAAGATATTTGTAACCAAAGATCGAACTCCTTTATAATCTTTTACCGCTAAATCAGAAACTTCTCCAATATTTTGAATAGGTTTTCTAGCATCTTCTATGGTACTTGTTACTTTGTTCAAAACCTTGATAAATGCATATGCAATACCTACAAGAGCAAATGAGCATGAAAGCGCTAGTATTATTTTTACAAAATCGTCTACGTTAAACATACGATAATTATACTTTTTTAATCGTTTTCAGACAAATAGAAAATTGACATCTTATATAATTTAGCTATAATTACAAAAGTTAAGTGAATATATGTACAAGGACAAGAACGGAAAGGTTGTAGCATCGCTAACAGAAGTGAAAAACAAGACTGGCGACATTTTTGCACTGGTAGATGAATTTGGAGAGATATATCTAAGCTCGTATAACAAGATCAGATATGTTATCAAGAAAACTGGAATATCAGATTTCATCGATCTACAAGAAAGAGAAACAAAGGAAGTTCCAGATAGACCAGTTAAAGTTAAAAAAGAATCAAAGGAAGTAGAGAAACCAAGAAAGGTTGAAAAAGCTGAAGTAAAAGAAGAATCCAAGGATGATAATATAGATGTAAATATCGATTTTGTTGCCTGGAATAGAGAAAACAAGCACGAAGTAGATCATGTTAAAGATATCACTAAACCTTTAGTTGAAAATTAAATATTAAATACTTGATATGAAGGAAAAAATAATTGTAGATACAAATGTAATTACACAGTATCTAAGGACAGGAAAAGGGGTATTGCCAATGGCATATGAGAAGTATGAAATGTGGATTCCAAGTTCTACATATGCAGAACTACTAGCTAGCAGTACTTTTGAAGATGCAAATCTTCGAGATGAGGTTTTAGAATTTACAGACAAATACTTTAAAGTGTCTGAGATTACAAAAGAGATTGCAATCAAAGCAGGAGAGATAGTTAGACAACACGCTACTACTATGACCTCTGCTCTACTTCTTGCAACTTGTCTTGAAAATGAATGCAAGCTTTTAACCGAGGAACCAGACAACTACAAAAAGGTTGAAGGTTTGGTGATTGCTGCTGAATAATTCACGAAGTTAATATTGAAAACCCAGGAGAAATCCTGGGTTTCTTTTTTATCTTGGCAACACGATATCTTCTGCGATATACTCTGGAACTTAAACTAAATATATGGATTGGATGCCAGACAACGAGGTCCAGAGAAATACACAGAAATATATCTTTCTGAATCTTGTAAAACTGCTTAAAGAAATCACTGGAAAGGATGCTATTGTACTTAAGGAATCTGCAGTTGCAAGAGCTCCCGATCAAAGCAATTCTACTCCACAGGTATCTTTTGTATTAAAAACACTAAACCTTACATCTGAAGATATTATCTATCAAAGTGTTGTTGCTCAATACCCGCTTACAAACCCCTTTATAGAACCTGGCTCCAGTATAGAAATCAAACCTACCGACTACGACAGTACCCCAACACTTGCCGATAGTACATCTATAGCATTCAAAACAGATCACGTTCAGGTTGCACAAAGCGTATCCGATGGTGACTATAACCATAAAAGCTCAGAACAACTTCTTCCAATAGACAGTGGTGAAGCAAGAATTAGAATTCTCCTTATAGTTTATGAAATAGTTAATTATCTTAAGGATTTGGAAAAAAATGATCCATTAGTTGCCAGCTATACCAGTGAGCCGTTAAATAGGCTTGCAGATGTCCTAGTCGATATTGTATTTGAGCAACTAGACATCCAAAATAGACAGGACACACAAAAAATCGAAGGAAACATTACTTCTACAAACTATCTTGGAGAAACCCTTCCATATATCGCTATATCTAGAAACAAGATTGATATTTCAGATGATGATGTAACGATCACTTTTGCAAGAATAGATCAGCTTCTGAATCTTGGGGAAGAAGACTCAGCGGATTACGACGCAGCGCTTCAAAGATTCTTTTCTACAGGAAAAAATGATGACCTAAAGAAGGTATTCGAAGGATTAGCTGGAAGAATATTTGATGAACATCTAGAAGGAATTACTGTTCAATTCTCAGATGATGCAAGTAAAAGCCTTAAACATACCTGGGGAGAATCTGCTACTTTCAATATCCAAAGGTTAACGAAGCTTTGGTTGTTTCGATCAGTTAACAGGGAGAAACCTTCAATAGCTGACGATGGAAGTGTCAAGGAAGCTAAGTCCACTGTTTCAACAGCATATAGCTCTGGAGCCAGTCTCAAATCTATTTTCTTTATCCTAGGGTTACTTGGATTCATTTCACCTCAACAAGGTCTTAAGGCATACGAATAGGTATACGCACTAAGGATTGGAAATACGAAGGTTTTGAGTTATACTTACCAAGCAAATCGGAGTGTAGTTCAATTGGCCAGAATACACGCTTTGGGAGCGTGGGGTTGTGGGTTCGAGTCCCGCCACTCCGATATATTTGCGACTTCCCTACTCTCAGTATTTACCACACCATTTGACAGATGTATAAAGAATGTTAAACTTCTGGTATATTATCAAAGAATATGGGCCCAACACGATCTTTGTTTGAAGCACAATATAGATTTAAACCCAAGGCTCCATACCCATGGTCTCCAGAAGAAGCATTCAACAATGGTGCCAAGAGCATTAGACACTTCCCCTCACAAGATGAATCAATACATTTAATGATCATCGAATACAAAGATTACGTAGAAATACGCGTAAGGAAACTTAGTTTTGAGTTAACACATACGCAGGCAACCCTTCTTGATGAACAAGTTAATTATGACTCTTCATACGAAGATATAATGTTTATGATTGGAGAACTTTTAGAATCCTCTCTCACTTCTATTGAAGGATAACATATCGTCACCAAGTATTGGCAACCACCTCAATATTTAGTATAATCTGTCATTCAGTATGATATCTTTTTGATTCATCTGAATGGATCTTTAAGAATAGAAGCAATAGTATTTCTGTAGGTTGTATTCCACAAGTACATTATGTGTATTTATGGGGTGCAATCTACAGATTCTTGTAGAGCAAGAGCACCTATTATTGGGTAAACTGGAGGCTAGCCATGAAAGTTCTGAAGAAGTTGAAGGATAAGAGAAAAAAGCTTAGAGCTTTAAAAAAGGGGGGGAACCCCCTTCTCATCCTCAACGAACTCCCTCTACATCTGAGGGAGAAGGCCGCTGCGAGCCTTTTGGCTCGCAAGAAGGCACGCGTTTCGCGTGCTGGGCGCAAGAACCGCTAGAACTCGTTTTACCTTTCACCCTTGAAAGGGGGTGATGTAGGCCTATAGGCCAGGGAGATAGAAGCAATCGTTTGAGTAATCGTCCAGAAAACTCATTCGAAAAAAAGCTCTTACCCTCGTCCGCGAGCCACAGGGCCCACCTAACAAGAGCTATTGCTTCTATCTTTCCTAAATATCCTTTCATACAAATAGTACGTATGATAAACTTCGTCACTTAAACTATAGATATGGCAGAGTTAGATATCGAACCAATAACAGTAATTCACACTTTCTATAAAAATTCAGAAAAACGTATTGCACAGAAATGTGGTGACACAGTAGTCATTACGCTTCTTGGCAAAACATATACAGTATCTGAAAGACTATTCCATCATTTTGGATTATTAAACTCTATAAAGAACGACTCCGATACAGATCTTGAAAGACAACTAGAAAAGTTAAATACTCAAGCAGAAGTATAACTACTAATTTGTGTGGGTTTAATGGTATGGGGAAGACAGGATTATTAAGCTATCTACTCTCTACTAATACCGTAGATAGTTCTTTTCTTCTTGTCATCTACCATTGTATTGAAGATATTGTAGATATCACTCCACTCTCTTATTCCAATATCACCCAATGTTGCACTTCTAGGTATCTGAAAGTTACTCAACATCTTCTGAACCTGAGGTTCAGTAAATATCTTTCTTAAAGCCTTAATTAAATCTGGAGTACCTAGATTAAAGAAGAACTTAACAAACTTACCGAACTTCTTGAACTCTTTGTAATCAAAGTTCTCGTTTCTAACAAACTCTACCAAAACAACTTCTACACCTGGTGGTGGTGTAAAGTCTTCTGGCTGAAAATTATGGATAATCTTAACCTTGAACGAATTCTTAAGCATAATTGAAAGCATCATCTCTCTACCCATAGGTCTTCCTATATATCTTCTTGCAGCCTCTAGTTGCATAAACAACCAGGCTCTCTTTGGAGGATTCTTTCCAAAAAATAACTTGTCTACAATTCTAGAAGTCTGATTAAAAGGGATATTAGCAAATACCTTGTACTCCTCTACGGGTAGGTATGATTTAAGGAAGTTCTTGAACACAAGGTTTAGATTATTCCTTGGATTAACTTCCTTGTCCTCTTTAATTACTTTTAAATGATCCCACAATGTTCTGTCCTCTTCGTACGCGATAACGCTACCTGCAACCTTAAGCAGCTCTTTTGCTATCTTTCCACGTCCTGCACCAATGTCTAAGACTATATCCTCTAAACCGATATCTGTCTTGTCTAGAAGGGTTCTCACTAGCTGTGGACTCTTTAAAAAGTTTTGTGAATACGTAAATTTCTTTTGAATCATGTTTGTATTTTAACATGTAAGCGTATTTGATATGATGAAGAAGTATGGATAAAGCAATTAGCACAAATAGATACCTCGGACCGGATTTCCACCCTATTGTAGACCCTGAGGTTGAATACCTAAACAATCCTGCACCAAAACAGGAAAATCAATCCCTTACACCTAACAGAGAACTCCTCGAAACAAGATTGAATCTTAAAGAATCATTGGTAAAGATAGGTATTACTGATGTAGATTTTGTAGACTTAATAAGTGAATTAGAGATTACACAACTCCAAAATCTCCTTGTAGAACAAGATAAAAAAGTTGAAGTAGTAGAGCCTGTTGCAGCTAAAAAGGCAATGATAATACAGGCTCTAGATGAAATAATTCCAGATACTACTGGTAGCGAATCTCTTGAGAAGGATGTTTATAGATTTACCTCGGCATTGTTTGGCAATGGACAGGATGAAACTGCCATAAGTGAATACATCGAGACCTACTTAAGAGAGAGAAACGTGGCCTCACTAATAAACTCATCAGCTCAGGAAAACACACCTCAATTCAATCCCGACAGCATACTTATGCTTGGAGACAAAGACCTAGTCACAGCAGAGCTTCAAGTAATTAGGCAACAGATCATAGATCGCATGAGAGTTAATTTCCAAAATCTTACAACTTTAGAAGTAACCGTGATCAGAGATTCGAAAACCGAAGATATAAAAACAGAACAAATAGAAGAAGCAGTTGATGAACTAAAGGAGTCTCTTTATAGAGTTATCGAAGTTCTGAGAGATACAAAATACCCTAACAACGACCCATACCCTTTCGAAGAGATACGTAGGCGACTTAAACCTTTCTTGGAATACAAAGATGGCATCGACACACGTAAAAGTCCTTCAGAATGGATCCAAGGCGTTCAAACTGCAATAAAAGAAATCGAACTCGAGATAGCAACAATTAACAGCTCTAGCAATGAGCGATACCCAAAAGCATATAAAGACAGAGTAACTGAGGCATTGAAACATATTCCTGAACTCGTGGAGGCAGTTGAATGGCAAATTGCTGCTTACAACACTAAACTAGAATCTTCCAAATTGAATACCGACGAAACACCACCTCAGGAATTCAATCGGCTTTTCCGTGCAGATTTCGCCGCCTTTGAGGCAATGGTCAAACCATTGATTTACAAACATGCGAGAGCTTTAATTCATCATAATATCAGAGAGAAAGTTAAGGACGCAGTTGCGAAACTACAACCTGTAGCTGAAGCAGAACTTCCCATGTCTATAGCAAGCAAAGCAATACAAGATTTACAATCAAAATATTCTCAAGTTCTGGAAACCAAGAAACAAACAGAAAGAGAATCAGCTATTGAGAAAGAGGTTTTAAAACTTAAGGAGCGAAAGAACAAGCTAGTGAACATAAGCATTCCTGACATTGACTCAGTACCTGATTCTGAACTAACTAGAGAATCTCTGGCAAACTACCCATCCTCTACCGAAATCGGAGACTTAGTTGTCGATATCAATAGTCGAATAAATCTAATACTGGAGATTAAAGCGCTCAATTCACGATTAAAAAAAGGAAACGACTCTCCTTTTGATCCAGAAACAACTATGGCAGTACCAATACGATCCATACCTGCTAAAATCACTCAGGTTGCACAATCAGCACCTGTTGAACGGATTTCACTTGAAGATGAAGCTAATGCATTAGTCGCTAAGCTGGAATCCATACCCCTAACTCAGGTGAGTGACACAGAGTTCATACTAGAACAAGATGGAGTACAGGGAATTAAATTTGAGCTTAATGAATCCAACCAATTTACTTTATCACTATTGAACCCTAAGATATCAACAAACGTACGTGATCTATACAACACTGCACAGACCGCTTTCAATCTAAGACTTGTTCAGGGTAGCAAAAAACCAATCGAAGAAGGTAAACAACTATGGATATTTGGACTTCCAAATTCACCTTTATATCCAATATTTCTAAATATTGATAATAAGCCTGTACTCTTAAATCCTCCCGATCAGAAGACAATGGATGAACTAAGCCTGCTCGCTGGGAGAAACGAAAGAAACAAAGATGCATTCTTAGTATCGCTGAAAACTGCAGTAACAAGACAGACAGCATAATTACCTACCCTTAATCTCACCTCCACAATATCAACTTTCTTATACCCATTCCACCCTCAATGTTACGTAAATTTACGTAACATTATCTTTCGTAACAATTGGGTGTAGTAAGTGGAGAAGTTAGGCGCGAACTAGAAAAAACGTATTAGGGTAAGAAGGGAATATTATGGAAGAATGTAATTAATTCGAAGCCTTTTGTTTATCTAACCTCCACTTCTCTATCTCTGCATGGTGACCACTTAGAAGAACCTCTGGTACCCTTAACTCCTTTCCTTCATCAGTTACAAACACTTCAGGTCTCGTGTACTGTGGAGCCTCTGGAATAACTTGATCCTCGCTGAACGTAGTCTCCTTTACTGGAGACTCTTCATTCCCTAGCACTCCTGGTATTAAACGTACAATCGAATCTACAATTATCTGGGCAGGTAACTCTCCCCCTGAAAGAACATAGTCCCCTATACTGACCTCTTCATCAACCAACTCATCTATAACCCTCTGATCCACTCCTTCATAGTGACCACAAAGAATAACTAAATGAGAAACTGTACTTGCATAGCTTTCTGCTTCAGATTGATTCCATTTCTTACCCTTTGGAGATGTGAACAAAACTTTTGTGCCTTCCTTCTTTGGATATACACCTAGATCTTTCATGCACCTATATATCGGTTCAAACTTCATAAGCATCCCTGGTCCTCCACCGAATGGCCTGTCATCAGCTGTCTTGTGCTTGTCTGTAGCCCAATCACGTACATTGTGTATAGCAATATCTAACTTACCTGATTCCTTTGCACGCTTAATAATACTTTCGTTTAAGTATGAAAACGCATTTGGAAACAACGTTAGAATATCAACTTTCATTTAGCTACTGTAATACTATTATTCAACCGTATTATAGCACTGCGCTGAACTGGAGTAAGCTTCTTGGCATCTAACTTCTTGCCATCTAATAAAATATAAATACCACCAGACTCAGTAACAGATAGCTGAACTACATACATTTGACTCTCCTTTGGCATCCTTGGTGTTCTATTAAACCTAATCATCATACAATCCTCACTTCCACACCAATAATAGTCGTGAGCTGGAAGATCAATATCAAATAGCGTCTTAAATAGATCTACGCATGCAATCTGATCCTCATCCCAAGTACACCCAGGTTCCTGATAGTCTACATCCGATTCCTGTATCCATAAATTATCTACATTCATAAAGAAAATTTAAACCTCTGATGATACACTGGAAAGAATAATAGTGTAAAGCAGCTATAGCCTTATCAACTTTGCATATTCAATCATCAGCTCCTTCTTTCCATGCGATCCTCCAAAATCGATTATTACAATTTCAGAATCCATATAATCAACAACTCCCTTACCAAAAAACTCATGCTTAACCTCATCCCCTACAGAATAATTCGCTTTCTTTGGAGCATACTCAACACCTGGTTTTGCATCCCAAGTATCGGCACTAGTTAAATACGAAGCTGATAGATCCTCAATTAAAGATGGGTCGATATCTTCGATAAATCTAGACTTTGGATTTCTCTGCGATTGACCAAAATGCTTTCTCTTTTGAGCATGTGTCAGAAACAACTTTTGCTTTGCCCTAGTAACAGCTACATATGCAAGCCTTCTCTCTTCTTCCATTTCTGCTGGATCCATTAGGGAATTTGAATGAGGGAACAAGTTCTCTTCCATTCCACATACAAATACATATGTAAACTCCAATCCCTTTGCAGCATGAATAGTCATGAGTGTTACAGTATCTACAGACTCCTCTCCGGTATTGTTCCCCTCAAGTAGTCCAACTTCTTCCAAGAAGGCTTCCAAAGCTGCGTGTGTTTCCAAATCTTCATACTTTGAAGCCACGTTAACAAGCTCTTGTATATTCTCTACCCTACTTTCAGATTCAATAGTTCCATCTTTCAAGTCTTCTAAATACTTGGTTCGCTCTAAAAGATATGACATAAAATCAACCATACTTCTCTTTGAAATATTGTCCTTCAAATCTTTTATAATGCTAGCAAACGATTTAATCTTTACATTCAATTCCTCTGCAACTTCCATATATTCAGTTGGAGAATATCCTCTAACTCTAGCTTCATCTATATATTCAGATATAGTCTTTTCACCAATACCTCTTTTAGGTACGTTCACAACTCTTTGAAACGAGATTGCATCCTTCGGGTTATACAGTACTCGTAGGTAGGCGATAATATCCTTAACCTCTTTTCTATCGTAGAAACGAATACCACCAACAATCTTGTATGGAATACCTGCTTTAAGAAAAGCTTCTTCCAAACCTCTAGATTGAGAGTTTGTTCTATAAAGCACTGCTATCTCCTTTGGATCAGTTTTCGCATTGATAAACTCCTCAGCCTTTCCAACTATCCATGCACTTTCATCTTCATCATCGAAACCTTGGTATACCCCTATCTTCTCTCCTCCTTCATTCTCAGTCCAAAGCTTCTTATCTTTTCTCTTAACATTCTTGCTAATAACCTGATACGAAGCTTCGAGGATTGTTTGTGTAGATCTATAGTTCTGTTCCAACTTTATAATCTTTGCATCATGAAAATCTTTTTCGTAAGAAAGAATATTTCGAATATTGGCTCCTCTAAACGAGTATATACTTTGATCATCATCTCCAACACAACATATATTTCTATGCTTATCAGCGAGTATCTTTATAAAGATATACTGCGCATGGTTTGTATCTTGATACTCATCCACCAATATATACCTAAACATTTCTTGAAGCTCTTCTCTAACCTGTTTACTGCTTTGTAATAACTGAACTGCTTTGAAAAGTAGATCGTCAAAATCTAGCGCATTGTTTTCTGCCAAGATAGCTTGATAATGAGGATAAACCGAAGCAACCGCATTTTGAAAATACCCCTGTGCCCTATCAGAATAATCATCCGCAGAGATCAATTCATTCTTCGCAGACGAAATATAGTTATGAATCGCATTAGGATTAAAATCCTTCTGAGAAATCCTAGCTCTATCCATCGCATGCTTTATAGCAACAGTTTGATCTCCTGGATCGTAGATTACAAAGTTCCTATCAATCCCAATAGCAGTACCATACTTCTTTAAAATTTTTACACAAACTGAATGGAAAGTTCCCATCCAAGGAATATGCCTTACCCTATTCGTAGATTCATCAGCTTCCAAAATATCTAATATCCTTGTTTTCATCTCTCCTGCTGCTTTGTTCGTAAACGTTAACACAAGAAGATTCTCGGGACCTGCTAACCCAGTACCGATGATAAAGGCTAACCTGTAGGTTAAAACCCTTGTCTTTCCAGAACCTGCACCCGCAAGAACAAGAACAGGACCATCTGTTTGTAACACTGCTTCTTTCTGGGGAGCATTTAAGATATCTAAATCAATCATAGCTAGCCTTGTACACTAATTTCTACTAAACAACAGTCATTATATCCTATTTAATTGTATAATTACTTTTAATGAAGTTCCTTGTATACGGATACAAAATAGCCTTTTCTTTCCTGGTCTTAGGAACTTTTTTTCTACTAGTCACATCTTCAGTTAGTGCTCAGAAGTATACAAGAGAAGTTGATCGTAGATACGAAGTATTTGATGATTATGTTCAAGTATATGAAACCAGAGAGCTTAGAATAAACGATGCATCTATCTATATCGCATCAGGAAACTCAGATCGAGTAACCCTTTTTGCAGACATTCGACCAGATACAGAAGGAGTTGATAATTCGCAAGACACACTTTCTTCATTAACAGTTAAAAGAACGAACGGTGTTAACTACACAAACTATACTATCGATTCTAGTGAATCAAACCCAATACTAAATATAAACTTTGATCGAGATATTGAATTCGGAAGTCCTTTCACCATTGAAATATCATATAGATCCAAAGGAATAATATACAAAAGCGGAAAGGTTAGAGACATATATGTTCCTGGGTTCTCCGAAGATTTTGTTTTCTCAGATTCTGAACGAATAGAAAGTATAAATACATTGGTAAGAATACCCAAGAGTCTTGGGAACTTAAGCTTTGCAATACCCAACGGAAACATTACTCAAAGTGGGGGATATAACGACGTTAGTTTTACTCAGGAAGATTTAAAAGGAAGGAGTGGTTGGATTGAGATTGGAACAGAGCAAATTTATGAATTTAGTATTACTCAAGAATTCCCAAAGTCCAACGATATTATATTTGGAATTAATACATACAAAATTGTATTACCTCGAGATATTAAGAGTGGAAACATTACTCAAGAAGTTTTCTTTACAAGTATATCTCCAAACCCAGTAGCGATATATGAAGATGACAATGGAAACCTTATAGGTGAATTTAGCGTACCTTCTAGTAGCTCTGGTGTCTTTGAAATAAAAGGATATGCAAAGCTAACAAAAATAGCTATAGACTACAGTGCATATACTGGAACTATAGCCAATGTTCCTGCAGACATTATCGCGATCAATGCAAAACCAGGAGAATATTGGGAATCTGACAACAATGCCATTAAGAATGCAGCGATTGATGCTATTTCTGGACTAGATGCAAAGACTTCTCCAGTATTCGCTATTGCAGAGAGGTTGTATGAGTACGTGATTGCAAAGATCGACTACAGCAATATAAAGCGTTTTGGTATTAATGAAAGACAAGGAGCATTAAAAACTCTGCAAGGTGGTGCTGCTGTTTGTATGGAGTATTCAGATCTATACATCGCTCTGCTTCGCTCCCTAGGTATTCCTGCAAGAGCTGTTCTTGGATATGGGTACACTGGTATTGATAGTACGGATTCATCTGAACACCAATGGGTTGAAGTATATATACCAGAACTTGGTTGGGTAAGTGTAGATACTACTTGGGGTGAAAGTGCTCCAGAGCTTGTAGGAGGAGACTTAAATCACTTCTTTATACACGTAGCGAGTGAAGATCCAAATACTCCAGCTCCTGTTGAAGTTTCATTCATAGGTGATCTTGGAGACTTAAGTGAAAGAAAGTTAACTGTAGTACCTACAGCTTCCGAGCTTAGTGGTTCAAGTACTCAAGAGTTAATTGATAGCTATCCAAAGGATGATTCAGCAACAAAGTCTAGAAACATTGCTATTGAATCTGGTATTAAAACAATACAAAGTTTCTATGAAGCAAACTCGACTATCCTAAACCCAGTTATAGTTGTCACCCTACTTTTAATCACACTTCCAATTGTCCTAAGGATCTTTAACTTAATAAAGCGGTTAACAAACAGGAAAGTTAAACAAGAGAAGAAATTGGTACGAAGATTTGATAAAGAAGATACGGTAGCTAAAGGTATAACTGAAATAGAGAGTGCTATTCAAGAAACAAAAACACCTACTGCTCCAGATGTTACTGAAGAAATGTAGCCACAACTAATCTAGTTTTTCATAAAGTCCATCGAAATAAATATCGCTTCAAACTAACCACTCTACCCTCTAATACTGTATACTTTTAGTATGAACAATGGTCTATACACAACACTTTCTGAGGATAAGAACGTATTCAAGAATCTATATTCTTGGAATGCTCCAGAGAGATATTGGGAACGAAAAGACAAGGCTTGGTATTTAGGATACAGTCTGTTCTTTGTACTAATCGTTCTTGTTTTGGCAGTTCTAGGTGAATTCATAATGATTCTAGGTGTACTAGCCTTTATGTTTCTTTGGTTTGCTCAAGCATATATCCCACCAAATGTTGTTGAACACTCCATTACCACTATTGGTGTACGAGCGTATGACAAGTTGTATAAATGGAGTGAAATAAATAGCTTCTGGTTTTCAAGAAAGAATGGAGTCACTCTCCTACACTTGGAACAACCAATTGAAAATAGCAAGGTAACGACAAGGGTGACCTTAATTATAGATGATGTAGGTATGGATACAGAGATCTTTGAAATATTAATGAGGTTCATAGACTATGGACGAAAAGAAGAAGTTGGATACAATATTCTTGCAAAGATAATAAACGGGGAATACGTACAGATTGAAGAGTATATGAAATAACTCCCCTACACTGATATAATCCCCTAGATATACCCGTAGCTCAATTGGATAGAGCATTTCTTTGCGGAAGAAAAGGTTGGAAGTTCGAGTCTTCTCGGGTATAGATTAAGCTTCTGTTTGTATATTGTTAGACTGCTATTCTCATCTGCAAATATTTGAACCATATCCCCTACTCTAATCTCTACTGTATATGGTTTCTTGGTATCTTCACCCACTTCGTGTATTTCTTCTACGAATACGTATCCATCCCAGTGTCTATGTACCACTATCTTCCCTCTTCCACTTATGTATCCTTCGAACGTTTGTTTCCCATCTACAAGCTTTTGAAGAGGTGTATTCTTTCCTGCTTCAATTCTAACAATACCTAAGTCCTTGGATTCATCACTCTCAAACTTATACACATCGCACTGTACTCCAGGTACAACATCTGTAGTTTCTACAAATATCGCTTTTTGATTAAAGAAATCTTTTGGTTCTGTATCCATGCATGATATTAACACAGCAAGTGGGAAGCAATACTAAGTACTTTCGAAGAAGTAGACCAAGGTTACCGTTCGTCTTTTAGAACTACTTAACTTCCAAAAGGACTTGCTGAAGAAGAAGCACCTTTGAACAGGTCTATTGATCCAATAAACTTGCCTGAATCATCAATTCTAATACTATCTTCTTTGTATTCATAACCGACTTTTGAAGCTGAATACTTATATACTTCTGGAGCTACCTGAAACTTAACTTGTCCTGTTTGGTTACTTAGCGAAATTTTCTGTTGACCATCTTTTGTATCTAGTCTAATTGCAGTACCAGGCAATGGCTTCTTGTCTGTAACATCTCTTACCTGACCATACTTCCAACCAGTACTTCTCTTAAGAATGTAATATAGCTGAACAACAAAGACTACAAAATACAGAGCTGTTACAACCAGATTTAAAACAGATGGCGTTAAAGACAGATATGAGTAACTTGTTATAAAACCGTAGCCCATGAATATTACTATTGCAAATCTTAATAACTGTAGAAAGAATTGATAGTGTTCTTTAAAGAAGATTCTTACACTATTAAACAAACCTGCTTCACTATCTACTAACTTTCTAAGTATTACATCAACAGCTATATCCTCTCCTCTGTTATAGCTAACTATCTTCTGTGTTGTTTCGTAACCTTCCGAAACAAACTCAAGAACATACTCACCAGATGCAGGGGATGGAATTCCATATACACCATCAAAATTAGTAACAGTCTGCGCTACAAATTTCTTGGCCATAGAAGTCTTTGCAAACAACCTTACAGTAACTAATGCTAGTGGTTTGAATGTTTTTGAATCATAAACAATACCCCAATACTTGCTCTTCTTTCCTATCCAGAAGCCAAAGAACAGTGCAACATAATTCACAGCTCCTCCTGTAATCGCACTTACACTAGCTAGCAATACAGTTGCTGCAACCACTGGTGTTAGCACATTAACTCCATCAACTTGAGTAAACGAACCTAGACCTCCGCTTGATTCAGACCCACCTCCTGAACTATCCAAAAGGTTCTCCTCATTTTCTTCATCTTCACCATCCTCTCCAATACCTGATTCTGAACCTTGTGGGAACGATACAGGACCAGATACAGGTGCTATTGGTGCTGAATCACCAATTGGTTGTGTTGGTACAGGAGCGATTGGTTCTTCTGGATCAACTGGATCTTCTGGTGGTACTACAGGAACTATTAATGACATAATACCCGTACCACTTAAACCACTAACAGCCCAATAATCTATTCCATCTATATTTACAACGGACAATCCTGCATCCCCTTCTTCAAGATAATAACCTGATGTACAAGATGTGTTTGTTGATGCCAAACTAGTAACACCAGGACACACTCTAACTCCTGTATCACCAAGTATTTTTGGAGTATACATTGTGAAAGTACCAACGACACCAGGTGCACTACCTAAACCTGAAACAAATGTTTTTCCAAGAACTTCATCAACACCTCCATTTATTAAACTCCAATCTCTGTCTGTAGAATATGCTACGGATACATCTGCAAGCACTCTATCTGGAGAAACATTCAAAATCCTTGTAGTTTGAGTATCCACATGACTATTCTCTGTATCGTCTTCAACACTAACTCCAGACACCTCTACTGCCAAATCTGCATCTAAATTAGCAATCTGATATCCCGGTTCAAAAATATTCATGTAAATCTTTTCGTAGTAGTCATCGAAATCATACTGAATCCAATAACTAAATAACTTTCCATCGATCACAGGTGTTTCAATTTCTCTTGGCATAATATATGCTGCCATATCTGGCGCAGTTGGGTACGTTAACTGCTTTCCTCCTGGCCATACATTGGTTCCATCAGTTTCTAGTCTATACAAAGTTAACCCTTCTGTATCATCATCTTCATCGTAGTAAGTGACTCTCAAATAAATATCAGAGCCCATCTGAAACAAGGATCCCCTACCTTCAAAACGACTTATATCTGTACTTAGATTGAACGGAGTTCCTCCATTCCATTGCTCAACACCAGCTGTGTTGTACTTTTGGATCATGCTGCTACCTTGAACATCTTGTAACCAGGATACATAGATAGATTCCGAAGTATCTATTAAGACTTCTAAAGTATTAGGAACAACTACATCTGCTGCTAAAACTTGACCATTGGCTGCCAATTCATTTGTACCAGCTGTCTTATCTATTATCTGCATCTTTATATCAACATCTGGATCAACAGGAGCCAAATCTCTCCATACTGCAACTACATAGTTATTTGAAACATGAATATTGAAGAATGTTCTATCTGTATCTGCTTCAAATGTGGAAGTTCCAATGACTAATCCATCGGGTGCAGCCCAAGTATCTGGAACTTTTCTAATTCGCATACTGTCACTTCCTACATCGTTAGATCTCCATCCAATATAAAACTCTCCTGTTGCACCAGCTTCTACTGTTAGTCCATCTAGTGTTACGTCCGCTCCATCTAAGTGATCTATAGTCCCCGAAGACAACAATACCTTTGTCCTGCTGTATGTTGAATATTCGATATCATCTGACACAGCATCATATCCTGCAACTAGTACATTTCCTGCTGGATCTGTAGTTATTACAGCTCCACGAATATCTGCAATCTGAACAGGCAACCAATCAGATGTACCTTCAGAGGTAAAATGATCAACAGTTAAATCATCGGTCGTGTAATATCCAAGATAAAAACCTCCATTATAGTCCGATTGCACTCTGCCCTCACCAGGAAACAGTGTAGAACCATCACCTAAGGAAGTTGCGCTGGATATAAGAGTTCTTCCTCCAGCCTCCCAAACAGGAACGCCTTCGTAGGTAACTTTCTGTGCATAAATTGAATAAGGAGAAGCACCGTTCCTATCATCACTCCATAGAATTAATACATGTCCATCTCCCAAATCTATCCTTCCTCCAAGTTCGCCTGAAGTATTTACGTATGCAGTTTCTTGCTGACTTATATTCAAACCCGCCAATCCAAGATGTCTATACAACGTCTCTGAACTAACGAACGGCGCCAATGCTGTGCCTAAAAAAGTGAAAGCAAATACTACGACTAAAGATATTGAGGAAAGTTTTTTCATACTGATATTGTTCCATTTAACTGAACCTAATGCAAGGACATTAATAGTATAATTCAATACAGGAGGGTTGGCTGAGCGGTCTAAAGCACTTGCCTCGAAAACAAGCGGGAGCAATCCCTCGCAGGTTCGAATCCTGTGCCCTCCGTTTAATTAACCTAAGATTTATATTAATTTTGAACTATGAAGAAATACAAAGACCTAACCGAATTTCTGAATGATCTAGAACCTGAAAAGAGAACTCAGGTGGATGAACTAAGAAGCATAATCCTTGGATTGGGATTGGAGCTTCAAGAAAATATTAAGTGGAATGCTCCTAATTACAATTACAAAGGAGTTGATAGGATAACGTTTAATCTGATGAACAAAGAAGATAAAGTTAAGATTGTAATTCACATGGGTACTGCAAAGAAGGAAGACAAGAAAGGTGAACCTATACTAAAAGGTGTAGCTGATTATATATCTTGGAATTCAGATATTAGAGCTACAATAACCTTTGATAGCGTAGAAGATATAAAGAAAAAGACAAAGGATTTGAAAACGCTCCTTACTAAATGGCTAAAGCTTGAAGTCTAATTAAACAATTCTCACAGGAATTTACAGATCTTCAATATATGAGAAAAGAAGTAATAGTGAACGACAAGATGCAACAAGGATACTCATACTTCTTAACTGAGGAAATGGGTAAGAACTTTCATATAGCTTTTAAGCCAGAATTAACACCAAAACAAATGCTAGAACTTGGAGTATTTGGCGGTAAATATATGACTGATTGTGGAGATGAGCTTCCAAAGGATTGGTATGCCAATGCAAAACTGTGTCCAGAGAAACACGACCCTGCTCTCAACTTCTTTGGAGTTAATGCTAGTCAATCATTAAGTGTGTGGAAGAAGAAAGGATGGATACATGAAGATGATCCTAGGGGATGGTTTCAATGGTACTGCAGATACTACATGGGAAGAAGAATTAATGTAGAAGATGAAAGACAAATTAAGAGATGGAAGGCTATAAATAGACACATAGCTCAGGTGAAGAAACACTGTATGCCAGGGGATATCTCCTGTAGAAGGAAGCAAAGACAAGCAATATTACACTGGGCATACGACAGCAGGAAACTCTAAAAGTTCTGCATCTTCAACAATATCGCTTTATTACCCTATAATATGCCAAAAATTGGGCACAAATGTATTAATCCCCTTGCTGTAAAAGCATTTTAAGCTTATACTGTAGGCACAATATATTTTTAAAATAAAAACAATGGGAAATTACGGTAACGATAGATCAGGAGGAAGTAGATACGGAGGAGGAGGATATAGAAGAGACTCTGGAAACAGAAGAGATTTTGGAGGTGATAGAGATAGAGGACCAAAGGAAATGTTCAAAACAGTTTGTGATGAGTGTGGAAAATCATGTGAGGTTCCATTCAGACCAAGCGGAGACAAGCCAGTATACTGTAGCGATTGTTTCAATGAAAGAAACGAAAGAGGAGACTCTGGAAGAAACGAAAGAAGAGATGATAGAAGCGAAAGACCAGAAAGAGAAACAAGATCAGCACCAGCAAACAATGCAGGTAACGACAAGATTATGGAACAATTAGCTTCTCTTAATATGAAGTTTGAGAAACTATTAACTGTTCTAGAAGCATTGACTGTTGAAGAAGACGAAGATGACATGGAAGTAGCTACAGAAGAAGTTGTAGAGGCACCTGTTAAAGAGAAGAAAACAAGAGCAAAGAAATCTGATGCAGTAGTTGCTGAATAAGAAACTAATGAATTAAAGAAAGACCCGAAAGGGTCTTTTTTTATGCCTCTTGGTTAGTATCTAGACTCTGTAATTTAGGTTCTTTATCTACCTTGTTCCTTTTTCGATTTATAGCTCTTTTGTATGCAAGGGTTGTAGCTTCAGCAAGTACGTGGAAAAGTTGATTGTAGATTTTTGCTTCCTTAGAATCTAATGCTGCATACTGCCCTCTTCTTTTGCTTCTTTCCAGCATGTTTTTCTTTCTTTTGTCTAATAATCCAATGTTGTATTTATTTGCAGTTAACATTACGTTTATTAGAACCTCTCTATTTAGATCCCATTCGTTGCTTGGAGTATTTCCTAGTATTTGGTGAATGTAGCTTAACATTGTTTCCCAGTTAGCAGGTGTATCTGAATCAGGTTGATTCATGAGTTTTGTAAGCTCTTTGAGATAAAAAGCTACTACATCTTCTTGTACATGTTCTTGAGTCCCGTTATCCATTTAGTGAGTCTGCTGAGATATCTAAAGAATCGTAGGAGACACCAGCTATAGCTTTAATCTTCGAATATCCACGAGTTACTACTTGAATCATAAGTCCAAGATTTGCATACCTTGGGTTTCCACTATTTACTCTTTGATTCTTTGTTTTTTCATTAGTAGCGATCAGCTTCTTTAATTGGGCTATAGCAAGAGCTGGATTATAATTGAAGCACATTGGAATGAAACCTGAGAGCACCTCGACAAAGTCTTTAGAATCAAGATACAATGCTAGCACTTGGGCTATCTCTGTAAACCTTACCCATGATTCGTCATTAACATCTTGAACTCTAATGTTCAAAAGTGATTCCATGAATTGTCCATAAACTTCTTCACTCATTTCTAATTTTGTATTTGGTTTTGGCTCTACTTCTGTTTCCATATATTGGTGAAGTATTTTATCATCAATATCATCTTTCTTAAAGCCTTACAGTGTACCAATTTAAAGCTCTGTGTATACAAAGTTGATACTTTTGATATATTATTAGTATTGATGAGATTAATATTAGTTGTTAAATATAAAATATGAACGATATTGCTGAAAATACAAAACTAACACCTGAGCAGCTTAAAGTAGAAAATGCGTTGCAAATAGGAATGTGGATTTTTGGTGGCAAGTGGGATAAAGTTCTACCACTTCTACAGGAAGTGGGAATTGAGACTACAGAGGAAAACCTTGCTGATAGGATAGGAAAACACAATTCTGCACTTATGCAAATCCTGTCTAACGAAAGCACAGAAGCATATTTCGAAGCGCTTGAAGGAGTACTGGAAGGTAGAAAAAGTTTGAATGAAGTTCCAGCTGCAGTTTAGTATCACTCTAGTCTATTTAATCTAAACATAACATGTCAGATTTAATACCAACACCTACAGAAGTTCCTGTAAAGAAAGCTCCAACTCAAGTAGATATCACTGCACCTGAATCTCAAGCAAATCTTGCAAAGCATGCAGAAATGATGGCTAACTGGAGACCTGCTCCAACTGTTCCTAGATATGAATGGATGGAACCTAGTCAAAGAGAACTCCTTTCCGCTTCTTGCAATAAAGCAGTTAATTTTCTTCGTAGTATTGTTAGTCCAGATGAAATATTAGGTACTACAAGAAATGCTTTGTTCAGAGAGGATTCAGTGTATTCTTTGGCATTCCTGTTTTCTGATAAAGAGTTACTGGCAGATATCTTGAATACTATTCAGGCAAAAAAAGGTCTAGATGGAATCCTTGATGTAGAGAATCAGTTGGTATTGTTATTAGAAGAACTACTAGAAGTTTTAAAAACAATTCCTAATACAACTCTATTCCCAGACAACATTGTTCAAGCACTTAACTACATACCAAATCACCCAACACAGACTCTTACACAGCTTAAGGCAACACATATGCCTGGATACAAAGCATTTGCAGAAAGAGATACTGAAACAGCAGTGGAATCTGTGCCTGATGAAGTGAATTTTGAAGAACCTTAATTATTCTGATATAATCTAGGTATTCACAATGAAGAAGGTTCCCAGCCTTCTGAGTGAGAGCAAAACTGCACGAAAGTGAATAATGCTCCTCTACTCTAGAGATACAAAGGAGAAACTGATTTCAGTTACCAAGTTCTTAATAGCAATGTTAAGAAAAAGTAAGATGGTACCACGAGAGAACCTCGTTCTTACTAAATACGATATATCGTGTTTAGCAGGAATGAGGTTTTTTTATTTATTTTATACCTTGTATTATGGCAAGCATCGAAGACTTTCTTAAACTAGACATCAGAGTTGGAGAAATAATTAGTGTTGAAGATTTCCCTGAAGCTAGGAAACCTGCATACAAAATCACTATAAACTTCGGTGATGAAATTGGAATAAAGAAATCATCAGTACAGGTTACTCAGAACTATACAAAAGAAGCTCTTGTAGGAATGAAAGTGCTAGGCGTAGTGAACTTCCCTCCTAGGCAGATTGGACCATTCATATCAGAAGTACTAACTTTAGGCATACCTGATCAGAGTCATAATTGCATTCTAATTACACCGAGTTTAGATGTTCCCATTGGGGGAAGACTTTACTAACTAGAGACATTCAGTAATATTTAAATTAGAATTAATATATGAGATTTACAAAAAACTTTATACATACAAGAAGAGATATAGCAGAAGATATAGAGTCTACAAATGCAAAGCTACTTCTTAAAGCCAACTTTATTAAGCAGGAACTAGCTGGAGTATATTCATACGAACCATTAGGAGTACGAGTACTTAGAAAAATTGAAGATCTAGTTAGAAAGCACATGGACGCTGTATCTACAGAAGTCTTTATGCCATCCCTTCACCCAATTGCTAACTGGGAGAAAACAAACAGACTAGAAAAAGTAGGCGTGCTTTTAAAAACAGTTGGTGCTAATGCAGCTTCTCAAGAAATGAACTCACAAAGCTACATCTTGGGTTCTACACACGAAGAAATAGTTACGCCATTAGCTGGAGAATTTATTAACAGCTATACTTCCCTACCTGTTTCTTTGTATCAAATTCAAACAAAATTCAGAAACGAAGCTAGAGCGAAGTCAGGACTATTGAGAGGAAGAGAATTTAGAATGAAAGACCTCTACTCTTTCCATGCAGACGAAGAAGACTTTCTTAAATACTACGAACTAATGAAAAAAGTATATATGGATGTATTTGCAGACTTAGGACTTGGGGATTCAACATTCCTAACACTAGCAAGTGGAGGTGACTTCACAGAAAAGTTCTCTCATGAATTCCAGACTGTAACAGAAGCTGGTGAAGATACTATCTACTTAGACCGAGAAAACAATATTGCATACAACGATGAGATACTAGAAGAAGAGACTTTCAAAGCTATGAATGTAGATGTAACTAAGCTAGAAAAGGTTAGAGCATGTGAGGTTGGAAATATATTCCCTCTTGAAACAAAGTTTACAGATGCATTTGAAGTTAAGTATCAGGATGAAAATGGAGAATTAAAAGATATTATTATGGGGTGCTATGGTATCGGTACATCTAGAGTTATGGGTGTTATCGTAGAAATGTTTAGTGATGAAAAAGGAATCATTTGGACAGAGAACATTGCTCCATTCAAATATCACCTTGTTACTCTTGGAACATCAGAAGAGGTTTGGAAGAAATCAGAAGAGATTTATGAGATGTTTAAGGGAGATATTCTATGGGATGACAGAAAGGAATCTGCAGGTGTTAAATTAAATGATGCAGATGCTATTGGTATACCAAATAGGATAGTAGTATCTGAAAAGAGTATCGCAGCTGGTGGATATGAATTAAAGAAGAGAAACGAGAAAGAAAGTACTATCGTTAGTTTTTAAATAATTGGACCTAATAGTATTTGACGATACTTGCATACTTTGTAACAAGTTTACAAAGTATGTACTGGATCGAGATAGTAGAAACAGATACTATTTCGCATCCTCTGTATCAAGAATATATAAGACTTTAGAACTCCCTTCTTCCTTGTCCGAAGGAACAATAATACTAGTTAAAGATTTCAAAACAAAGCCAAAGATACTATTACAATCTAGTGCTGTATTAGAAATATTATCGTCATTAACCATCTATCTTAAACCTCTAATCATACTCCTACTCATACCAAGGCCAATACGAGATTACATTTACAAAAGAGTAAGTATCAATAGACATAGAATATGGGGCAAAACTACAATCTGCTCCTTAGAACATAGCAACAGACTAATAAAGTAAGTAATATCTATATACATTGCTGTTATAATTTTAGAAAGATATTTAAATCAACAACACTAATCAATATTTAATTCGCAGCTTAAATATGGAACAAAGAGACGATGTATTCTCAAAAATATTACGAGGTGAAATACCTGCATACAAGATATATGAAGATGAACACGTTCTTGCTTTCCTAGATATTGAGCCTGTAATGGAAGGGCATACCTTGGTTGTACCTAAGAAATATGCAAAGTGGGTATGGGAGATTGAAGATATTAAAGAAGTAATGCAAGCATGCCAAAAGATTGCCAATCATTTTAAGAAAGTCACAAATCAAGATGTTGTATACTCTTTAATCCATGGCGAAGGAGTCCCCTATGCCCATATTCACTTAATTCCAAAGCAGGACAATCGATTTAACGATGCAATGAGAAGTATTACAGGAAAACTAGACATGACCAAAGCAGAAGATATTAGAAACAAGTACAAATTAGACTAATGACCACAGCAACATTAATTTCCAGATCTCTTTCCATCTTTACTACTAGAAGAGTAATTATTCTGATAGCTTTACTCGCCTTGTTAATATCATCAGGAATCATTGATCCATCCAAACTATATAACGGCACTGGTTATGAGTTTCCAAAGGTAGAAACTATACGTATTGCGAGTATCTTTATAATACTGTGTGGGTCGTATTTAGAGTTTCAAAAACATTTCCTAACGAGACTCGACAAGATATTCATTGTAGTTAGTATCTTTACCGCTATATTTAATCTTGTCTTTGCAATTAACCAAAACGTTTCCTTGTTTGGAAATGTATTCAGAAACCAAGGTATTCTACTCTATCTACCTGTCTTCCTATCCTTAATCGTTATCTATAGAATCTTTGAATCTAGACACATCAAGTATCTATTCTTAACCATACTCGTAGCATCATTCATGAACGCTATTAGAGCACTGCTTCAATTCAAGGACTTGATGAGCGACCCAGAGAAGTTTGCAAAGGGATTCTATGTTAATGGGTTCTTTGGTCAAACAAATTTCTTTTCAACATTAATGATATTTGGAGTAATAGCAGCAGCATATTTCTTTGGGAAGAAGCTTCATGCAAGAAACAAACTACCATACGCCAGTTTAATAGTTCTCTTCTCCGTTGGAACATTCCTTTCTCTTTCTAGATGGGGAATATTAACTTTGGTTCTAGCAGTATCTTTAATTATCATCTTTGAACTTGGATTTAAAAGACTTCTTAAGTACATCTTTATACTTTTATATACACTCTTAATACCAGGAATGGTTCTTGCACACTACTACTATCCAGGATATGAAATGCATATAGATATATGGAAGAAGAGTTTCTTTGCCTTCATCGATGCACCTATTCAGAACAAGGTATTTGGATATGGTTTTGATAATTTGAACAATGTGTTCTTGAGCCGAAATGCATTCCCAGGACTTAACGTAGACAGGGCGCACAGCTTTATACTAGATACCCTAACTCAACTAGGAGCTATCGGAACAATTATATTTGTAGCTCCAATAGCAATTTCGTTAAGGTTTTTGAATAGGATACTGGGGGACAGGAAGTTGTTCTTTGTGTTCCTTGCCTTCACAGCTTTTGTTGTTAAGACTGCGGTTAATGAGTACTCAATCGCTAATCTATATATGTTCCTAATAGTATCAGTAGCTCTTGTAAAACTGGTACTTAATTTCGAAGAGGATATTGAAGGGAGCTTTGAGGTAAAAGAAGAACAAAAATAAGATTACATTTTGTCTACAGTACTAATTCCAAGAAGCTTTAAACCATTGTGAATAACTATTGCTACTGCCTTGCTTAACGCTACCCTACTCTTCTTAAGTTCTTCTGTAGGGGAGGTTAGAATATCTAAGTTGTTATAGAACTTGTTATAGAGTTGAGACAATTCATATAGATACAGTGTTAATAGGTTTGGAGAATAGTTAATTCCAGATTCAAATATTACATCTTCAAACTTGTATAGATGTCTCGCTAGATCTAACTCTTCTTCTTTAATCAGATTAACCATTAATAGATCTTCGGTTACATCATCTAACGAAGTGAACTGGCTAACGATATTCTTTGCGCGAACAAACGTGTACATTACATAAGGTGCTGAATCTCCATCAAACGACAAAGAGGTATCGAAATCATATTCTAGATCGGTTGTTCTTCCAAGTTTTAATATACTGTACTTAACAGAACCAATTCCAACCTTCTCTGCTATTTCTAACTTCTCTTCATCCGAGATGTCTTTTGCATCCAGTTTCTTTAATACTTCAGCTTTTGCCTGATCCAGCAGATCATCAATGTATATAACATTTCCTTTTCTTGAACTCATCTTTCCTGAGCCTTTGATAGTGACATAACCAAATGTTATATGAACAAAACTGTCATACGGTGCAACTCCAAGTTGTTCACTAACTGCGAATACCTGCCTTAGCGCAAGATTTTGGTCAGGTCCCACTACCCAGTGCATTTTGTCTGGACTAAATGTTTCCTTCTTAAGTTTTGTTAATGCAAGATCTTGCGTAATGTACAAAGAAGTACCATCTCTTTT
The DNA here is from genome assembly GCA_964561155.1 of uncultured Candidatus Saccharibacteria bacterium. Lineage (GTDB taxonomy): Bacteria > Patescibacteriota > Dojkabacteria > J137 > J137 > KLAP211. Next base: position 229,272 of record CAZLOI010000001.1, on the reverse strand, counting down.
TAAAACTACAGTATCTGGAATCTTAAAGTCCTTTAGGTTTGTAAGTACTGCTCCATCTTCTAGTTTCTGGAATATACCTTTTTCTAAACCTTCTTCTACAATGTCTTTTCCTTGCTGATATATTTCATGTTCATACCAATAGTGGTCAACAACGCCACCTAACCTCTCCATAGTTTCCCTTAGTCCTTTGTGAGAATAGTTCATAACTAGACGCCATAGCTCCCAAGTAATCTGATCTTCAGCTTCCCAATCTATAACCATCTGGCGTACTATCTGTTCAGATTCCTTGTTCTCTTCAACATCTTTTGAAGCTTGTAGATATAGCTTGTCTATAAAATGATCTGTCTTTTCTCCTGTTTCTTCTGGTGTTAACCATTGATCTCGGTTTTCAAACCAATACTTAATATCTGTACTTGTTCGACCATCTTTTCTAGCGAACTTAAGATATCCCCACATTAGTTTAGAAATAGCGATTCCTCTGTTGTTGTCGATATAGTCTCTAGTTACTTCAAGTCCCATCGCTTCCCAAATATTTGATATAGCCATACCTAAAACATTATTTCGAAGATGACCAAAATGCATAGCCTTGTTAGGGTTTGCACTAGTATGCTCTATAAGCCAGTGCTTTCCTTGTCCCCATTCACTTCTTCCGTACTTTTCTCCTTTGTCTAAAACATCTACTACAAAGTGAAGGAAGTATGTTGAATCAATCTTGAAGTTAATAAATCCAGGCGATGCAACTTCTGTTGAGATTACAACCGGTGGAATCTCCATAGCAGCTTTAAGATCCTCTGCAATCTTTACAGGACTCTTCTTAAGTTGCTTGGCTAGAACCATAGCTGCATTCGTTGCAAAGTCCCCCATCGTTTCATCTTTGGGTCGTTCTACTACAAATTCAACTGGTTCATCTACACCTAGTTTTCGAATAGCTGAAGCAATGGTTTTTTCTAATGTATCTTTAATATCAAACATATATACGTGTTCAGTTAATCGAGCTCTTACGAAGGAAATTATACCTCAAACTAACGGATAATGATAAACCGGGACTTGTCGACAAGCTTCTTGTCCAGTAGCCTTAAGTTGCCTCTTGAAACTATTAACGAATAATCACAGTCAGTATCTAAATACTCATTTATTTCATCCTCTCTTTGTCCTTCAAATAGATTAAAGATTAACCTATCGATGTTGTAGCTTACAGGAACTCCAAACTTCCCAGCATATCCAAGAACAGAAGGTGTTGATATCTGTAAGTTTAGTTTCATTGTTTTCTCTGATAGATTATTCCACACTTCTCTTGTTCCTAAAGAGTCATCAGGAGTAACGATTGATGGTGAAACTATTTGACCTGTGAAACCATGTTTCTCTGCAAGAGCAAGTAGTGTTGCATATTTTTCTAAAGAATAATGGAAATCTGCAAACAACAGATGATCAATCTGCTTGTTTTCTAGATACAATTCTAGTTCATTAGCAAACTTCCTTTCCACAGCTGATAGTTTCTCTGGTATAAATTCAAAGTCAGGAACACTCATGTACCTTCTCGCTCCTGAAATTAGTGGCAAGTTAGAAAATACATTAGCGTTCTTTAAAATATCAAAATAGAAAGATCTTTTCTTTGATCTTGTATCGCTCCTCTCTACTCCATCCATTAGAGCATATACATCTGTAGCGAACTGGATATTCTCTTCTTTCTCTACTTCATCTAGTATCTCATAATCGTTTTCCTCTTTTAGATTAAGCTCCTCGACGTATAGTTTTCCAGATTTGTACCCATAGCTAAAGTTCTTAAGCTCTTTGTTATCTACAAGCACAGAAACTAGTTCTTCAATCTTTCCCTGCTTAAGCTTGTTTCTTGTAGCAAAGACACTAGGAAGCTTTAAGTACTTAAAAGTTGTCCCTTCTATAACTCTAATGCTCTGCTGGTTCTGAGTGTAATAATCAACAAGATCCCCATGCTCATTTACGAAATATGTGTCTGTATATTCCTGATTAAAATCCATTGCTCCGTATTCGGATTCAATAATGTATAGGTTATTTGTTGTATCTCTCTTACAAAACCCATGAATGTCATAGTTCATCACTCTTCTTATCTCAACTACATATTCGCCTTTCGTAGAAATTACCTCGGCAATATATTTAATAATTAATTCGTAGAAATCTTTATATGTATTAACATTCTCAACAATATCGGAATTAATAGAATATACACCCTTTCCTAGTTCCTGGTATATCTTTTCAACTTTGTTATCAAACTTTATATCTAGGGAGTTTTCTAATATTGAAAGCACTGCTGTTTTTGAATATGGGTCGTTTCCTGCTACAAGATCTATAAAGCCGTGTTCTTCTACAAGATCAGTAATATCATCTGCAGTTATAACAAAACCCGGTACAAAATCTGATTTACCACTAAACCCATACTTAGATTTTATCAACGATTTGTAAGTTATCATTCCTATATGCTTTTTAGATATTGTTCAACATCCACTCCTACTTGTTCAATACTTTTTGAAGCATCGAAAGTGACTAGTATTCCTCTCTCCTTGTATTTCTGAATAATCTGATCGTTCTCCTTATGAAAAGCTGCTAGTCGATTATGAATTCCTTCATCAGTATCATCTTCTCTTTGTTCCAATTTTCCACCACAGTTGTCGCATACATCAACTCTCTTTGGAGAATTGAATAGCTTGTGATAGTTTAGGTTACATACAGGACAGTATAGTCTTCCAGACATTCTTTTGATAGCTTCTTCATCGCTTAGTTCAAAGTAGAACACCTTGTCTAACTTCCTTCCAACATTTGATAGTGTCTGATCAAAAAGTTCAATTTGGCTATATCTTCTTACCGTTCCTGAATATATAACATCGGGAGATGTTACATCTTTAAGGTATACTTCTAAAACACCTTGGGCGAAGTAGTCAGGAAGGAATCCTTCGTTCATTCTTTTTTGTAAAAGGTGTTGAATTTCTGTAGTTCCATTAGCAATATCACGAATTAAATCTCCAGTCGAGATTCTTACGTAGCCATGATTTTCAACCACGAATTCAGCTTGAGTATCTTTTCCGCTTCCGGATGGTCCATAGAATAGTATATTCATTATGCGAACAAGGTAATTACATACATTATATGCAGAAGGAAGGAAAGAATAAAGACTCCGAAGAGGAGATAATATAAAACATCAACAAGTTTACGCTCTCTTTCACCTTCATATTCACCTACTTCATGTTTTAAAACAAAGCCTAGAAGCATTCCAACAACAATACCACCAAGGTGAGCTAGGTTATTTACTCCACTGCCTGGAAGGAATCCAAGTACCAAAGCTGCAACTATAATTGGAAGGAACGCTGTTAGATTAATTGGTAAATTAATTCCATATCTTCTGTCTTTCAAAGCACCTCCTATAAGAATTCCTGCTAGAGCAAATATGCTCCCTGAAGCTCCTAGAGTTGCTGTGTTTGTTCCAAGAAGTATATCGGCACCTACACTCAATCCCATACCTCCCAGTCCTCCTAGGATGTATACAATGAACAACTTCTTTCCATCGTAGAATTCATATACCAACTGCCCTATTTTAAGAAGAGCATAGAAGTTAAACACGAAGTGAATTAGATCTATGTGAACAAAGTTAGCGGTAATAAGTGTCCAATACTTTCCTATATAGATATCGTATGGGGAAACTCCTCCTGAAAGATCGAATAGCTGATACAAAAGACCAGTATTTAGGTTCCCTAGGTTTCTGAAAACAAAAAGTTGCAATAGAAATAATGCTGCAAAGATTACAGCATTAATTATTATCAATATTCTAAAAATACGCATGAACAGACTTTGATATGAAGTGCAGGTTGAACAAAGGCAAAGAAATATCAAAAGGGATAAAGGTTTTCTTTAGAACCTCATCTCTACAGATCTTCTTAACTGTATATACTTTTAACTGACACTGCATCTTATATTTAGGATTAGCTACGGTTTCCGCCTTTGCGTTCTTAGAGATTATAAAGTATGCGAGGCCTTTTTCTCTACGTAAACTATTATAATCTACCTGACATTCTGTCTTTCCCGAAAGCTTTGCCATTACTACGCCAGTGTTTCCAGCGTTTACGAAAGTATAAAAGTATCCTGCAGGAATTGCTAGTTTCTCCCCTCTCTTGAGTGTAACAACAACAATATCTTCTACGTATGTATCAAATTGATATTCATCCTCTTTCTTTAGATTCTTCTGCATAATCACAGTTAACTCTCCTGAAAGGCATTCGATAATGCTTGAGAACTTTCCATCACAACAAGGTGCATAGTACACATGAGTTTTTACAAACTCAATTCCTAGTAACCCTACTGGTATTTGATATATGTCGTAGGATAAATCTGATGCTGTATCTACTGTTCTTGGAACTACATTTCTATGAAGTTTGTATACTCTCTCTGGGTATCTTACAAATTTGTTTAATAATACTGGAAGTATTTCGTTAAGACCAACATAGCATTCGTCTTGGTATGTTACCGTGTCATCGAATATGAATCTATCTTTTAAATCATCTAACTTTAGTTGAAAACCTGCGTACTCTGAAAGATCAACCATATAAAGATTATTTAAAAATAATTTAGGCAACTTCGTGGGAGAGTCATTGGAATATTTTAAGGTTAAGTTAGCTAAATTGTCAATTTTAGTTGAAATTATTGTGTACAGAATTGGGATTTGGATTAGTGGTGTTGAAGAAAAATTTTTGGTTAAAATTGAAAGATTATGGCTCTCGAACTTTACTTAAAGTATGCATATGAAGAAAGACATTAGTTCCTTTATAGGAAATCGTTTCTTTGCCTGTGATTACAAAAGGATCCTCTGAATGAAATATAACCTCGTATGAATAAGCCCAGTCTGAATCAGTTGGCTTTAACTCAAAGTTTTCATCTGCTCGTGTACTAATAGCATGCTCACGAAGAACTGATGCCAAGAAATCTATAACCTGATCTTCGTATATTCCTAATTTAAATAGTCCTTCCGCATTTATTACATCTCCTGCATAAACTCTAGTATATGCTTGTTTATCTACTGTTCTTATTAATTCCTGTCCACCACCTATTACCCAAGCATCATTGTACTCCTGTCTACCATCATCCAAAGTACTGTTTGCAAGTCTAAAACTACCTCTGGGAGTAACACCATGATTTGTTTTTCCAGCAAAGCCACTACTTAATCCTTCTGCAAATAATCTCTTGGCGTCGTCCATAAATGTTTACTAATTAGTGTGATTATACCTCAGAGAAGTGGATTTACAAGATTCTAAACTATTTTAGCTGTTCCCAAAGTTTCTTTTGGTCTTTACTAAGTTTTGTTGGAATCTTTACCTTTATAGTTACAAATTGATCTCCATTTCCTGTTCCTCTAAACTTTGGACCACCTTTGTCTTTAAGTCTTAATACCTTTTCTGGTTGAGTTCCTTCAGGAATATCCATCATCACCTCTCCATGTACCGTTGTTACTTCAACCTCTCCTCCAAGAACTGCTGTTACTGGATCTACTTCTAAATCCATGAATATATCATCTCCTTTTCTATTTAACACCTTGTGCTCTTTTACAGAAACCGTAATGAATAAGTCTCCTATTGCTCCTCCATTCTCTCCTGCATTTCCCTTCCCTTCATACTTCAAAGTTACTCCATCTGGAATACCTGCTGGAATCTTAATCTTAAAGCTCTCAAGTTTGTTTTCAACTCCTGTTCCTCTACATACATCACACTTGTCCTCTATTATCTCACCCAGTCCACCGCAAGTCTGGCAATCTGCAACAACTTGCATACTTCCAAATACTGTTCTTTGTACTTGTTTGACTTGTCCAGAACCACTACATGTCTGACAGGTTTTCTTCTTTCCAGATTTAGAACCAGAACCGCTACATGCCTGACATCTAACCTTTCGTCTATACTCCAAGTCTTTCTCTTCTCCAAACACAGCTTCACTAAATTCCATTGTCATTCTGTATTCAAGATCTGAACCTCTCTTGTCTCTAGATCTTCTTCCTGATTGCTGACTAAAGCCAAACCCTTCTCCGAAGAAGTTGCCTAAAAGATCTTCAAATCCTCCATAGTTGCTTCCTTGGAAACCACCGAAGTCTTGACCACCCATTCCTCCAAAGTTCTGTGTACCTGCAAAACCATATTGATCATATCCTGATCTCTTCTTCTCATCGGAAAGTACATCATATGCTTCCTGTGCTTCATGGAATCTTGCTTCTGCAGATTTATCTTTGTTCTTGTCTGGATGAAATTCTTTGGCTAATTTTCGATATGCTTTCTTGATCTCATCCTTCGATGCAGATTTAGAAACGCCTAGAACTTCATAGTAGTCTTTTTTTGCCATGGAGAAATTATATCAGTTAGCAGGGAAACCGTGAAGGTGCTAAGCACTCTTTCTAGTCCTGTCTTCTGTCCTCACCTAGTGATTATTCTTTTTCAACTTCTAGAGGAAGCTTGTTTGTTTGTCTAGATGCATATCTCATACCTAGATAGAAACCAACTGCTAGTGGTGCTCCTATATAGAATGCGTGCATTAGAAATGTTAATACTGTCATTCCTTTATGATATATGACCTTAAAGTATCAAGCAAGTATTCAAACTATTCTTAATTAAGCTTTATGTGAACTACTCAATTCATCGTAGTTTTTGTAGTATTCAATTGTCCTATCCAAACCTTCTGTTAGTGGTATCTTTGAAAACCACCCTAGTTTCTCCTGTGCTTTAGAAGTATCTGGTCTTCTTTGTTGAGGATCGTTTGCTTTGTTATATGGATCTTTTGGATCCATTGCTATTTTCTCTATTTCGCTTCCATTTTGAATCTTCTCTACTACAAGATTTGCAAGTTCAAGGATAGTAAATTCATTTGGATTACCCAAGTTTAGTGGGCCCATAAAGTCATCATCTAAATCCATGAACATTTGAAAACCTTGAATTAGATCATCTATATATTGAAACGATCTTGTTTGTTGACCTTCACCATATACCGTTAGTTTCTGTCCCTTCTGTGCTTGAAGAATGAAGTTTGTAATAACTCTTCCATCTGATGGATCCATGTATGGACCATATGTATTAAAGATTCGAACGACTTTAATCTTTGTTTCGAATAGTCTTTTGTATTCATAGCAGATTGTTTCTGCAATTCTCTTTCCTTCATCATAGCAGCTTCTTGGACCAACTGTATTTACGTTTCCTCTATACTTTTCTGTCTGTGGATGTTCAAGTGGATCTCCATATACTTCTGATGTTGATGAATGAAGAATGGTCGAGCCATACTTGTTGGCAGCATCCAAAATATTCTTAACGCCAGTTGTACATACATCGATTGTTTCTAGAGGGATACTGATGTACCTGGGAGGTGAAGCTGGACAGGCTAGGTTGTATATTCGATCTATCGTTCCATATTTCTGAATTAGTTTAGATGCCTCAAGAACAGGAGACAACTCTTTAACTATGTCGTACTTTATAAACTCGTAGTTCTCGTTTTCTGCAAACAGCTTTGATTTCCATTCTTCAGAGGAAGAAAAGTTATCTATAGCAACCACTACTTCTCCTTGTTCCAAAAGATACTTGGTTAAGTTTGTTCCTATAAATCCTGTAGCTCCAGTTATTAAATTTATTCTCATGTGATGAAAGTGATGATAAAAGTATCTATACAGTACTTAAATTATGGCATGAAGTGCTTCAACAATCTTTAAGCATTCATCAAAACTTCTTACCTGACCACTGCTCTCTTCGTGTGGAGTGAAAGCAAGTAGCTCATCTACAGTTGCATTTAGAATGTTCCAGTTTTCTTCTATATATCTAAACTTTGGGTTTCTGAGTGCATATTCTACGTTCCATTTCTCTTGAGCACCGATTCTTCTGGTTAGTATAGCTTTTTTATCAAAAAGCATCATTTCAAGTATAGAAGCAGGTCCTGGTTTACCTACAATTATGTCTGCTGCATGGAAATAATCGTGTATGTTATTTACAAACCCAAGTATCTTAACGTTCTTGTTATCTTTGTATCGTTTCTCAAGTTGATTCTTTACAACCTCAATCTTTCCAGCGATTAGCACTACTTGAATATCTGTTCGCTCTGTTAGTTTCTTAAATCCATTCTGAAGCATATGTGCACCCAATCCTCCTCCAGTCATTACAACTATTGGCTTGTTCATATCTAATCCAAGTTCATTACATACTTCTTCTTTTGATCGATATTCGGTTAGCTTTGGATTTAATGGAAACAGTGGATAGATTATCCTGTTAACATCGACTCCTAGTTTAACCAAGATGTTTACCGATTCAGATGTAGGAGAAACAACTAGATCTGCTGTATCATCTGCCCAACACTTAAATACACTCTTTAAATCTGTTATTACGGTAGCTGTTTTTAATTCAGGGTGTTTTTCTTTAATCCCACCCAGTATCAAAGATACAATTGGATGAACAGAAATTATTAGATCCGCCTTTTCATCCAATACAATTCTTTCACTCGCTTCTAGCATCATTCTCAATGTGTATCCTCTAAAGAATCTGTAGCCAACAGCTGTGTTAACCAATCCAAAAAGAAGGTTGTTAAATGCTTCTATAGCTCTGTTCTTTGAAACAAGGGAATATGTAACGCTCGAAGTGTTGAATGGTTCTATATCTGCAACTTCAAATAGATCTAAATGCTTAACCTCGTATTCACCTGGGTATTTTCTTTGAAAGCTTTCAGTTAGAGCATTTGCTGCTGATTTGTGTCCGTTACCTACATCGGCGAGGAGTATTAATACTTTCTTCATACAATTAAACTTTCTTGATTATAACAAAGTGACTGATACCAAAGATATGTAACGGTGTTTTCTCTAGAAAGTGGATAACCTTCTGGATAACTTTACCAAACACACCAAACTTCCTTACTAGTCCATCGAATCCTGAAAACACTTGTGTGAACAAAACGATCTTCTTGTTACCTTCTGCATTCCTAATTATCTTCCTTAATGTCCAAGAACCATAGTTCCTAACGTGTGGTGCAAACTTCTTGTATATAAAATTAGGCATATATGGAAGAAACGGAATGTTTCCCCAATAGTATTTTCCTCTGAAGAACATTCCGTGTTGTTCAAATGGCCACAAAGTATTTGGTGTAAAGAAGATCATTAATCCTCCTGGTTTCAATACTCTTAAACACTCCTCTATTGTTTTCTTGTCATCCTGAACATGTTCCAATACTTCATTATGAAAAACTATATCGAATGTGTTGTCTTCGAACGATAGAGCTTCACCTGGAGATGTTATAAAGTTATCTGCAGGAATGCTTGCACGTTGTTCTTCTGTCATCGCTTTTATAGCTTCTATCTGTTCCTTATCAAAATCAGATCCAAATACATTACTTGGATTAGTTTCCTCTGCGAACTTAAATGCCCACACTCCTTCACCACAACCCATATCTAATATCTTCTTTCCTTTCAAATGTACTCTATCCTTAATCAAATCAAGTCTTCTTTGAAATCCTGAGGTAAAGTATGTTCCCGGTTTACCAAGATGAGCAAATTTAGTATGTGAATCGAGTATTTTCATAAGGTTTGTTTCAAAAAATAGATAGATGATTATGCTTACCTAATCGTGTATGATGTATTAATCATGATACAATAGTGTGTTAATTGTGTACAATTATGGCAAGGAAAAAACATCCAACTTACGATAGCAAAGAAACTTTAACAGTACTTGGTATTGGACTACTAGTACTTTCTTTATTTCTATTATTATCTCAACTTTCTAACGATACTGACACAAGTATATTTGGTACTGCAAAAGGCGTATTCGGTACTGCTACATTCGTAGCTGTATTTGTATCATTCAACTTTAGTTTAAGATTTCTTGGAATAGACTATATATTCAATAGAACTAGATCACTTGTTGTTCAAGCAATACTATTATTATCAATTCCAGCATTTATGACCGCTATGTCTAGTGGTCCGTTGGAACTCTATCGGTACGCTGGTAACTCTGGGGAAACTCTTGGAGGTCAGATTGGATACTTTGTTGTTGCAAATGTAATGCAGGAAACACTACCTACTCAACCTGCTACAAAACTAATACTCTTTATTCTTAACTTAGTATTAATTCCTCTTGCATTGGCAATTCCTTCAAAGATGATATTTGAATATCTTTCAATAATATTAAGTTCTATCTGGTCATTCCTAAAAAAGATTTGGGGTACAGATGAAGACTTTGAAGATGAGGATGAAGATGGAATGCCCGAAAATGCATCAACATTTGGAGACTTTAACAAGATGATTAGCAAGAAGAAGGATTACACTAGAGCTCAGCAAGATGATGATGGAGAAGAAAAGCGAGCATACTCAGAATTTAATATTCCAAAGAAACCAAACAACGATCCTTCAATTAAAGAAGGTGCTATTGGTGCCGATGGATTAAGACAGGACGATCTTAAGTATCCAGATTGGAAACTACCTCCTCTATCTTTATTGATTCCAAACAAGAAATCTACAAACAAGGAACCAGCTATTGAACAAAATGCTCGAATCATTGAACAAACATTAGGAAGCTTTGGTATCGATGCGAAAGTTGAAGAAAGTTATGTTGGTCCTTCTGTTATTCAATATGCTCTTAATATTCCACTCGGTGTAAAGGTTGAAAAGATTTCTAATCTAAACGCAAACCTAGCTTTGGCTTTGGGTGTAGACAGCAAGGCAGTTAGAATTGAATCTATTCCAGAAACCACATACTTGGGTATCGAAGTTCCAAGAGAAAACAGAGACAAGGTTAGATTTAAGGAACTTATGTCTGCAGAGAATATGATGCACACTGAATTTGGATTACCAGTTCCTGTTGGGAAAGATATTGATGGTACCGCTGTAATTGTAGATATTCAAAAGTTACCTCACTTATTAATTGCTGGAGCTACAGGTTCAGGTAAGTCTGTTCTTACAAACTCCTTCATCTCCTCTCTTTTAATGAAGAAGACACCTGATGAAGTTAAGTTTATTTTGGTAGACCCAAAGCAAGTTGAACTCTCAGACTACAACGGAATTCCTCATCTACTAGTCCCTGTTATTACAGATATGGACAAGGTTGTGAATGCTTTGAAGTGGGCTGTTAATGAGATGGAAAGAAGATATACATTGCTAGCAGGAGAACAGGTTAGAAATATTCAAGGATACAACGAAAAGATGGGCTTCTCTGCTATTCCGTATATCGTTATTGTTATAGACGAGATGGCAGATATGATGATGACTGCAAATAGGGTTGAAACTGAAACTGCAATTGTAAGGCTAGCTCAAAAAGCTAGAGCTGTTGGAATCCATTTGATTCTTGCAACACAGAGACCTTCTGTAAATGTTATTACAGGTATTATTAAAGCAAATATTCCAGGAAGAGTTGGTATGAGCGTTACTAGTTCTACAGACTCAAGAGTTATCTTAGACAGAATCGGTTCTGAATCTCTTCTAGGATATGGAGACCTTCTATACAAGGCACCAGACAAGATTAAGGCTGCTAGATTACAAGGTGCTCTAATTGAACAGGAAGAAGTTATTAGAATCGTCAGCTTTATAAGATCTCAGGCTCCAGAAATAGAATATATTAACGAGATTACAGAGAAACAGGTAGCTCCAGGTGATGACAACGAGGGGTTCATGATGGATGGAAGTATGGCTAAAGGATCTCAAGTAGAACAAGCTATTAGACTGGTAGTTCAATTCAACAAAGGATCTAGTTCATTCCTACAAAGAAAAATGAACATCGGTTTCAATAAAGCTGCGGAGTTAATTGAAGAACTTGAAGGACTTGGTGTTGTTGGACCACAGAACGGAAGCAAGCCAAGAGAAGTATTGGTATCAGACGCTGAAAGTTTCATTCAAGATTTGAAAGGAAACGGTTAGAAGGAAGTTGTTATAGAAACTATCTTAGGGGGAACCAATATAACCAGTTGGTATTGGAGTTAGAACTATTCCTCATCAACAAATGTTGATTCTTGCTCTACCTCTGCGAACTCATCTTCCTCGGAAACAACTGCATCGGAATTAATAATGTTCGCTGCTCCATTCTTTATATGATTCTCTAGAGTAACTGGGAACAAAACAGATCTATCTAATACATTAACGAAAGGATTGAAGTCATCTCGACCTCCATCGTTGGTTTGGTATATCTCCCACCCTACTGTGAAAAGCAAAGCTAGTACACCTATTATCAATAAATTTCTCCAACCTTTATTCATCTATAACTGTAGTAAAGAAATATGTTTGAGCAAGAATTGTATATTTGTATGGTCTTGTTCTATCCGCAGATAACTCATCACTATTCTTCTTTGCCATAATCACATCGTTAATATTGTATAACCTAATAGAGCTTTCCATGTCAGAAATATATTCAGCTACAGAATCTTTGTCTCCTTCTAACTGTATATTCAAAGATACAGCTCGAAGATTCGCATCACTTCCCAACGCTACTATCTTGGAACCAAAGTCTGTGGTTATTTCAAACTTAATATCAATTAGCTTCATTCCATACTTAAGAGCTGTTTGATTAGCTTCGAAAATATAGTCTACTTGATTAAAGTCGTTAGGCATAATTACGTTAAAGGTAGCCTTAACCGCAGCCTTTGCTTGATCCTCAACAACAAGTCCTTCCAGAACTGATAGTTTGCTTTGTAGATCGATAATGTATTGTCCTCTTAAACCATTTAATTCAGCTTGCCTTGCAAACGCAGAGTATGAAGGAAGAATTCCCAAAATAACCATAGCAGCAAGAAACAAGAATGTAACAAACAACACGAAATATGTCTTCCCTTTTGAAGTTTCCAAAAGCTCGTTTAATCTTTTTCTTCTCGATGCCTGTGCGTCCATTAAATTTGTGGTCTACTAATATCTACCATTTCTGCAGTTAAAATATAGTCTCCTTGATTAAGTCCTTCCTGACCAGAATCAACAACAAGACTATTAACAAAAACATTCTTAAACGAAGATGAACTCTTCATAGCAACCTCTATTTGGTTTAACACACTTAAATTCTCTGTTCCATATACTGTTACCGAAGTTTCTTGAAACCTAATACTTAATTCAACGTCACTAGTAACGTAGGAATTAATCTCCCTTATTACATCTGTATAATAGTGAGAAGCATTCCATAGCTTCATATATGAATCCTGCCTTCTAAAAAGATTTCTAAACTCAGGTTCATACGATGCTTCCAATACTCTAAGCTTTGATTCAATAGATGCAATCTCCTTAGTCTTGTTCTTTGCATCGGTATCTACAACAACCTTACCTACAAATATTAAGGTAATCGTTATAATAGTAACCAGTATTATTACCCTCGCTCTCCACAGCACCCAGTCGTAGATCTTGTCCCACAAAGTTGTAGGAGATTTAATCGGTTGCAGTAAGTTAAAAGGTCTTCTATATTTCATTGAACTTTAGTGACTAAATACATAATATAGGAAAGAGCAACGAATCTCCAATCCTTGATCGTTCTTCCTTGTTCATATAAACTAATACTATGATATACCAAACGAGATTTCCATACGGAACAAATGAAATGCTACTTAGATCTCACAAGGAGCTTCCAGATAATTTGGCAGAAGATATAGCAAGATTCATTACGTTCTCATCGAATGATTTGAATACAGTTGTTAAGGATACCTCGGCGTACAGGTTTAATTCAGGACCTGTTGACTTTCCAATAGATGTTTCTCCTGAGTTTCTAAGCTACCTTAATTTGTTAATTGAGTTACAAAATTTCCAACCCAGATCCAATTTCTTTAGCGATGATCTTGCTCAATTTAATCTTGTTATAGATCCTCAAAAGAACAAGATTATGAAAACAAAGGAGTTAACTTTTAATTCTAAAGGAACAAAAACTCCTTTTGTAATCGATTCAGTAAAGAATTTTCTGGTAAACGAGAAAGGATTCGATGATTTTTTAATAATATATTCGAATCAATACAACGCTAGCGGAGATTCTGAATGGAGAATAGAAATACCAGAGTTAAGTCACAACGATCTTGTTTCTGAGATTGGTATTGTCAACAGCGCTATATCATTAACGGAATATGATCAATTAAGTCCAAAGTATTCTGTTACGAAGTTTGGACATATACCAAGTTTTGAAGATCCTGAGTATGTAGTAATTAATGCAGATTCTTTAACAAAGGCTCATATACTCTCTGGGCTATCTCATGGAATGGTTCATGATCTAGATTTCCATAATTTTGCTATGGATTCTAATTCGAAGGTGATGGTTAAGACAAGAAGTGGAAATATACATAGTTTTCCATATAATCCTCTTTAAACATGAGTATGTCTAAGTATTAACTTTTGAATACCCCCATCCCCCTTGCTTGAACCCAATGACAGAACCATTGGCATTGAAAGAAAAACTCGCAACCTCGTTCTCATACGCATCTCCTGGTTTCTCAGCTAAAATGTAGGCATTTTCTCCAATCTTAGTAAAGATTTCACAGTTGGCAGGATGAAAAGGTGTCACTTGCTTGGGTCTGTATATATAAAGGAAGTCATTACAGTCATAGACGAAAACATCATCGTCCTTACCCGTATACAACCCATTGACCGTTGATTCATTATTAATCTCTTTGTCTTTAAAGAATTCTATAAGTTTTCTTATTGTTCTTGTGAAATACCCTGCAAATTCTTCATCAGTACTATTCGTTAAAACTGTAAACGAAAAGTTTAAATCATAATCTACTAACATTGAAGACACGAATCCAAAGGAATACCCATGAATCTCAAAAACAGCTGAATTCTTCCATTTTTTTAACGATAATGTAATATCGTCATCCTCACCTTCGGTTTTAAGGTGAACCTTTAACAGTTTCTCCCAAGAAATTGGTTTTAGTATACTATTGTCCTTATTAAGTATCTGGCTAGCAAATTGTGTAATTCCATCTATTGTTTTGTATAGCCCAAAGGATTCGTTGAATCCTTTGTAGTCTACATATCCATACTCCTTCACACCATTTATAAATAACTTGCCGTAACCTTTAATACCTGATATTTCAGCTGACTGGAATGAGATATCAAATCTTTTTAATATCAAACCAATTACAGCATAGCTGAGGTTAGAATACTTAAATTTGTCTGTTCTAACTACTTGTAATTTGGTTACTTCTTTCACAATTTCCTCATCTGTGGGAAGCTCTGTATTTAACCAGAAATTGAAATCACCATCTCTTGATATACTTACCCTGTAAGAAAGCAAGTCCTCAATAGTTATATCTGAGTTTGGAAAATATTCTAAATATGATTTCACTTTATCAGTTATCTTTAACTTACCTTTTTCTTCTAGTTTAAGTATTTCGATTGTAGTGTAAAGCTTTGTGATAGAAGCAATGCTATAGACTGGATGCTCAATGACTCTACCATCCTTGTAGTAACTACCAAATGTCTTTGTGTATGTCTCAGACCCTTCTGTTATTCCAATAGAAATTGAAGCATAGTTATGGTACTTAATATAATAGTTAAGCCATTCAGTGATTATTTTTTCTACTGTCTTGTTTATTGGCATATCAAAATTGAGATTCAAATAGATTTTATACTATATTAGAAGTTTTAGTGGGTGTTGGCTGGGATTTCTCCCAGCCAACGGTTAGAAGATGGTTACGGACGTCCGGGTGGAGTTCCACCATTATTGCCTCCGGGGGTCGATGTAGTGCCGGCTCCGCTTGAGCCACCACCATTCTTCGAACCGCCGCCACCTTTTCCTGAATCAGGCATAATGCCTTCTCCTTTTACTTCCAAGCACGATATGTGCCATGGTCGTACAATACTTATATCACTGTAATATACCAATAGTCAAATTCTGTCTATCCTAGAGTTAAACTAGGTTCTCTATCAATCAATTCAAATCCCTTTGTATATATTCCAACCATTGGATTATGCCCTACTCCATATTTCTTAACCTTAAGACTTGCTACAACCCCAATCATAGCTGCATTGTCTCCTGTTAGTTTCTTTGAATATGGATATCTAACTACAGCCTTAACACTCCTATGTCCTTTATTAACCATGTTACCTTTTGCTTTAGCTACATATTCCTTAAATGTTTTTCTAACCTCTGATCTAAGTCGTGGGCTAGCTACAACTCCTCCTCCTAACCAAATCTCGGATACTTCGTGTTCCTTTAATATTTTCTTCATCTTCATCGTTATCTGCTTTATAGCTACAGCTTCGAATAGAACACACATATCAAGAACAAACTCTTTTGTTAATTCATGCTCAGATACAAGTCTTGAAAATGCACTCTTGAGGCCTGAATAGCTTAGGTTAAAGTCAGATGTATTTGCCATCGGTATTGGCAAGGCGTAGACATTCTTGGAGCTTAGGTTTGTTAATTCGGCTACAAAGCTATGGTTATCATTCTTGAATTCAATGCTTACATTGTCTCTATGCTCCTTAGCAAACTTCGTTATAGCAGGTCCTGCTGGATATCCTAATCCTAGTATCCTCCCACATTTGTCATATGCTTCTCCACAAGCATCATCCAAGGTTTGCCCAAGGAGTTCATAGTTCCCAAACTCTTTAACTAGTATGAATTCTGAGTGTCCTCCAGATATTAGTGCACCTAGTGATGGATAGTTAAAGATTTGATCTTTCACTTTTGTATCTGTTTTCTTCTGAGCAAATGCAGAATACAAGTGTCCTTCCATATGGTTTATTACCACTAAGGGTTTCTTGTATTTAATTGATAGCTCCTTTGCTTTCTTGATACCCACTTCTAGGGCTATAGCCAATCCTGGTCCATACGTTACCGCAAATATATCTATATCTTCAATCTTAAGTCCAGATAGCTTTAACGCTCTTTCAACAACTCCATCTATTCTTTCTTGATGAGCAAGCTTTGCAAGACTAGGCACCACTCCACCCCACTTCCTGTGCATAGCAGCTTGAGAGGGTAGCAGATTAGAAAGCACTGTTGTACCTTTAAGTATTGCTACAGATGTTTCATCACAAGATGTATCTATGCTTAATATTATATTGTCCTG
Organism: uncultured Candidatus Saccharibacteria bacterium; assembly: GCA_964561155.1. Lineage (GTDB taxonomy): Bacteria > Patescibacteriota > Dojkabacteria > J137 > J137 > KLAP211. The sequence goes on along the minus strand of CAZLOI010000001.1, from coordinate 212,280 downwards.
ATTGATATTAGTCATACCTGTATTATATCGTGAATATATCTTTAGTGGAAGTTGTCATACGGTGATTAATATTAACCCTACTGCAAATTTTAATCCTGTAATGTTCATAACATAGCAGTTTACATTAGTGTACTATAGAATAAGGGAAGTACACCAGATACGACTTAATAAGTAATGAAGCAACTAATTAAAAACTTGAAAAGCAAAGGGTTTCTTTTTGTAAATAAACTCCTTGGGCAAATAAAGCTGGCTACACTCAAATCAAGCATAGAGTATGGATGTATTGGCGACATTGTCTCTGTGGATCAGCTTTGTTCACCCGATAGTTCAAAAGTATTTAAAGGCATCGAATTAATAGATGATGAATCTGCTGCAAAAAGATTTGGAACTGAAGATACAAAAGTATATTCTTTTTGGGCAAGAAGATCTTGTGGGGTCGCTATAGTTGTTTCAATTTTAAAAGCACTCAAGAGCTACGATGGGACAATATATGATTTAGTTAAGAAACTTGATGAAAGAGGCGGATATATTCATGAGAATGATATTGGCTGGAAGCATCAGGTACTTTTAGATGTACTCTTAGAAAACAATATAGCATCCAGAATAGTTAAAAAAATATCTTCTGAAGGGATGCTTGCTGAAATATCAAAGGGTAATATGTTCGTAGCATCTGTCAAAAGCAGAGTTGCAGGAACTCACATGATTCTTTGTTACAAATTTGTTAAAGAAAATAGTTCAGGTATTGTAATATATGTAATGGATCCTTGGGATCTCGATGGCAAAGGAGGATTGGTTAGAATGAGTTTAGAAGATTTTTCAAAGAAGTTTTTGTACAGAGGAATATTAATTAAACTAAAGTAGATTTTAATATAATTGGGATGAATCTAGTTGTACTACACGGTTGGGGTCAAAGTAAGAAAGATTGGGATAATATAGTCTCAATGTTTCCTGAAAACCAGATTACCGTACTAGATCTTCCAGGTTTTGGTTCTGAGCCACTTGTTTCTCCTGATTGGGGAATTCCTGAATATGCTACTTGGGTAGAAAAGAAGATAACTGAAATGAATGAGAAAGAAATTGTTTTGATAGGACATTCGTTCGGTGGAAGAATTGCGAGCATGGTTGCAATGAAGAATCCTTCTTGGTTAAAAGCATTAATACTCTATGCTGCTCCTTGTATTTATAGACCATCGTTTACGATACTATTCAAGATTAGAGTGTATAAGATACTTAAAGCTTTGGGACTTAAAAAGAAAAAGACTTCAAATACTGAACTTAACAGTGCAGAAGAAGAAGGACTCGGAAAGATATTTAGAAAAGCAGTTGTATTTGATCAAACAGAAACACTTAAAGAAATATCTATTCCAACATTAATACTGTGGGGAGAAAACGATTCCGTATCTAGTGTTGAAATTGGGAAAGAGATGGACGAACTAATACCGCATTCAAAACTTACTACATTACAGAACCTAGGACACAACATTCACATAGAAAACCCTACCCTATTTTACGGAACTGTTAAAAACTATGTTGAAAATCTTTAATATACTTTTTCCATTCGGAGATTTTATGTACATTCTTCAACAAGAAGAATATTCATCGAATCGATTTATATACTGGTTACCTAGATTCTTTTTCAAAAGAAATATTCAAGTTAGAGACACTTTAAAATATACAAAAAGAGTTAAGGTAACTCTAGGTCTTGCTGTAGTATTTTTTGTACTAGATTCAATACTTTTACATATACTAGGATTAACAATTCTGGTTCCCTTTACACTTCTACTAATACCAATATACGTATTCATAGCTAACTACTTCCTAACTTCATACTACAACTGGATAAAGAGAAACATACGGGTAGAAGCAGAAGAGAAACTTAAAAAGCTACCTAGTGTTAAGGTAATAACAGTGGCTGGTAGCTATGGAAAAACAACTGTTAAAAACTTTCTTCAGCAAATAATAAGATACTCGTACAAAACACAAATGATACCTGGGAACATAAATACTCCTGCAGGTATTGCTAACTGGATAAATAAAGAGCTAAACCCTGATACAGAGGTACTAATTTCAGAAGTTGATTCATTTGAAATAGGTGAAATTGCAAAGAGTACAAAGATAATAAGACCAGATATAGCAATCATTACTAACATTGGAGATCAGCACTTGGTTAGATTTGGTAACAGAAAAAATCTTGCTTCTGCACTTTCAGAAACATTCGTGTATTCAAAAATGAATGCCAAACTAATTTCTACAAAGGAAGTTTTTGAAATGGTTAATATGACTTCAGAAGGTGATGATTCTGGTGATAATTCCAGGGAAAAAATAGCAATCGATGATTACGATATTGATCACTTAGATGTTGTAGCAAATCTTTCTGAATCAAACAAAACAAATTTAATGTTTGCACTACAGGTTGCAAGAGTATTAAATATTCCAGAAAGGTTTATAGACGATGCTTTAACTAGGCTAACCTTACCTGACAGAAGACAAAAACTTACAGACAATATTCTAGGTTTCCAAGGAATCGATGATTCATACAACATTAGTTTCTCAACAGCTATTGCAGGAATACAGGAGTCCAAGAAACAAGCTAGTATTAATAACAAAAAGTTATTGGTTATAACTGCAGGAATACCTGAACTCTCTGAAGAAAATATGGACAAGAATATTGAACTAGGAAAGATATTGGCTAAGAATGCTGATCATGTAATAGTTCTTAAAAGTATCTTACATGAAGATATTGTGAGTGGACTTAAAGATTCTAGTTTTGAAATTGTAGATTCATTTAAGAAGCTTGTAGATACTGAGCTTTCAAAGTTTAATAAGGATGAATGGTTCCTGTTGTTGCAACCTGAATTAAATGACTTATATTATTAAGATGATGTTTATTAATAATCCTCTTAGATAATTCGATATTAGTTACAAAGTTACTAGTTAAAAAGATCATATGAAAAAAGATATTGTAGTTATGTTTGGAGGAGTTTCTTCTGAACATGAAGTGTCGATAATTACGGGACTGCAAGTTATAGAAAACATTGATAGAGATCTCTACTCTATCTATCCAGTCTACGTAACCAAGAAAGGTGAGTTTAAATACATGCCAAAGCTAACACGTAGAGAAGAGTTTCAAATAAATAGTGGTTTAGATATTTCGTTTAGTCAAGATTCCAAAGGTGGATACTTTTCTGTAGGAAACTTTCTAAAGAAAAAGTATTACCCTTCTGCATGCTTCCTGGCTTTCCATGGAGGACTTGGTGAAGGAGGACAGATTCAAGGATTACTTGAAACACTTTCTATTCCATTCACATCAACAACATCTGAGTCTTCTGTTATTTGTATGAACAAACAGTTAACGAAAGATATTGTTTCCAATGTTGGAATTCCTGTTGTAGAAGGAGTTAGTATTGCTTCGAAACATATTAGAAAGAACTCTCAAGATATTACAAAGAACCTAATTAAGGAACTATCGCTTCCATTGATTATTAAGCCGGTACACATGGGTTCTAGTATTGGAATTGGTATTGCAAGAACAGAACTTGAGTTAGAGAAAGCTTTAGTTGAAGCATCGTATGTAGATTCAGAGATTTTAATTGAGAAACTAATTACAGGCTTTAGTGAATACAATATTTCTGTAAGAGAAATAGCTGGAGAAATACAAGTTAGCGAAATTGAGAAACCGTTTTCTAAAGATGAAATCTTAAGTTTTGCAGACAAGTATCAAAGAGGAGGAAAGAAGACTGGTTCTGGTATGGCATCTCTTCAAAGAGAGTTACCCGCAAAGTTACCTAAAGATATTCAAGACTTTGTTATAGAGTATGCCAAGAAAGCATTCGTTGCTTGTAGATGTAAAGGAATGGTTCGAATTGATTTTATGGCTGTGGGTGAAACCGAGCTATACTTAACAGAAATAAATCCGATACCTGGATCTATGGCGTTCTATCTTTGGGAAGCAAGTGGAATACAATTCAAGAGGCAGATAACAGATCTAGTGGAAGAATGTATTAATACACAATACGATAATAGCTTTAACCTAGACTACTCCACAGATATTGTTACCAAGTTTGTAACAACTAGAGCAAAGACTAACTAGTTTGTAGGGAAGTAATACTCTCCATGAATAGGTTAACAAGTCTCTTGTATCCTTCTTCTGAAGATTCTGGAGTTGTATGGTTTACATATCCTCCTCCAAATACAAGAACTATTGGTATACCGTTTTCTTTTGCGAATGCTGAAACAAGCTTCTCTTTTTCTAGGAAATTAACTGTAGTGAAGTTTGCAATACCACCCATCCTATCTTCTTGAATAACATCTGCTCCACAATGGTAGATTAGAAGATCTGGTTTAAATGCCTTTATTCGTTCAAAAGATTCGTTAAGTTTCGCAAAGAATTCTTCTGCACTTTCAACTCTGTAGTCAATTAAGTTTGCGTTTTCATAATATCCCCAATCATCTAGAGTCTTGTTCCAGATATCTACAACCATTACATCTGGTTTTCCTTGTAGCAGGTTTCCTAGTCCGTTACCGTAATGAACATCTAGATCTAGTACTGCAATCTTTCTACCTGGCTTTTCTTTCTGTAAGCTTTCGATTACAACAGCAATATTATTAATAGGGTTAAAACCAATTCCTTTTTCTTTAATGGAATGATGTCCTCCCATGCTTAAAGAAACTGCAGCACCATTGTTTAAGGCACTCTTTGAAGAAAGTATTAAGCTTTGATTTGTTTGAAGTATTAAAGGGAAAAGAGATTTCTGCCACAACACTCCACTTGAATTTGCTAGCTCTCCAGGGGTACCTGTCATTAATGCATTTATATACTCTCCTGCGTGAACTGTACTCAAGGAATTGTGATTCTCTTCTTGTATCTCAATTAATTGAAGAGTGTTACTTGGAGCATTCTGTCTTTGAAGTATCTCCCACTTTAATCTAACTAGTTTCTCAAATGCGTCTAGTCGATATACTTTTTCTCCGGTAGCATCTTTATGTAGAATCCGATTTGTAAATGTCGGGTAATATATTTCTATCATACCTATTTCCTAAACTCCTCTTCAACTCTACCCCAGTTAACTACACTCCAGAAGTTCTCTAGATACTCTACTCTTCTATTTTGATATTTAAGATAGTACGCATGTTCCCAAACATCTACACCTAAGATTGGTTTCTGACCATTCATAATTGGGGAATCTTGATTTGCAGTACTAACAATTTTTATTCCACCATTTTCTCTAACTAACCATGCCCATCCACTTCCAAATCTTTTCATAGCAGCATCGCTAAATGCCTTCTTGAATGCATCGAAAGTATCAAAAGTTGAAACAATCATTTCCATTAGCTCTCCTTCAGGTTCTTTGTCTCCATCTAGTGAAAGCGTTTCCCAGAAGTATGAATGGTTCAAATGACCTCCAGCGTTATTAATCACGCCTTGTCTAATATCTTCAGGAATTTTTAATACATCTGATAACAGTTCTTCTACAGAAAGATCTTTAAGATCTGCATGTGGATCAAGTAGCTTATTCAAGTTATCTACATAAGCTTGATGGTGCTTTGTATAGTGAATTTCCATTGTCTGTGCATCGATATGAGGTTCCAATGCATCGAAAGAATATGGTAACTTTGGTAGTGTGTGCATATGTTTTTGTTAACTATATACAGTATACCAAAGAAACCGACTTTTACATTCCAAGCACGAGCCTACTGACAGATTACCCTTCTATTTCTTTGTCTATTTCAGATACAGGGAATATTAAGTGATCAACTGATTCACCTTCAGCTATTCTTTCTATAGCATCTTCGTAGTATGCAACTTTGCTTAAGACTTCTTGAATACTTTCAAGATCTTTGTCTGAAAGTAGTTCTTGTAGAAGAGTATTTGCAAAGTCAATCTCTTTACCTCCTCTATTTCTTTCTTGTATAACTCTTCCTATTGCTAGAGCTTGTCTTGATCCAACGCGAAGGTATAAATCTTCTAGTGCATCTTTTCTGCTAGCAACCATTCCATTTGTAAGAGCTTTTGACATATCATCCATTTCTTTTGTATTAACGAGTTAAATATTAATTGGAGCGATTTTATTTTCTAGCAGTATCTTTTGTCAAACAAAGAAACGAGCTCTTGTTTGCAACTCAATTAAGCTTCTGTGAATAGATCTTCTTCAGAAAAATTTGGATCTGTCTCTCTCAATAGCGCTTCTAGTGCAGACATCTTATCTAATTGCCTCTGTATTAGTTCGACATCACCAGAATCCAAGTCTTCTTGAAATAGCTTTGGGTTAGCATTTCTTTTTCCAAATAGCCTGTCAACCTTTCTTAGGTCTTCCCATGCATCGTGTGTAACACTTCTTAGTTCTACGGAGAATTGTAATCTTTCAATTAGTTCGCTTCTCATATCTTTTGCAGCTGAGATAACTGGATTTTCGATAACATCCATTTCTTTTGATTTAACGAATTAAATAATTACAGGGATTCTATTTGTAACGAGTATCTTTTGTCAACAAACAGAAATAATCAATCTGTTAGAATGTAGGTATGCTAAAGACATCGGTAACAAAAAAATATATGAATACAGACATCACTGTTCATATAGTTAGTGAGAAACAAAAGACTGTAAAAACAAAGGATGCTATAGAAAGTGTATTTAGTGAATTCGATAGAATAGTAAAGAAATTCACTAGATTCAACGAAGACAGCGAGCTATCCAACCTTAATCGATCTTCTGGAGAATGGGTTGTTGTTAGTTCTGAGTTCTTTAATCTAATTAAATACATGTTGGAATTAAACAAAAGAACAAATGGTACTTTTGATCCAACCATTATTGATTTCCTAGAAGTATATGGGTACAACAAGGATTACGATTTCTCTAAGCTTGATAATCCATCGCTTGATGAAATAGTTAGAGATATAGCAAGCAATCGTGCCAAGGCTTCGGATATAAAATTAAATGAGAAAGAGATTTCAGTTAAGCTGGTTAAAGGACAAAAGATTGAACTAGGAGGTTGTGGGAAAGGATATGCGCTAGATCAATCTAAAGATATTCTATTAAATCTTGGGTTTGATAATTTCCTAATAGATGGCGGTGGAGACCTAATTTCCAGTGGAACAAATGAAAAAGGAAAAGATTGGGAAGTTGGACTATATGTTTTTGAGAATAACGAGAAAACTCTTAAAGGTTCTACCAAACTTGTTAACGAAGCAATAGCATCAAGTGGTGGTTGGGCAAGAAAGGTTAAGCAGTTTCATCATCTAATAAATCCTAATTCTGGAACCCCTGAGAACAAGTTTAATACAGTGTTCGTTAGATCCAAGAAAGCAATTCTTGCAGATAGCTTGGCTACTACGCTATTCGTAGGGGGAATGGATTCTGTTAAAGAATATGAATCAGAGATTTCTTTTGTAACGTTTTAGAAACTATGCCTCATCTCCAATACCTAAGTCTTTCTTAAGCACTGTTATCTGCTTGTCTAGATCTGTAATGTTCTTTACTCCAAATACTTCAAGAGACTGATTGAAAACTCTGTAACCCGAAAGGCTAAACCCTGCATTGTTTAGTATGATATTTAAAAAACTTTGTAGTTTTTCTAGTTCTACAAGGGTATTAAACCGTAGATCTGTAGAGATTGTATCTCTTTGCTCCATTGGCATTTGCTCAAGCCTTCTTGTTTGATCATCCTGCAGTGCACCTAGTTCTGATGTTTCGCTCTTTACTTCTTCTAATTCTCTTTGTCTTTCAGTAGCTTTGTAGTCAATGTATGTATTGTCCATGTATTTGTTTTAATATTAATACAGGATATTAGCTCTAGGAAACTAGAATAGTCAAGAAAGACTTTTATCTTCTCCACCATCATCCATATCTTCCTGTTCAGGTTCTTGTTGCGCTTTCTGTTCTGCTTCTTGTGTTGGTTCCTCTACGCTCTCTTTCTTTTCTAGTACTTCATTCTCAAGATTGTGTTCTTCTACATCTTCTGCCAATACTTCAATTTCTTTTTCTAGATTTGCATCATTACTTTCAAAACTATCTACTATTTCTTCTTCGATCTTTGTTAGAAGCGCATCAGATTCTGTATCTATTTGTTCCTCTTTCTTATCTATCTCTTCAACCTTACTACTAGAGCTAAAGTATATGATTGTTAACTCTACAATTAGAACAAATGGGAATACAAGAACTACTGAATTCCACTCTAGCCTATAGAAACGTAGAACCATTATTCCAATAACTGTTCCTGTTAGTATTACACTTCTCCTAACAGCTACCTTGAAATTAGGCTTTTCAAAAAACTTCTTGAAGAACAACTTATCGATAATGGTGTGTACTCCGAAAAAGAACAAAGAGAGTCCTAGAGAAACAGTAATTAAGAAAATAACGATCGAAGAAGTATTCAAATACTTTTCAATTTGCCCTGATTTTATTAAATCGTCTATCGCCTTATCAAATTCTTCGTAATCATTCTCTCCAATTTGATTTGTATTAATATATTCCTGGAGCTTGGGAACCTCGAATGGAGAGACGTTTCCCTTTTGTACCAAAAGAAAAGCACCTGCAATTAAAATTAAACCGATAATTAAACTTAAAAATGAGTATTTCATAAAGTATAATGAATTTACTACAACATATTACTATGGTTAGCGTTTTGTTTAAAATAACAGGTTTAATAGTTCTACTACTACTTTGTTGTTGCATTGGTAGCGTTGCCCTATTTGTCTTAAGACCCGATATTATTTGGGACAAAATTGCTGATACTATAGCTGATGACAGTATAAAAATTGATAATGATGGAGCTGATCCTTTAGAAGTATCAAATAGACTTAATACACAAATAACAGGAGTTGGAGAAAATACGATTGTAATGTCGGAAAGTGATCTTAATGTATTGTTACGAGTTAGATCGAGCAATCCAAATATCTATATCGATCTTGCAGATAACCAAGCAAAACTTTTATACAAACTAGATGATCACCCTGTATATGCGTATGCAGGAATAGCTATTGAAGCAAACTCTATTAGTATCAACGAAACAGGTATTGGAAAGATTCAATTACCAAACTTTGTATCAGGTCTTGCAAACGATTTACTAAGACGATTTACAGCAGATCTTAAACTAGATACTGTACTTACTGAAAGCGGTGAAGGTATCTTGGTAAAGGGAATTGAAATTGATGATTCAAAGCTAACTGTTCAGGTAATATTTTCACCACAGGTTTTTTAGTAGAACATATAATACTGATTTAGAACAAACTTAAAGATACATTTAAACTCAATGATTTACCTCTTTTTTGGAAACGATAGATATGAAAGCTATAAGGCTGCAAAACTTAAAGCTTCTAATCTATGCCAAGAAACCGACAAGGAAATAAAGATAATTAATTCCGATGAGATTAATGAACCAAGAGAATTCACTCAACACCTTGAAGGAATTGATATGTTCTCAAATGGATCCGTCATTATTCTAAAACGTCTTTCGAACAACAAACGACTCTCTAAATATTTTGAAGACAATATTGATTCAATAAAAAAATACGACATTGTACTTTGGGATGATGGAAAGGTTAGTAAATCAATTGAAAAGGAAACTGAGAGTATAAAATATGAAATTCCTTTCTTTAATAGCTATTCAAAAATGAGAAACTGGTTTAGTGAAGCTGTTAGCAAGAAAGGAATAAAGCTTTCAGGAAAACAAATACAAGATATTGCTGAAAATCATAATCTAGATAAACTTCTATTCTTAAACGAAGTAGAGAAAATATCTTTGTACATGAATAGCAGAAAGATAAACACAGTAACTGATTTAGAACTAGACACTCTACTCACAAAGGAAGTTGATACAGAAATTTGGGATATTCTTGAAAACTTTCAGAATAAAAACAAAGTTAAAGCAGCAAGAGAGTTCTTAGAAATATCTACAGTGTCAGATATATCTCAATTTCTAATTACAATGCTTGATTGGCAGATATCTAATTTATATAAAGTAAAATATTATCTTGAAAAGAAATTAAATCTAGAAGATTTGAATATGAAACCAAAACCTCTTAAAGCTGCTATATCTCAAGCAGAAAGAAGTAATTGGAAAGATATTGAAAGAATGTCAGACAAGTTATTTGATTTAGATGTAGCAATAAAGTCTGGAGAGCTTGATTACAAGACCGGAATAACATTATACTTATTGAATATATGAATTTAGATTTAACTAGAAATAAGCGAAGTATAACTTTAGGCCTTACAAGTAGAGCCTTTATTTCTATATCTATGTTCTTTCTTCTAGTTAATCCAAGTATTGTTTCTGGATATTCAAGTGTAGATCTTTCAACTATTGCTCTAGATACAAGTATTAGAAAATCAGATGAAAACTTTATTCTTCCTGGAAACATAGCTATTACTCCGATCTTTATAGATGAAACAGATTATGATGAAAGCTACAAAGGTCTATTCTATTACACAATAGACAAGCTTGGATTTACAGATATTCCATTCCACTACATTGTTTCTGGAGATGGAAAAGTATACAAAGGAAATATTGGAGGTGATGAAAGAAACTTAACATTCTCTAATGCTTCTGGAAACTTTGTTCTAATTGGATATATGACTAACAAGAATATTTCTAATTTTGAAGCAAAGGGTTTGGCTGCTACGAAGGAGCTTGTTTCAGAAGTGGTTAACAACAACAGTATTAACATAGACAATGTTGTTGTTAGAGAATTATCTTTTCAAAAAAATATTGCAGAGAATACAGTTACTTTAAAGATAGATGCGTTAGCAGGAAACTGGAACAACGATTTGGAAGGTATTAAATCTCATGCAAGAGCGAATGTTAAACCAAGCAACAAAACATATTCCGTTGAAGTTGTAGAAGCAACATTAAATGCTGAATCAGCAACTATTGGAGATGAAGTAACTGGTAGCATAAAGATAAAGAACTCTGGTTCAAATACTATCTACGAAGCATCCAACGCAGAAATTATCGCTACTAAAGAAAATGGGAATACTTCATTGTTCTATACAAACGGTTGGCTTTCACAAACACAGTTCTCTTTAATGGATGGTGTTGAAAAGATTCTTCCTGGTGAAGAAGCTACTTTATCCTTTAGTGTTAAGGCACCGCTAGCGTCTGGTGAGATTGCAGAAACGTTTGTTGTTAACAATCTTTTTGGTTCTAGAGTTAGCTCGAATACTTTTAGTTTACGATTGAATGTAGACAAAGGTGGAAAGAGAATTATTCAAATTAACGACAATGAAATTGGTTACTTAAGAGTTAGATCTGAAGCTTCTACTGCAGCTACAGAAGTTGGAAGAGCATCTAGTGGAGAGAGGTTTATAATAGATGAAGATGCAGGAAATGGACTATACAGAATTACTCTAACTAACGGTACTACAGGTTGGGTAGCTGGTTGGTTAACTACGGAGATTTAGATTAGTATTTATTTCAAATGTTTCCTGGCCAGTTTTATTGACAGTACAGCTGAAGCAGTTATAATCATAATATTAAATTTCCCAATATGGCAATAGATGTAGGTGAATTAAGACAAGATCTAACAGGACAAGATCGACTCCCTTTAGAGATTTATAATGGGGAGTTAGCTGCATTGAATGAGATTATGAGAAAATGGAAATTTAAAGATTATAAAGCTGCACTTCAGTTTGCAATTGCAGTTTTAACAAAAGCAGAAACACCTCAAGTATCTATATTCGAGAAAGGTAGACAAGTTAGATTTTCACCTTCTAAAGAGATACTAAGAAAGGATGAAAATGCGGAAGAGGAAGATGATGATGAATTTATCTCTGCATAGATATGGGTACACCTTCTAAAAACAATAATCAAGATTTCGTAGCTGATAGCTATTTAACAAAAGATACTCACGCAAAGGATATGCAAGCGATGAGTGATAGATTAACAAATTTAGAGAATAAATTAGGAGATTCTGAAAAATTCACTCAAGAAGTAAAGAAAAGTATTATTGATAATACTGGAATCCAGAAAGAAATAAGGAGTGTTGTATTAACTCAGATAACAACAGATAAAGAAATTAATGATCATCTTGTTTTAAAAATATCTAGTGAAGACAGGAATTTCTTTTATAAATCTCTAAAAAGATTTGGAGCCTGGGTAGTTGGTGTTGTTCTAATTGTAATAGGAATTGTAGCGAAAACTTTATTTGATCTAGCAGTGAGTTCTTCAATCCCTAAATAATTAATTACCTATTAAACCTCTCCCAAATCTTGTAGAAGAAATATACAAACGAATTGTAAACAATGTCGAAACTATCTGCATATGCTATCTCCTCTACTCCAAATCCTAATTTGAATCTTGAATATCCATCTTCAGGATTCTTCGCATCGATACCAAACAAATCAAAATACTTTAATCCTTTCTCTTTTCCCCATCTATATATTTCCTGAACTAACTTGTATGTTCCCATTACATTTCTGTTCTCATCCGAAGATCCTCCATATGGATAAAGGATTGTATCTTCATATACAAACAACATCCAAGAAGATATTGGTTTTCCTTCAAAAGAAACTGTAGCTATGTATACAAGATTCTCATTGAAAGCTTTCAATGTTTCAAAAACAGTTCTTAAATATTTTTCAGATCTTCCGGTGTAACCCTGTCTTAGAGCCGTTGATTTATACAAGGTTAGGAAAGTATCAAGTGCTTCATTTGAGTCGCGAATTGATACCTCTACGCCGTTTTTTTCGGCAATCTTTAGGTTGTACCTATGCTTAGATTTCATTCCTTCCAAGAACTGTTCTTCTGTTTGTTCAAGGTTAATAACAGCACTGTGTTGATACTGTACAGGCAAAGCGAATTGGGAGTTCTTAATATTCTTTAGTGGAACTTGTGAGGTTAAAGCGTTAACAGGATCAACTTTTATGAATACCAGATTCTCACTCTTTGCTATTTCTCTAAGCTCATCTTCGTTTAACTTGTTTATATCTGCTCTTGGAATATATCCTCCATACATATTTAAGTATGGAATCTTGGTACATTGAATCCAAAGAGAATCGTTAACATCGATTATCTTGTTACCAGTATTCTTTCGAACTTCTTTCCAGAACTTGGAAGCGAATATATCTTGAGTTGGAATTGTATCTGTAAATGACATTAGTATCTATCGTTTCTGTAAATATACCTATCGTACATTCTTTGACGAATCTTTGCTAGAGGATCTCGGTATATATCTATCGGATATATTTGTTCAATTTCTTCTCCACCGAAACTTCTTTTGAAATCACTTACTCCTGAAATGGCAGATCTAGATCCTTTTGGAGATACTCCCCACATGTTGTATTTCTTGTATCCTCTGTTCTTGAACTCGTTCATTAAAGACCATTGAAGAAAATATGGAGCTCTAATTTTTGAAAGTTCTGGATCAGAGGTTGATGCTCCATGCGTATAGTATGCTGTGTCTTTGTATAGATTAACCAAAGCTCCTGCCAATGCTCTGCCCTCTTTCTTAACCAAATATATTTCAGTCATTCCAAACTTATTCAATGTTTTGAATTGAGAAAGGAAATAGTTGAGATCGAAATTAATAAATCCCTTTCTTGATGTTGTTTGTTCCATTAAATCTGCGAATTCTTTAACACCTGCTTCATCTGTTACTTTTACAAAAGAAAGATTCCCTCTTTCTCCCTTATTTATATTGTTTCTTGTTGAAGAACTCATTGCATGCCTTAAAGCTTCCACTGGATTTTCAAGATTGATTTCCCAAAGTATTCTTGCTTGTGATGGAGCAAGAGACTTTGAATATTGATCCAAAGCTTCTGCTACTGGACTATTAATATTTAAGTATGGGTGAACTCTTAGTGCGAACAGATTGTTTTCTTTAAGAAAGGATGCAAAGTATGAAGTTATTGCAGCCATTGCTTCAGGAATTAGGTTTTCAGAGATTAGTACTGGTGAATATGTAGCTATAGCTACTTTTGAAAACCTTCTACTACTTATTTCCACAGGCAATACTCCAACTGCAACGTTTTTGTCGTTAACAATTAGGTACGCATCAATTCCTTTTCCTTTGAACTGTGTTGAAAAGTTTAACCAGTAGATAGAGGTAAGGAAAGTACTTAAAGGAGAGGCTAAATTAGTTTTCTCCCATAAACTTTCCTCGCCTTGTTCTAGAGGTCTTAGTTTAAGCATCGCGTCTTAGTGGCATTAATAGATGAACAAAGTTTTCATCTGATAGATCTTTAAATACAGTAGCTGTTAGTGCTCCTTTGCTTTCAACCTTTAGCGTATCTCCCTTTGTATGAGCAACAATATCCTGAAGATATTTTAGATTATACGCTGCATTTAAATCTGTATCTGCTTCTGCGTTAAGCATTTCTACTTCTGTTTCGTTGTCTCCAACATCTGTAACGCTTGATCTCATCTTAAAGTTCTTGTTTTCAATATCAAAGTCCACTAGTGTTTTATAGTTTAGGTTACTTCTTGCGAATGTACTTACAACTTTTATAGCGTTTTCTAGATCTGATCTTTTGAATTCAAATGTAAAGGTTGCGCTATCTGGCATTATCTTTTTGTAGTCTGAATATGGACCCTCAAGAAGTCTTATACTGAATTCAATTTCTTCTAGTTTAAAGATTATCTGAGATCTGTTGTCACTTAGGTATACAACAACTTCTTCAACATCTGTTGCATCTGTAGAAATCTTTATCAATTCATTCAAGTATTTTGCAGGAACAATTATCTGTGGTTGGTTCTCTAGTGTATTTAGTTCAATTGGTTTAACTGTTCTTTTAGAAAGTCTAAAACCATCTAGTCCTACAAAAGATATTAGTTCCTCCTCTATTTCAATTAAACATCCAGACATATGTACTTTTCCAGGAGTTAATTCAGTTGAACATGCGAACAATACTTTTTCTAATGTTTTTATGAATTCGTTTTTATCGATTCTAAACCAAGATGTTTCAGGTAGTTTTGGCATTATTGGGAACTCATCTGCAGGGATAATATTGAAGTTAGCCTTTGATTTATCGGTTTCTACAAGCAATACATTGTCCTTTAATTCTAGTTCTACTTTTTCTCCACCCGAAGCGTTAACAAAATCAGCTATGAATTTTGCTGATACAGTAAGGTTTCCCTCACTTTCTACCACACCAGGTATCCACAAGTTTATCCCCATGTCTAAGTTGGTAGCTGAGAGGTTTAAGTTGCTCTTTGCTACTTCCATCTTCACATTTGAGAGTATTGGTATGTTTGGTTTGGTACTTACTGCTCTACTAGTATACATAAGGAGTTTTGACAACTTCTCATGACTTAACGTTATCTTCATAACTATATATTTATAATAAGTAGTTAATTTTAGTTATAGGGGATGTGTATTTGTGTAAAAGTTCCCCGATCACTAGAATTATAGCAGAGAAACAAAGATATTTTTATGTGGATACTAAAGTGGATTAATTAACTAACGTTCATGGTTGAAGTGAATACAGAAGATGTTTATTAAATTATCAATTGTGGAGAATCATACGAAGTGTTTATGTATAAGTATTACCAATCGGGTTATATTTAAAGGAATATGTGCTGTGTGTAACCTAACTATTTGTACTAATTACTTATAAAAAGATTTTGCTTAATAAACTAACAGAAAGTAGTCTAAAAAAACAACAAATGAATTAGGGAAACAGTTATACGTGTTTGTATATGGTATTTTTTTGATGTAACCTAATATAGGGATTTCTATATCTATTTATTCTTGTTGCCTGTTACGAAAAAGCTATATACTACTATAAAAATAAACAAGAAGAGTGATAAGAAGAAATGGCTTAGATTATCTTCAGTGCTATTACCGCTACTTGTATTAGTACCAGTAATTACTAGTATAGTATTCGCAAATTCTACATGGACTCAAACCAATTGGATTGGAGGAATAAGCAGTGACGTTGTAACAGGTACAGTGACTACTTATGAATCTGCGACTTCAATTAACGATTCAGTAGCTGGTCAAATAAGCATTTTACCAACAGCAGGATGGAGTAATTCATATACATCATGGAGCAATCGAGTACCTGTAACAGTAACAAATGCTGTGGCCTCTACTCTCACAAATTATCAGACACGACTTACAGTTAACTATGATTCAAACATGCAGGCAGACTTTGATGATATTAGGTTTGCTAATTCTTCAGGTACAGAATTATCCTATTGGATAGAACAGAAAGTAGATTCATCCACTTCTACTGTGTGGGTGAAGGTAGATAGTTTGGCTGCAAGTACTACCACTACAATTTATATGTACTATGGAAACAGTGGTGCAGCAAGTGCTAGCAATGGTGTGAATACATTTATACTCTTCGATGACTTTAGCGGTGGATCTATAGATTCAGGCAAATGGACTACAAATGATCCATCAGTTTTCAGTGTTGTTGCAGGTAGATTGAGAGTGCAGTCGTCTGTAGGTGCAGCATGGACACATGCTTTATATTCAACTACAGCATATGCCAGAGCTAATATAGTATTTGAAGGTAAGTATATTTGGACAAATCCTAATGCTTCCTACGATGCAATTATGTTTGGTTGGCACGATAATGGGTCTGGTATTTCCTATACAGACTTAGTCTACGCCTACTATAACGCAGGAGCTGGTACCTGTACCGTAAGCTGTCCATCGGCAGTATATGAGGATGGTACACAAAGATCTCCTGTAGTTGGTCCTTGGACTCTAGATCAACAGTACTCATTCCGACTAAGAATGAAAGCTGCTGGTGGAAACTTTTACGAACAAAGCATAGATAATCAAAATTGGACAACTGCTTACAATAGTTCATACTCCACAGAAACAAACCTACGACCAAGTATTGTTGCATATTCCGGTGGAACTCACTTTTTTGATGATTTGCGTGTAAGACAATGGTCTACAACGGAGCCAACAGGTGTTATTGGTGCTGAAGAAAGTGTTTATTCAACTGGAGTCCTTACTTCAAATATATTCGATACTGGGTATCCTTCAGATTGGGAATTATTAACATTTTCAGGAACTGGAACAATCGGAGTGAAAGTTAGAACTGGAAACGCATCTGACTTATCAGATGCAAGTAGTTGGAACTCATGTTCAGATATTAGTTCAGGTGCTGAGTTAACACCTAATGAGTGCGTTCAAGATGAAGATAGATATGTTCAATATAGAGTTACTCTAACACCGCTCGAGGCAACTACCCCTGTGTTTAACGATATTGGTATAGGGTATTCTCCATCGGATCAAGTAAATCCAACTACCAATGCCAGTGCTGTTGGAATTACAGGTAGTAGCGATGGTGATTGGATAAATAATGAAGCAGAAATAACATGGACAGAAGGAGCTGATAACGTTGGTGGTACTGGAATACTAGGCTATTGTGTTTCACTCGATGAAGGAGACTTAGGTTCATCAAGTCTACTTAATCCAGAAATCACAGCAGGAGTATTACAAGGATTAGATGATGGTATTGCAGAATCTTTCTGTCCATTCATTGCCAGTGGCGACTCTCTTGATCTCTCATCTGTCCCAGGACTTACACTTACAACAAACAAGCAATACTATCTTTCATTAAAAGCTGTCGATCTTTCTGGGAATATCTGGAGTGGAAGCAATGAAGATTATCAAGATTTAGTTTCTTTCAGATTTGACAGTACTGCACCATCTTCTCCAGGGTTTATATCAATGCCTTCAAACTTTATTTCTACAGAGAATGTAACTATTTCATGGCCTTTTGGAGGGAATCCAGGAACAGCTAGTGACAATGAATCAGGACTTGCAGGATTACAGTACAAGATAGGAGAAAGTGGAACTTGGTATGGAGATCTTCATACAGCCAGTGAAGATAATACAGATGTACTAACTAATGATGGATCTTATGTAACTGATGCAACCTATGACTACCCGGTTCTTATTGAAGGAATTAACTATATCTATTTCAGATCCATAGATAACGCAGGAAATGTTAGTGCAGGAAGTGTAAATGGTGTACTAAAAATCAATACCATTGCTCCATCTCAGGTACTCAATTTGGCCGCTACTCCATCCATCAACACAACCAATGCCTACAGCTTTGAATGGGAAGCTCCAGTAACTTTTACTGGAAGTGTATCTAATATTGTCTATTGTTACACTATCAACACGATTCCTAGTGTAAATACATGCAATTTCACTGACAGTGGTATTACAGATTTAGAAGCTGATGCGTTTGCTACTCAACCAGGAAGCAATACAATATATATTGTTGCCAAGGACGAAGCAAACAACATTAACTATGATGCTTATGCAAGTACTACATTTACATACAATGGATCTGCTCCTGGAATTATATCTGGACTTGATATCGCAGATATCTCGGTTAAATCACTTTCGAATTGGAAATTAGCATTATCTTGGGGACAACCAATGGATATTGGTGCTGGAGTCTCTAAATATGCAGTCTACAGATCTTCGAGTGATGTAACTTGTAGTTCAGATTTCAATTTATTTACAAAAGTAGCAGAAGTAAATAGTACATCGTACGTAGATTCAGGTTTAGCAGAACAGGATTATTATTACTGCGTAAGAGCATGTGACAGTGCAAATAACTGCTCAGCAGTTTCCACTACCGTAACAGAGTTTCCAACAGGTAAGTTCATTGAACCAGCACTCCTACTATCTGAACCAGAAGTAACAGCAACAACTACAAGAAAAGCAGTAATTAATTGGACAACTGATAGAACTTCAGACTCAAGAGTTCAATATGGAGTGACTAGCAATACATACTTCGTTGAAGAAGTTTCTATCTCTAATCAAACTACAGGTCACACAATTACTCTAAATAACCTAGAACCTGGTAAAACATATTTCTACAAAGCAAAATGGACTGATGAAGATGGAAATATTGGTATTAGTACAGAGAAGTCGTTTACAACAGATCCAGCTCCCGTACTTAAGAAAGTTGTTGCAGAGCGAGTTAGTGTAGATAATGCTTTGATTAGATTTACAACTCTCGATGCTACTCAATCAAAACTATTCTATGGAAAAAATGGAGTGTTTACATCACTAAGCGAAATTAATGTGTCTCAGTTAGAATCAAGTTATACGTTGCAGCTAAGTGCTTTGGATGATAATAGTGAATATGTATACAAGATAAACCTTGTTGATATTGAAGGATACGAATACGAAGGAGATGTTTATACCTTTCAAACACTACCAAGACCTAGAGTTGAAAATGTAACGATTGAAGAAGTGAAGAACTCTGCTCAACCAACAGTAGAAGTTGCGTGGGACTCAAATACTGAGATTACATCTATAGTAACTTTCTACCCCGTTACCTCTCCTCAGCTAACACAAGATGAGATCGATATACTTCCTACAAAAGAACACAAGATGAAAGTTACGGGTCTATTACCTACAACACAATATGGAATGGTTATAAGGGGAACAGATGTATTAGGAAATGAAGCTGTTTCTACAGAGTTCTTCTTTACAACTGCTACTGATACAAGGCCTCCTACAATAACTAATTTGAAAGTTGAAACGACCTTAACTAGTAGTCAGGAAGATAACAATGCTCAGATAATCGTAAGTTGGGAAACTGATGAACTAGCTTCAAGCCAAGTGGAATATGGAGAAGGATTGGCAGGAGGACTTGCACAGACAACATCAATAGATAGGAGTTTGAAGAGAAACCATACAGTAATTATTTCAAATGTATCACCTGCAAAGGTTTATACAGTAAGGGCAGTAGCACGAGATGAAAATGATAATATAACTACTTCCTCAGAAAACGTAGTAATAACTCCAAAGAGGTCAGACTCAGCACTAGATATTGTGATTAAGAATCTAACTGGAATATTTAATTTCTTGTAATGGAAAAGGAAGCAATTCTAAAAGCAAAAAATGTAAACAAAATCTTCAAAACAAAATCAGGAGATGTTTGGGTGCTTAAAGACGTGAATTTAGAAATAAACAAAGGAGACTTTGTTGTTCTTTTTGGTCCATCTGGATGCGGTAAGTCTACCCTTCTCCACATTTGTATGGGACTTGAATCTTCAACCAGTGGAAGCATAGAATTTGCCGGAGTGAATATGAATAATGCTGATGATGATCAACTAGCAGAATTCAGAAAAGCGAATATTGGAATAATCTATCAGCAGTCTAACTGGATACAATCTGCAAATGTTATGGTCAATGTAGCATTTCCACTAATGCTCAAGGGCTACAGAACAGAAGAAGCCTATGCCAAAGCAAAGAAAGTTATTGATTTAGTAGGCATGGAAAAATGGGTAGACTATTATCCTTCTGAGCTATCTTCTGGACAACAGCAAAAGATCGGTCTGGCAAGAGCTTTAGTATCTGAACCCAAAGTAATAATCGCAGATGAGCCTACTGGAAACTTAGACTACAAAAGTAGTTTAGATCTTATCTCCCTCTTCAAGAAACTAGCACAGGAAGGTACGACCATAGTTATGGTTACTCACAACATGGACAATCTTAACTATTCAAACAAGATTGTGCAGATGTTCGACGGTCAGATACTTAGGACTGTAAATCCCCAAGGTTATACAGACAAGCAGATACATGAGTTATTAACTGAAAAACTAGAAGTGCCTGTAGTACAAAAGCCAACTCAAGTATCTAAAACAAAGATACAATCCCCAAAAAGGGAGGGTTTACTAAAAAAGATTCAGCATGTATCTGTATACCTGGTATCTGTAATGAAAACGTTGCTCCTAATTTCAATTTACATGCTAGATTCACTACTATTTAAAATATTTAAAAACAAGCTAATACCACATATTTTTCTGACACTCTATTCAAAATTTACGCAGAGGCTTTATACACTGATTGAAGTACTTGATAAAAGACAAGGTAATACAATTAAGTTTCTAGATCTTGCAAGTCTCTCTATGAATAATTTGATTTCTAAAAAATCAAGAAGTCTAATCACAATTGGAGGTATTGCGGTTGGTATATCGTTTACTGTATTACTAATCTCTTTGGGTTATGGACTTGAAAACTTAGTCATTACAAGAGTTGCCTCTCTTAATGAATTAAAGCAAGTGGATACAATTCCTTCGATAAGCTCGAATATTTTTCTAACGGATGAAAGTGTAAATAGTATTTCAAGTTTTGAGGGGGTAAAAGAAGTCTTTCCACTTGTTAGCATAGCAGGAATTGTTAAGAGTAATAATTCTCAAACCGAGACAGTCATATATGCAGTAAAGACTAACTATTTAGAAAATATAGAAGAAACGCTAATAGCTGGTGAATATTTTGAAAATAAATCAGAAGATGTAACTTTTGCAGACAATATAATACTCACTGATGAAAATCGAGTACTAACTGAAGAAGAGGAAACAACTAATACAAAGATTGTAGATTTAGAGGGCAAAGCTACAAGCGAAGTAATACTGAATAGTTCTATGCTTGAATTGTTTGCCTTAAATCCAGAAGATGCGATTGGTCAAACTGTTGATCTAGAATTTATAGTCACTAGTAATTTAATCGATAATACGACCAAGGTTAGATCAACTGCAATGAAATACCAGATAGTTGGAGTTACCGATGAAGGTACAAATCCATTGGCATATATACCGATTAACGATGTAGAACCTTTAGGTATAAACAAGTTCTCACAATTAAAAGTAGTATTAGATTCTCAAGATAATGTTCAGCAGATTAGGTTAGGAATAGAATCGTTGGGTTTTACTACTACTTCAATTGTTGATACCGTAATTCAGATTGAGGAATTCTTTAGCAATATTAGAGTTGTATTTGCAGCCCTAGGAGGAATAGCTTTGTTTGTTGCATCTCTAGGTATGTTTAATACTTTAACGGTGTCTCTTCTTGAAAGAACAAGAGAGGTAGGTTTGATGAAAGCTATTGGAATGAAGTCAAAGGAAGTACGAGAATTGTTCTTGGCAGAATCAGTTCTAATGGGTATTACAGGAGGTGTTGCAGGAATAATTGGAGGTATAGCTCTAGGATTTATATTGTCATTAGTAATTTCTGCAGTTTCAATTGCTAGAGGTGGAGAATATTTGTCTCTATCTTATATGCCTATTGGAACTATTCTAGGGATACTAATCCTTGCATGTATAATAGGTGTTATTACAGGTTTATATCCTGCTAGAAGAGCTACAAGGATATCTGCTTTGAATGCGTTAAGATATGAATAAACTAAGGAACAGGATCATATCCTCCTCTACCCCAAGGAGCACATCGTAGGATTCTTAAGAATCCTAACCAACCACCTTTTAGAAACCCATACTTTTCTATAGCTTCGTATGTGTACATAGAGCATGAAGGATCATGAATACACACCTTAACACCCATTGCTTTACCTAGTGTCGAATGATCTAGAGAAATTGTTTTCTGGTATATCCAAATTAAAAGAAGAGCCAATCTCTTTGGAAGATGAAAAAGAAAATGTACTACTTTTAAAAACAAGTTCATTAAACTATTCATCATATACGTTTTCAATTTAATTAAACTAAAGGTTCTCCTGAATAAACTTAAATATATCTGAAACATTACTTGGTTCATTCCTCTCTCCTCTCTTAGGTGAAAGATATGGTGCATCTGTTTCTAGAAATATATTTCTTGAATACAAATCATTGGGAGATTCAATCTTGGTTCCACCCAAAATACTTTTATATACACTTCTTAAGTCATCTGCATTCTTGAAAGTTAGAATGCCGTTAACTCCTAAACCAAACCCGGAATCTAAAATCTTTTTTGCTGTTTCAAGATTTCCAGTATATGAATGAAAAACTCCTGTAACATTTCTATTCTTAAGAACCTCAATCAACTCAGATTCATATCCTCTAGAATGAATTGTAAGGGGGAGATTGAAATGATTAGCAAGTTCTATATGAATATTTAATAGAGCTAGCTGTTTCTTTAAAGATGCTTCTTGTTCAGAAACTGATACTGCCGATTTCTTAATCCAATATGTATCTACACCCGTTTCTCCAATACCAACTACAGTATCTATATTCTCTTCAATCAGCTTGAACAAATCAGAGAAACAATTTTGCGTATAAGATTCAATATCAGAAACATTCGTATACAAGGAAGAGCCTGGTACCTGTGTTTCTGGGTCAATACCAACAGTTGCATAAACAACATCTGGAAATCGTTTTCCAATCGATATACTCTTTCTTGATGAAACCAAATCAACAGCGATATCTACAATTCTTGTAACATCCGAGTCTATACTTCTTGAAACAACATCCTCTAAATCTTTGTCGAACTCAGTAGAATTTAAATGAGCGTGTGAATCAAAAAGTCCTAACTCCTTTTCTTTAAAAAACATGTCTTGGGTCGTAAAAACTGATATGATAATTATACATTCTAATAGTTAATAAAAACGCATGAAAAAAACTTTAATTGTTTTAGGAATAATATTAGCCTTAATACTAGTTATAGCTACAACAGTAGTAGTAACTTTAATGATTGCCGATTCACAGAATAAATCAACACTAGTAGATAGCAACTCATCACAAGACGATACAGAGACTGAAGATGATGACAAGGATCTAATAGTCTACGATGAACTAGTCACTTGCGACATAGACTCAGGTAATCAACAAGCAGATGAAGAACTATATGACTACGACTTCACATACCCAGTATTTAGCTGTTCAAATGAAGCTGCAGAAGCGGAACTAAATACATATGTAGAAGATGCAATAGCTGAGTATGTAGACCCAATAATATCTGAAAGTACAGATATGAACTTTAGATCTTTTGGTTCATCTTCATACGATGTATACATGAACAGAAATAGATTCTTAAGTGTTCGAATCAACTACTCTGTAAACTTGCTTGGTGGAACTGGAAACTCAGGAATTATTCCTGTTAACTATGATCTTCTTTCCCAAGAATTCATGGATATGGAGGACTTATTCCCAGATACAGAAGACTACCTAGCACAGGTTTCAGAAAGGTCGATTGAGATATTAAAGGACAATCTAACAGATCCTTCTCTACACGACCAAATCGAGTCAGGAGCTGCTGCAGATGAAGAGAATTACAGAACATTTGTATTCGATGAAGCTACTTTAATTATTGTTTTTGATAAGTATCAAGTAGCAGCAGGTGCTTTAGGTAACCCAGAAGTAACGATTCCTTTTGCTGAAATTGAGTAAGGCTTTGATTTTATACGAAATATTGATATAATCGGACGTTAATTAAACAATAATAACTTGAATGGCAAATACAAAGTCAGCTAAAAAAGCGATCAGAGTGTCAAAACGAAGATCAGTAATCAATTTGAGACTTAAGCGAGCTTTAAAATCTTCTACAAAAGATCTTAAGAAAGCTACAGTTAAAGGTGAGAAAAAAGACTTAGAGGTGCTTTTAAAGCAAGCATACAAGAATATCGATAAAGCAGCAAAGAAGAATTTAATTCACAAAAATGCTGCAGCGAGGTATAAATCAAACGTTGCTAAAGCAGTAAACAAAGTTGCATAAAATGCAAAAATCTCTAATAAGTATACTGGAAAATTCACTTTTCCCATCTGCCCTTGTCATTTTCGGCAAGTTTATAGGCATAGCCCTAGTTATTTCATACTTTGATTTACCATATACAGTAAGCGGATACGCTTCTAGTGCACTTAACGGTACACTATCAGTAACTTCAGATCATGCAGAATTAATATCTACATATTCAGATATTATTATGTTTAGCGTTATAGCACTTGGTTTCTCATTCCACCTTATAAGAGCTATTTTCTTCCACGATACTCACTTATCACCTAAATTTATAACTCAGTTAGCAGATCTAAACCTATTGAGTCTAATTAAGGATACATACGATATCTACCACAAAGCAGCAGTATGGCTAGGGTTTCTTTGGGTAGCAGTATCAATTATCGTTATAAACGTAGTCTTAGGTACTACTCTATTCTGGGTTGGTATTGTAGCTGTAATAACTACACTTGCTCTTTCTGTAGGGTTGATTCAGGATGCATATCAGGAATTAGTGAATATCAGAAACAAGCCAAAGCAATATATTAGTTTCTGATTATGGCAGCAAGAGGACTTTTAACTGCAAGAACACCAGATTGGCTTCCTGAAGAGGCGGTATATACTGAATTGGAGGGAAATATCCTAGATTTGGGAACTGGGAAGGCTTCATTTCCATATAAATCTAAAGGGGACTTGTATAGACTTTCAAGTCATACAGAAGGTTTTCAGGATACGAAAAATCTTGTTGTCGCTGATGCACTAAGCCTCCCTTATGCTAATGGGTTTTTTAGACATATAATCTGTGGATGGTCTGTTCCTTATTACTTCACACCTTCGAATGGTGAGGAGAGACAAAGAGAAATTACTCTCTTTATCAACGAATTAGATAGAGTTCTAGAAGATAAGGGAAGCGTTTACATATATCCGCTAACTCGTTGGGATTTAGATGAATTCTTAAGGTATTCAGACAGATTTACTATAAAACAACTCCGAATGCCCAAAGGAGATATGAATAGAATGGATGATGAATACTACAGAATTACAATGGTTAAGAAATAAGTTGTAGAGCAATTAGACATCACCGATCTAAAGATCGTATAATTCAATCAACTTAACCTTAGAACATATTTATGTCGCTATCCAAAGAAGAAATCCTAAACTTACTCAAGCCAATCACTATTGTAAAGATTACGGAATCAAAAAAGAATGAGAATTCAGACCACCTATTCGTTACTCAAATTAATACAGGTAACGGTATTGCACAGGTTGTAACTGGAGCTAGTAACTTTAAGGAAGGTGATATTGTTCCATACTTGGCACCTGGAAACACAGTTCCTGGATACCTTTTTACAAGGAATGAAAGAATAGTATTGGAGAAACGGAAGCTTCGAGGATATGAATCAGAAGGAATGTTGCTTGCAGAAGATGAAATTGGACTAGGTGAAGGTCATGTAGGATTAATGATCCTAAGTGTATCTGCGGATATGATAGGAAAGTCGTTGTTAGATATTTTAACTACAGAGCAGGTAAATACTATATTAAACAAGGCAGGTTATGTAGAAATAACACCAGAGATTCAAGCAAAGATAGATATTCTAAAATCTATAGCTGCAAATGGAGGGGAACTTGTTGGAGAAGAAGAGTTAGCTAAGATATTTGCTTCAAAAGAGCCACTTTTCACATACGATGGATTTGAACCATCAGGTCAGATGCATATAGCTCAAGGTATTATCAGAGCTATCAATACAAACAAGATGATTGATGCAGGCTTTACTTTCAGAATGTGGGTAGCAGACTGGTTTGGATACTTAAACAACAAGATGGGAGGTGATCTAGAGAAGATTAAGAAAGTTGGAAGATACTTTATAGAGATATGGAAGGCTTCTGGTATGAATACAGATCATGTAGAGTTCTTGTGGACATCAGATTTTGTAGGTAAGAGAGAATACTGGGAAACTGTTATGAAGGTATCTAAGAGTGCTTCTTTAAAGAGAATCCTTCGAACTACAGAGATTATGGGAAGATCAGAAATGGATGATCTAAGTGGAGCTCAAATCCTCTACCCTTGCATGCAGGTTGCAGATATTTTTGAGGTAATGAAGTGTCAGGTTACTCAGCTTGGAATGGATCAAAGAAAGGTTAATATGTTGGCAAGAGAAGTTGGTCCTGAAATAGGATACTGGAAACCAGTTGTGTTAAGTCATGGAATGTTACAAGGACTAGGTAAGCCACTATCAGAAAGTGCAGATGCAACTGAGCGAGCTATATCTATGAAGATGTCTAAATCTAAACCAGATACAGCTATTTTCATGACAGATACAGCAGATGATGTAGCCAGAAAGATAAATAACGCATATTGTCCAGAAGGTATTTCGGATGAGAACCCAATTCTTGATTACTGTAAGCAGATTATATTCGAGGCAGATCATTTAAAGAGAGCTACTCCTCTACTTCCAAACGGTATGTTTAATATCGAAAGAGAAGAAAGGTTTGGAGGTAATGTTAGTTATTCTTCATACGAAGAATTGGAGAAAGACTTTGTAGAAAAGAAACTCTTTCCACTAGATCTAAAGGTAGCAGTAATTAAGGCTCTAAATGAACTATTAGATCCTGTTAGAAAGCACTTCGAAGAAGATGACTTTGCAAAGAATCTATTGGAAGAGATTAGAGGTTTCCAGATTACTAGATAGTTTAAAGGAACCAAGACCTTTATAGTTAACTATTCCTGTAAACTACCTTCTTCTCCATACAGAATACTCAACACTTCTGTAAGTATCCTCTACGTAGTTATCTGAAATATACTCCTGTAACTGCGTATAAACACCCTCTGTTTTGTTCACCACTATGAATACGGGAGAGTTGTTTTTGATCTCTTCTAGAGCCTCCAGTGTCCTGTTTTCGGTATGCCAGAGGTGGTAGTATGCAACATATCTTGATGCAGATTTTGTGTGGGATAGGACATACAACCAACCACTCTGATCAACTGCATATACATATTCTCCATCCGTAGTCATAGCATCGATATAGCTTGATACCTCGTACATGTAGTTCATCTTTGTATCAAAATAATCATTCCACTCTTCCCTGCTAACATCTCCCAACAAGAAACCATATGCTGTTTGATAGTAGCTGTTGTAATCCAAGTTGTTTGGAAACCATCGTCCCTGAAAGAAATAGACAACACCAATAGTCATTAAAGCAAACACAATCAAGCCATTCCCTAGGTTATTTCTTGAAAATATTCTCCCTGAAAACAAAATAGCTAGAGTACAAAGAAATGCAGGAACTGCTTGAAGCAAGTAATGAGGGTATCCTCTTCCAGACAGAGTTGCTCCAAACAAAGCTCCTGCCAACCAAACGAAAACAATGGCGTGATCAAATCGTATTTTACCTTTGAAATATCGGAATACTATGAAGCTAACAACCAAAACAAGAACTAGTAATCTCCAATACACACTGTTTTCTAAGAACAAGAACTTGGTAGTCTCCGCTGCTTCACCCACATAACTAAAGTTGCTTAACAATACAGAATCTACAAACTCCGAGAAAGAACCTCTAGAAATGAAGTACAAAGATGTTAAAGCAAGCGGTAGTACAAATAGAATTGCTCCTTTGAATACCTTAATTGAAATTGAACTAATCTTCTCTTTGCTTTGTATTAGGAATATTAGAAGTATCGGGAATATAGAAATGAACTCAAAGAAAGGTTGTGCTTTGGTGAATATGACAAAGCCATAGAACAAGGCTGTTAGTAGGAACTTCTTTTTAAGTGCAAAATATATTCCCAGAGACGTGAAGAAAATAAAGAAGTTTTCTGCATTGGCTATATTGTTTTCAAGAAAGGGAAGCCCTAGAAACAAAGCACTAAGGAATGTTGTTGCATACAGCACTCTACCCTGCGATACCTTCTTTGAGATTAAGAATACAAGTACCATTGTTCCAATAGCAAAGAGTATGCTTGTTCCTCGAAGTAACAAGATTGCATTGTCAGATTGAACGAATAAAGTGTTTAACAAGTACATGAACGGTGGTTTGTTGTCCCACCCATTTACATACAATTCTCCTCCTTGGTTAACCTGATTCGCAACGGCAGCATGAATGCCTTCGTCATCATACCAATGTGGTTCAGAGATTGAAGGGAGTCGTAGGACAAGAAGAAGAACTATTGAAAGTATCAAAAACATTAATGGTTTATGAGTTCTAATGAAGTTCGTAATCATATGTTTGCTTTAAGAATGTAGAAACGAATATTATTATACTAAATTACACTTATTGGTCTACTGGTATAATCTGTACATGAATTACATAGAAGTACTATCAAAAGATAAAGTAATGGCTAGTTTGATAGCTAAGTTTGGGGAACTACCTCCCATTGTTCCTGTAGAAGACCTCTTTCAAGATATTGTTAGAACAATTGTTGGTCAACAACTTTCTGTAAAGGCTGCGGATACAATCTACGTCAGAGTGCTGAATCTAGTTGGAACATCAGAGCCGACAGAATATCTTAAGCATGAAGATGCAGCTCTACGAGCTTGTGGTCTTTCATTTGCAAAGATTAAGTATATTAAGTCTCTATGCCAAAGTGTAATAAACAAAGAAGTGGATTTAGAAAACTTAAGGACAATGAAAGAAGACCAGCACGTAATTGATGAGCTAGTAAAGCTTAAGGGTATTGGTGTCTGGACTGCAGAAATGCTTTTAATCTTTGGTCTTGGAAAAGAGGATATCTTTTCATACGGAGACTTGGGTGTTCGAAATGCTATATCAAACCTGTACAGGATCGATAGAGACAACCAGGAAAAGATAATAAAACTTCAGAAGAAATGGGCTCCATATAGATCTTATGCGTGTAGATATCTATGGAAAAGTTTGGATAATCTACCCAAGAAATAGTATTGAACACCACTTTTTGTATCAAAGTCGTGACAAAGTAGTATGTAAGTGGTATAGTAATACTACTATTTGTTACTCTGTACCAAATGAAAAAAAAGGAGAACACTAAATTTCAGATAAATCTTCCATCAGAGCTACTCGCTAAGAGTCAAGAAAAGGCAACAGACATGGGCTTTTCATCGGTTCAGGATTTAATTAGGGTTTTCTTGAGAGGAGTTAACAATGATGAATTTGAATTAGGTCTGAAAAGTAACAAGAAACCAAAGGTTGAATATATATCTGAAGAGTACGAACAATATTTGGAGGGTAAGCTTAAGGAAACGCTAAAGGCTATTAGGGATGGCACAGCGTATACGGTATCGTCTGGAGAAGAGTTTGTTGACACGGTAATGAATGAAGAAGATTAGGATTACTAAACAATTTGCTCAAAACTACAAGATTAGAATAAAAAAGGACAGAATATTGAACTCAGAAACAATCGAGGCAATTGACTTGTTTCTAGAAGATCCAAATAATCCCATACTCAGAAATCATATTCTTGTGGGAAATTTAAAGGGAAAGAAATCTTTTAGTGTGACTGACGATCTTAGGATTATCTATGTAGAAACCAAGAGCTTTTACATCTTTATTGATATAGGGAATCACAACGAAGTCTATTAGTTAAGCATTTGGATATAGATTCTCTACAAAGACCCTATTGTCATTTGTTCTACATTGTCTAGGAAAACTCTCCATAACTGGGTAACCTGCTTGTACGCATGTCTCAAAATCAAATATATCCATATCGTATTCCGTTATATTGTTAAATCCATTTAGGATTATTACAGCAAAAGCTCCTAGAAGAAGAAGCAATGGTCCTGCTATCCAAAGTAGAAGCTGGAATCTAGTTTTCATATTTAGATATTAAAATTACCTAGTGTACTGAAAAGATCAACGTCTGGTGTTTCAATAACGTAATAGTTACTGTTGTATTCAAATGATATTTCATTTGTAGAGTTTACTCCAAACGATACAGGGGCGAGCCTAAAGGTTGCTATCACCTCTCCTCCACTAATTGATATTCGAGCAGTTCGCTCTTGAGAATTGCTTCCTTCTTCAAATGATCTTGCGTAAAGGTTAACCTTTGCAAATTCAAATGGAGATAACTGAATATCGTAGCTAAGGGATGGGTTACCAAGAATCTTTACTGTATGCTCAAGTAGATCTCTTCCCCACTCACTTTCAGGATAGAACTTGCTATCAATATAGTGGATATTAGAAATATCTGAAACAATATTAGTTGGTCTATAAGATACTCCTTCAACCATACTTACAGGTACAAGATATGCAATTGTTTCTACTAAATCTTCTGGGTCTCCAACAATTTCTCTGGCAACGGGATGATCTAGATTAAATATCTCTATTCGTTCTGATGGATTAATATTTCGCTCACTCGTATCAATAGTTGTAATGCTGTATAGATTGTTTTCAGTTTTTGTACCTAGATACACTTCCTCAGATTCAACTTTGAATGTAACCGCATTTATATACTGAACTGTAATTAACTGTTCCTTTGTTCCATTACAATCAAGGAATGCTCTGTATTCGATTTCAAAGGCTTCTTCACCGTCTCTTGTTACAGGAGTAACGGTTGCTGCAGTACTTGAAACGCTATCGTCATAATCAAAATCTTCAGAATTAACTACAATGTAGTTACCTCCTCTGTATTCCTCAGTTATCTTCTTATCTAAAGTATATGTAACTACTTTTTCAGAGATTAAATCCCCTACTCCATTTCTAACAACCTCCTTTGCAAGTGTTGTGTCTTGACCATAGAATGTTTCTTCAAGAATAGTTTGATTAACTATAAGGAAGGAGTCGGTGCATCTAAAATATCCGTTACCAAATGTTTGGTTCTTTAGAGTTGAAAAGTAGTTAGATGATTTTTGTGATTCAGGGAAAGAAACTAATGGAGCTTCTCTTTTTCTTGTTAATGTTTCTGGGTTATTCTTGTTATATTTCTCTAAAATCTCTTCTTTATCAAGATCTGTTAATACTACAGTTGATCCAGTAGTTGTACCTGAGTTTGTATTATATAGTACCCCAAAGTATGCAACTAAAGATATTGATATGACAACAAGGACTAGTGATAGGAAGTTTAGATACCAGTCAGTTAGCGAGAAACCGTTATTAGGCTGACCTTTCTTGAACTCCTTTATCATTTCAGCTTTCAATTTGTTCTTAAATTTATCAGTCGGAATAGCCTCCTTTGTATTTAAGGATTTCAAGATTTCATCAAATTGTTTCTCTTCTTGATCTGCCATTTTGTAATTATACTAGTTATATAGATTTACTTTAATAGTAGTACTTGGTGTACATATTTCTCTTCTGTTAAGCGTTTTCATGATTCAGTCTCTTGGTCTACGTCGTTAGTATCAGGTTCAGCAATATCTGTTTCAATTAGTTGTTTTAAAGATTTCAGAGCTCTTTTCTGCGTTGTTTTAACATAGTTCATATTCTTATCAAGTATCGTACAAATCTCACTTAAAGTGTTCTTTTCAAGAAATCGAAGTCTTAAGACTTCCCTTTGTGCCGGGGGAACTTTGTCTATGAACTTTAGTAGCATGTCTTCGTCACTAGGTGGGTTATCTCTTTCCTTAACTGTTTCAACGATGTAATCTTCAAAGTTTTCTGATATTTGTGAGAAAGGAATGGCGTCTTTGTATTTTTGCCTTAGGTAATTTATGAAGATGATCTTCGCTATTCCAAATAGGTATGCTCTTAGATTTTCAATTTCTTTGTCTTCCTTTAATCCTTTAACAAATTGTATGAAAGTTTCGGAGGTAAGATCTTCAGCTACTTCCTTGGAAAGTACTCTATAGTAGAAGAATTTGTACAAGACATCTACGAAGCCTTCATATATTGTTTCTATTTCACTTTGAGTGACGCTCATTATCTTGTTAGAATTGAATTGATTAATTATACCTTTTTATGGAATACACTAGGAGACTTTTAATGGAAAAGGCTGGAGTAAATAAAGTTATCCTTTATTTAACACTATCAGATGTGTTTACTTGGGGTATGTATGTAATTGTGAGTGCCTTCACAGGGTTGTTTCTACAAACTAAGTTACAAATGGATGTTGTAGAGATTGTAGGTATAGGTGCTGCGTGTTTCTATATCGCTCGTGTGTTGTTTCAAATACCAATAGGAATGCTAACAGACAATATTAAAAAAGATAGCGATGAGATTATCCTTCTAATGTTAGGTAACTTATTAATGGGGTTACCTCTACTGCTCTACCCATTCATCCAGACAGCAGTATTCTTTTATTTCCTACAATTTGTAATAGGAATTGGAGCATCTATGAACTTAGTTAACTGGAGAAAGCTTTTTGCAGCTAACCTAGATGACGGTAGATCGGGAAGAGCTTACGCAGTCTACGACACCATCATCAGTCTTTCTATTGCTATCCTTGGTATATTCGGAGGTCAATTGGCAGGTCTTGGGGAAGAATCATTCAATGGAGTTATATATTTCTCTGGAATGGTAATGATTGTAAGTTCGTTGTGGCCAGGCCTTATCTTCCTAAGTGACAGAAAGAGCAAGAAGAGTTTGTAGTTAAGCTTCAGATCTATTACCCAGGAACTCAAATTTGCTAACACCTGTAAGCCTAAACACCTCATCTATAATAGCTCCTGATACACTAAATTTGTCTGTGGGTCTATCGAAAGTTTTTTCCAGTACCCTCTTGAGTTGCCTGAATTGGATATATACTCTGCTACTTGGAACAACAATCTCCTTTCTGGAGAAAAGACCTTTCTTGGTATATACAGGAGGGTTTGAACGAATAAGGTTTATTAGCCATATAATTGATATGATTTCTAAGTACGCATCTCTTCTCGTTTCTAGCACATCTAATAGATCTTCATCTGATCCAATTTCATACATTTCCTCAAGCTCAGCAAAGCTTATATAGAAATCCGTAATATCAAGAAGAGTCCTTTTCCCGTAGGGGAGTTCCTGCTTTTGTTCTTCTGAATAAAGATCAACAAGCTTTGGTTGCCTAAGCCCAGGTTTACCAAGTCGAATCATATCGCAGTCATATTCCTCCAGATACTTTTCTACAAAGCCAATTAGATACGGAATACTCTTAAGTAGTTCAAAGAATACTTCGTAGGAAGCCTCTGCATCGCCATCGGTTAAATGTACTGTGTCAGAAATATAATCGTCTCCCAACAGATGATGCGGCCGTATGTTATCTACATGATCTGGATAGAGGAATCCCAGTGCGCTTTTTATACACTTAACTCTCCATTCGAAACTGTCTAGATCCGGTGTACTCTCTGCTTTAGTTGTCATGCAAGGATTATAAACAGTGAAGGGGAATATTAACAAGCACTACTTACTATTTGAAGTTTTCTCAAGTATTTTTGAAGTCTCGTTCTCAATACCTTCTATAAAGGAATCTTCAGAAAACAATGTTGCTCTCTTTTCACAGTCTTCTCTCATTGATTTAGCCTTTTCTTTTGTCATATCTCTAACAGCGATAACAATGTCATCAACAGTGAAGTTAGGTCTTAATAAAACACCTGTCTTTCCATGAACAATTGTTTCTTGCATACCACCCTCGTTAACACCAATAACAGGTTTTCCTGCATACATTGATTCAACTGGAGTCATACCAAAATCTTCTCGTACAGGAATATACATTGTTGCAAGACAGTTTCCTAGAAGACTAAGTAACTGCTCATCTGTAATCCAACCAAGTATTTCTATATTGCTCTTTCCTTTAGCTATCTCCCTAATCTTTTCAAGTTCAGGTCCACCTGATCCAATAATCAGTTTCTTTTCAGGCATTCTTGTAAAAGCTTCAACGATCATATGTACTCTCTTTGCAGGGTACAGTCTTGCCCAAGAAAAGAAGTAGTCACCCTCTCCCAACCATTTGAAATCAACAGTATTACAAGGAGGGTATACTACAACAGAATCTTGATGAAGATACTTTGTAATTCTTTCCTGAACAGTTTTTGAGTTGGTGATTATCAAATCGAATCGTTTAGAAAGTCTTGAAAATCTAAATCGATTGAATATAGCAAAAGGAATGAATATTAACTTCTTGATAATTCCGTAATCCTTTAATCTATCGTTAAAGCTATCATACAAGTGTCTCGGTGGAGTATGCATGTATGCAATATTCACTTTGTCTCGTGCTCGCAGTAATGCATTAACACA
>CAZLOI010000001.1:160755-177734 GCA_964561155.1 uncultured Candidatus Saccharibacteria bacterium | reverse complement strand
TAGATGATATCGTAGTTCTTTATAAGCTTTCTTGTTTTTAATAGGAACGCTAAGTTTACTTGAGCGTATCTAAATCCAGGTATTCTTGAAAATCTACTCTCTTTATACAATTCAAAAACCTTTATTCCAGAATCTCTAGGATCGAATGCATCTTTTGCAACAAAAGCTGTGGCAATATCTGCGTTTAATCTTTTTGCCATTGTGATTATCAATCTCTCTCCTCCCCCTTTGTATAGAAAATAATCATGCAGGATAAGGATTTTTTTGTCTTTCAAGTTCTCCATTTGTTCATTATATCACTTCGTTCTTCTACAATGCTGCTAGGATTCTCTGTGAATAGAATTGAATGGTTTCAGATCATAATACTAGCATTGAATTGTTACAGATTGGTTGAGGAATTAGAAAACGCAGAAGCTTTCATATATACTATTTTTTGATGGGAATCATTGACTTAATAAAAAGAAAAAAAGGATCCGAAGAAAAGCTTGTTTTAGACAAGAAAGTTATTGGTGTATACGGATCAAAAGGCAAAACAGTTGTTACTGAATTGCTTAGTTACCTACTGAATAATTCAGGGCTAGGCGCTGGATATATTTCATCTACTGGTAACTTAATAAATCAGACGTATGATAACTATCTGTCCTCCGATGTTGTTTCGCAGAATGAATTAAATGATCTTCTTAATTCGGATACGAGTAACTATTTTGTTGTAGAATTGCATAATTCTGGTTTAAAGTCTGGCGTTTACGACAATGTCTTGTTTGATGGAGTAATTGTTCCAAATATCTACAATCAAGAAAGTATCGCGCAGCTTATGCATATAACTAATCTGCTAAAGGATGGCGGAGTTATGCTTGGAAATGGTTTGGATACGAACCTTAGAAACTGGATATTTACAAATAGGGATAGTATTTCAAAGCCATTGTATTTAGGAATGGTTAACCAAGGAGACTTTAAGATATTAAACAGATCGTTTCTTGGAGGTACTGAGTATTTATTCAGAGAAAACAACTATCAATCCCCAAGTCCTGCATCATATTCAGTTGTGAACAAAGTGCTCTCCTCTACTATGGCAGAAGCTTTGTCTGGTGTTCCTGGATTAACAAGGTACACCCAAGGTTTCAAAACAACAAAAGGAAGATTCGAAGTTATGCATGTTAAAGATCGCGTTGTTGTTATAGATAATGCAAAGACTCCGGATTCTCTTGAATCTGCACTTTCAGAAATCTCGGCATTGAAACCAATGGGCAAGAAGATAGTGACTGTTCTTGGTTTGGAAGGAGACTATTTAAACTTCGAAATGCCAAATATTGCTCAGAAGTATTCAACGCTTGTATTACTAACTCCGTTTGCTACAAAGAAGTTCAGAAACTACGATATTAACTCTGCTGTATTTACACACAACATTACAGGAAGAAGATTTGTTGCTGTTGAACGAGTTGGTTCAGATGATGAGTTTAGAGTCTTGAATAGGGATAACTTGGTTGGAAGGATTAATAGGGTAATAAGTTCGGGAGATTCTCCGTTTATAGCTTTCGATGCAGATGACTATACTTCTAGGCTTAATGCTATTGAATTCGCTATGGGTTATACAGAAGCTGGAGATATTATCTATATTTCTGGGAAAGGTGACGATGACTTTATTAACTACAACGACGTTGAATTTACTTGGAGTGATCACGAGGCAATTAAGATTGCTGGAGACAATATTAAGTAGCTAACTTGCAAGATTGCTGCTAATCATAACTAACTGCTTCAAAGCTACTGCATGATTCGAATTCTTCTCAATATATTTAGCTGCATGTTCAAGCATTCTTGTTTTTAAGTCTGTATCCTCTTCTAGGGTTAGTATCGCATCTACAATATTCTCAGCTTTGTTATTCTCCATCCTAAAACATTCTTCGTTGAATTCAGAGAACTGGGGGATATTGGTTATTATCACTGGATTTCTACTAGACAACCCCTTGTTTACTGCAGCACTTGCAGATTCCCCAGCATCTGAATAGTTAAAGACAATATAGTCAGACGCTTCAAGGAAAGCCATTACATGATCTTCAGGAAGGAAGTCGGTAATAAATCTAACATTGTTTTCTAATCCAAGTTCAGAAATCAAAGACTTACATTCTTTAAGTATTTCACCGGCATAGATGTTGTTTTGGCTTACTGCATTTAGACATAGTAGTTCAAAACCTTTCTCTTTAAGTACGGCAGATGCTTTAATGATTTCTTGGATACCCTTGTTTGTATTAAGTAACCCATGCGTTGCTAATATCTTTGCAGTTTCTGGAATGTTTAATCTCTTTCTTAACCACGTCTTTGATCGTTTTCTAGATTCTGTTTTGTATAGTGGCAGGAATGAAACATTGTTCAAGCCTTTCTCTCTTGCATAGTCTACATCTGCATGGTTATGCATGAATACACCTGTGCAAAGTTTTAGGTTAGGAATATCTTCGATCAGATCAAAGCCGCTCCCCTTAACTGCGTGGAGTGTGACAAAAAACTTCAATGCATTATTTAATTCGGAAATGTTTTGAAGCAGGTTGTTGAAATCTTGTGGGGATGTAAATGCTCCAGGGTGGTATTGGAAATGAACAATATCAAAGCCTTCAGAAAGTATAAGCTCTTCAAGATCTTTGAACGTAGAATCATTAAGACTCCAATTTCTAACTACGAATTCCTCATCTGGTTTCGTTGTTTTGGCTAGATCAATATTGGAACTGATTTTGAATTCTTTGAATGAGTTCGCTACGTTCGAATATATCTTCTCGCTATACTCTGCTATTCCAGTCTCGTCATTGTATGGTGATACCACAAGTATCTTTGATTGTTTTAAATCTATTGCTTCTTCTAGATTCCTAAAGAATTCTACAGCTTTTTCCCCTGCATTCTCCCAGGTGTAATCAGTCGCTACTTTCTGTGCCTTAATAGCTCTCCTAGTAACTTCAATGGAGTCTTTGTTCTCGTATACAAATCGCATTTTTCTTGCAAGGTCATCGGTATCTGGTTCAGCCCATCTAGCACCAATGTTTACAAGCTCTGAATCACTTGTAGGCACAAGCTGGTAATCGACTAAGTGGCCATTGTCTTCGTTCAAGAAATCAAGATATCCGCTGTACGCTGTTGCTATGACAGGTTTGCCATAGAACATACTTTCAAGTACTGGTATTCCGAAACCTTCAGATCTAGAAGGGTAAACTTCCGCAGATGCAGTATGGTGCAAGTTTTTCATATCTTGTTCAGAGACCTCAGGATTATTTATGTGTATCACTTCAGGGCTTGTTTCAGAAGAAAGCTCTCCGATTATTCTGTCTATGTCGTTGTCTGGACCAGGAGATGATTTTATTATCAGGGTTACGTCATCCTGATTGGTAAAAGAGCTAAAGTATGCTTTGAGTAGCACATCTACTCCCTTTCGTTTCTTCCCTGAGCTTACGTGTAGGAACTTAAAACTTTTTTGTGTATTTAATGTAAAGGTTTCAAGCTTTGAATCAAAATATTCTTGATCTAAAGCACAGGGTACAACAAATATTGGCACTCTAACTCCAGAATTGAAAAGTATATCTCTAGTGAAGCTTGATATTGTCATGACTCCATTTGCTTCTGCATTTATTTCCTCTACCCAGTTACTTGGATAAATACTTTCTTCCCATGCAACATATATTAATTTGATTCGTGCATTTAAGTTGGTAAGTCCCAATGGGTTCGCAGTGTTTTTTGGAAAGTTGTTGTAGATTGCAAAGTCAGAAAAGAAATCTTCTTTAGAAAAAATCTCTTTTATTTCTGGCCTTGAATCTAGTTCTTCATCTGTTGGATAGTAGTCGGATTCTTCTTGAGTTACAAATAGCTTTGCTTCGAATTCAGTCCCGAGAGAATTTATGCCCCTAGCAAAACCTCTGTTAACCCTTGCTAGGCTATAGTTGGTAAAAAATGGTCCTACTATCTTTACTGTTTTACTCATTAGAATTTAACTAATTCGTCTCTGTTTCCAATTAATAGTACGTTGTCTTGCATTAAGAGATCCATAAGTAGCTGATCGCGTCTTCTCTTTCTCAATTGAAACTCAGATGACTTTAAAACCATATAGTGAATCTCTTTATTTAGCTTAACCTGTGCTTTGTTCACTAGATCTTCTAGTACCTTTAAATCAATATCCCCAACTATAACCATATCGATTATCTGCATATTCAAGAAGATTCCTCTAGTGTATGACGCTGTTAGGAAAGCGTATTCAACGTTTCCAAGCTTCTTAATATTGTCCATGATCTCTGCACCAAGTCCATATGATTTATGCATAATAGCCATAAGCTCAGATACAAAAGGATGTTCCTTGTTTAGTTCGAAGTATTTTCGATTGCCTTTAGCAGTTGATCTAATAATCTTTGCCTCTTCCATTCTAGTAAGCTCTCTTCGTACTGCATTTATTTCTTCTTTAAATTCTCTAACCGCTCCTCTCAAGTGAATTTCTGTATCTGGATTTGTCAGGAAATATCTAAGAGCTTTTATTCTAACTTTTGATATAAATAAGTTCTCTAAGGTGTTATCTGTGACTGACATTTTGGTGATCTAAAAATATAAACCGATTGTACTATTCTAGTATACAACTTTTTTGTAATCAAGGCGGAGTAACACAAAAAACGGCAGGGATATTTGTGGTGTTGAGTAATTTGTCACACAATTTTCTTTAGTTTTCCCTCAGAGCTTGGTCTACTATCTTTCTAATTTCTGGTAGTACTCCCATTTTACTTTCATCACCTTCGAGGAACTTTTGAAGGTTGCGAGGAAGCGTTCCGAATTGATCGTTATACACAGCTTTAAATTCTTCTAGAACTTCTGGATCTGTGAAATCTGTTCGGATAATTGCGATGTTTATGAAGAGGTACAGCACCTTGGCGATTTGATTTAATACACCAACATTATTTGCCAGATCTGGTTTTTGAGAAACTATAAAGGGAAGGACGTTAACTGTGTATATTTTAGAAATACTTTTAAAGTTACTAACCAAGGATCTACTTAGTAGTTCGGGTAAGATACTAGTTAGTTGATCTTCAGGAGATAGTTCTTCTATTGGTGGTTGAATCGATGTATCTAATATTGGTAGATCTTCTTCAACACCATCTTCTATTGTAGCTTCTGTATTAGCAGTTGGTGTCATTTATAAGATTATAATCCAGAATTGCTATTTGTCAAAATAGATATGGAATATGTATTACAGATATAAAAAGGGATCTCCGAAGAGATCCCAAATAAATAATATCAAAGCATAAATTATGCTGTCAATATTATCTCCTAAAACTATAGCCCAGCAGCCTTTTTAACATCATTCCAAACTTCTGTTAAAAGCTTTTTGTCGCTCTTTAAAAGTTCCTTAACGCCTTCTCTACCCTGTCCAAGATTCTCTCCGTTTCTCTTAAACCATGCACCTGCTTTCTCGATTAAATTGTATTTTAGTGCAGCATCCAAAAGACTAGATACCTTGTCTATTCCTTCTCCGTGAATAATCTCAAATTCTGCTTCCTTGAAAGGAGGCGCAACCTTGTTCTTAACTACTTTAACTTTTGCAACGTGACCAATAATGGAATCATCTCTAGTGATTTTCTCCTTTGATCTAATATCCATTCTGATTGATGCATAGAATTTAAGTGCGTTTCCTCCAGTTGTTGTTTCTGGATTACCAAACATAATTCCAATCTTCATTCTCAATTGGTTTATGAAGATAACAGTTCCTCCAGTTTTACTTGCAATAGCTGTAATCTTTCTTAAAGCTTGAGACATAAGTCTTGCCTGTAAACCCATATGAGAATCTCCCATCTCTCCTTCAATCTCAGCTTTTGGTGTAAGTGCTGCAACTGAGTCTACAACTACAATATCTACAGCTCCTGATCTTAAAAGAGTTTCTAGAATTTCTAGTGCTTGCTCTCCGTAGTCTGGTTGAGAAACTAATAGTTCTTCTGTTTTGATTCCAAGTCTTCTTGCATATTCTGCATCGAATGCGTGTTCAGCATCGATGAAAGCTGCTGTTCCTGTCTTCTGTGCTTCAGCCAAAATACTTAATGCAAGAGTTGTTTTTCCAGAAGATTCTGGACCATAGATTTCAATAATTCTTCCTTTTGGTACTCCTCCTACTCCAAGCGCTATATCTAATCCAATAGCTCCTGTAGGAATAACGTCCATTTTTTTGATTTGGTCCTCTGCGAGTGTCATAATTGAGCCTTCTCCGAATTGCTTTGTAATTTGAGCAACTGCAGATTGAAGAGCTTCAAGTTTAGCTTTATTAGAAGCTGATACTTTATCTTCATCGTTACTTGATGCTTTAGCCATAATTGAGTAATTTAATATGTACAATGTAGTTTATCCCAGTAGTGCTCTTTTTGTAAATGTAGTGTAATACAAAGTTTGACAACTATCGCAGAGTTTTACTAAACTACCTAGGATGAAGATAGTTATACACCTCAATATCTGAAATGGATAGGGTCGGATTGGCACTCACAAGCCCTTCCAACTTAGACTTGCCCCAAAAATCCAACGCTCCAAATCCTCGCAAAACTTTAACATATCATGCAGAAACTGTCTGGATGAATATTGGTGAAGACGATGAATCTAAAGAGTTAGGTAGTTTGAGAAGATGGTTTGAAAAGAACTTTCCAGATAGTTCTGGTTCACAGCCACCTACATTAATCAAAGAACCAAAAGGCAAAGACATAGACGCAAAGATCCAGGTAATGATTATCAACAAGGCTAGGATAGTTAAGTACAAAGCCCAGTGTGTTATTAATGATGGTCCACTGGGGAGATTGTATCCGATTATGGTCGATGTACGAGAGCTTCGAAGTTTGATGATACAGCTTAGGCGAGATCCTTCTGAAAGAGAGATACGAAACTTCTTGAATACAAGCGCTCAAACAGTTCTTGACTGGGCAACTGAAATTGAATTGGAATATTCTAGGAGATTTATAGTAAACAAACGAAAGGATGGAGTTGGGATACGAGGGAATCTAACTGAAATTGCAGAATGGGGAACTGCTGGTATCTTAGATTTTGAAGGATTGGATCGCTACCCTCAGTTTATTGATTCAGTAGGAAATGGAGAGCAATCAGACTCTATGTACTTGGGTATTCTAATGCACTATCTCCCCTCCATAATCTTCCAGTACCTAGAAAAGAATCTTGATAGGCCGGTTCTTGTAGACAAGAGGGAAAGAAAATTGCTTGCTTGGGAAGATCTAAAGTTAAACGAGGTGTTTCTAAGCGAGGTGCAACTTCTAAAACCTAATACTTCTGATGAAACAGGTTGGCAAGCATATCTTCCAGCCCCTCTTGATGCTGTAACTAGGAGGGATGCAATTAATTTCTATCGGGAGTTCGAGCTGAGTGATGAAGAAAGAAGTTTACGAATAGGTTTGATAAATATGTGCATGCATTCACTGTCAGCAACAATAAATGCTGAAATAAACGCAGGAGAACTTGATGATGAATCAAAGTATAAGGCACTCATAGACATCAGGAACATTATCTCTAGAAACTTTGCATATATTCTTGCGGCAATAGAGAGCATCATTTATTTCTTTGAAACAGAAATTGGTTTTGAGAATATTAAAACTTTGGATGCAACGTTCGAAGACAAGTGCAGATTAAACATGAAGTTTGTTTCTCCGTATAAGTACGAAGTTATGCACGAAATGGATCAAAGACTACAGAGGTTTAACCTCAGGTTTTCAACAAGGGTTGGTGTTTCGATGAGAACGGATATGATTGTAAACAAAGGTGGGAGAAAGACTGTAATTGATTTTAAAAGTACGGTTCACTACGATGGTAGCTTCGAATCAAAGATCAAGGCAATTGGATATGTACTAGCGGAAATTCTTAAAAAGATTTGGGGAGGAACCTACTCTCCTGATGCAGAGGCTTTCATTATTTCTGGTGTTACTTTCGATACGAATACTGTTGCGAAGATAATGAGGGAACTTAAGAATATTGATTTCTATTTCTGGGGGTTGAAAGATGCCAAGGTTCCTGTAGATATTAGTGAAGAAGATATGATGAATTTTCTTAAGCTTACCAAACTTCATACACAGTGTATGGCTGCTACAAAGACAAAGAGTACAAAGGAAGAACGAGAGTCGTTAATAGCATTTTGGCTCCCAGATGAGAGCCAAAACGAAAGCGATTCTATGGAAGAGGGATAACTATCTGATCCAGCTCAAGAATCTCTCTAAACCTTTATTCACAGAAACCATTGTTCTAAATTGATCTCTATAGTTTTGATTTCCTTTGTACTTGATTCTTGTTAATTCATCTTCTATCTTGTCTATTTCTAGATCCAACTCTTCTTCTGTAGGAACTATCTTTTCAACATGAGAAAGTTGAACTGCAAATACATCTCTGAAAAGCATCTTTTCGATATCTGCTTCCCATTCAGAATGGATTTCTTCCATTGTCTTTCCTTGAGTCTTTAGATAGTCTTCAACCTTTAGATTAATCTTAGCTAGTCTTTCTTCAAAGTCTGCTTGTCTGTGATCTGCTTCCTGATGAATTAGCTCGTGTGGTACTTCCATCTCAACGATCTTTTGTACTTCAACAAGACCTTTCTCAAGTAACACAGTTTCATATTGATTTGTCTTTGTCTTGTCCAATGATTCCTTTACTTGTTTTCTTAGAATCTCAAGCGTTGGCGCATCTTCGTACCCTAGTTCCTTTACCATCTCATCTGTAATTTCGAAACTGTCATCGACTGTGATCTCCTTCTTCGCATCTTCTTTTTCATCATTCTTTGCATCCTCTTTTTTCTCAGATTCTTCTTTCTTGTCTTCCTTTCTCCACTTCTCTGGTGGAAGAGTACTTCTAACTATATTTCTGATAACAGAATCTACTTCTGCATCCTTTGTCTCTTCCTTCTTTGCAGTTACTTTGATCTTCTTAACTTTTTCAACATTGATTTCTGGGTATGAATATACAGTGAATGCGTATACTAGTGCGTTCTCTGTCTTCACATCTTTGATATCATACTGAATTCTTCCAAGTGGAGTTATGTTCTCTTTTACAAGAACTTGAACTGTTACATCTGGAAGCAAAGTATTGATAGTTTCGTTTAATGCATCCATTGCAACCTTTGGCTCTACAACGTTTCTAGGTGCTTTTCCTGGTCTAAATCCAGCGATTTTTACATCTGCTGCAAGTTTTTGGAACTCCTTCTCGTAGTATTCCTGCTCTAAAGATTTGTCTATAGATACTTCAAATGTCTTAACATTCTTCTTCTGCTCTGTTACTTTGTATTTAAATCTGTCTTCCATGATATTTCTCTTACTTAATTATAATATTCTTCGTCTGGATTATCTCCGTCGAAGTTTTCTGCGTCTAGATATGGATCTTCATCTAATGTAATAGTTCCATCTTCAGCTTCAGTTAAATCGTCCTCTTCTCCATTCAATGTGTCTGTAGGAATCTTTGCAAGATCTACCTTCTCTTCGTCTGTATCTGCATCAGCTACCTGAATCTTACCCATTTCGTATGTTGATTCATCCTCCTCCATTTCATGAACATCTGGATCTACAACCACCTCATCTGTTGGATCTACCTCTTCATCCCCTCCCTTCTTTTTTGATTTCTTCACCTTGGTTTCACTTGGATCAACAAAAGTATCGTCAATGGCAACTTTCTTTGGTTCTTTTTCTGATTTTGCAGCCTTTTTAGCCATATATAAAACCTAATAAATATCGCAGTAAAATATATTAAAAACCTCTTTTTGTCAATAGGAACTGTTAAGAATCTTTGTACAATACCTCAATAGCAGAACACTGG
This sequence comes from uncultured Candidatus Saccharibacteria bacterium, assembly GCA_964561155.1. GTDB lineage: Bacteria > Patescibacteriota > Dojkabacteria > J137 > J137 > KLAP211. The sequence goes on along the minus strand of CAZLOI010000001.1, from coordinate 167,939 downwards.
ACTTACATCTGTGTTTGGGCGTATCATTCACAAGTGATTAAAAACTTACAACTCCAAAACTATAGAAACATAGAAACATTGTCAACTGATTTTAACACTGGCGTTAATATTGTGGTGGCTCCAAATGGTTCTGGAAAGACAAATCTTCTAGAGTCTATCTACTTTACCTCATATAACAAAGTCTTTAGGACTATAGAGAGTACAAAACAGCTTGTTATGGTTGGTAAGAGCTTTGCTTCGGTGACAGCAGAGACTGAGAGTCAGAGTATATTAGACAAGCACATTCTGGATACTGGCAAGATAACATCCCTTTTAAACAAGAAAGCCACACTTGCTTCAAAGCTATCAGAAAAACTACCTTGTATTCTCTTTGCTCCATCAAGTGTGAACCTTGTGGATGGAGATCCATCAGTTCGTAGAGATGATTTAGATTCATTCTTAGGAAAGATCGATCCAGAATACAGATTTAGCCTAACTGAATACAAGAGGATTCTTAAACAGAGAAATGCCCTACTCAAGCTTATGAAGGAAGGGAAAGCTTCTTCGGATAGCATGGAGTTTTGGGATAGCAAGATTGTGTCTTTGTCACACAAGATATATCTTCTCAGAATCAAGTATTTAGAAATGTTAAATGAGTCTTCAAGTGAGGTTGAGTTAGAAAGATATACTCCAGTTAACTTAAAGTATACAGAACATTTGGAACTGAAAGGTTACGAAGACAAGACAGAAGGATATGCGCTCGAATTAGAGAAGAAAATAGCCTCAGGAAGGACTAAGGAGGTTTCGGCAGGTAAGACGCTCTACGGGGCTCATAGGGACGAAATTAGCATATATATGAACTCAATCGAGCTTAGGTATTTAGGTTCTAGGGGTCAACAGAGAATTGGTGCATTTATATATAAGTTAACGCAGCATTTTCTACTTAAGAAAATGAAAGAGGAATCTCCTGTATTTCTAATAGATGATCTTATGTCAGAACTAGATTCAAGAAACAGGGAGATATGCGGACGAATAATATCCAAGAATGTAGAACAAAGTATCTTAACTACTGCTGATGAAAGTGAGATTGATGATTTAACGAAATCAGTCGCTAAGTTCGTCAGAATTGGACAATAGGTTGCTTAAATCACTAAAGCTTTTAACTTTCTTCATTGCAATGAATGAATCAAGTATTTCTTCTGTTTCAATGCTTGCAACACCACTGAATTTCTTTACCTCGCCCTGACTTAGGTCTGTTTTAAACAACGATTTTCTTCCAGACACTACTCCATCCATAGGCATAGATATATGCATAAGGTATGTAGCTTTACATACACTACAGTCGATCTTTGCAGTAACCTGCATATCTTCTGAGTTAATAATCTCTAGATCTGTTGACTGGTGCTTTGATCCGCATCTATCGCAGAACTGAGGAATTATGTTTTTTGGAATGTTAAATGCTGTGTTATTCATACTATAATTTTATCACCTTTGGTCAATACCTGCTAAATATTGGTTAAACTTCTTCTGTTTGTCTCTTTTCTCCAAGATTAATCTCTGTTTTCACTCTATTCAACCAATCTTCTTCTGTTTCTCCAGGCTGTGGAGGGTATCTTTTCTGAATAGCTTTTATGTACGCAGCTATTTGTACCAGGTTTTCTTGGGAGGTAGGAGTCTGAGGGATTGTTTGCTCTCTGGTTGCTACATCGTTCATTTATATTAACTAATAGTTAAGAGTACTTTAATTCTATCATAGTTATAGAGTTTTAATAAAAAAAGCACCTTTCGGTGCTTCTATAGTGTCTATCAGTAAACGGATTAACGTTTTGAGTACTGCTCTGCTCTTCTTGCTTTTCTCAAACCTGGTTTCTTTCTTTCTACCATTCTTGGGTCTCTTGTTAATAGTCCGAAGTCTTTCAAAGCCTTCTTCTTTTCAGGATATAGTTTGATTATAGCTCTTGATAGGGCTAGTCTAACTGCATCAATCTGAGAAAACTTTCCTCCACCTACAATCTTTGCTGTAAAGTAGAAGTCCTTAGGATCTAGTTCTGCAAGCTTCAAAGGTTCTGTTAACATCTTCTGTGCGTGTTGATCAGGATATAGAACAGCTACTTCCTTCTCATTCAAAATAGTCTTACCTGGTTTTGAATATAGTCTTAGTGTTGCTACTGATGTCTTCCTTCTTCCTAGTGAATATGTATATTCCATATTAAAGCTTTAATTCTCTTATATTAATTACAGTTGGTGTCTGAGCAGTATGTGGGTGATCTGTTCCCTTAAATACTTTAAGGTTAGCTAACATCTCATCTCCTCTACTAGTTGCAGGCAACATTCCTTTTACAGCATTCATAATTGGTCTATCAGATCCCTTTGCTACTAACTCTTCTAATGATTCAAATCTTAATCCTCCAGGGAATCCTGAATATGATTTGTAGAATTTAGTCATTCCTTTCTTTGATGTAAAATCAATCTTGTCTGAATTTACTACAACAACCTTATACATTGGTTTGTGATATGGTCTCTTCATAACATCGTTCTTTCCTTGTAGTAGCTCTGCTACCTTTGAGGCTAGAAGTCCGATTCTTAGTCCAGATGCGTCTACCAAGTACCATTGTTCTTTAATTTCTGATTGTGGAACTCTATTTATATTTTTCATAATTATTTATCCTCCTTAACCTTCTTAGTTACTTTCTTTGCAGCAGGTTTCTTAGTTGATTTCTTTTCTCTCTGTTCCAATAGTTTTGCTACGTTGCTCTTTTTTACTGGAGCTTCCATATTAACTATCATTAAGAATGCTTGATCAGCATTGTCTCCTGGTCTATTCAATGTCTTTATAATTCTAGTATAACCAGAATTTCTATCTCCTAACTGTGCTTCTACTACTTTCAAGAATTTCTCTTTAGCTAAAACGTTTGAATTAAAGTAATCATTGATTAATTTAATGTTTCCCTTCTTAGCGTGTGTTACTAATCTATCAAACTGAGCTCCGATTAACTTTGCTCTATGTTTTGTAGTTACTAATTTCTGTACTCGAACAAGTGTACCAATCATTCCTTTGATGTAAAGGTGAGTGTGACTATGTGTCTTTCCTTGAATTTTTGCTTTCTTTACTAATTTCTTCATACAAGTTTAATACTGTGTTTCTTCAAAACGTCTAATAATTCTTGGTAAGACTTGCTTCCCATACCTCTAATGCTTGCTACCTCTTCTTCTGTTAATCCAGTCAATTTTCTTAGATCATCATAATTAGATTTTAGTAATGCGTTAGAAAGTCTTGTTGATAAGTTTAAATCAGCTACTCTTACAGGCGCTTCATCAGATGATGCGATTGCTTCGATAGAAGATTTCTTCATTTCATTCTGAACTGCTACTGTAACTTCATCTCCTCTTAACATTGATGCACTCTGCTCGATTAAGTGAGAAGTCATCTGGTGAAGACTGTCTACAGCAACGTGTAAAGCCTCTTCAGGAGTAACTGCTCCATTTGTTTCAACAGATAGATCTAATTGATCCAATTCAGTCTCTTTTCCAACTCTAGTTTGTGATACTGTGTAATTAACCAAAACAACAGGTGAGAAGTTTGCATCTAGTGGTAAAACTGATACTTCCTTTCTTACATCTTCGTTTGGTAGAACGTATCCTACTCCTCTTTGAATTGTTAATACAATGTTTAACTTTGTCTTTGCTGTTAGTTTAGTAATAACGTAATCCTTGTTTACAACTGTTACATCGTTAGTTTCTTCAATATCTCCTGCTGTTACTTCAACAACCTCTCCTGCTTTTCCTGTAGCGTTTAATTCTACTGTTACTGGTTCTAAAGACTTAGATACCAATACAACATTCTTTAATGAAAGTAATAGAGCTAATATATCATCAGATACTCCGTCTAGAGCTGAGTATTCATGTTGTACTCCATCGATCTTTACGCCTGTTATAGCAGATCCTGGGATACTTGATAGCAATACTCTTCTAATGAATGTACCTAAAGTGTGTCCGTAACCGTGAGGTAATGGACCAATTGAGAATTTAGCACTGCTATTATCTCCTGCTTCCTTCTTTATTGTGAACTGTTGTAGAGTTATCATATTATTTCTTTAAGAGTTATTTTATCTAGAATAAAGTTCAATAATTAGTCTTTCCTTTATAGCCTTATCAATATCATCTCTAACAGGTTCAGCTGTTACTTTTCCTCCCTTCTCCAATATTGTTAACCAAGATGGAACTTTATTTGCTTTATTCTTTTCTGTTATTTCCTTTACATGTAGACTTTCTGCTACTTTATTCTTAATTGTTAATTCATCACCTGCCTTCAAAATAGTTGAAGGAACATCGTGCTTCTTTCCATTTAGTAATACATTACCGTGAGAAATCATTTGTCTTGCCTGTGCTCTTGTTAAAGCAAATCCTAGCTTGTATAGAACATTGTCTGCTCTTAATTCTAGTTGCTGTAATAACTTAAGTGCGGTGTTACCTTCACTTTTTAGAGCCTGTCTGTAAAATCTTACAAACTGAGCTTCTGTCATTCCATACATTCTCTTTACCTTTTGCTTCTCTCTAAATTGAACTGCATAGTCAGAAGGTTTCTTCTTTAATGTTGGGAACTGACCAGGATTTGTTGGTCTTCGTCTCCACTTTTCGGTACTACCTAAAACAGTAGCTCCTTCTCTTCTATTGATTCTCCATTTTGCTCCTGTATATCTAGACATATTTGATCTTTAAGATAATTAATTCTTACTTCTTTGGCTTTTTTCTTGGTTTAGTTCCTCCATGAGGTACTGGTGTTCTGTCGATTAAAGAAGTTATTCTTAATCCAGCAGCTCTTACTCCCTTCACAGCGGATTGTCTACCTACTCCTACGCCATTGATTACAACTTCAGATTCCTTTGCTCCAGCTTGAACAGCCTTTAATGCTGCATCTTCACCAGCCTTCTGTGCTGCGTAAGGTGTACTCTTCTTGCTTCCTTTGAATCCTAACGATCCAGAGCTAGCAGCTGAGATTACATCTCCGTTATAGTCTGTAATTGTTACAATAGTATTATTGTATGTAGATCTTATTTTAACCAAAACCTTTGGTGAAATTACTTTAGCTTTCTTCTTTTTAACAACCTGTGCCTTATCAGCTGGTTTTGCTGCTTTTGTTGCTGCTTTTTTCTTTTCTGTTGCCATATTATTTCTTTGCTACTTTAATTGTTAATCCTCCAACTGGTTTAGCCTTTCCTTTTCTTGTTCTAGTATTGCTTCTTGTCTGTTGACCTCGTACAGGTAATCCTGCCTTGTGTCTCTGTCCTCTATAAGCTCTAATATCTTTCAATCTCTTAATTGCCTGAAATACCTTCTGTTTTACTTGTCCTTCTGTCTGAACATTCTTCTCTATATAAGCATAAAGCTTCTTTATCTGGTCTTCTGTTAAATCTTTTACTCTTGTAGTTGGATCAATTCCTGTATCTGTAAGGATATCTTTAGAGATACTATCTCCGATACCGTAAATATAAGTAAGACCTACGTCTACTCTTTTATTATTTGGTATTTCTACTCCGACAATTCTAGCCATATGTGTTTATTAAATTATTTAACCTTGTCTCTGCTTGTGCTTTGCATTCGCCTTGCAGTAAACGTAATAAGTTGGTTTAATCTTGATCAGACCTTTATATACGACCTTTCTGTTTCTCTTTACTAAGTAACAGTCTCTGCATCTTTTTTGTATACTAGCTTTAACTTTCATAAAATTCTCACCCTTTATGGGAAAAATATAACACCTGCATTTATAGCAAATTTCCCTTATATTGTAAACACATTTCTTAAGGAATAAGCTTTACAGATTTTCTTTTTAAATTACTTAGGCGATCTCCTCTCCTCTTTGATTTAGTCTGTAGGTTATTATACCACTATCTATATCGTAAAGACTGATTTGGATTCTCACCCTATCTCCTTTCTTGATGATAATAAATCTCGTTCTCATTTTACCGGATACATAACACTTTACTTTGTGCTTGATACCCTTGAAATCGACTTCGACAAGGTATTTCATTTCTGGATACACTTCTGCAACAACTCCTTCGAGAATCACGAACTGCTCAGTTTTAGAAATACTTGCTTTATTAGTCATGGTTCCGAATTATACCAAGAAGTGATTAGTCTTGTCCAATCTGTTTTTTCGCCCTCTCTCGTGAAGAATCTACCCTTAATTTTATACCTGTTATTATGAAGAGTAATCCTGTGAAGACCACGATAAGGCCTGTAGGGCTGTCGATTGCAGTGTTTGGTATGGTTACAGTACCTGTTGTACCACCAGTTGAACTAGTTGTACCTCCTGTAGTTGTAGTGCTGCCTGTTGTACCACCTGTGGTTCCAGTAGTTGTGCCAGTACTTGATGCTGTGACTGTTAGTGTGACTGAATTTGATTGGAAATTAAGCTTTGTTCCATTTTGTCTGGAAAGATAGCTTCCCTCTACTCCAGTTGCAACTCTTATTTGTGTACTTCCAGCTGCTTGTGCTTGAAATTCTATTTCTGCAAAATCGCCATTAATAGCAACAGGGGTATCACTTTTTGCTGTGGCAAGGAGTAAAACCTTACCGGTTGATACAGTATTGTCTGTTACTATATCGGTAACTTCGAATAATGTTGAAAGAAGTTTGATCTGTATACCTGCATTAACTGTGTCTTGGTCTATAACACTTAGCTTTGAAGCTTCAAATTCTACTATTATATTAACCTCATCAACTAAAACGGTACTTGTTTTAACTTCTACTGTGGCTTTGAATCTATTTCCAACTATTGGAGTTGTAGTGTTGGCTCGTAGCAATATGCTTGCTTGTGAACCCGTACTAGTGCCTACAGCAATAGGTCCAAAGGTTGGCTGTGCTGCACTATCTAAATCCTGTGCACCTACAATAGGAAATATTTTAAATTCGAACATATTTGATATTCTATAGTAATTTTGATACCTTGACCACTCTATCATATAATAGCTTCATGGACTTAAACAGTATCCCTTTAGAAATCGGCGTAATCATTGTTACATGGAACAATGAGAAAGATATCTCAGATTGTCTAGATTCAGTATTAAATCAAAAAACTACCAGATCATTCAAGGTTACAGTTTTTGATAACGATTCAGCCGACAATACACAAGAGATAGTACGAACTCAGTACTTAGACAGAGTTAGTCTTTTTGATTCACCTAATAATCTTTTTCTAACCGGTG
>CAZLOI010000001.1:149444-160745 GCA_964561155.1 uncultured Candidatus Saccharibacteria bacterium | reverse complement strand
TGGTAATAATAAGATGCTTGAGTATTTTGTTAACGAAATGGCTGTAGATAAGGTTTTGGTTTTAAATCCAGACACTATTGTGCCAGATAACCTAATAGAAGTTCTTGCAGCATCATTAGACACAGATACTAAGCTAGGTGCTGTAGGACCTAAGGTTATCTTCCAAAATGGTATTGATGATAATCTTATTAATTCTGCAGGACTAATTTATGATGGCTTCATGCAGGCATATGACAGAGGTTTCAAGGAGAAGGATGAGGGTCAATTCGATAAACCAGAGAAGGTATTTGGCGTTACTGGTGCTTGTATAATGTATAGATCGGCAATGCTTAAAGAAATTGGATTCTACTCTCCTCAGATAAAGCTTTACATGGACGAAGTAGAATTATTTATAAGAGCACGAGATGCAGGTTGGGAAGTTTTGTATAACCCAAATACATATATCTATCATAAGTATATGCAATCGGTAAATCAAAGCACTAACTATAAGAAGGAGCTCGAAAAAATGAAGACATGGTTATTTATAGCTCGAAAACATTATAAGAAGAAAAGTAAGTTAGCAATGTATAAAAAGTATTTAGCATTTTTATGGAATTCGAGAAAAAAGTCGCAATTATAATAGTAAACTATCAAACACCATGGCATTTAAACGAGTGTCTTTCCAGTGTGTATAAACACACGAATCATTCCTCTTTTAAACTCTTTGTTGTACATAATCAACCTGATGAGGAATCGGTTCTACTCACAAACCGTTACGAGTTAGACCATCCAGGAACTATTCATGTAATAAAAAATGATAGCAATGTAGGTTTCGTAGAGGGGGTTAATTCAGCTTATGACTTTGCAAAAGCATACTATAGAGTCTGCTTCCTAAACTCAGATACCATTGTGACTGATGGATGGTTAGCTACGATGAATAGCGTTCTTGATGACAATACAAATGTCGTTCAAGTAGCTCCTGATTTTAACCACTACTACGACGAAGGATCCTTATCTAGATTAACTAAACGTGTTGCTTCGAAATTGGGTGAAAGGCTGTCTAATTCTGTGAACAAGTTACTTTTAACAACTAACAGAGTCAGTTCATCAGAGAAAGGTTTTCAGGTATCAAATATCTTCTATCAATTTTGTAGCGGAGCGTGTAATTTGGCTCGAATTGAACCTTTTATAGAAAGAGGTTTCTTTTTTGATCCAAAGATCATTCATGGTTACGGAGATGATTTTGACACCACATATTTTCTAAGACAATATGGTGATATCGGTGTCACGAATGATGCCTATGTAATGCATTTTCTTAATGTATCAGTGAACAAGCTAAAAGGTGAGAAAGAAAGGTTGAAGGATAAGATAAAGAATCTGAATATGTTGTATTTGGTATCGAAGTGGGAGGAAAGGTTAAGCAAAGAACTTGAAGGAAAATCTCATGAAGAAGTGCTACGACTTGTAGAGATATCTCCAGAGATAAAGTATCTACTAGAGTTTAAAGGTTTGAAAGAAGTGGATAATTCTTTTAAGGATTATGTGGATTCCATTCCTGCTAAGGAGTTATGGAATAGATTAATTAGTCTTTAGCTCTAATTTAAGCTCTAAAAACGTAATGATGGTTGAAGGAATCTGCTCTATTTAGTATCCTAAGTGAGTTCAAAAAAATATGAAACTATCAATTCTAATACCTGCATACAATGAAGAAAAGACATTAAAAGCTCTTGTAGAGAAGGTTTTGTCTGTCGAATTTCCCGAGAATATTAATTTGGAGTTAATCATCATAAATGATGGTTCCAAAGACACAACTTCTCAAATTGCTCATGGTTTAGAAGAACAGTACAAAGGAATGGTATTTGCATATGACAATGAAAAGAATGTTGGTAAATCCCAGACTGTAAGAAATGCCCTACTCAAATCAAATGGAGACTTGGTTGTAATACAGGATGCGGATTTTGAATATGAACCTAATGAGATTGTAGATTTACTAAACTTGATGATAGACAAAGATTTAGATGTAGTTTATGGCAATAGATTTGGAAAGAAAAACAAAGTGATTTATTGGCAGAATTATATTGGAAATATTGGGTTGTCCTTCATATCAAATATATTCACTTTTCCAAGGATCTGGAAATATATTCCTGACATGGAAGTTTGTTACAAACTGATTAAAGGAGATGTTGCCAGAGATATTGCTCAGAATATTGTATCTACTACTAATTTTGGTGTTGAACCAGAAATTACTGCAAAGCTATCGAAATATAAACTAAACGGCAAAAGATTAAAGTTTGGTGTTGTTGCAATTAGCTACTTCCCAAGAAGTATTGCCGAAGGAAAGAAAATGAAAGCTCTAGAAGATGGTTTTAAGGCTCTAAAAGAAATCTTGAGATTTAATCTTTGGAAATAATCTATTTCTCTGTTAAGTTGTTTTCGTTCTCCAAGAACCACTCGTAGGTCTTTTGTAGACCTTGTTTTAAAGTAGTTTTTGCATCCCAGCCCAATGCCTTAATCTTAGAATTGTCCAAGTATCGTTTAGGTGTTCCATCGGGTTTTGTAGCATCGAACTTTAGTTCCCCATTAAACCCAACAACTTCTTTAATTAGTGTTGCCAATTCTCCTATAGAAGTTTCAACACCTGGTCCGATATTAATATGCCCTAGCTCATCGTATTTATTCATTAGAAGAACTAGTCCTTCTGCTAAATCTTCAGAGAAAAGAAAGTCCCTAGTTGGCTTTCCTGTTCCCCACACAACAGTTTCTGCATCGTTATTAATCTTTGCATCGTGGAATCTTCTCATTAACATTGGGATTACATGGGCGTTCTGTTTATGGAAATTGTCTTTTGGACCATAAAGGTTTGCAGGCATTACAGATATGAAGTTGTCTCCATACTGCTCTTTGTACTTCTTGCAAAGCATTAATGATGAAAGCTTTGCTAATGCATATGCTTCGTTTGTATACTCAAGTTCTCCTGTAAGAATAGACTCCTCTTTGATTGGTATCTCAGCAAGTTTTGGGTAAATACAAACACTTCCAAAGTTAAGAAGTTTCTTCACCTGATTCTCGTGGGCTGCGTGTATTACGTTTGTATTAATTACAATATTCTCAAAAAGAAAATCTGCTGGGTATGTTTTGTTTCCAACAATACCCCCAACCTTTGCAGCTAAGTGAAACACGTATTCTGGTTTTTCGCTAGAAAAGAATTCATTTACAGCTTTTGTATCCATTAGATCTAGCTCTTCTCTAGTTCGAACAACAATATTGGTGTAGCCTTGATTCGTTAATTCTTTAACAAGTGCTGTCCCAACTAGTCCCCTGTGACCTGATACAAAAATTTTAGAATTCTTTTCCATATAGTTTATCTTTAATATTTCTAGTAAGTATATTTATTGTTCTCTTCGTTATCCAAGTCAGCTTCGACCATCTCCTTAACCAAAGCTTGGAATGAATATTTTGGTACCCAACCCAATTGCTTCTTTGCTTTTGTAGGGTCACCTAACAATAATTCAACTTCGGCAGGTCTAAAATACTTCTCGTCTATCTTTACAATCTCTTTCCCAGATACTTTGTCTATTCCAACCTCATTAACTCCAGATCCCTTCCACTCTATTTCCATTCCCAATTCCTTTGCAGCTAATTCAACGAACTCCCTAACTGAATGTGTCTCCCCTGTAGCTACAACATAATCATCTGGAGTATCTTTTTGAAGCATCATCCACATCATTTCAACATAGTCTTTTGCATGTCCCCAGTCTCTCTTTGCATCTATGTTTCCTAGGTACAAACAATCCTGTTTACCTAGCTTAATATCTGCCAACGCTCTAGTAATTTTTCTAGTAACAAAAGTTCTACCTCTTCTAGGTGATTCATGATTGAATAAAATTCCGTTACTCGCGTGTAATCCATAGCTTTCTCGGTAGTTTACTGTAATCCAGTAACCGTATAGCTTTGCTACTCCATAAGGTGATCTTGGATAAAAAGGTGTAGTTTCCTTTTGAGGAGTCTCCACTACTTTTCCAAACATTTCGGAACTAGATGCCTGGTAGAACCGAGCCTTTGGTGCATAGTTTCTCATAGCTTCGAGTAATCTTAATACTCCTAATCCTGTATTGTTTCCTGTATATTCAGGGATTTCAAAACTTACTTTAACGTGACTCATTGCTCCCAAGTTATATATTTCATCTGGTTGTATTTCTCTAACTAGTTTGTCGATAACTGAAGACTCTGAAAGATCTCCGAAGTGTAATATTAACCTAGGACTTGCATGTAAATCTTTATATATATGATCTATTCGATCTGTAGTGAAAGTTGACGATCTTCTAATAATTCCATGTACTTCGTATCCCTTTTCTAATAATAGTTCTGCTAGGTATGAACCATCCTGTCCTGTTATCCCGGTGATAAGTGCTTTCTTCATATTATGAATCTAATGAGTTATGTATAATGAGATATTGTTAAATTATACACTATGAACATTCTTGTCACAGGAGGAGCAGGCTACATAGGTTCACACATGGTTTCACTACTCCTTGAAAAAGGCCATACACCAATTGTTGTAGACAACCTTTCAAATTCTGATTTAAAAAATATTAAAACACTTCAAGAAAAGTACGGAAGTTTCCCTTTCTATGACAAAGACATTAGAAAACAAAGTGACCTGTTTGAAATCAAAGAAGATATCGATGCAATTATTAATTTCGCAGCTCTTAAATCCATTCCTGAATCTGTGGAGTTCCCAGAAAGATACTACGACAACAATGTTGGTGGTGTAACTGCACTGGTCGCTTTTGCTAGAGAAAAGGGAATTAAGAAGTTTGTGTTCTCCTCAACTGCAAATGTATACAAGCCAAACGATTCCGGAATTATGACGGAGGAATCTGAACTAGATCCATCTTCCCCATACGGGTATTCTAAGATGGTTTCTGAGAAACTACTTAAGTATGCATCAGATGCTGGAATATTAAATGCTGTAGTACTCAGATATTTCAACGTTTGTGGAAATGAAATGGAAGGAAAGATCGGTGAAACTTCTACCAAAAGCACGAATCTCTTCCCAGCTCTTTTCCTTTCATACTACAAAGTGAAACCAAATAACTTTGTAGTCTATGGAACTGACTATGATACTGTCGATGGAAGTGGTGTTAGAGACTATATTCATGTGTTGGATTTGTGCGAAGCTCATCTTCAAGCTTTGGAATACATGGAAACAAACAAAGGCTTTAACGTATTTAATCTAGGAACTGGTTCTGGATATTCTGTACTTCAAATATTAGAAAAGTTTAAGGAAATTGTAGACAAAGATCTTAAGTATGATGTTGCTGAAAGAAGACCAGGTGATGTCGCTACGGTTATAACAGATCCAAAGAAAGCGAATACTCTACTCAACTGGAAAGCAAAGTATTCACTAGAAGATGTAGTTACAAGTATGAATCTATGGTACAAAAATAACTTTTAAGAGTTATTCAACATCAAACCATACTAGCTTTGGTTTGTAGTAAAGTACTGAATCATTATCAACCTTTATAGTTAGTAGCTCTGTTTCTTCAAGAGTCTCCAAGTTAATTATTCGATACTCGATAATACTCTCTGTACTAGCACGATATGTTCTATAGTATGAGAAAGTATTATCTGTTAGGTTGTACGCAAGGTTGTAAATATCTGTTGGCAATACAAACTCTGAAAGCTTCTCCATTGTATTGCCTACTTTGTTGTATTTATAAAATACGTATGTAGCTTCAGTCCAACCATACCACCCATCATTACTCCCCTCTATTGGAATCTTGCTAGCGAATATATCTATGTCAGACCCAACAGTTTCAACGGAAAGTATGTTTTCATATTCTGCTAAATCCTTAACATTGCTAATGGTCCTAGTTGTGAAGTCGAGTATGTTTAAACTTGGTGTGAAATCAGCAGGCCACTGTCTTGAATACATCGTAGCTAAAGTATAGTCAGGTCTTGTTAAAACAGCTGTAAGTGGACCTCCAAGTGAAAGTGTATTATCGATTTCTGTAAGATTTAAGCCATCTAAAACAAATCTTCTTTCAGAATATTCGTAGTTACAAGTTAGATCAAAAACCATAATGCTAGAAACCCAATCGGCACCAGTTGAATAACAATTGTTTGTAATGTCTCCTGGAAATACTAGTTCTTGAGAAGTTCCATCTGTCCTGTTAAATACCATTGCTTTGCCCTGAGATGCGAAGACGATTCTACTTCCATCAGAATTGTAGCTGTATAGCTTAATTGATTTCCTCCTTAAAGTTTCTCCTAAATCGTATGGCATGTATGTGTATTCATATCCAGCTTCAATATCATTTTCTACTTGCACGTTACTTACAGGGTAGCTGTATGGCACTCCCGTCCACCAGTCCTCAACTACAACATAACTGTCTGGATATACTACAATTTTTTGTTTATATAACTGCTGACTTGTGGCTCCTAGCTCGTATGATTCCTCTGACCAAATTAATGTATTTGTTCCAGTTTCTAAGTCTAGTTCGTATATCGTAAATGCGACTGGATCAAAATCTAATTTAGTCATGTCTGCATTTGTAGAAGTTATTTTGGTTTTGTAGTCCATGTCGGAAAGACTGTATGTAATCTTCCTCTTGTCAGGAGAAATTATATAATCCATAATCTTTTCTTCTCCAGAAACAATCTCCAATTGCTTTAATCTATCGGCTGTAGCAGCTATTAATTTATTATCCTCACTGTTATATATAAAGTCATAGTTGTCATATATTCGATCCGAAGCAATAGTTTCCGATATTAAAAGTTCAGGTTCACTCTTTGGATTTAAATATAAATAGACTCCTCCAGCAATACCGCCTACAACTAAAATGAAAACAGTAAACAATACTACCTTACCTCTTCTTGTTTTAGCGAAAGATTTAAACCGTTTTGATAATCTGGATAGTTTTGAATCAGGCTTTGTTTCTGGTGTTAAAACTTCCTGTCGAATAGTTGTATCTGATACTTCAGGCTGAGGTATAGTATTGTCCATGCGTGGATATATAACGTTAGTTAGTTTTATTCTACTAAATCGTACATATAAATACACTGTATTGTAGTACAAAAATAATTTCTAGTGATAGAATACTTGTAATACATTATTTAGTACGCAAATATATGAATACTTCCACAGGACGTCCATCACTTGACGTTATGCTTAGTAGCACTGAAGCTCTCCCAGAAGATGCATTTAAAGCATTTGATCTTCGTTGGTCAGTAATGGGATTGAACAGGGAAGATCAGGTTATAGAACTTATTGGCATGTTAGAGAAAGGATTTAATACTAATCGACATGTTGCTGAAATCTTGTTGAAGATTAATTCAACCATAGACATGCTTGTCAGAGAAGGCTTTTTATTTCCATCAGGTCTAAGCAAAATACATGATAAGATTTATGAATTGCAGAGCTCCACAACTACCACAAGTAAAGAGGTTAAAGAGGAACAGCTAAAGGATCTATTAACTAAAGTTGTGCAATTGCAGATATCCCTAGCGAAACCAGAACCAGTAGAGACAGTTCTAGAAGATGATCAGGAAGAAGTAGATTCGCCACAAGAAGTTCAAGATGTTCCTGAGCAGGCAGAGGAACCAGTTGATACAGAAGCTACACCTCAAGAAGAGGTTTCATATGTTGATACTAGTAATCTAGCTCAGAAATTAAGCAATGCAATGCTTGTTGGAACCGAAGACTTTGATGGGTTTAATGCACTTCTAAAATCTGTCTTCAATGAAGCAAAGGGTGATGCTTTTAAGATTTCAGAAATCCTAGTTAAATCGTTGGAGCAAGCTGAACAACTACCATATGACAAGCCATTCGTTCTTTTCATCCTTGAAAAGGTTTCCGCAATAGTAGGCCGATTGACATGGGACCAGAAGCTTCTCTTAATAAAATATGTAGACAAGAGAATTGAAGAAATGCGAGATTCAAATCTCAACTTTACTCGAAGCGTTTATAAGAGACTGAAAGGAATGTTTCAATAGTTAACTTAGTTTGGCTTCCAATCTAGCTAGTACTTCGTCTCGTATTTTAGATACCACTCCATTTTGATTGAGACTTAGTTTCAATGTTGCCTCTTCTAGTCCAAACCACCCTCCCCTGTCATTCTCTGGGATCTCAATCTTCTTTCCTGATTTGTATGGATACTCAATCCAATTAGTAATTGATTTGAATGGAATCTCTTTCTCGTAATGGTATGCATAAATGTATACCTTCTTTCTAGAAGCATATACGATTTCTCCTAAATCTATGAAATCCTTTTCAGGAATATCTTTAAGATCTAATGAAGTTTCTTCCTGTAGCTCTCTAATTGCTGCTTCTAGATTGCTCTCCGAAGCCTCCACTCCACCCTTTGGTATACTCCAGAACCCATTGTCCTTGTGAACGAAATATGGTCCACCTGGGTGAACCAAATATATTTGTAATTCAGGATTTAATCTGAACAATAGGATACCAGCTGAATGTTGCATACGTTACTTAACTTCCCAGGCATTGTACATCAAAACGTTAGTTTCAGTATCGTTCTTTGGAACTTCATTCCAAATAGTTTGGGTAATGAATGGAATAAAAGGATGTAGAAGCTTTAAATATGATTTCAAAGCTATAGTCATAACCGTTGCTACCTCAGATCGTACTTCAGAATCTGGCGAACTTAATATTGCACCAGTATCTTTGTCCTTCTTGTCCCAGAGATATTCCTTGGATTCCTCGATTAGAATATCACAGTATGTATGCCAGAACTCTTGATACAAATTGAACGTTGCCAATCCTAGTTGAAACTTGTCTATATTCTCAGTTATATGAACATTAACAGAACTCATATGTTCCAGTATCTTTTTTGAGAAATCATGCTTAACACTAGATACATCGAAATCCTTGATTACATACTGTTCGTTGTTCAAAACATACTTGGAAGCATTCCAGATCTTGTTTAGGAATCCTTTAAAGTTCTTTAGCTTCTCAAAAGTCATAGCATATGAAGCTCCTGCTGAGTTTTGATAGAAGTATGCAAGTCTAAGGGAATCAGTTCCATAGTCTCGAATTATGTCATCAATATCAATAACATTCTTCTTTGACTTAGACATCTTCTGACCATCTGTACCAAGAACAAGACCTGTTAGATATACATTCTTGAATGGTTCCTTGTTTTCATGGAAGTATGTGAACATAATCATTCTAGATATCCAATTCTCCAAAATATCGAAACCAGATACCATTACATCTGTTGGGAAGAAAGTATCCAAAAGATCATACTTCTTTAAAGACGCATACACCCACTGACCCGAACTAAACCAGGTATCCAGTACATCTTCATCTTGTCTCCAGCCATCCCCTGGATTCTCTTTCTGAATTCTAATATGATTCTCATTTCCATACTCAAGTGGAACCCAATTTTCATTTGTATCTGACCCAACATTTATATATTCCTTAACTTCGCCATTGTCTCCAATCTCTTCCTTCACTTCTCCTTTGTACCAAACTGGTAGTCTGTATCCCCACCACAGACTTCTAGATATTGCCCAATCTCTTAGGTTGTCCATCCAGAAATTAAACTTGTCTACCATGCTTTCTGGATGAAGCTTAATTCTTCCATCATTAACCATAGCTTTGGCTTCATCTTTAATGTTGTCATATCTTAGATACCATTGAGAAGACATTAGGGGTTCAACTAGAGCCTTTGTTCTTTCCGATATTAATACATTCTGTTGTATCTTCTCTTCCTTCTCAAGAAGATCGGCTTCCTTTAAATCGGTTATGATTTCTTCCCTAGCCTCTTTGTACTTTCTGTTCTTGTACTTCTCTGGTGTAACGCCAACTAGTATTAGGTTCTTATTAATTACATTCTGATATCCAATTTGTTTCTCTATTGAATCCTGATTCTCCTTGTTCCACTCCATCATAATTTGATAGTCGTCTTGAGAATGAGCAGGTGTAATCTTTAATGCTCCTGTACCAAAGTCTTCTAATACTCTAAATGATGAGATAACAGGGATTTCTGTATTCGTTAAAGGAATTGATACCGTCTTTCCAATTAAATGATTAAACCTTTTGTCTTTTGGATTAACAGCAACTGCTGTATCTCCAAACATTGTTTCAGGTCTTGTTGTAGCAACTGTTATATACTCAACTCCATCTACAGGATCAACAAGCTTGTATTTGATATAGTACAGACTTCCTTCTCTCTCTTCTCTAATACACTGGTTGTCTGCAATAACAGATCTTGCCTTTGGATCCCAATTAACAATACGCACTCCTTTGTAGATCATATCTTTTTTGTACATATCAACGAAAGTATCAAGAACTGTATCTACAATATCTGGGTCAAGGGTAAATGTATTTCTTTCAAAATCTGCGGACAATCCAATATTCTTTTCATCCTGCATAGCTTTCTCCATGTTCACATAGTTGAAATCTAGCATTTCTTTGTAGAATTCTTCACGCTTCATATCAAACTTGTTTCTTCCTTGTTTCTCTAGTACTTCTCTAACAAACACTCCTTCTCCTTCAAGTCCAGCATGATCTTTTCCAGGTAATACCAACACCTTCTTTCCGTTCATTCTTTGATACCTTGCCATTGCATCCATGTATGCATATCCAGAGATATTCCCAATATGTGGTCTTCCATATGCATTTGGAGGAGGACAAACAAGACACCAAGGTTTTCTTGAGTCTGCTTTCATCTCTTCTGTTGATTGAAGAGAATCTGTAATTGGATTGTATTCAGGACGATAGTAGTTGCCTTGCAACCAGAAGTTCAGAACATCCTTTTCAAATTGTTTGTGATCGTAAGCTCCGCTAGGTAACATATGTGTTTCTAATTGATTGAATTATAATGTTCTAATTGATTTATATCAATGTACATTCCAAGCTCTGCTTATATTACAAAAGCACTGGTTTCTTGGTACTTGATCTAAACTAAGTAAAGTAACCACTTTTGTAATAAAATAACGATTTCTGATATATTAGTAGTAATACTTGTTAATTACCATAGATGAATCCTACTCGTAGATTTAGAAACTACTTTAAAGCAAGTAAAGAAAATCAATCAGAACAATCAACTTCATATAGCGTAAAGAGAATGTATAACTACTACATTAACGCAAAGCAAACATTGGGACTTATATTCTTGTTCCTTGCATTCACAGTATTCGCACTCGTTGCATATAGCGGTGGTGATCTTGGAAGGTTTGTAGTTATTGGTTACGGTATTGCTGTTGCTGTAATGGCAGTATTATCAATTTACAGCTATGTAAAGAAGACTGTTGATCTACAAAACAATTCAGAGGTAAACAGATACGTAGCTATTA
>CAZLOI010000001.1:124183-149434 GCA_964561155.1 uncultured Candidatus Saccharibacteria bacterium | reverse complement strand
AACACTGTTAATACTTTCGTTGGATTATTTATTCCAGTGATTCTTCTAAACGAAGTAGTGAAATCAATCGTAATGCTTTCTGCTCAGCTAACAAACTACAATACGTTGTTCTGTCAGTTCAGATGTTCTATGGTTAGAGCGTATTGGAAATCAGATATATATACAAACGTTAACACTCTAATCTTCTGGGCAATGGTAATCCTATTCGCATACTGGATGATTGGTGGAATGGTAGAAAGACATTTACAAACAAAGAAATCTAAATAGCTATTTATTCCATTTAAGTGCGGATACATTGATTGGAAAAGACCCTTCTGGGTCTTTTCTTTCTATTACATATTTAAATGACTCACTTTATTATTAACACTTCTAAGAAAGCTTCTGTTTTCTATGAACTATAGTGTTACAACTTCTACAGAGCCATCTGCTCTATTCACCTTAAGTACCTTTTTCAATCCAAGAGCTGTAACCTCCTCTTCGCTTGTAACAGCAGATACTCCCTTAGATAGTGAAAGATACCTTACAACTTGTTTCGACTCAACTACAGCTATTACAGGTTCATATGGAGTGTTTCTAGCTATTAGTCTAGAAAGATCTCCATTAGTATCATGAACAATAATTGCTTCAATACCTTCCTCTGTAACTGTTGTTTCAATAACGCTATTTGCAAGGTCTTGTACCTCTACTTCAACATCCATTGCTTCGTTATACTGTGTTGGATTAAGAAGTGGTTCAGAAACCTCTGCTACTCTACTCATAAAGCTAACAGCCTCAACTGGATATTCACCAGCAGAACTTTCTCCAGACAACATAACAGAATCAGTACCTAAGAATATTGCAGTAGCTACATCGTTTGCTTCAGCTCTTGTTGGTCTTGGATTTGTAGTCATACTTTCAAGCATTTGAGTTGCTGTAATTACAACTTTTCCTGCATACAAAGCTTTCTCAATAAGGATTCTCTGAGCGATAGGCACGTATTCTAATCCGAGTTCTACTCCCAATCCTCCTCTAGCAACCATAATTCCATCAACTTCCTCTAGTATCTCATCGATATTGTCTACACCTGATTGATCTTCGATCTTTGCAATTAGTTTCATATTGCTTCCCTTTAGGAACTCATTAACTTCTTTTGCAGCATCAGCATTTTGAATAAACGATGCTGAAACAAAATCCCATCCAAGCTTCATTGCGTGAGTTAAGTTTACCTTGTCTTTGTCTGTAAGGATTTGAGAAGCAATGTTTGCTCCTGGTAAGTTCATTGCTTTTCCTGGTTTCAAAACTTCCCCAAATACAACTACAACGCTCATCTTGTCTCCTTCAATCTTTGTAACCTTTAATTCAACGTCTCCATCTCCGATTAATATCCTTTGCCCTACTTCCAAATGAGTGTATAGATCAGGGTAGTTTGATGGATAAATATCAGATGAAGAATCATTTCCTATAACTAGCTCCTGACCAGGTTCTAGAGGAATAGCATGAAGAAACTTATTCATTCTAACTTCAGGACCTTTAACATCAATCATCAATGAAACATTTTCTGAAACATCTCGAACAAGCTTAGTTACCTTGTCGATTTCTGCTTCATCTGCAAAAGCACCGTTTAATCTAGCACAGTTCATTCCAGCATCAATCATTCCTTTCATTACAGCTGGATCCCACGACGCAGGTCCTATTGTACATACAATTTTTGTTTTCTTAAAATTCATAGTTGGAAATTTTTAATATTGTTATCTCGGCGATTATATCAAATAGCTCACGCTTAGTCTCCCCTACTGCAGTTAATTTCCTGCCTGGGATCAAAGATATTTGATCTAAATCAAACTGAATATACTCCGCATTATCTGCTTTAAATATCTCTAAGCCTTTTAATTGCTCGTTACCGAAATCTTCAAGTATAGCCATGAACGAATTTATTTCTAGTTTGTCGTTCAATAGCAGATTAATTGGTTCCTTTAGTTCCTCAAACATGTTTGATATCTCAACAAGGAAGTCTTGTATAGCTAGATATTCTTCTGAACGTTTGTTTTTAAATGCACATTCAAGTCTCTCCTTAATTGAATCAATGTTGTTAGAAATATAGTGCAACATTGATGCTCTGTGGATTTCGATAGATGTTCTTTGTGGCATCTCGAGATAGTAAATAACTCCTGGGATTAGTAATACTCCAGATTTGGATAGAACTGGTTTAGATACAACCACACATATTTTCCCACTCGTTTTTATGTGAACGATATCAGATAGCTCAGTTAAGCTTGCAGGAATTGCTCTTAAACTGCTTTGTCCTCCATATACTTCATAATACTGAACAATTTCAGAGTTTGGATTCACGTAGATGTTTCCTAGAGTATCAAGTTTCGAGAAGTACATCTCAGCTAGTTCACAAGGGTTGTATAGATCTACTTCTTTGCTGGTCCATACAAGGGAAGTTTCTATCACAATCACTTCACCAAATAGTTCTCTAATTCTCGCAAGAATCTTTTCCTGAATACTTACTGTGAGTTTTGTAAAATCAATATACTTGAGAATGAATCCTAGAGTATCTGGAGAAACACTTGGTGAGTTTAAATATGCAAGAAGAACGGATAAAGGCTGTGCTTTTAAAGTTGCTATTGTTTCTAAACTGTTACCGCTCGCTACTTCCAAGTTCTCAGAAGTGACTACTATCTTCAGTTCACCTTCCTTATCATCTCTTATTTCTCTATGTTCGCTTTTATACATGCGAAATTATACCAAATGTCATTTAAATGTAGTGACAAAATAAAAATATCTGATAGAATGGAAAGCCGATATTTTATTATTTATAATCCATATATGACAGACACAATGTTTGAGTTACCAGTAGCTCCAGAGGTAGATACACAAGAATACGCAATAGATTTTGATAATCTAAGTGATATAGATGTAGTTCTTGCTTTCAGAGGTTTAACTGATGCAGAAAGAGGACTAATCATTAGCAAGGGCGATGTTATCATCAACTACACAGCTAAGTTAATTAGAGAAGATGCAAGAGGAGAAGATGTTAACCTAGTAGAATATATCGTAGATTTGGTTGAAGGAAGAAGAGAAGCTAACAGAGCTTTAGGGATTCCATCAGAGCTATAATCAAAAGATAAGAGAAGTTAAAAACCCTCCAAACGGAGGGTTTTTGTTCTTAATTCAACTTACAATACTTCTGATATTCTTAATAACTCATTAAACTTTGCAGTCCTCTCTCCTCTACTAGGTGCTCCTGATTTAATCTGACCACATCCTGTTCCAACAGCAATATGTGCAATAGTTACATCTTCTGTTTCTCCACTTCTATGAGAAATAACATTCTTCCATCCAGCTTTTTCGCTCATCTTCATAGCATTTAGAGTTTCTGTAAGAGTTCCTATTTGATTAACCTTTACCAAAAGAGCGTTACATGTTTTTTCAGCAATAGCCTTCTCTACCCTTTTAACATTTGTTACCAAAAGATCATCTCCAACAACTTGAAACTTGTCCCCATACTTTGCAGTAAAGGTAGCCCAGTTGCCCCAATCATCTTCAGAGAATGGATCTTCGATACTTACAAATGGATACTTAGATATCCAAGTATCTAAAGTTGCATTCCATTCATCACTTGATAGACTTCTTCCTTCAGTTTTTAGAGTATATGTTTGATCGGTTGAGTTATAGAATTCACTCGCAGCAATATCAACAGCAAAGAAGACATCTGTTCCTAGAATATATCCAGCTGCCTTAACAGCTTCTGATATAACTTCGAATGCTTCCTCGTTTGTCTTGAACCCAGGTGCATACCCTCCTTCGTTACCAATGTTTGTATTTAAACCTCTCTCTTCAAGAATCTTTCCAAGATGAGCAAATATTTCACAAGCAGCTCTTAACTGTTCAGGATATTCTCTGTTCTCAATTACAACCATGAATTCTTGGATATCTGTAGCCCAGTTTGCATGTCTACCACCATTCATAATATTGAACATAGGTCTTGGAAGTTTCATATCTACACTTCCATAGATTTCATTAACGTATTTAAATAGAGGAATCTTTTTTGAAGCTGCCATTGCATGAGCAAAAGCTAGCGATATACCTAAGATAGTATTGGCACCAAGAGAAGCTTTGTTCTCAGTTCCATCTTTCATTAACAGAAATGAATCAAGTGCTTCTTGAGTTTCAAATCCCTTTCCTGAAAGCTCAGTATTAAGATTGTTAACATTCGCAACTGCCTTAAGAACCGATTTACCTAAATACATAGACTTATCACCGTCTCTAAGTTCTAACGCTTCATGAGTACCAGTGGATGCACCACTAGGGACTGCTGCTCTACCCATAGAGCCATCTTCTAGATATAGATCAACCTCTAATGTTGGAGTAGCTCTCGAATCAATAATCTGTCTCGCAAGAACTTTGGAAATTCTCATAGTTTAGAAGAATAATATGATATAGCAGCTATATGTTATTATTTTTATGAAATATTTTCAAGCAACATAAGCCTGTATGGACAAATTTGAAGAGATAGATATCAATCCAGAGGAGGTAGGAGTCTCAGACTCTCTAGGCGAGGGTGTTTCTACTACCGCTGCAGACAAAGCTAGAGCTGAAAAGAGACAGCTTATGCTGAATATGCGAAAACATCCAAGCGACAGTATGGAAGTTAAGAATGGGATTGATGCGTATATAGAATCTGGAAGAAATACTCCAAGCAGAATTGAAAAAATGGTAGGAAAGCTACTTCAATACTATGTCCTTTCAAATGATGTTGTCATCGCTATTTCTAAACAAGAACTAACAGACGGATTAGATTCTGAAAACATTTCTGTCCCAGCAATGATTCATACAGAATTCAAGGAATGGCTATTAACTCTAGGTATAGATGCTTTAAATGATGTAGTTGCAAACTTAGGTAGCGATAGCCGAAATGCAAAGATCTTTACATACTACTACTGGGTACATATTCTCGGCACCATTAAAGATTTTCCGCAGATAAGTAGAAATGTATCATTAGTTTTGGTCCCATCTCCAATATCAGCAACTAGAATTGAGAAAGTAGGTCTTTTTGACCATTCAACTCTGATGGCAAAGACCGCGAAGGTTCTGGAAGGGTACGATCATTTGAAGAATGATAGGTTTGTAGAAAAGATATTAGAGCTTGGAGGAGCAAGGATGCAGCAATACTACAAATTTATTGTAGAACTACTTGAATCAGGCGAGAGATTTAAAGTTTCTCAAGAACTGATTAACCGTGTAAGGGCAGGAAAGAAACCAAAGCCAGGTATAGCAATTCCAACAAACCTTGAAGAAATTATGGAGAATAAACTAGGGCTTGAGAAAAAAGGAGAGTTCGATGCTTTCATGCTACTTTTCTGGACAATAGCTGGGTTGTTGCTTGGGAATGAATTCGAAGTCTTCCAAGAACCAGCTACTGGTAAAGCAAAAGAATATAGCCACAAATACGTATCTACTATGCGATGGAAAGATCACGAAATGTTGGATATGACTGCTGCAAGGATTCTAAAACAAATGTTTGAAGAACTATAAACTACTCTACTCTGTAAGCTACAACTTCATCACCTTCGACTACACCTTCAATCTTTGTGTCTAGGATAATTCCGCAGTCTAAACCTTTCTTAACTTCTTTAACTTCGTTCTTAAGTACTCTTAACGATGAAATCTTTCCTCTTCCAACTTCGTACTTCTCTCCTTTAATTACTCTCTCAATCCAAATTCTATAACCCTTTAACATTGTTCCCTTTGTAACTTCAGAACCAAGAACCAAGTTACCATTTGTTAATGTGAACAACTGTTTAACCTTTGCTCTCGCTACTTCAATCTCTTCTACCTGAGGTACCCCGATAGAGTTCAAAACTTCTTGAACCTCATCGAACATATCGTAGATAACTTCGTAGTTTCTAACCAAAACCTTTTCTTGTTTAGCAATACCGGCAATGTTATTTGGAGTTGGTAATTGGAAAGTAACAACAATAGCTTTTGCAAGCTTTGCTCTGTTAATTTCATCTTCTGTTACATTTCCTGTTCCACTCAATAAAATATTAACCTTTGCATCTTCTGTACTGAATTGAGATAGTTTAGCAATTATTGCCTCCAAAGTTCCTTGAGTAGATGCTTTAACAACTACGTTTAGTTCCTTTTGTAATAATCCTGACTTCTCTTCCTCGCGTCTAAGTAGCATTTGTGCAAATAGACTCTCTGCATCTTCAGGAACTGCTTCAACAAATTCTTTAATCTCTTCGTTTGTAATCTTTTCATGGAATATATGTGCTTTGTCTTCTGTATTGAAGAAGAATATTGTTTCCCCTGTGCTTACAAGTTCCTTTAAACCTGTAATCCAGAATGGTTGTGACTCTTCTACTGTCTCTACTTGTTTCTGATATTGATCAAGATATGCTCTAGTTTTAAATGTTCCTTCCTTCGTTACACCGAATGTAGTCTTAGGTAGGTTTCCAGCTTTTAATATACAAAGAGCTACATTACCTAATCTCTTATCTAGATTTGATTCAAGAATAAATGCTTCTCCGTTACTTCCGTATTTAACTTCGTTAGTCTTTAATTCGTTCATTTCAGAAAGTAGTTCAATTCCATCAAGAAGTTCACTTAAACCAGTCTTATTCTTTCCAGATATCTCAAATACCATTGTGTCTCCTCCGTATTCTTCTACAGCAACACCGTAGCTTGAAAGTTCTGTTTTAATCTTAAGAGTATTAATTCCAGGTAAGTCTACTTTGTTAATTGCAAGAATTATTGGTACTCCACTCTTCTTAGCAAATTCTATCGATTCTTTTGTCTGTGGTTGAACACCATCATCTGCAGCTACAATTAGTAGTACAAAATCAGTTACATTTGCTCCTCTTTCTCTCATCTTGCTGAACGCTTCGTGTCCTGGTGTATCTATGAATGTCATTCTAAATCCATTCTCTCGAACTACCTCGTGTGCTCGTGTGTTCTGGGTAATACCTCCAGCTTCTTTGTCCGCAACATGAGTTCCTCGAATTGAATCAAGGAATGTAGTTTTGCCGTGGTCAACATGACCCATTACAGCAATTATTGGTTGTCTAATATTTTTATCTTTACTCACGTTGTGAATTGTACCATAAAAAGGGGCTTAGAATGAAGTTTAACGCTACTAGAAGTTACTTTCGGGTTATATACTCGAAATCTCTTTGGAACTCTCCCAGAGCAGTTTGAATAGATTTTCACTAAAGCGTACGTTGCTTAGATTGTCTAAGGAATACCCCACTACTTCTTCGCCACTTTTGTAGAGAACTAGAACTCTGTCGTGAAGGATTAATGTGATATGTTCGCTGCTAAAGCCAAACTCCATTAGTTTTGATTTAAACGACTTGCTTAAATTGTATATAAGAAGGTCTTCTGTTTTTGAATATCTTGAGTATGTTTCCAGAAGTAGTTCTTTGTAATCAATCTTGTTTTGTTGAAGAGATCTTCTAAAGCTTGTAGAGAACTCCTCTCCGAATAGCTTTGCATAGTCGTATGGAAGTATTGCTTTTATATCTGAATATGATTCCAAGACAGTGTTTATTTCTTTTAAGCTATCCTCAGTCTCTTTGTACAACCTAATCTTTGTTCCTGGTATCGATATCTCTTCTCCTCCGTGTTCATATAGTGATCTAATCTCTGGGAATATTTTCCTAAGTATCGCTGCTTTGTTTTCCTGCTCTTGTATTAGAAGTTCTAGTTTCTGAACAGATGCTGGAAATATTAGTTTCTTGGTACCTTTTGTTCGTTCTTCTGCAAGGCCTCGTTCTATAAATCTTTCAATTATTCTATAAACATTTGTTCTACTCACTCCTGCTTCTCTGGATATAGCAAGTACAGTCATAGCTCCTTTATCTAAAAGGTTCATGAATACCTTGGATTCAAAGAAGGTTAATCCTAATTGTGACAGAAATTTTATTACTGGTTCTGCATCTCGCATGAATATTGTCCTAACTAAAGTCAGTATATTCCAAAGTATCTAAAATGAAAAGTATGGTGTTGAAACGGCAAAAGAAAGAGAGTATCTTTCGATACCCTCTTAAGCTTTCTATCAAGAATTATCTACAACTAACCTCACAACCATCTAGAGGTACGTTACTGAAATCAAATTCTAAAGTATCAAGAATCTCTTGTACTTTGATAAGTTCAGCCTCTGCACCTGCTTGAGTATCTGCTATAGAAGTTACTACTGTAAGATTTCCGTTGTCTCCAGGAGAACCGATTCTCACAAAGAGCATAAATTCACTGCCTTGTGTGAAAATGAAGTAGCTACCAGTATAACCTTGCTTTGTAGTTACTGATCCTTCTGCTACATTGTCTGTTGTATACCCCGCACCTCCCTCATACTTTGGATATCCAATACTGATATTCGTGTTAGGGAATCTTACATTCTCTCCAAAGAAATACAATTCATTAACTGTTAACGCATAGTCACCATATTCTTCTGGATAGCTAAACTGAATATTGTATCGATCACTAGCAAAATCTAACATAACATCAGTTTCCTCTGTACCATTGGTCTCTTCATCTGTATCTGTATCAGAGTCAGTATCGATAGGATCAACAAGGGCTTCATCTTCATTCTCACTATTAGGAGTAATGGATGTTTGTGGTGTATTTGTTTGTAGATTCATTCCAATTACTGCTCCGATTATTAATAGGAGTGCTGCAGAAAGAACTGCAATTAATATCATTAAGATTCTTCTTTTCATAAAAGTGTTATTAATTATTACATATAATATTAATTCATCCTTCGAAGCAATACAAATAGAACCCTGGAAACAGGACTCGTTGTAAGAATGAATGACTAACGTGACTATAGCAGTCTAGAACAGTGAAAGTGTATCTGGATCTGATTTCCAGATTCTATCCTCTACTTTCTGTACCTTGTTTGTATGTCTTGCTAGGGTAAATAGCCAATCTGAAAGTCTGTTTAAGAAAACTCGCATTTCTTTGTAATCTTTAGGTCTTGTATCTGAGTTATTTGTATATCCTACAAAAACTCTTTCTACCGTTCTACACTTAGATCTTGCTGAATGAATAATGCCTGAAGCTATAGTTCCACCAGGAAGTATGAAGTTTGTTAAAGGACTTAATTCTTTGTCCCACTCATCCATATCTACTTCAAGCTCTGTAATAACTTCCGAGATATTGATATCAACCTTTCCTCCTGCAATTAAACTTGAAAGTGAGAATATCTGGTTTTGAATACGTATTACCCTATCCTTCTCTTTGTCTCCTTTCTTAAGGGATGCAAGTACTGCTTCAACCTGACCTAGCATTGAATTTAATTCATCTAAACCTCCTAAAACATCTAATATTTCTGCATCCTTTGATATCCTCCTTCCAATTAAACTTGTCTCCCCTGAATCACCTGTCTTTGTATATATTTTCATAAGGTTAGTAAGGATTAGGTAAATTACCTGAAACTACATATTTTGAAGAATCATCTACTGGATCTACCATTATCTCCATATTATTATCTCCCTTCTGTAGCTGAACTTTCAATAGACGATCGGAGACTTTAACAGCTGTTGGTTGTTTCAATGATGGGAATACATATCCTAGAGTTGAAACTAGTATTGCATACTCACCTGCTTCTCCATTAAATTCAAATGCACCGTTTTTGTCTGTAACCATTATCTCCTTGAGTTGCTTACCTTGTACATCAAACACCTTAATTATTGCGTTAGATATAGATGTTTTCGTTACTGAGTTTTTAATGAAAGATGTTCTTTTACCTTTTCGAAGTTTTGAGTAAATCATTGCTACATAGCAAAGAATGTAAATGATTAAGATTATCAGATTGAACAAGTTTTGATGTACAACTAGTGCTATACCAGAAAGAACGAATCCAGTAAACAAGAGATATGACGAGTATTTTCTAATAGCGTTCCAAAGTCCAGATAGAATACTTAATGGTCCAAACCCTCGGCTAACGTTAGCCTTTGGTCTTAGTAGAACATCGGATCCATTGGAGCTAGAAGATAGTTCAAGCTCATAGGAATATTTCTCATACCCTTGCTTGGTAACCTCTAGTCGGAAAGATCCCATAAGCTCACCAAATCCAAACCTTCCTTCAATATCTGATACACTTGCTCCAACTTGTAGCTGCGTTCCTGATTTATATAGTTTGCATATAGCCAAAGTAATTGGTGCTCTAGTTACTTCATCTAAAACAATGCCCATTGGGTTCTTATTCTTTCTTCCCATTGATGCACCAAGAAGTCCTGCTAGGAGCAATGGTGTATTAAGAAGGGGGAGTAATCCCAAGGCGCTAGTTAATCCAATGAGCACAGCTATAGCTCCTGTTGATCCAATATCGGTTACTACCCTGTAAACCACAGATTCTTTCCCAAAAACATTTGTTAATATCCTCTCCTCCTCTATTGAACAAAAGTTCGTAGCTACTCCCTCTGTAACCAAGTATGAAGCTGGGCAAGAAATAGGAGTTCCCGCAGGAACATTAAAAATCATCTGAGATACGCTTTCATTTCCTGCAAAGTCTGATGCAGTTACAACTGCTGTAATTGCTGTATCGGTCGGATATGCTTCGTTTGGGACAATAGTAAAAGTATATGAGTTTGGATTACCGGTATATGTTACTCCAGGAGAGTTGTATGTATATGTAACGCCGTTAACAACTATAGAAACTGTTCCAATATCTATACCAGAAGACGCATCGGTAATGGTTACATTTACACCATCTGGTGCTACAACGTCTGTATCGTATGGTTCAGGAGATATAAATACGATACCAGGACCTGTTGTGTCTGCAGAACATGGACTAGCTGTGAATGTATATGTTCCGTTTGTAACTGAAGAAAGAATATCTAAGTTTGTATTCGAATCTGCAATATTGGAGTCCAGAGATACTGTGCTGCCAAAACCATCTGTTCTTACCTGTAGATTTACAAATGTAGCTCCTGGTTTACTTCTGAATTCAATCGTCGCAAAGAGTTTTCTTGAAGTAAGGGCACTAGTGAAAGATGCTCCTGCTACCTTAATCCTACCAGTAGCTTCAGTTACTTGGTTATATACATATAGATCATATGCGTTTCCGTTCTTAACTTGAATGCCTGCTCTATCTGGATCTGAATCTAATATTTCAATTTGGGTTGGATCGTATATTACTTCGAGGTCTGCTCCGTTACTACTCTGCCCTGTTGCATCAACAAAGACATTTACACTTTGATCACAAGAAGCAGGAAAAGATGTTGTGGCTGGATTGAAATCAAAAGATGCTGAACTTACTTTCTGTGAGAAAATAGGGAATAGGAATGATGCTATTAAGATAATTGTAAATACTTTCGCTTGGTTCATTGTTCTTTTATTCCCCTGCTACGTAGAAATTGGTTATCGTATTGTTAAAGTCTAATGAATTAACCATACCATCTTGGTTCAGATCGTTTTTGTTGTCTGCTGTATACAGATTATTTATCTGCGTTACAAAGTCCAAGATGTTTATATAGTTATCATAGACAATGCTTGTTTCGCCTGCAAGCATTTCGGGTGAGAAGACCAAAGAAAATTGTTCGTTTGATTCAAAAGCATCTACGTTTTCAAAGACTCGGGTTAGATGAGATAACCCTCGTATCAGGAAAGTGTACGCACCGGGTGGAAAGTATACGTTGTTTGCACATAGATCATATACTCCTGTTCCAGATGCATCCGAGGGGAATGAAGTGTTTAATATTGGTACGTTGCTTGATGTTCTAATTTCTACATTTAAGATGGTATCCCAATTTCCTTCTCTTGGAATTCTTTTCTCTGGCTTTATATTTAGCGTTAACAAGCATGCAGGAACCATAGCAGTAACAGTTACTTGGTTGCTACCAGTAAAGTTAAGAAGTGTTGCTCCTAAGTCTTGATTCGTTCCTGTGCCTCCAATATCTGTTACTAGACTAAAAGCGTAGTTACCAACCTCAGAAGGGTTTGTTAGTCCTGGGTTGTTATCAATATTAATTGTTATTGGTGTTGTAACCACTCCTCCAACGGTAAGGGTCGATGTGAACTTTCCATTTACAAAACCACTCTCTACTGTAGAAATGATATTTGTTCCAGAGACTGTAATGTCACTGTCTGTAAGTACACCTGTAAATGCAGGATCGTATATTACCTCAACAGTTGTATTATTTGTTATAGCTGTATTAGGTGTAAAGGTAATTGTAACCCCCACTCCACTCGCTCCAATTAAACCATTAGAAAGTACAACAGCAACATCTGTAATATTTGCAGCGTGTACAGCTGGTGTAAGGTTTGGGAAACCAATTGATAAAAGAAGGGTTAGGATCGAAATTGTGGATGTGGAAAGAACCTTCTTAAGCATTAGTATTGACTCAAGTGCCAATAACCGGTCTTTAAACCGCTGTTACAGTAGTAGTCTTCGCAGATGATTATATACAACGCTCCACCACCATTACATATTGGAGCCCAGCTACAATCTTCTACTCCTTTTCTTGCATAACCATCGTGAGCTGCATATATTGGTGTATTCCAAGGAACTCCAGCAACGTCTATAGCTGCGTGCATAACACCCCATCTCATACCGTATCCACTTGTATAGTAATACTCTCCTCTAACTGGTTTTTGTAGTCTTGATCCCCAGTTACAACCATCTACTTCCAAGTTTACATAGTTACATGGATTCTGAAGTACATTGTTTTCATATACTGAGAAGTGTAAGTGTGGACCAGTAGCATATCCAGTCATTCCTTGATTACCGATAATAGTTCCTGCTAGAACAAACTGACCTGGAGTAATTGGGGTATATCCTCCAATGATTTCTTGTCTAATAAGTTCTGCTTGTGCTCGTAGTCTTGATTCCTGATCACTTACAGATGCAATATTGTTGTTTAAACCTGCGTTAGCTCTGTTGATTTGATCAACTTCTGCATAGTATGCATTAAGTTTTACGTCCAAGTCTCCCTTCTTCTCGTTTACATCGGCTAACTTAATATCAATCTGAGCTTTGTCGTTTTGAGTTATAGCTAGCTTGCTATTTAAATCTTCTTTCTTTGCTTCAAGCTCTACTTTTAGATTAAACAAAGTTACAAGAAGATCGTTAGTGTCAGATTGTATAACTTCTTTGTACTGTGAATTCTTGAAATATGAATTTATACTATCGTTGAATATAATATTTGTTCCAACTTCAAAGTTCATTCCATACATTCTGTAGTTCATGTAACTAGATTTGATCCTACCTGTACTCTCTTTTTCAAGAACAGTTATTTCTTCCTGTCTTTGAATAATATCTGCCTTAAGTATTTCGATATCTTTTTCTAGGTTTGCAATATTGATTTCTAGTTGCTTGATCTGTAGATTTAGTTCATCAATCTCTTTTTGGTAAACCTGAGCTTCACCAAATAATCTTGCGATCTGAGAGTTGTATCCTGAAAGTGTGTAGTTATTGGAGTTAAGTTGATCTTGAATTCCCCTTCTCTGGTTCTGTATTTCTTCTATTTGTCTTTGTAGTTCCTCTAATTCGTCTTCTAATGCACCCCCTACTCCTAGAACTGCAGAGTCCATAGGTGTAACTGCCAGAACTGCTGTTGGGTTAAGAGAAACGCAGAAAACTGTCAAAAAAAGTAAAAGTTGTGCAAATCCTTTGTATTTTTTCATATAATGCTAGACAATATTCTATACGTAATATCACATATATACAAGCATGCAGATTATTAGGATTGCTGAACAAAGAGATTGGAAAGAGTTGGTAAAATCAATTCTTTTAAGCGGAGGTATTGTTGCCTACCCTACCGACACCTGCTTTGCTCTCGGTGCACTACCAAACAATACAAATGCAGTTGCAAAGCTTCTTGATTTCAAAGAACGCTCTGTTGATAGATCGGTTCCATTGGCAGTATCGAATCTTGAAATGATGAGTAAATATGTCGAGGTAGCAGATAAGGTGGCTGGGTTTGTGAAGAACTTTACTCCCGGTGCCATTAGTATCGTTTCTAAATCAAAAGGTGTTGTAGACCAAAGGCTCGTTGCTGAAAACGGTACTTTGGCTGTTAGGATACCAAACTTTAGGGAGGTTTTAGATTTAATAAAATATTTAGGAGAACCCATTACCACTACTATTGCATCAACTGGTGGCTTTACTCCATATTCTGTTGAGAGTATTACGACGAGACTAACTGAATCAAAGCTTGAGCTTATAGATGCAATCTTAGACCCTGGGTACGAGCTTCCACACAACCCTCCTTCAACTGTTCTCGATTTCTCTAAGGAGGAGCTTGTTATTCATAGAACAGGAAGGGTTAATCCTTCGGAGATTGAGTTTGTAGCTGAATTTGAATCTAGTTCTGTTGATGAAACAATACTTATTGGAGAAAACATTTTAGAAACGATCCAAACAAGACAAGTTGAAGGAGTTAGTAATCCAGACAAAGTAACCATTATTCTCCTAGATGGTCAGATGGGTGCAGGAAAGACTCATCTAGCTAAAGGTATAGCCAAGAAATTGAATGTAGATGCAGTAGTTAAATCTCCAACGTACAACTATATTAACGAGTACAAGATTAATGGAGGAAAGATGATTCATATTGATGCTTGGAGGATAAGCGAAGCTGAGGATTTGAATAGACTTAGGCTAAAGGATTATTTTGTACCAGGAAATGTTGTTGTTATTGAATGGGGAAATGTAATTTCATCTCTTGATCCAAAGTTCTTTGATGATATTAGGTACTTTCTTTGTGAGATAGTAATAGAAGGAGATGGACGAAGATTTAAACTATATTCGAAGAAATAATCCTCTTATTTAGCCTTTGCCTTAACAGCCTCTAGCTCCTCTACAAGCAGTTCTATACTTCTAAATGTTAATTCATTGAACTTCTGTTGTTTCTGACTTTGTTTCTCGATTGTAGAAATAACGGAGTTAACAATCTTCATTTGAATTCTCTTCTTTATGCCACCAAGTATCCCTCCTCTGTCCCTTACAAAACCCTTGTAATAGATTGTATGTAGAGTATCTTTGGAACTTCTTAATGCGGGGATAATGAATTCTCTAAAAGTATCTTCTATACTTCTATCGTTGCTTCGAAGCTTTCCTTCATCATTTAGAATCTCTTCAGCTCTTTGTATTAACTCTTCTTCTGTTGGTAGCATATGTTTAATCTAAATCAATTTGGTTGTTAGAATACATCGAAATCAAAAGCATCTGAAAGCTTTGATATCTTTTCATTTTCTAAAGTATACCACTGCGTTCCTGTTTTTTTGTATACCTCCTCTCCCCTACAAACTTCAGTTAATATATCTATTACTCTGTCTCCACATAGCGCATCTCCTGCAGCGTCGGATACTTTGCTAAGAACGGTATCTTCAACAATGAATATACCAGTAGTCATTAGGAAATATTGAGCACCATCCAAAGTTGATGCATCGATCAAACTTGATTTGACATTAGGTACGAATTTGCCTTCTGCAAAGTCATAGATCATACCTGAGTTTTGTGAATTATTCATAGCTACAGATTGCCCTGCAATACCAACTAGGTTAGATATTCCTGATTGAATCTTAACTATTTCTCTAGAAGTCGTATTTAGTGAATGTAGCCATTCATCTTGATGAAATGCTATAACTCTGTCGTCTACCCAGTAGAAATCTGTAACTCCAGAAGCTTCATTCTGGAAGAATGTCATTTTATTGAAATTGAAGTTACTTAGGTTATATACATACAAATCATTGCTTCCACCATTCTCTTTTCCAATTATTGCTAGCTGTTTACCATTTGGAGATATCTTTACATCCTTCCACGATTTATCTGAAAGGTTAACTGGCATGTAGCTATCATCTGAATAGCTTATATAAACATAGTTATTAGCAATATATGCATAGTCTGGCAGAATTGAATTTTCTGTAAAGCTTGCTTCAACACTCGCTTCAGTTGGATATGAAATAGGATTTAATCCATCGTTTTCTGGTACAGAATTTGAAACGGTAATAAGAAGAACTACTACTGTTAGTAGAACGAGAATTATGATTACAATATTGCTTACTTTATTGAACATCTAGTATTTTCTTAAATATATCTGAAATCATTGTAATTATTCTAGGCCTTATTCCTATATCAGTCTTAACAACAGCGTAGTAGTTTGATTCAGAGTTACATAGGAACGCAACTCTTGTACTTACATCATTGTAACTTATAATAACTCCCTTTTGGACTACTGATATTGTTTCACAAACATCAAATACATTATCAACAATACCAAGCTCTTCTGGGTTGAAATCAGTTATCAGTGTTCTAAACTCATCCCCCGTACTTACAAATGTACTGTCTTGGATTATTAAAGTCTTTATTTGAGATAGGCTACTTGAATCGTAGTATGAATTAAATTTCTTAAGTAACTCTCTCCACTCTCCTTGAGGGTTTTGAAGATCTGATGAATTCATTATCACAATACCAATCTCCATTTCTTCTGGGATCTCTATTAGCTCCTTCTTGCTTCTACCTGTGAATACAACATAGACTGCTATTCCTAAGACGACGCTCAGAGATATAAAGATGTTGAAAAGAACAGTGAATGCTAACCTATCCCACTGAATAACATTTATCTTTCTTTGTAATAGGAAGGGAGTTCTATTCATTTATAGAATCTATATAAATTCAGTTGTGAATCGGAACCATCGCTATAAAAACTATCTACTAGCTCTACTCCAGATTCCTTCTCCAGAGTACCAGCTTCTTTTTCATCAGTAAAATGACAAAATCTTGCTGCTTCTATTTCATTAAATGGAAGGTTGTAGTCGTTGTTCCCAAGGGACTCTGCTTTGTTTAAGAAACGCTCATATTTGCCAAACTGCCAGTATGTCACAAAGATAATTCCATTTGGCTTTAAAAGTTTCTTTGCGTTTAAAAGCAGTTCTACTCTCTTGGTATGACTTTCTATGTGATGCATTACCCCGAATATCGAAATGAAGTCATACATTAGTTCTTTGTTCCCTAATGAGTGCTTGTGATCCTCTATTTCATGTACCCAATCATGT
Organism: uncultured Candidatus Saccharibacteria bacterium; assembly: GCA_964561155.1. Taxonomy (GTDB): domain Bacteria; phylum Patescibacteriota; class Dojkabacteria; order J137; family J137; genus KLAP211. The sequence goes on along the minus strand of CAZLOI010000001.1, from coordinate 132,451 downwards.
TCCAGGTCTGTGAACAGGAAATCTACATATTCCTGATCAAATCTACGATCTGCAATTTTGAGTAGTTCTGATGAGTTATCGACACCTAGATAGTTACTAATCTCGATTTTTTCAGAAAGTAGAAAGTCTAGGAACCTACCGTTTCCACAACCAAGATCGAGTATAGAAATAGGTGAATTAAATTCCTGCTTGATAAGTTTGGATACCTTCTCCCACCCTTTCCACGGATATGCTCTAGAGTTTGAGAATTTTGTTGCCAGTTCTTTATATAGCTTCATATTTTTATTATACAGCAAGCCAAGGGGCCAAAGTTTTCTAAAATGATGGATACCATGTAAATATATTACAGAACTGGATATAAGGATAGCTGAAGCTCTGGTATAATCCAAGAATGCAGATGTATCAATTCAACCCTTCAAATTACACTAAAGAGCTACTCGGTATCTACCACTCCCTTACTAAAATTGAGGACCTAGATGATGAGAAGTTCGAGAAAGTGTTAAGAAAATATCCAAGAGATGGCGTTGGCGTATTCAGCAAAGACAATGTTGTTAGAGGATTCGAGTACTTGGTATTAAATGATGAGATTAACAAAGAAGAAGCAGCGGAGATAATTCATTTAATCAGAATGAAACCAACTAGAACTATTTCTGGTGTAACCACTGTTACGGTATTAACAAAGCCCTTTGCATGCCCAGGAAGATGCGTGTTTTGCCCAAACGATGTAACTATGCCAAAGAGCTACATAGCCTCGGAACCTGGTGCACAGAGAGCTATGTACAACAGATTCTCTCCATACTTGCAGGTGTATAACAGATTGCAGGCATACAAGAACACAGGTCACCCTACTGAAAAGATTGAACTATTAATCTTGGGAGGGACTTGGTCTTTCTACACAGAAAAATACAAGCTTTGGTTTATACACGAATGTTTCAGAGCAATGAATGATTTTGGTAAGGAGCAATATCTTCCAAACAACGACGACAAGCCAATCGATGTTCCAATTAAAGTGGAGCTGATGAAAGATGTAAACGCTCAACTGAGAGCAAAGGTTGGCGATCTTCCATACAACCAACTAATCGTTACCAAGGAATACAAAGAACTATTCGAAAAAAATATTGTAAAAGAAGAAGATGTAACCTGGGAATCGCTATATGAGCAACACGATATCAATTCCAAAGGTATAACACGTTGTGTTGGTTTGGTATTGGAAACAAGACCAGATGTAATTACAAAGGAAGAAGTAGTTAGGATGAGAAAACTTGGTGCTACAAAGATTCAAATAGGGATACAGACATTAAATGATGAAGTGAGTACTGCGAATAAAAGGGGTGAAGTTAAAGCGGATGTTGTTGAAGCTTTTAAGCTACTCCGCTCTGCTGGTTTTAAGATTCATGCTCACATGATGCCAAATCTATACAAGGCTACGAAAGAAATTGATATGGAAGTATACAAAGAATTGTTCGATGTACCAGAATTTAAACCAGATGAATTAAAGATCTACCCAACTTCTGTAATCAAAAACACAGAACTATACAAATACTATATCGAAGGAGATTACACTCCATATACTTCTGAACAGCTTGTAGATTTAATCAGTATGATGATGGAATATACTCCAGAATATTGCAGGTTAACTAGGATAATAAGAGATATTCCATCAACTGAAATTGAAGCAGGAAACAAAACTACGAACCTGAGGGAAGCTGTAGAATTTAGACTTAAAAAGGAAGGAAGGAGAAACGACAATATTAGAGCAAGAGAGATTAAGGGAAAGAAGGTTTCATCGGAAGATCTAACATTGGATATAGTTGAATACGACACAACTGTTGCTACTGAATACTTTCTACAATACGTAACTATGGAAAAAGAGATAGCAGGATTCTTAAGGTTGAGTATTCCAAAAGAAAGGAAGAACTTAGTAACGGAAGAGTTAGATGAGGCAGCAATGATTAGGGAAGTACATGTTTATGGGCCAAGTCTAGAATTGGGGCAGGAATCTGTAGGAAAAGCACAGCATCTAGGATTAGGAACGAAGTTAATTGAGAAAGCAAAAGAAATGACACTAGAGCATGGGTTTAGAAAGCTAGCTGTTATCTCAAGTATTGGTACCAGGGAATACTATGCAAAACGAGGTTTTAATCTAGTTGATGTGTATCAGGTTGCAAATATATGACTATAAACATGATACTTGCAGCTACGGATGAAGGTATTATTGGAAACAAAGGTGCCCTACCTTGGGAGGATGAAGACAATGATTTAAAGGAAGATTTATTAAGGTTTAGAAAGTTAACTGCGAATCAAATAGTGATTATGGGTGCGGGTACTATGAAAAGCCTTCTTGTTAAGAATGGAAAGCTTCTTCCAAAACGACTCAATATTATTATCTCAGGCAATCATACAGAGGAAATTGCTAGGGAATTAATGGAGCTTGAACTTCATAATGCGTTTGTTGTACCAAGTCTCGAAGATGCATATATTCTTGCAAATGAGTTAAGTCCAAAATGGGGTAATACGGCTTGGGTAATTGGGGGTGCAAAGATATATGAGGAAGCGTTCAAACTAGGAGGCGTATCAAACGTATTCTTAACCAGAATTCACAAGAACTACGAAGGAGATACGTGTGTTTCTTTGGCTAGGCTTAAAGATCGGAAGTGGAGTTTAATGGACCTCGAATACTATGGAGACAAGAATCCAAAGTTCTCGTATGAGCGTTACGAGAATGAGCGATTAGTTCCAGATATTTACAAATGATATAATCGAAGCTATGAATAGTATAAAGGATCAATTTCAAATATTTAAGAACAAGCCAAATCTAGTATACCTAGACAGTGCTGCTACGACTCAGAAGCCCAAGGTAGTTCTTGATCAGATTCAGTACTATTACGAGAACAGGAATGCGAATGTTCATAGAGGTCTCTACCCTCTTGCAGAGGAATCTACAGAAACATACGAAGCAGGAAGACTTGTAGTATCAAGATTCTTGAACGTGTTACCTAATGAAATTATTTTCACTTCGGGTACAACTGATGGAATTAATCTTTTATCAGATTCACTTTTAAGATCTGGTGTTGTTAAGTCTAGCGATGTTTGTGTAGTAACGGAATTGGAACACCACTCAAATCTACTTCCTTGGAGAAGAATTTTTGAAAGTGTTAATTATTTGGAAGTTGATTCGAATGGTGATTTGGTTGGAGATTATATTGCGAAATTAAAAGAGCTTAATCCTTCATTAATTGCTATTACACATGCAAGCAATGTAACAGGAGCAGTTCTGCCTATTAAAGCGATTAGGGATGCTTGTCCTAACTCAATTATAGTTCTAGACCTTGCTCAATCTGTAGCTCATTTAAAGGTCGATCTTAAAGATCTTGGTGTAGATGCAGCAGTACTTAGTGGACACAAGATCTATGGTCCTATGGGTATTGGAGCGATGTATGTAAAGAAAGAGCTATTGGAGAAACTTGAGCCACTTAGAGTTGGAGGTGGTGTTATAAAGGAAGTTAAGAAGGACTCAATTTCTTGGGCTGATTCAACTGCAAAGTTCGAAGCAGGAACTCCAAATGTAGGAGGGGTAGCAGGTTTGGCAGCTGCCATTAAATTCATTGAGGATGTAGGCTATGAAACTATCTCTGAAATTGAAGAGGAGCTAATGTTTAATTTACTTCTAGAGCTTAGAACCATCGAAGGTATTAGAGTATTTCATTCTGAATCAGGTATTGCTGTTGTTAGTTTCTATCATGAAAGCGTTCACCCACACGATATTGCACAGTACCTAGGAGACAATGGAATATGTGTAAGGGCAGGTCATCACTGTACTCAGATTCTTCATAGAGATGTATTGAAGGTTCCTGCAACAGTTAGAGTTAGTTTGGGTGTATACAATACGAGTGAGGATATTATTGATTTCGCAGAGAATCTAAGAGAATGTATTGAGTTCTACAAGAAGAAATAGCCGTAATTAAATATTCAAACATCCTACCACTCATAAACAGCTATCATTTCCTTTAGTTTTTCACTTAAAGCTGTTTCCAGTTTCTTTTTTGTTGCGTAGCTGAATTTCTGGTCTTTATAAAAGCTTTCGTCCCCTTTCAAGAATATATCCTCTCCTCTTCTCTCGAATACCATTGCATCGTCTATGTTCGGTGCAAGTTCCATTGGAATCATAGAGTTAATTCCTAGAGCCAAGATTCCTTTATTTGGATTTAAAGCTTTGATTGGGTTTGCAAGTTTGTTTGCCATGTTATCAATTCGATTGTTTAAATCGGCATCGTTTTTATACAAGTAGCTTATTGAGTTTAGTATTAGGAATATATCTACTGTACCTTCTGGAAAGAGTTCTGTGTAGAAGTCCGCTTGAATGAATTGAACTGCAGCACTGTCTTCCTTCTTAAATCTTCCATTTCCATCTAGTATTTGAGTTGCAGATCTTCTGGTATATCCAATACAGTCTGTACTTGGCATCTCTTGGTTATCCACTCCATAGACCAAGTGGGCACTTGGGAACAATGCTTTAAGCTCTATAGTTCCTACACCGGTTGAACATCCGCCATCTACAATAACCATGGGTAGTTTGTCAGGGGAAGATACTAGCTCTCGTATCCAACGAATAAATCCGGAAGTTCTTTGGAAGCTTGTAAGTTGGGTAACCCAACTCTCAGGAGCGTTTAACAGGGATGCATTCATGATATAGGGTACTCGTTTTCTTCTCTTGTCTTTAAGTTTCTAAGCTTGTAGACACCTTTGGTACTCTCTTCTTCTCCGAAGATAACAAGGAAGTCCATTCCTCTCTTCTCTCCGTATTCGAATGACTTCATAAGTCCTGTTTCTTCAAGACCTGTTATTAAGTTCTTCTTCTCAGATCTTAATTTCTTTGAAAGGGAACTAAAAGATTCTTCAGAAACATTTGCTAGTCTTGGTAGGTAGTATGTTACCTCTTCTGGAATACTTCCCAAAAGATTCCAAGACTCTAAGAACAATTTAAATGTCTCATCTCCTGGAGCACAGCCAACAGCAGGAAATGGTTTTGAACCAAAGATACCTGCCAATCCATTGTATCGTCCTCCTCCGAATAACGATCTGTTATTCTCTGGATTATTATCAAACACTTCAAATACCATTCCATCGTAATAATCGAAACCGCGAATAATGTTTGGTTGAAAACTTACCCAATCACCATATCCTTTAGCATTAAGTGCTTTAAGAATCTCCATGATTCTAATAAAGCCAAGATTATTCGTAACTGCTGGGAATTTCTGAAGTAAATCTTCTACATTCTTTGATTGTAGGAAAGAAACGAGTGAATCAATATTCTTTGCAGACACTCCTAGCTCTGAAAGTGCTGAGGCAAACTCTTCTACGCTCATCTTGGAAAACTTATCCATCAATCTAACCACTTCTTTTCTCTGAGACTCTTCAATAGCGCATTCTGTATTTAGGATATAGTCAATTAACTCTCTGTCATTTATAAATACAGTGAAAGAATCCTTTGGTGGATTGAACTTAAGCATAATAGCTATAGCTATTTCTAATACCTCGATATCTGCTTCTATCTTTTCTGATCCAAATATATCGAAGTTTAATTGCCAGAACTCTCTATTTCTTCCTCGTTGAGGTCTTTGATACCTCATAAAATTGGCAATAGAAAACAACCTAATAGGTTTAGGTGCTGCTTCGTAGAATCTTGTAACCATTCTAGTTACGCTTGGGGTCATCTCAGGTCGAATAGCGAATGATTCGCCCTCTCTTTCGATGTTCCACAACTCTACTCCTCCAACTTCATCTCCGGACTTTGCTTTATATACGTCAATGTCTTCTACAATTGGTGTCAGGTACTCTTCGTATCCAAAAGTCTTAACAACTTCTCTCCAACTATCAAATATATACTTTCGTATTCTAAATTCATCTGGAAACCAATCGGCGGTTCCTTTTACTGGTGCATTTGATATCTTATTCATAGAGTGATTATACTATAGTACAAAAGGCATTGCACAATGCTATCCTTCATTCTTTGGATTTAGTAAATGAGTTAAAGGATCTTGGTACAACTTTAGCCTACATGCATAGCAGTATGAAAGAACCGTTTCGAAAATTCCTCTGTCCTCTTCTTCCATTTCGAATACTCCAAACAATCTTGCTGCTGCTTCTTTAGCTTTTCTGATAATTATCCTATGTCTTCTACATATTCTAGATTCATTTGGAACACTTGGATCAGTTTGAAACTCATTGGCAGCTTCTGTAAAGCAATCATCTGCAATAGCTTTGTAGTGTCCATAGAATATATCTTCGAACTCTTGTGGATCATATAGTAGATCTGATCGTAGTTTTCTGAGTATTTTAATAAAGGGTTCTGAAGCTTGATTAAGCTCGGAGACGGTAGTTATATTAAGTAGATCTGGAGTGTCCATACAGGTTTAATAACTACCTGGATTCTACACCGCGACATTCTATGAGTAAATCAGAATATTAATATAGGTTAAAGATACTATGGTTCTATGTATGGAGAATTAGGCTTTGTGTCCTCATTGTCGTTTATAGTCATTGGTTCCATACTGAAATCGGGTTCAAACTCGTTTTCCATATCCGGTCTACTTAAGTGAAAGAGATATGTTCTCATGCTATCTATGGTCGCTACTATATGGCCTGCGTGAGTATTTATAGAATCACAGAAGAACTCCTCTAGTTTCCCCCTAGAGTTTGAGTTGAAAATATTAGGATAAACCGCAAACAATACCTGAGTTACAGCTATCTTGTATGCTGATTTACTCCCGTAATGTTTTAAAGCTTCAGCACTCTTTAGGATTTGCTCTATTAACATTGAGTATCTGCTCAGTAGATAGTTCTCAAACGCTAATACAGTTACAGGTTCTGGTGCGTGTGCGTCAAGCTCAATAAATGATGAAAGAAAGAATATCTGCTCTCCAAGTGTTACTCCTGCAATCCTCCCAAGTGCTCCAGACATAAATTCTTCCGTTATGTGCATTGCATCAGTATCAGTCTTCTTTATTACCAGTTTTTTTGGAAGCAGCAGTCCTTCTTCAGAGAAACTCTGATCAAAACTATCAGTGGCAAGAGCATTGTTAGGGTTTCCCACACGAGCGGTTGTGAACTCTTCCATAAACTGCTCTACTCCCCAATCATCTACCTCTAGGGTATCTCCAATCTGCAGTGTTCCAAGAAGCAGTTCATCAATAACTGAATCAAGTTGCTCTACACTATTGGTTACAATCATACTAACAAAGTATGCCTTAGTGATCTCTGGATCCATACCTTTCAAAAAGATTCCTCTTGAAAAAAACTTTGCTGCTCTCTCTAATTCCTCAGTTTCTGCCTGCGCTTCTACATAGTCTTCACGTATTAACCCGATAACTTGGTGAACATAGTTTCTGAAATCTGCAATAGTACCGTCGTAGTTGCACTGTTCGGCGTAGCTGCTTACAAAAGTTTTAAGAATAAGTAATAGAGGTTTCGAGAATTTATTACTCAATCCATCGAGAATTGCCGTTAGTTCAGAAGAATCGAAGGATACAGAAGCTTCATCACAGATACGAACTTCAGAAGTATCGTCTGTAATGTTTGGATAATACTCTTGTGTATCATTCATCATATGTAATTTTACTTCGATATCGCGATCCTGTAAAGCGAATGCGAGATGCTCATAGCTAGAGCTGTAACTTGATCAACTTTAAACCCCTTATTTTATCTATTGATCAACAAATATAGGACGATATTGATGTGAAAATATATACAAGAAAACGCTTATTTAAAATTCCCAAAAATGATCTGAAAAAATTCTAAACTTACCAAAAATTTTATGGAAAATTTCAAATTTAAGCTTAAAAGTTTCGAAGCTTTAAAAGTGGTTGTCTAGGCGTTGGACAAAAAATGCTCTACTCTCTTAGTGTTTAATTGAAGAATATATTTCTGCAAGTGCATCCAATTCTTCGGAAGAAAGAGTTGAGTCTTCGCAACTTGATACTATCTGAGAATATATTTCTGAGTATTTTGAATAGATTACATACTCGGGAATTGATGCTAACTCAGAACAAATTTCTGGATTATCAGAGCTTGTAACAAACTCAAAAACTTTTACTTTAACTTCATCAGTTATGGGTGTGTATCTTGTCTCGATTAAATCCTCTCGAGCAAGTTCCTTCTTTAACTTATCCTTTAGAAATATATTATCAAGACCAGTTCTCTTTATTACATCCAATAGCTTGTTTCTTATATACCATCTATCCTTCTTAAGCTCCTCTGGAGTGCTTGCTT
>CAZLOI010000001.1:108426-124173 GCA_964561155.1 uncultured Candidatus Saccharibacteria bacterium | reverse complement strand
TTTCGTTATAGCACCATCTATAACCTCTCCTGTTTCTGATTCCTCAAGAGCTTGGCTCGTTGCGGTGTTTGCAAGAATCACTTTGCCTTCCTCAATATTTGAAACTATCTTTTCATTGAATAGTTCGAACCCAAAGATTGTACCGTCTGCCTTTGCAGAGACATCTCCATTTACAACACTGTACTTGTTTCCATTGGTTAGGCTCTCTACTCTATTCCATGTTTTGCCTGTGATCTGTTGTACCGTTATGTCGCCTTCGGCAATATTGATACTAACTTCGGTATTTTGATCAAGAGAAAGAAGCGAATTGTCTGAAAAGATAACGTGAGCAGAGGAAAACTCTGAAGTTTTAATGTTTGTACCTATAGGTAAGGAGATTTCGTCTTGTGCTAAGGCTAAATACTCATCTGTACCTGGAGTTCGATACTGAATCTCTCCTTCTTCCCTAACTAGGAAGAAACCATCTTTTTTATCTGCATTTACTAACATCAGTGTCCCTAGTACTAGTGCAATACATAGTACCAACGGTGCATTTTTGATCATAGTTTGAATAAAAGCTTACAATATTAGCATAAATCTGCGAATATTAAAGTGTTTCTGTTTCCTGTGGTTAGTAACAAAGTAGTGAAGTGAGCCTTGTAGATATTAAAATACCCTACAAAAACGAATTCTTGTAGGGTAAGTTTCTAGAAACGAAATTACTTTCTTTTCTTAGCAACAGTCTTCTTCTTAGCTGTCTTTCGAGCTGCTGGTTTCTTAGCTGCTTTCTTTACAACCTTCTTTGCAACAGTTCTTTTCTTAGCAACTGTCTTTCGCTTAACAGTCTTTCGAGCTGCTGGCTTTCTTGCTGCTACCTTCTTCTTTTTTGCTACTGCCATTTTATTTAAATAATAAATAGTTAATATAGACATATTCTGGAATAATATGAAGTGAATGTCAAGTTTTTATATCCTGTTATAATCACAGTATGAAAGCAGATAGTAAAAGAGAAGATATAATTACTAAAATCAAAACTATATTTGAACCTTCAGTAGCAAGCCAGGTTATAGATTCTATAGCTATGCCTAAACCTAAAACATTTAGACTTAATGCTCTAAAGTGGTACGAATCAGATAGTTTAGATTCGATAAAAGAATTTATTTCTCCTGCATCTTTGCCAGATACTTTTGTAGTTTCTGAAAATTTTCAGGTTTCAAAATCAGAACTTAATGAGAATAAGAAGATATATATTCAAGAGCTTTCAAGTATGCTCCCAGTAATTGTACTAGATGCAAAGCCTACGGAGCTAGTTCTAGACATGTGTGCATCCCCTGGTAGTAAGGCATCTCAGCTTCTTGCAGCTACTCAAAATAGGACGAAAGTTGTAGCTGTAGAGAAGAGTTTAGGAAGATTTTATAAACTGAAAGAAATAGTTCTAAGTTTAGGAGGAAAAAATATAGATTTCCTACACTCAGATGCAAACTACCTGCCAAAACGATTCCCAGAAACCGTAGGTGCATTTGATAAAGTAATGCTAGATGCACCATGTTCAAACGAAGGAGGTATAGTTCTAAATGAGCCTTCTACGTATAAGTATTGGAGCTCTAGAGAAGGAAAACAAATAAGTAAACTGCAGAAAGGCTTATTAAATACTGCGGGTAAACTAGTTAAAGATAAAGGTGTCATACTCTACTCTACTTGTACCTTTAGCGTTGAAGAAAACGAAGAAGTTGTTGATTGGTTCCTTAAAAGAAATCCGAACTTTGAATTAGAGCAGTTTGAGCTACCTATTTCAAACGTTGAAGATGGCTTAACTGCTTACAAGGAAAGGGGATTCGATGAGTCGTTATCAAAGTCGAAGAGGATATTACCAAACAAGGAATTCAAAGGCTTTTATATTGCAAAGCTTCGAAGACTTACTTAGCTTTAGCCATCTTCTTGAATACTCCAACCAACCAAGGGTGACTTCGTTTTGTATGGTCAAGCTTAACAAGCTCCATGCCTGCCTTCTCTGCTCTAGATATAAGCTCCTGTGGTGTAAATAGGTGATAGAAACGCTCCATCTTTCCGTATTCTTTCTCTTCTATTTCATGAATCTCCTCTGTTCCTTCTCTAACAATACAGTAGAAGATTCCTTCCTCTACAAGTGCATCAGAGATCTTTTGGAAAACAGCATCTAGGTTATCATTATGAATATGGTGAATAGCATCTCTGCTCCAAATACCTTTATACTTATTCTTTCCAATGTCCGTAGTAACAATATCTCCATGCATAATATTGCTACCTGGGTTTTCAAGCTTAGCAATTTCTACAAAACGCTTCGAAATATCGATACCCTCTGTTGAATATTTCTTTGCAAGATATGAAAGGTCGTGACCAGGTCCTGTTCCAATGTCTAAGACTCTTGCAGGTGGATGAACCAAAGACACGAATTCGTCAAGCTGTACTTGTGATACAAGTGTTCCAACTCTTGATGAATGGTACTCTGGAGCAAGCTTGTCGTACGTCTCTGAAGTCTTATCGCGTCGACCGTTTATTAGGAACGCCATCTCATCAGATGTGCTGTCTCCTACGATTGTGCAGTGTGCAAAGAGTGCTTCAAACGATTCGATGACCTTTAAAAGCTCCTCTGGATTCTTTGCTCTGTGTAAAACTGAAAGCTCTACTTCATCAATGATCATTGTTTTCTGGAAAGCAGCAATTAGATCATCCCAGAAATCCCCGTATAGTATTACTGGCTTGTGGCATCCGTAGTATAGTTTTCCAAGACACCAAACCAATCCTAGTTCGGAAATAGTTCCTGTTCCTCCTTTGCAAACAACAAATACATCGCCCTGCTCTATTAAACCAAAGGTACGCATTACATAGTTAGATTCAGACTTGGTTTGATCTGCTAAATTAGCAAGATTTCTACCTTCGAAGAATGCTGCAAGCTTTGGTTCCCAGTACACAGCAACGGTTTCCCCGCTCACTGACTCAGCTCCATCTGTAGCTGCCTTCATAATTCCAGGTCCTCCACCGTCTACAATTGTGTATTTGTTTTCAGCAAGAAGTTTTGATGCTTCGTATACTGAATTGTAGATAGGATCGCCTTCTGGTATAGCAGAATCTCCAAAGAAGGTTATATTCTGAACGATTTTTGACTTTGTTTCTGGCTTCTTTGTTACTATTCCCTTCTTAGGCAGTTCATGTATTGCTGGCATTGTTCTTTGTTTAAGATTTATTATTAAGCGCTCTACTCATTTTCTTGTAATCCTCAACTATATCAAGAGATTTTGAAAAGTAGGATCCTACGGACAGACTGTCTATTTGAAGGTTTTTAAGCAAACTTACAGTACTTAAATTTATACCTCCATCTAGTGCGACTTCTCTATCATACCCTAATTTTCTTAATTCTTTAACCTTATCAAGGGCTTTAACTTCAAATTCATTACCTTGTCCTCCAATCTCTACACTCATTACTTGTACCAAAACAAAGTTCTTGTAGTATTCCAATGTTCTCAAATCACTAGAATTCTTAATGGCTAAGCCAAACAGAGATTTACTACTCTTAACATCATCAATATTGAAACTGCTTTCTTGGTGGAGAATATAGATAATATTCAATCCTCGTTGATTTTTTACTTTCCGAATAACTTCCAAAGGGAAATCACACATTAAATGAATTCTAAAAGTCTTGATTGGATACTTCGAAATCGCATCAACTGCATCTTGCAATGACACTGTTTTCTTTGTCTGTGTTAGGTTTCCAGGGATTACGATGTCGATATCTATCGTATCGGAAATCTGAAAATCTCTTAGTTTCTCTTTGAAAACCTCTAAATTATTTGTAAGTATAGCGGGACAAATCTTCATATAAACTATATTATAGAAATAAACGTCTTTAATCAATTATGAATAGATTACACTTTTACATAGCCGCAATTATTGTCTCAATTATTGCTTCAATTCTAAACCTCTTTGGTGATTACACATTCACATTCATGGAAACAGCTTTCTTCGTATCTAGTTTGCTCATGGTATTCTCGTTCGAAAAGAAACCAACCAAGGACATAGAAAAGCCACAGATACATAGCTATATTGCCAACAGACTTAATTTTACAAACTATCTAGGTGCTTTGAATATAGCAGTGTTTGTAACTAGTTACCTATTACTAAAGTTTATTGATCCTTACAGAGCACTACTCTACCTGCACATTGTATGGGCAGCAGCAGCCTTTGGGTTCAAGAAGCTGTATGATTACTCTGCAAAGGAGCGATTCAAGCACAATCTAATAGACTATTTGCTTCTTGTGAAAGAAAAAGATTCCAATTTAAACCACGTGGCAGAATCTAAGATAATTGAGTTTGTAGAAATAATGCTTGTAAGTAACGAAGCTAATCCAGATAAGTTTGTTACAAATGCAGCTAGAGCACTTGAATTAAAACAAGTCGATATAGAAGGGCTCTACTCTCTTTCTGTAGAGTATATCGAACTAAATACTGATCAGATAAAGTCTTCGGAGCTTCCATAAGTGTTATAATTGCACTATGAATAACGCAGATACTATTGAAATTATCAGAGATAACTACTTAAATCCACAGAACTATGGAGTTCCTAGCTGGACTCCAACTCATACTGTAACTGTTGAAAACCCTACCTGTGGCGATTCATTGACTCTATACCTTAAGTTAGAAGGTGAGAAGTTAACCGATATAGCATTTACAGCACAGGGTTGCTCTATTGCAATAGCCTCTGCCTCTCTACTCTATTCTAAACTTAAAGAATCTCAGCTTCTAAATATTCCTGAGCTTTCAGAAGCTGATGTAATAGCACTTCTGGGCTTTGAACCAACAACTTCAAGAAAGAATTGTGCTCTACTTCCTCTACTCGCATTAAAAGAATCTCTTCAAAAGTGAACCTTTAAAATTCCTCACGTGAAATATCTTCCATGTGAAGCTTATTGAGATTTTTTCACTATTCTAACTAGGTAAAAACTATACTCTGGCTGGAATATTAACCGTTATATATCACATGTTTCTGGGTATATATGAGCTGGATATGGCTGTTGTATGGGCGTACTACTGTGGTTGCCACGATAGATATCCTATAGTATTGCAAGGATGCCTTGTAGGCAAAAGCTTTTCGCCGATGCTTAGCAACAGAGTAGAGTGAAAGGCTTTGTTGACTTAGTTATCCAAACGTAATAAACTTTATGAACTTGGCCAAGTACAAATATTTATTTAACAAATTACTTGCTTACCTATGAACAAAGCAGATTTAGTAAACTGGGTTGCAAACAAGACTGGAATGACAAAAAAAGATGTCACAACAACTCTTGATGCCCTAATCGAAGGAGTCACAAAGACTGTTTCAAGTGGAGACGCTATTACATTAACAAACTTTGGAACTTTCCTTGCTGTAAAAAGAAAGGCTAGTACAAAGAGAAATCCTAAGACTGGAGCACCTGTTAAGGTTCCTGCAAAAAGCGTTCCAAGATTTAGACCTGGAAAGCAGTTTAGAGATATGGTTAAATAATTTAACTAATCGAAACTATAATTCAGATCCCAAACTACATAGAGTAGAGCGGGGTCTGTTTTTTATTCGTTCTGGGAAGATTCTCTAATATATCGAACTTTGAAGGAGACTTTCTTTCTATTATTCCAAGTATCTACATCTGCAAATCCTGCGATATCATATTCTTTTCCTGCTTCTGGCATTTCAATGAAATTAAAGTATATAAATTCAACTCCGCCTTTAACAAATTTGCAATGCTTTCCTTCTTTTCCAAGAATGCTAACACTATCGATACCTATATTGGTTAAGCCGATTAAAGGTTTTCTGTTCTGGTTTCCAAATGGTTCCAGAGCTTGAAGTCTCTCTACATTCTCAATACTTAGATCGGGTGGAGTAGCAAGACCATCGATATTTAGGGTTTTAAGGGGCATAGAAGCATTCAAAAGATCCTTCGCGGTATTATCTAGCTTCTGCTTAACATCGTCTAGATTTGAGGCTTTGAATGTCATACCAGCTGCTTGAGAATGCCCACCAAACTTTTCAAATAGAGTAGAGTGCTGATTTAAAATATCTACTATATTTATTTCTTCAATACTTCTGGCTGAAGCCTTTATGGTATAACCGTTTCGAGATCCTACGATAAAGGGTTTATAGTATTTTTCTGTTAATCTTCCGGCTATAAGTCCTACAATTCCTTCAGGCCATTCATCTCCAACAACTATGGCTATGTACCTATCTTTTTCGTTCTTGTACTGTTCTTCTGCAATAGTTAGGTATTTCTTAGTTAGGTTCTGTCTCTCTACGTTTAAGTTATCAAGATCGGTAGCAAGTGTTCTAGCATACTCATTAGAGTTAGTCGAAAGAAGTTTTACAGCCAACATCGCACTATCGAGTCTTCCTGAAGCATTTAGTCTTGGCCCTATTGTGTACCCAATGCTTTCAGCAGTCACTTTGCCTTTTTCAATACCTGAAACTTGCAAAAGAGCAGTTATTCCAGGTATATCTGACTTGTTAATTAGTTCTAAGCCGAGAGCTACGATGCTTCTATTCTCATCAGTTAAGGGCATAATATCTCCAACTGTTCCTATGGCTGCAAACTGAACGTACTTCTCGGAAAGCTTAGGCTTCCCAAGCTTTAAAGCGATAGCTTGAACTAGTTTCCAAGCTACAACAGCTCCACAAATATCTCTAAAAGGATAGTTTTCTAGTTGTGGGTGTACAACTGCCTTGGCTTTGGATGAGTATATGGTTTCTCGAGAAACAACATGATTATCTGATTTTGCATCACTTAAAGGTCTTGGAGAGTGGTGATCTGTTATAACGAAATCAATTCTATCTGCATAGTCTGCAACTAATTCAATGTCTTTTACACCACAGTCGACAGTAATAATGAGCTGACCTCCCTCAGCTATGATCTTTTCAATGCTTTCACTGTTAAGTCCATATCCATCAACAAATCTATTTGGTATATGAGGTACTACATTTAAATATCCAAGTTCATGATAGAGAAATCTCCATAGTGTAGTGGTAGCGCAGATTCCATCTACGTCATAGTCTCCATAAATATAAATCTTTTGTTTGTTTTCAATTGCACTTAATATAACCTCTGCAGCTAGTGTGCAATCGTGGAGTAGAGTAGTGCTGTGAAGCTTTTCGAAGCTATGATCCTTAAAATATGGAGTGTTGTATACTCTACTTCTACTTAATAAATGCTCTACAAGTGATAGTTTTTGTTCGGGAAAAATCCATTTCATGAACTCATTATACATTCATATCTGGATTCTAGGTATGTATTGCTATACAACTACGATAGTGAATCTGGTGTTACAAATTCAACATTTGGAGTCTTCTTGTACCATCTTTTAAACAACTTTACGCCAAAATAGCCTGCTGTTATTACTATAACAATAGTTGTTATAGTTAAGACGATGTTTTTGATAGTGCTTAAAGTCTTTGATTCATTGTACTCATCGGTTATTGGGAGCTTTTCGCTTGAAGCGTTTGTAGCAAAGTTAGTTCTTACAGTAGAAGTTAATGTGCCATCTACTTGGAATACTTCTGCTTTTGCAGATACTTCTGTTGTTCCCTGTCCTGCTGGAAGTATTTCTATTGGAATATTATAAGATTGTCCAGCTTCGACACTTATTCTTGTAACTGCCTGTTTAGAGTTAACTAAAGTACTATTCCCTTTAACAGACCACGTAATTCGAACATTTGACGATCTAACTTCTGAGTTTAGAATCATTTCGTACTTTATTGTTTTTGATTCTGGGTTCTGGGTATATTCCTTCAATTCGGTAGATATTGTACCAGTTGTAGCGAATACGGGTGTCGTAAAAACGCCTATAGTCATTAATAGTAATAATATTGGCGCTGCGATCTTGAAATTTATCATATAGCAATATACTATATAATTAGTTAGGAAAATTCAATGTTAAAAGGTATTCTAAGATTTGCGGAAACGGGAGTATTAGTTTCGGCGATTTTTGGGATCTACGGTTTTACATTTCTTACTGTCTTCTCACTAAATCCAAAAACTGAAAATGTCACAGCAAATGAAGTAAGTCAGTCTCAGGTACTTGGTACAGATTCTGAAGTTATCACAGAAATTGGAATAGAAAATATTTCGGAAGATACTTTTGATTTTAGAACTTCATTGGAAAAAACTTCAGAAAAAAGTTTCATCTATACTTTAAGTTTTTTAGATAATGTTGAAATTTTAGGAAAAGATATTTTGAGTTTGACTAATCTTGGGACAGAAACAAGTCTTGTTAACTACGAGGTTAGCTCCTCAAATTTAGATGAATCAAACCTTAGATTATTCTTTGGAGGAGAGGAGTTGGAAATGGAGAGTGCTAACAATGTTTATACAATTAATCACTCTTTACTGGCACAAGGTAACTTGTCTCTAGATCTTTCCCCAAACGGCGAAGGTGAGACTTGGTATACTATAAAGATTAATATTGAGTTCTAAATTTCTATGAAGAGAGTATTCCAATTACTAAGAAAAGCTTTGCTGGTATTTCTATACTTGTTTTTTGTTGTAGCGAGTGTGGTCTTAGCAGTTCTTCTATATATGAAGATTACAGAGCTAAACTCTATTAATAGTGCTTACTCTGAAACTGCTTTGCTTTTGAATCAGAGTGAAGAAGAAAGTCAGGTTACTATAGATAACCTTCAAAATAGTTTTAGAGAGTTGAATTCTGAAGTAGCTAGATTAAACACAGAGAACCTAAACCTTAAGAACGAATTAGATAGGCAACTTAAGAATGGTTATGGAACTATAAGAGGGGAGATACTTCCATTGTTAGTTGGGAGTTCGAGCTTTAGTCAATATCAGCTAGTTTGTGCAGAGAGTGTGCTAAACGCAAGTCTAAAGTACTGTGTAACTGCATCTGCATATGATTCCACCTTCACGCTAGTTCTACCAAGTGGTGCCTACAATGTTTCAGCTAATATAGTTTCTAATGGTACAAACATCAATTCTGACTACAAAGGTGTATATAGTGAATTTGTAAAATGTGTGAAAGAAAACGGTGAATCAGGCTGTAATAAGAGTACATTGTCGGGAAAGATTTTAACAGTTCAGGTAGACTCGGGTAAGACTGTTTCAAATATTGACCCAACAGACTGGAATTCATTGTAAAAACATACGATTCTACTTGACCTTGGGTGAGTTAGGTTGCTATAATCATGAATCATTTCAAAAGCAAGCCCCAGATGGGTTATAAGTCAATAATATTTAAAAGCTAATTTGCGTGTTTACAAATATTCATTTTGTGGAGACGCAATTTTTTTGCCTGTTAACAAACTTTAGGTATGGCCAAAAAACCAAACAACCCCTCAGCTAGAATTACGCTGACAAAGAACCCCCTTCCGCATTTAAATGTAGACTTCCTAGATGCGCAGAAAAAATTCTTCAGACAATTTATGGAAAATGGATTCGAAGAACTATTCGATGAGATTAATCCAATAAAAGACTATACAGGAACTTCATGGGAGTTATTCTTCGAGGACGTTACTTGGGGAGAAGCTAAGATTAATTTCTTAGATGCTCAAAACCTAGGACAAACTTACGATGCTCCAGTGCACGTTAATGTAAAGTTAGTAAACAAGAAGAGTGGAGAGATTAAGAAACAGAAGCTTTACCTTTGCGACATGCCTTTAATGAGTGATAGAGCATCATTCATGATTAACGGTAACGAAAGAGTAGTTGTTTTCCAGATTCTTAGATCAGAAGGAATTCTTTTCTCTGAAAGCAAATCTTCAACAACAAAGAAGAAGCTATACAGCGTTAAGTTAATGCCTCACAGAGGAAACTGGTATGAGTTTGAAGTAAACAAGTATGGAGTAATGAGCATTAAGCTATTACAGAAGAGACCAAGAATTCTATTAACAACTTTGATGAGAGCACTAGGATATAGTTCTGATGCAGAAATCATTAAGGCTTTAGGAGATATTGAAACAGGAGATATTAACTATATTGAATCTACACTTAAGAAAGACCCTACAAAGAATACTGAAGAAGCTTTAATTGATGTATACAGAAAGCTAAGACCAGAAGATACAGTATCATTGGAGAATGCAAAAGCTTTAATAGAGAACATTTTCTTTAATAAGAGAAGATTCTACCTAGGAAAGGTTGGAAGATATAAGTTAAACAAGAAATTAGGAATAGAAGAAGATATTCAAATATCTGACTATATTCTAAAGAAGAGAGACATTATCGAAGTTATTAAGTCATTAGTTCTATTGAACAACGGACAGAAAGCTCCTGATGATATCGACTCATTAACAAACAGAAGAATTAGAGGAGTTGATGAACTAGTATCTGAGAAGTTAAGAGCAGGAATGCTATTAATGGAGAAGAATATTAGAGACAAGATGGCTACATACTCAACAGATGAGAAGGTAACACCAGCTGTATTCATTAACACAAGACCAATTATGTCTGCTGTTAATCAATTCTTCGGAAGTTCTGCTTTAATGAGATTCATGGACCAGACTAATATATTGTCTGAGCTTGAAGTTAAGAGAAAGATTTCTGCTGGAGGACCAAGAGGTCTTACAAAGGAAAGAGCTACATTCTCAGTTCGAGACGTACACAATTCTCACTATTCAAGATTATGTCCTGTTACTACACCAGAAGGACCATCAATCGGTATGGTTAACCAATTAGCTATTTACTCAAGAATTAATGACTACGGTTTCTTAGAAGCACCTTATTATAGAGTTGTAACTAGATTCAATGTTGAGAAAGACTCTGTGAAGGATTTTGCTGGTAGAGTAGTTAAGACTGATGTTGAAGTTGACGGAAAGGTAATAATTAAAGCAGGAGCAGAGATTACTAAGGAAGTTGTTGAGAAAGCAAAGAAAGCAAAAGTTTCAGAATTCATCATTGCTCCATTCGTAAATAAACACGATGTGGAATACTTCGATGCAGATAATGAGGCTCTTCATACAATTGCTAGTTCAAGTACAAAAACTGATTCTAACGGAAACATCACAGATATGATGGCTTACGTTAGACAAGGACAAGGTTATGCAAAGGTAGATACTTCAGAAGTTGACTTAATTGATGTAAGTCCTAGTCAAATCGCTGGACTTGGATTGTCATTAATTCCATTCTCAGGTAACGATGACCCTAACAGAACTTTGATTGGAGCTAAGACTCAAACACAAGCTGTTCCTTTGGTAAGATCAGAATCTCCTATTGTTGGAACTGGTTTCGAAAGAGACGCAGCAAAGGCAAGTGGAAGATCAATCTATGCTGAAGAGGATGGAGTTGTAGTTGAATCAGATGCTGCAAAAGTTGTTGTTGAATATGCAGGAGCAAAGGCAAGAAAACAAAGATACAATATTGAAAAGTTTGTTAGAACTAACCAGAATACTTGTTTCTCACAGAAGCCAGTAGTATTACCTGGTCAGAAGTTCATTAAGGGAGACGTTCTTGTTGATGGTCCTTGTACAGACAATGGAGAGTTGGCATTGGGTGTAAACCTAAGAGCTGCTTACGTTGTATACGATGGTTACAACTTTGAAGACGGACTTGTTGTTTCAGATAGATTGGTAAAAGAAGATATCTTAACTTCAATTCATATTCAGGAATACATTCAGGAAGTTAGAGAAACAAAATTAGGAAATGAACAGATTACAAGAGATATTCCAGGTGTTGGAGAGTATACATTAAGAAACTTAGACGAAAATGGAGTTGTTAGACTTGGAGCAAGTGTTCAACCTAACGATATCTTGGTAGGAATCATCGCTCCAAAGGGAGAGACTGAATTAACTGCTGAGGAAAAACTTCTACGAGCTATCTTCGGAGAGTATGCTAGAGATGTTAGAGATAACTCTTTAAGAATGCCAAACGGAGAACACGGAGTTGTTATCGGTGTACAGGTTCTAGACAGAGAGAAGGGAGCAAAGTTAAACGCTGGAGCACTTAAACAAGTAAAGGTATGGGTTGCAAAGACTCACAAGATTTCAATCGGAGACAAGCTAACTGACTTCCACGGAGGTAAGGGAGTGGTAACAAAAATTGTACCAGTTGAGGATATGCCGTTTACAGCTGACGGAGATCCAGTAGATATTCTAATCGGTCCTGCATCTATGGTTCGAAGAATGAACCTTGGACAGTTAATCGAGACACATATCGGAGCTTTGGCTAGAAAGTTAGGTGTAAAAGTTGAAGTTCAGCCTTTCGCTGAATACTCTTTGGATACACTAATTGATATTGCAAAGGATGCTGGTATTGCTTATGAAGAAAAAGTTGATCTATTTGATGGAAGAACTGGAGATAAATATTCACAGAAGGTTACAGTTGGAGTTAAATACTACTTCAAACTAGACCACTTGGCTGACCACAAGGTTCATGCTAGATCTACAGGACCATACACTCTTGTAACTCAGCAACCTGTTAGAGGAAAAGCTCAGAAGGGAGGAAGAAGGTTCGGAGAGATGGAAGTTTGGGGATTAGAAGCTCATGGAGTACCTAATGTACTACACGAGATGTTAACAATTAAATCTGACGATGTTGTCGGTAGAGCAGCAGCTTACAAGGCAATCATCACTGGTCAAAAGATTACAGCACCTTATATTCCAGAATCATTCAATGTTTTGGATAAGGAACTTGCAGGACTTGGTATCAAGCTTGAAAAGGTAAGTGCTGAATACGATGATACAAGAGATGATATGGCACTTGAGGAAATTGTTGACTCAGTTGGTAACGAAGCGAAAATAGAGGTTGAGACAATGGACGAACACGGATTCAATTTAGTAGAAGATAGTAATAATTAAGCTTTATTAGACACAAATATGATAAAAGACTTTAAAGCATTAAAAATATCGATAGCATCTCCTCAAGATGTGATGAACTGGTCATATGGCGAAGTCACTAAAGCTGAGACTATCAACTACAGAACCTTCAAGGCTGAACCTCAGGGTTTAATGGCTGAAGAAATCTTCGGTCCTACAAAAGACTTTGAATGTTACTGCGGAAAATACAAGAAGGTAAGATATAAGGGAATTGTTTGCGATAGATGTGGAACAGAAGTAACACATAAAAGAGTTAGAAGAGAGAGAATGGCTCACATCAAGTTAGCAGCTCCTGTAGCTCACGTTTGGTTCTCAAATGGAATTCCAAACAGACTATCAATGATTCTAGATATTCCTCAAAAGAAACTAGAAACAGTTCTATACTACGCAAGATACGTTGTAATTACAGTAGATGACGCAGAAAGACAGAAGGCTATAGATAGTATTAAAGATCTACAGGTAACAGAAATTGAAGAAGTAGCAAAAGAATTAGAGGATAGAGTAAAGGAGATTCAAGCTTCATTCGAACAAGAAGTTGAAGAGGCAAGAAAATCTAACAAAGATCCAAAGAAACTTGATCTACAGATCGAAAGAATTAGAAATACAGAAAGAACAGAAACAGCTAAAGTTAAGTCTGCATACAAACAGAAACAAGATAATGTAGAAAGAAAGTTCTCTGATCTTAAGACTCTAGTAGAAACTATGAATATAGGTTCTACACTTTCAGAGGAAGAGTATCAGTTACTAGAAAGCTACGCATTCTTCTTCTATGAAGCAGGAATGGGAGCAGAGGCTGTTAAGAGTATCTTAGATAATCTTAATGTTGCTGAAGAGATTCTAAAGCTTGAAGATGAGATGAGAAACTCAAGATCAGAATTAAGAAAATCAAAGGCTGCACAAAGACTAAGATTAATTAAGGGAATGAGCAAGTCAGGAATGAACCCTGCTTGGTTAGTAATGGAAATTCTTCCAGTTATTCCTCCAGATATTAGACCTATCGTTCAATTACCAGGAGGTAGATTTGCTACTTACGACTTAAACGATCTATATCGAAGAGTAATTAACAGAAACAATAGACTTAAGAGATTGATTCAATTAGGAGCACCTGAAATCATTTTAAGAAATGAAAAAAGAATGCTTCAGGAATCAGTAGACTCACTTTTGGATAATAACCATAAACCAGGAGCACCATCATTAAACTCAAGAGGTTTACCTTTCAAATCACTTTCAGACATGTTGAGAGGAAAGCAGGGTAGATTTAGACAGAACTTGTTAGGTAAGAGAGTAGACTATTCTGGAAACGCAGTTATTGTTCCAGGACCAGAGCTAGAGTTCCACCAATGTGGTTTACCAAAGAGTATCGCATTAGAGATCTTCAGACCATTCATTGTAAGAGAGCTAATTTCTAGAGGATATGCTCCAAACCCATCAAGGGCAAAAGTAATCTTCGAAGAAAAAGTAGACGTTGTGTTCGATATTTTGGAAGAAGTTTCAAGAGATAGACCAGTTCTATTAAATAGAGCACCAACACTACACAAGCAGAGTATAATCGCATTCTTCCCAATCTTAATTGAGGGTAATGCAATCAGATTACACCCAATGACATGTACTGGATTTAATGCTGACTTCGACGGAGACCAAATGGCTGTACACTTACCTTTATCTGAAGCTGCTGTTGAAGAAGCAAAGACAAAGATGTTGGCTAAGCATAATATGTTGAACTTAAGAGACGGATCACCAATAGTTAACGTATCTAAGGATATGGCTATGGGTGTTTACTTCTTAACTCAAATTAGAGGAAGTATCGAGAAACCAGTAGGAGCATTTCCTTCACTTAAAGATTTAGTTGTTGCGTATAACCTAAGAAAGATTGATTTCTTTAGTCCAGGCAAAGTATTACTAAATGGAGAAGTTATTGTAACTTCACCAGGTAGAGCGATATTTAATGCTGTACTACCAGAAGGATATCCTTTCATTAACAAGGCATTAAACAACAAGGATATTGCAAACCTATCATCAGATTTGTTTGTTAAATATGGAAGTGATGTTGCTATCAAAGTATTGGACGAGATTAAAAACCTAGGTTTCAAATACGGAGGAAGATACGGATTCTCAATTTCTATGAATGAGTTCAAATTTGGAACTCAGGCTGTTCTTGCAGATAAACTAGCAGAATACGACAAGATAGAAGTGGATCTTGCAAAGAACTACAACGATGGTTTTGCAACATTGAATGAATTCAAATGGAACAAGAGAGACAAATGGGTAAATAAGTCAGAGGAGATTCAAGATGCTGTATGGGATATTGCTAGTAAGGAATCTGAGAACCTAATGGATCTTCAGAATTCTGGAGCTGTATCTGTAAAGTCTTGGGTTAAGAAGATTTCTGGAGTAGTTGGTTATGTAACTGACCCTTCTGGAAACATTGTTGACCTTCCTATCAAAGGTAACTTTGAAAGAGGATTATCTAACTTTGAATACTTTGTAAACGCAAGAGGAGCTAGAAAAGGATTTGCAGACGTTGCTTTGAGAACTGCAGACTCTGGATACTTAACTAGAAGACTTCATGACGTTGCTCAGGATGTTATTACAGTTGAAGAGGATTGTGGAGCTACAGAAGGAATTGTTCTTTCAAGATCAGAAGCTAGACTTCAGACATTTGGAAACAGAATTAAGGGTAGAGTAGTACTAGAAGATGTTGTAGATACAAAGACTGGAGAAGTTATAGTTAAGAAAGGAGAGCCAATCACTCTCGAGCTATCAAGAATCATTAGCGATAATGAAAACATTCAAAGCGTAAACCTAAGAAGTCCTATGAAATGTAAGACTACTCATGGAATATGTGTAAAGTGTTATGGATTTGACAACGGAACAGGAAAGATGGCAGAACTTGGAATTGCAGCAGGTACAATAGCATCACAATCTCTTGGAGAACCAACTACACAGTTGACTCTAAA
>CAZLOI010000001.1:81994-108416 GCA_964561155.1 uncultured Candidatus Saccharibacteria bacterium | reverse complement strand
GCTAGAGCTGCTAAAGCAGACGTTACTCAAGGTTTACCAAGAGTAGAAGAGCTACTAGAAGCAAGAAACCCAAGATCACAGGCATTATTAGCTGACTTTGCTGGAGTAGTAACAATTATTGATGACAAGAAGTCAGTAATAGTTAGAGTTTCTTCAAAAGAGAAGGTAGCAAAGAAATTTGAAATCAAACCAGGATATGAAGTAGCAGTAAAGGATGGATCAACAATAGCAGAAGGTGAGACAGTATTCGTTAAGAATGGTAAAGAGCTTAAATCTGAGATGGGAGGAAAGGTATCTATCGTTGACAACTTTGTTGTTATCGAAGGAAACGCTACTCTTGAATCTGAGAAAGAAACAGAATTACTAGTTAACGTTATTGTTAAAGATGGTCAGAAGGTTGAGAAGGGAGATCAGTTAACTCATGGTTCTATCGATCCAAAGGAATTGGCAGAACTAAAGGGTGTTTACTTCGCTCAGAAGTATATTATGCAGGGAGTTCAGGATGTTTACGGTATTCAAGGTTTGGAGGTTGATGACCGACACTTGGAGATAATCGGAAGACAGATGGGACGATATGTATTGGTACAAGACGGAGGAGACTCTGAAGAATACCTACCAGGTGACTATATTGATCACTTAGAGATTGAAAAAGCTAGTGCTAAACTTAAGGAACTTGGAAAGAGAGAAATCAAGTCTAGAAGAGTATTTACTGGAATCACAAATGCAGCTTTAAGAACTGAAAGTTTCTTGTCTGCAGCATCGTTCGAACAGCAAGTTAAGGTTCTAACCGACGCAGCGCTTGTGGGTAAAGTGGATCACTTGAGAGGATTGAAAGAGAATGTTATAATTGGTCGACCTGTTCCACTAGGCAAGGAATTGTTGAGAAGACAAGGCCTACTTAAGGAAGTAGAGGTTGAAGTATCAGAAAGATCAACAGATAATTTAAATTAATAATTACAAATGGCTAGAGTATCACAAATCGTTAGAAAAGGAAGAAAACCAAAGGTTAAGATGGTTAGATTCAAGGGCTTACTTTTCAAAGATAATAGTAAGTACAAGTCTATGCACTTTAACTACAATGCTATACAGAACAAGTACTACAAAAAGGAGAACCCTTTTAAGAGAGGAGTTTGTATTGCAGTAAAGATCATGACACCTAAGAAACCTAACTCTGCACAAAGAAAGATTGCTAGAGTTAGACTATCTAATAAACAGATCGTTACAGCTTATATTCCTGGAGAAACACATAACCTACAGGAGCACTCAGTTGTACTAGTAAAGGCAAGAAGAAGACCAGACTTACCAGGTGTTAAATACCAAATCGTAAGAGGAGTATTTGACGCAGCACCAGTTGACGCAAGAAGACAGGCTAGAAGTAAGTACGGAAGAAAGATGCCTAAGGCAGGAGCTGTAAAGAAGTAATAGTAATAAGCAGAAGTAATTGAGCTGCTTGTGAAGCATAATTAAATCAATATAAACAAATAAAATGAGAGGAAAAAGAGCACCAAAGAGAGATATAAAGCCTGATATGATATACAACAATGTATTGGTATCAAGGTTAATCAACAATGTAATGATGCACGGAAAGAAAGAGACTGCTAGAAACGTTGTTTACGCAGCACTAGATATTCTTGCTGAGAAGACAAAGTTGAATGGAGCTGATGCTTTGGACAAGGCATTAGAGAATGTTAAACCAAAGGTTGAAGTTAGATCAAGAAGAGTAGGAGGAGCAAACTTACAAGTTCCTGTTCCTGTTAACTCATACCGACAAGATTCTTTGGCTTTAAGATGGATCCTAGATTCAGCTAGAGCAGGAAGAAAGGATACTGAATTCTCAGTTTCTCTTGCAAGAGAACTTCTAAGTGCATTTAACAAGGAAGGATCAGCATACAAGAAGAAAGAAGAAGTGTTCAGAATGGCTGAGGCAAACAAAGCGTTTGCACAGTTTGCCTAATACTAGTCACAAAAATAAGTGGCACTCTGAAAGGAGTGTCATTTTTTTTGGACAGAAATATGATATAATTCAATGCTAAAACATTTTGTAGTAATCGATTCTGAAGGTTACCTTGGTAACTAAACAAATCCGTCTCTACTTTATGGAAATAATATACCTTAAATAAAAAATATGGCAACTGCAATATCCGAAAAAGCGCTTAAGAGTTACCTTGTAGACTTTGGTTTAAACGACAAGGAAATCAGTATTTATATTTCCCTTCTTCAAGCAGGTCCTTCTACAATCATGGATTTGTCTAGAAAGACTGGAATCAAGAGATCAACGACACACAACAATGTAGAGGAACTAATCAAGAAGGGTTTGGTAAGCCAAACAAACTATGGAGAAAGAAGAATGGTTATTGCTGAAGATCCAGAGAAACTAAAGTTCTTGTTGGAACAAAGAAAGTGGGATGTACAGAAACTAGAGAAGGTTATGCCAGATCTTGTATCAACAATATATGAAATGGTACCTCAGGCAAAGAATAACTCAAAGGTAGATGTAAAGTACTACGAAGGTGAAAGAGGTTTTAAGGAAGTATGTCAAAGATCTATTTCTCAATCTACAAAGGAAGTTCTTTTTATATCAAACAAAGAAGAATGGAGAAGGGTATATACAGAGGAATATGGCAAGGAATACTACATTCCAGCAAGATTAAAGAAGAAACTATTCTTAAAGGAATTAACAACTGACTCAAAGATAGCAAGAGACTTTAAAGGAGAAGACAAAAAGTTATTTAGAGAAACAAGAATATTGCCTGAAACATTCCAATTCAAACCAACTATCATCATTTGTGATACAGAAGTATCAATCATGTTATCAAGTGAGCCTTATACAGCAATAGTAATAGAAGATGTAGAGGTTGCAAACGCATTTAGAATGATGTTTAACTTTATGTGGGAGGGTAGTAAGTAGATTAAACTTCGCCTGAGATTTTTGCTTTAACTCGCAAGAATTGATGGTATGGTTTTGTCCTGTCTATTGGGTTGTTGTTTGCTATTGCTGCAATTCTTCTATTCTTCCTAGGATCGCTTACTGGTGATTCTACAAGTGTACCTGAGTCAATGCTTGTATTAGTTATTATTGTCTGTCCTGTACTTCCAACATTTTCTGTGGTTACCTTGTAAATATTAGCACCATTTCTTAATACGTTATTTTCTTCAAGTTCATAGTTAGGAACTATATATGTAATGTGAGAAGGATTTCTGTAGTTGTTCCTTATGTGTAGCAATAGGTTTCCTTCAGAATCAGGATACATAATTCTTGGTAGTCCATCTCTTTCTGAAAGAACAATTAAATGAGTAATAAATGGGCGAATGTACTCATAATCTACCAGTTCACTGTATTTCCTATCAAATAAGGGTGCGTCTTCTGGTGACTCAGGTGCATTTATAATCTCCCAGTTTCCAACACCAATATTCGCATCAAGTATATTCTTACATATACCGATTCCTTGTCTAGATGAGAAATCAACAAATGCAATCCCTGTCTCAGGTACAAGATACTTGTAAAGATTCTCGATAATATCGCTTAAAACTCGTATACCCTCAGCATCTTCATTTTGGTTAGATCTCTCTGCAGGGTTTGTAATAACAACACCTTCAACAAAAGGGTTGAAAGGTGGGTTGGAAATCAATACATCATACTTTTTGTGAGGAACACCGTCGAATACGTCTGAATGGATAATTCTGCATTTATCAGCAATCCCAAACTTCTCTGCATTAATAGCGGTTATCTCTGTAGCCGATTCGTTGTTGTCAACGAAGGTAATCTCACTTGCTCCAAAGAGAGCGAAGGCAACACCGAATATCCCAGTACCGCAACCAACATCAATTACGCTCTTTCCTTCTATATTATCTAGTTGACCAGTTGTAATCAACACTCTTAATGTTTCCCATGCGGAAGTTGGTCCCCATACGTTGGGATGTAACTCTAAATTTTCTCTAAGTGTTGCAAGAATCTGAAGAAATCGTTCTCTTTTCTGCTCAATAGTTTCGACAGTAGTCTCTGGTCTTTCAGTCAGAAGTTGCTCTACCGTAGCTCTGCCAATACGACCTTGGATGTCAGGGCTGTCATCAGGAGTTGTCATCAATCGGTCTGTCATATATAAGAATTATACCATAAAAACTTGGTAATCTGCATAGGCTAGTGGTATCCAAGATCACTGATTTTGAAGTTCTTTTAGTATGGATTTGTAATGTATAATATTGATATGACAAAGTATCAAAAAACAGTAAAACTAATGCAGGAAGAGAATCCAGAACTTTGGAAATCGTATTCAGATATTCACACAAAGTTTAGTGATAATCAGGCAGCAAATAGAGATGAGTACAACAAAGTAGGGGAGGAATTTATGGCATTGGTTAATAAATACAACGATGATCTTTGTAGAACTTCTGAAGGTTCCGGTTATGGCTGGTATTCTGGAGGTCTTGCTGAGAAGTTTATGAACGAACTACGCATTATCTTCCCAAATATTGATGAAATAGGTATCTTGTAACCTTTGCACTTTCTTTAACCTATTGATAAAATCAGGTGTTATATATTAGATAGCTCATATGCCTAATTTTCTAAAAATGGTTCTTGCTTCAATGGTAGGTTTCTTCTTGTGTACAGTAATTACTTTTGTATGCTACTTTGTTCTTTTCCTTATCTTAGGAGCCTCTCTAGCTGGATCAATTGGTAGTATCAACACTAGCTTTCCTGCAATAGAAGACATGAGGTTAAATTAATGCACAAGATTAAAGTAGTAGGAACACCTATTGGTAATTTAGAAGACATCACTATACGAGCTCTAAAAGAGCTCGTAAATGCTCCTGTAGTGGTCTGTGAGGACACTAGAAACTATATCAAGCTTAGATCCCTACTCAAAGAAAGATTCGGGAATATAATCGAAAGTGAAGGCAGTACCGATACTCAGAAGGTGGTGTCATATCGAGAACAAAATCATGATAGGATTACATCCCAAATATTAGAAGTTCTTGAGAATACCGATATCTGTTTTGTAACAGATGCAGGAATGCCTCTCATTTCAGATCCTGGATACTTGTTGCTTAAGACAGCAAGAGAGAAAGGTGTAGAAGTGGAAGTTGTCCCTGGTCCAACTGCAATAGAGCCTGCTTTAATATATTCAGGGTTCCCAATAGACAAGTTTGCTTTTGTAGGATTCCTGCCAAGAGAGAAGAGCAAGATATTAAAGAAGGTAGAGAATTTCCTAGACAATGGAGTTACAACGGT
The DNA here is from genome assembly GCA_964561155.1 of uncultured Candidatus Saccharibacteria bacterium. Classification (GTDB taxonomy): domain Bacteria; phylum Patescibacteriota; class Dojkabacteria; order J137; family J137; genus KLAP211. The sequence goes on along the minus strand of CAZLOI010000001.1, from coordinate 103,186 downwards.
AATATACGAGTCTCCATTCAGAGTATCTAAGTCTTTAGAAGCAATTCAAACAAAATACCCTGAAGTACATGTATCCCTATCAAACGACCTAACAAAAAAGTTTGAGAAGATAATTACAGGAACAATTACTGAAGCAATATCCCAAGTTAAAGGAAAAGCATTAAAAGGGGAGTGGGTTATAGTTCTTTCAAATAATCTTTAAATTTAGAATAAAACTTAGGCAGTATTCTATAAGCTTAATAGTTCTCATCTTCACCTACAGCAGCACTTTCTTGAATAGCTGTAATTAGTGTAGATATTTGAGAATTAAACCCTTCCTGAATCATAGCTTTCTGTTTAACCTTTTCAATTCCATGCATAACAGTCGTATGGTCTTCTCGGTTTAGAAACTTAGCAATCTCTTCAAGCTTGTAACTATATTCTTCCCTTAGAATATACATAGCTACTTGTCTTGCCAATGCTACTTCCTTTGTCCTTCTAGGACCTTTAATATCCTTAATACTTACATTAAATGATTTAGATACACCCTTTAATATCTGAGGTACTTTAACCTGTTCCCTCTTGCTCCTAGAATCCTTTCCAATCGTGTGGGCAACTTCTTCCAAAGATAGTTCACCATCTGGCTTCATTGAGTTAAATAGAGCTACTTTTTGTAGAGATCCTTCAAGTTCTCGTACATTGTCTGTAACTGTCTTCGCAATGAATTCGATAATGTGAAGACTTAGGTTGTATCCTGCTGAATCAGATTTCTTCTGAAGTATTGCGAGTCTCGTTTCGTAGTCTGGCTGTGCAATCTCTGCAACCATACCACCCTGCATTCTTGATCTAAGTCTGCTTTCAATATTGATAATGTCTTCTGGTTTCCTATCTGCAATTAAAATGATCTGTTTCCCAGCATTGTATAGCTCATTAAAAGTATTAAAGAACTCTGTTTGAGTGGATACCCATTTAGAAATAAGCTGCATGTCATCAATGATTAGACAATCAATACCTCGATATTTGCTTCGCATCTTGTCGGTAGTTCCAGTCTTGATTCCTCGAACCAAGTCATTTAAAAAGCCTTCTGAAGAAACATATAGTACTCTTCGTTTTAAATTCTTTTCAAGTATTGCTCGACCAATTCCTTGTGCCAAGTGAGTCTTTCCAACACCTGTCTTTCCATAGATAAAGAGTGGGTTATATACCTGACCTGGATTATTTACAATTGCCTGACTTGCCGCATGTGCAATTCTGTTTGCATTACCAACAATATATGTACTTAGCGTATTCTTTGGATTAAGACCAGACTTCCCAACGGCATCAAGGATTCCTCCTAGCATACCGCTTTCCATATTGAGCAAAGGAGATTTCTCTGAATCAGATTTATTCGGTGCTTGCTCTTCGTGTTGAGATAGCTCAAACACTGGATTCAATGGTTCTCCATATACATAGGAAAGTGTTTCTCTGATCAATGCTTCGTATCTTGATTTCAACCATTCGGAAGTGTATGGATTACTTACACCAATGAAAGCAGACTTGCCTTCGATTCTTGTAAGGGTAGTATCTTGGAAAAACATTTTGTATGTTGCAGGCGCATCTAGTTTAATTTCTATCTGTGCAAGAGCAACCTTCCATAACTGTTTGGGTTCAGTAATTCTCATATTTGATTCGCGTACATCAAAATATTGTGTAAGTAAATTTGATTATATACTAAAAGATTTTTTATGTGGATAACTTATAATATTTTCTTGTGGAGAAGTTTTATTTCAAATAGATAATACTGTTATAGCTAATATCAATTGAAGAGTAGATTACTTATTATTTTGAATACAAAGTTTTAAACTTTGTTGGAGCATTCTTGCTGAATATATTTATTAATTTGTTAGAAATTGTAAAAATATATTCTCGCTCTTGAGAAATAGTATCGAATTCGTTTAACTTGTTAAATGAAATTATTTCTTCTACGAAATTTGTATCGAATCGATATTTCATAATCTGCACATCATTAAGTGTGAAGTACAAAATACCATCATCTGTATTATCAAACTGAAAGTTTTCTCCAACATCTCGAATAGCAAGTTCTGTATCTTGCCTATTTGGATAGTTAAAGCTTCTAATAAAATTACCTAGTCTGTAAACGAAATTGGTACTACTGTTATCTATAGACAGTATGTTTAGATCCCCTCGAGCGATTTCAAATACTTCTGCTGTTTCAAGATTTATAAGATATGCACTGTTCTCACTACGTGATCGCATCTCGGCAAGAATTGTTTTACCGTCAGCTGCGATTAGTACGTTATCAATGTTCTCTGTATTGCTTGAAGCTGTATATAGGTTCTTAACGAACTCTCCTTTAAGTGTATAAAGTTTAAGTGTATCTTTTGAATCTACTTTGGAGTTTGTGATGATAATATCTTTGTTGTAGTTAACGTAGACATCTCCAGATAGTAGACTTTGATTTGTATCTGTAATTATTTTCTTGGCACCAGTTTCAATAGAGTATTGATTTACTGGGAATATATTTCTTGCAGTATTCTCGTTACTTCGATACCAAAGAAGTTGTTCTTCGTTATCAATTCCAATGTGATAAATATCTATTCGATTACTATCGATAAGTGTTGTTTCAATTTGACCATCGTAATCTACTAATTGTAGTTTTGAAGTTGTGTCGGATGTGAGTAGTGGATAGTGTCCTGATTCTACAAGTCGTACATTACCAAATGGAGTAGGGACGTTAGATGCAGTGACTACATACTCACGGGTATTAATATTGTCGGCAGTTATTCTAATGAAATATTCTTTGCCAGGAATCATTCCAAGAATTTTGGTTTCTTCTTCTGAGTAGCTTATCAACTTCGAATTTATTGATTCAGCTTCGACCTGAATTCCTTCAACTAGTTCTTCTTCAACATAGCTTCGATTCTTAAAGAAAAGTGAACCAGCTACTGTCATTTCAATTTCATTAGGAAGTGTATTGATGCCTTCGCTAACGCTAATGTGGCCCATTCTTTGTATGAATCCATCTGATGAAATAGTTATGTCTAGATCTCCAACTTTCTGAGTTGAAAGAATAAATTCTCCGCTAGATTCAACATCAAAGGTTTCTCCATCAAATTCAATAGCTACCGAACTTAGGTTTGCATTGCTTTTTAAAGTACCTGATATATAGTTGGTTCCTTTTCTCAGAAGCCTTACTGGTTCGTCTGGGTTAAGTTCGGAAACTGATACCTTACTTTGGTATGTATCATCTGATACCAAGGTGATTTCTTCACCTAAATCCGAGGTCTTTATTAGGGCGTTTCCAGATGAGTCTGTCGTAGCAACTATATTGCCATTTGAAACTATATTAACTGAAGGTATTTCCTCCTGATTGTCTGCATACACAAGCTTTATAGAAGTGAATGTAGTCTGCATTGATCCAAACATGGAAAGCAGGACTAGGTTAACTAGTATTAAAACTGCTATTATTATGGTTTTTACGATATTCTTCTTTTCTATAATCATTATCAATATTGTATAGGAAACGGGGTTGAATATCTATTCAAGAGAAGGAAGCGGGGTAGGGTTACGGCTTTGGGTCTTTGCCTGTTTTACTTTCCAGTATAAGTTTTCATGGTATAATATTTCTAACTATAAAAGTAAGGCCTATAATTCAATGCTTTTTAGATGTTAAATCCCCCTATATATAACGGTATTTAACAATATATATTAAATTTTAAAATTAGGAGTCAATGGACGAGAAATTAAAGATAATACCTCTAGGTGGTGTAGAAGAGGTTGGAATAAACTGCACTGTATATGAATATAAAGATGAAATAGTTGTTGTAGATGTGGGCTTAGGCTTCTCCGAATTCGACTATTATGGAATTGATTACATCATTCCAGATATCTCATACTTAAAGAAGAAGGTTAAGAACGTTAGAGCTCTTGTCATCACTCACGGTCATTTAGACCATATCGGAGGTATTCACTATCACTTAGAAGACCTAAATTTCCCAGAGATCTATGGAACTGAATTCACACTTGAATTAATCAAGTTAAAGATTGAAGAAGCAGGATTAATGGAGAAGATGAAGGGAAAGCTTATTAAAATTGATGAAAATTCTAAGTTGAAATTTAAGCATTTTGAAATTGAGTTCTTTAGAGTTAACCACAGTATTCCACAAGCAGTTGGAGTATATTTAAAGACTCCTACAGCAAAAGCTGTTCATACAGGAGACTTTAAGTTTGATAATTCACCTATAAATGAACCTGTTGCAGACTATGGAAGGATTGCTAAGATTGGAGATGAAGGTATCGATATTCTACTATCAGACTCAACTAACTCGTTAAAGAAAGGACACCCTATTTCAGAGAGTGAAGTTGCAAAGGGCCTGGAAGATGTCGTTGAAAGAGCAAAAGGTAGACTTATAATTGCTTCATTTGCAGGTTTAGTTGGAAGGCTTTACCAGCTAGTTAGTATTGCGGAAAAGTATGATAGAAAGGTCGCGATTGCTGGTTTCTCTATGAGAAAAACATTAGAGATTGCAGAAAAGATTGGATATATAAAGATGCCTAAAGATTTAATTGTAAATATTGCACAGGTAAATAATATTCCACCAAATAAATTATTAATCCTAACAACCGGAGCACAGGGAGAGGAAGAGGCGGCACTTTCAAAAATGGCATACTCAGATTACAAGGGAGTAACTATTAAGAAAGGAGATACAGTAATCATCTCTGCTAAGACAATTGCAGGAAACGATAGAGCCGTTCAGAATATGATCGATCAGATTATGTCTAAGGGAGCTATGGTTAAACAAACAGAAGATTTAGACCTTTATACTTCAGGACACGGATACCAGGAAGACCAAAAGATCATGTTGAACTTGGTTAAACCTAAGTTCTTTATGCCAGTTCATGGTTATCAATATTTCTTAAGAGCTCATGGAGACACTGCAAAATCTGTTGGTGTTGAAGAGAACAATATCTTAATTTCAAAGAAAGGTTCTATTATCGAAGGTAGTACAGCAACTGGATACTCAATTACAAAGAGTTTCCCTTGTGAACCACTATTGGTTTCAGGATCTGGAGTTGGAGATGTTGGTACAGTTGTCTTAAAGGAAAGAGAGCAGCTAGCAAGTTACGGTGTTGTTGTTATCGATATTATCGTTAACAAAGAGAAGGAACTAGTACGAGATCCATTTGTAATATCTAGAGGTTTTGTTTATGTAAAGAATTCTCAGGAATTAATTAAACAGATCGTAGATAGATCAAGAGAGATATATAACTCAATGAAGGCTAACTTTAAAGAGGTAAGTGAGGTTAGAGAAGTTATAACTACAGAAGTTTCGGATATTATATTCGAAGAGACTCAGAGAGAACCAATGATAATCACAGTAATTAGTTTTGTATAAAAGTAGCTTTAGATTATTAAACAAGCAGATCTTTCACGGATGTGCTCTTTTTTGCATTGACATTGAGTACGAAAGTAGTATAATTGTACTTGAATAGTCAACTAGATATTTTTATACATAAAGTACAGCAATATGAGCAATAAGTTCAAACTACAACTACCTATGACACTCGATCTAAAGAATCGTGTGGAAGCTATAGCTGAAGAGGAAGGCTTTGATTCTGTTCAATCCTTCGCGAGGTTTGTGTTTACTAAGATTGCTAGACGTGAGGTTGCTATCTCTGTAATAAACACACCTGATGAAATTCTATCCCATGAAGAAACCAAAAGATTAAATGCACTTCACACAGAAGCTATGTTTGAACTTGAGAACGATATTCTTCCAAATTTTGATAATGCAGTAGATTTAATTAATTTTGCAGTAAATGAGAAAAAGAATTCATACAACAAAACAATTTCTAAAACACCTACAAGAAAGAACGAGAGGAAATCCAAGGTTGCAAAAAAGAGTTAAAGAAAGAATTGAGCTTTTTCAAGTCGATAAATCTAACCCATTACTAAGGGATCATGGTTTAAAAGGTACAATGTATCCGATGAGATCTTTTTCGATAACAGGAGATCTAAGGATAATTTATGAGGAAGTTGAATTTCAGGGAGATAAACTAGTAATATTTATAGATATTGGAACTCACAACCAAGTTTATTAACTATCTCCTTCTTTGTAACCACATTAATCCGTAGTATACAGGTACTGTTACAAATGCTGCTACGATAATTGTGTTCGTAAACTTGAATAGCATATTAATAAAACCAACTGTTTCTCCTAAACCAAGTGGGAAACCATATAGTGGTGTTCCTCTAACTAGTTCTATTACAAAGAAATTAAAGACGAACGATATTCCTACTGCAATTGTAAAAGAAAAGAGAATATATTGTCGTGTGATTTGATCCATAGGAATAATATATATGAATGGAGGTTGATTGTAAACTACTGCTGTAACCTATCGAAAGGCAATCGATTGATTATATCTGTCATTAACCAGTCTAGACTAGTATCGTAGTTATCTACAGAAATAATACCGTTCTTAAACTTAACAACCTTGTCCCTATCCAAAACAACATCGATTGTATAGGTAGTTCCATCTGCATCAATGATATTCACTGTATGAGTTTCACCCCATGACTTTCCAGGGTGTTTCTGCAGAAGAAGAGAGTATTCCCCCTGAGAAAGGTAGTTGATACTTGAAGGTAGGTTGTAGCTTACATTCATCTCTTCTTTCTCAATAGGATCTGATTCATCAAATCTTCTGTGATCAAACTGAACTATATTGTCACTAACTTGTTTGTTGAAAGTTTCATCATAGTATTCTTGAGGATAGTAGTATAGGTAACCTGATCTTGAATAACCATCTGAATCAATATTGAAAGTATCTTTTGGCATAACAAACCTTACCCAAGCTCGATAACTAAATCGTAGAGTAGAGTCATATTGACCATACAATGTTCCATCGTATATCTTTGGCTGCTGCCACTTAACTTTAACCTTTCTTGAGATAGAACCATCATTGCTAATTGTTACATCGTGACTCACAGTATCTCTAACCCATTGGTTAAGTTTTAATGCACAGTTCTGAGCTTCAGCTAGACTAAAGTAGTCTCCACTAACTTCCTTCGCATACCTACCACTCATTCCATATTCATCGAAGTATGCTTGCATTTCATCATTTGTAGAGGCAAGTCCTAGGTCTCTTGCTTGAAAAGACTTAACAATCATATCTACAATTCTTGGCAGTTCAGAGTATGGAAGATCAAAAAGACGCTCCTTAACTGCATCAGACACCTTCCCAATAATATCCTTTCTATCATCAGCTAGAGGACTATACTTAGTTGAATCAGTCTCAGACTTTATAAATGCGAATAAACTATCTGCCGTTACTTCTCCAAAGCCTTCAACTTCAAGAGGCTGTACCAAAGATAGTAAGTTCTTTGCAAAATTAAAGTTTAGGATAACAATATTGTCGTATGCTGGAAAGTCTCTAGCATTGAATCTATTAGCTAAATTGTAGTAATCCTTGAATAACATTAAGCTCTCATATATATCTGGGTACATCGCTACATCCTGAGCACGAGCTTCAGTAGCACCACAACCACTATTCATTAGGTAGCTTTGACCATAGATATTGTTGTGGGGCATAGCCAAACCAAGCTCCCATAGGTATAGTTGTAGATTCCAGGTATCTTCAAGCTTTATCTCATCAGCTATTTCTCCATTCTGAAGAGTAACATCTCCGTATGCTGTTAAGATTCCACCGCTTGATCTCATTTCAGCTTCATTTTGAAGTACCACTAGATACTTTGAATCTCTATTTGATCCAAGAAGATCTGGCAGATACCTTATTAAATTCACTGTCTTTTGAGATAGAGTAGGGAACTCTTCACCTAGGTTGTTAATTGACTCCAAGTTGTCTGAAATATCAAAACTTGGAAGAGTTGGAACATATGCTGGATCAATATTTGCTACTTCTTCAAATATACCAATAATTTGAGGTTCAATTTCGTTGTATAGATTTAGATACAAAGGTAGCTCTTTTAGAATCAAAGAAATTGAACTCTCTTCTTCCTCATCTTCTAGTTCTCCAAGAACAGATGCACTATTTTTGTCTGTAGAGAAACCTGTAGCAGTTAAGATATTCTTAAGCTTTGGTAAGGAGTATTCAATTAAGGTATTTCCTTTCTCTAATATTCGTCTACCTGTTTGAAAGTTCTCGTAATACCCCTTTGTTTGATCAATAGATTTAAGAAACTCGTACTTAGATATCTCGTCATCTATCTTTGAAAGCTCATCTTGAATATTCCCAAGATATGTATCTATATTTGCAATACTTTTAACACTTAAGTCTTGAAGCAGAAGAGAAGCATTGTCTTTAATATTCTCAAGATACCCAAGTACTTTGAAACCAGGCAATACAGCAAACTGTATAGCAAACAACGTTAGTGCAATAAGAATAATACCAACTAGGAATGAGAAAATACCAAGAGATCGTTTCCATTTTGAACTTTTCTTGGGCTCACTTTTTGTACTCAGCATCGCTTCGCTTTTCCCAATCCTAGAATTTTGCATAATCTTATTTAAGAGTTTGTAACCACCTTTCTGCAGATATAGCAGCCTTACAACCAGCTCCCGCTGCAGTAATAGCTTGTCTATAAACATGATCTTCTACATCACCTGCAACAAATACTCCGTCGATACCGGTGTACACTCCATTGTCGGCTATTAGATACTTCTCTGGATTCAATTTCAATTGTTCATCAAGAAATGCTGTATTTGGAATATGTCCTATTGCTAGGAATAACCCATCAACTGCTAATTCACTTTCTGAATTAGACTCTTTATTAAACAGCTTTAGAGCTTGAACCTTAGTGCTACCTAAGACTTCTTTTATCTCCGTATTTAATATTACTTCAATTTTAGGATCAGTTGTTAATCTTTCCTGCATAATTTTACTTGCTCTGAACTCGTCTCTTCTGTGAATTACATAAACTTTTGTAGCGAATCTTGTTAAGAAAGATGCTTCTTCAATAGCTGAATCTCCACCTCCTACAACAGCAACAACTTTATTTCTAAAGAAAGCACCGTCACAAGTAGCGCAGGATGAAACACCCTTTGCCCAGAATTCGTTTTCACCAGGAATATTTAGAAGTCTAGGTGATGCACCAGTAGCAAGGATTACTACCTTTGCTTGATACATAGTGTCCCCAACAAATACTTCTTTAATATCTTGATTTAAGTTTACCTTCGTTACATCAACATTAATTATCTTTGCACCAAAGTTCTCTGCTTGCTTTCGCATATTCTCCATTAGATCTGGTCCATTGATTCCTTCAGGAAATCCAGGGTAGTTTTCTACAATGGTTGTAGTCATTAATTGACCTCCCCAAATAGATCCTGCAATAACTAAGGGACTTAATCTTGCTCTTGCAGCGTAAAGAGCCGCAGTTAAACCTGCAGGCCCTGAACCTATTATTATTACTTCGTTAATCTCGTCCATATTACTTATGCTGATTGTACAGGACCTGAATTAATTATTCCATTCAAGATCTCTACCAAATCATCGTGTGGTCTGAATCCTGCATCCCTAAAAACTACAGCTCCATCTTTAAATATCATAAAGGTTGGGATAGCCATAACATCCATGTTTGCAGCTACATTTGGATTTACATCTGTATCCATCTTTAGGAAAGTCATCTTGTCTGATAATTCAGAAGCTACTTCATCTACAACTGGAGAGAATGCTTTACAAGGAGTACACCATTCAGCCCAAAAATCTATAAATACTGGTTTCGTTTTAGATGCTTCTATAACCATTGCTTGAAACTGTGCATCAGTTACGTCTTGTACATGCTCGCTCATATTATTAGTGATTAAAAATAAAATACATAGCTTATTTTACTCCAAAAAGTCAAAAACCAGAAAATATTGTCTGTAAATTATATAAGTAGAGCTGTGTAATTAAGCAGGAGTGAGTAACCGTAGATCTTTATTTGAAGTACTTAATTTTCATTACATCCCGAACCTTGTCCATCATCAATTTTGCCTCTTGCTGAACCTTCTTGGTGCCATCGTGAACAAGCTCAGATACCATATCTAGTGGGAATTCTTTTCTTCGCTCTCTAATAGGATCTAGAAAGTTATTTATAGCTATACTTAATTTCTCTTTCACTTCAACGTCCCCTACAGTGCCCTTTAGATATCTAGCCTTCAGATCATTTACTTCATCTATATTTGAATTAAAGAAGTCGTGATATATAAATACAGGGTTGCCTTCTACCTTTCCTGGATCGTTTGCATGAATTCTAGTTGGATCAGTAAACATCTTTTTAACTTTCGCATTAACTTCTTCTGGAGTATCGATTAAGTTAATGGTATTGCCTTTTGACTTGCTCATCTTTGAATCCCCATCTGTACCTACAAGGTTTTTTGTAACACCGAAAAGAGGTTGTATCTCTTTGAATATAGACTTTTTGTATGTTGAATTGAATCTTCTTGCAACAACATTTGTTAGTTCCAACATTGGTGCTTGATCAATTCCAACTGGTACCAAATCTGTTCCAATAAAGAGGATATCTGCAGCTTGGCTAACAGGGTATGCAACAAATCCAAATGGAGTGGAGTCCCCAAAGTTCTTTTCCTTTATTTCATTCTTAACTGTGGGATTACGTAAAACTTCGTTGTGTGAAAGCAGGTTCATGAAGAACACTGTTAGTTCAGCAATCTCTGGGATCATTGACTGAATGAATATAGTTGAAACTTTAGGATCCAAACCGCATGCAATATTGTCCTGAGCTATCTGAAGAACATTACTTGAAACCTTCTCAGGATTGTCGTGATTGTCTGTTAATGCCTGAACATCTGCTATCAGGTAGAAAAGATCGTATTCGTTTTGTAGTTTAACTCGGTTTTGAATTGATCCTACATAATGCCCCAAGTGTAGAGGTCCTGTAGGTCTATCTCCTGTTAGAATTCGCTTTTTCATATAACGAATTATATATGTAGGCTGAGTAAAGTGAAAGGTGCTTTTGGTGAAATTAACGTTGTTTAGTGTTTTGGAGTTAATATGTTATAAATCTATACTTAAATTTCCATATGGATATTCACACATTAAGAGCGCTTACAGCGGAAGAGAGGTATCATGTAGACTCAGTAGAAAGTATTGTAGCTGAGATTACAGATTTTCTTGAATACACTAGACCAGACAATGTTAAATCAGGAAGATTTGTTAATTTTGTGCTGAACAAAGAGAATAAGTTAAGGATACTAAGAGGACTGAGTAGACTAAAGTCGGATAACAATAAGAGCGAACCATTACTTGGAATGATTGCTGACTATCTTGAAGTAGCCTTCAACGTGCAGATAGGAGCATACGGGGAATCAGAACTTTCTGATACTTACGATCCGCTAGATAGTATTACGAATAACCTTAAGGACATTGTATCTTGCTTGTACGATCTAGAAGAATATATAGACGATTTTAGGGATATATCCCAACTTAAACCATATATGCTTGGACCAAATCATGTTGAGTATATTAGAGGAAGGTTACAAGGCATTGTGGATCTATTGTCGAATATTCAAAGCAGTGCAAGGGTTATTTATATAGAAGGGTAGCAAAGAGCTAACCAAGAAGTGGTAAATATGATTCAAAAGCTGCAATCATAGCATTTCTAAAAGGAATAACCCTTTCTTCTTCTTCAATCTTTTTAACGTTCTTTATAAGGGGATCTTCAAATGGATCATCTTCCCTATAACTCCTTTTTATCTCTAATCTTTCGATTTCATCATGAATAGATTGATAAATTCTGTTTCGATCGCGTCCTACGTATGCATAAGTTTGAGCGAATGTGTAAGCAAGAGCGAGTCCAATAAGAGAAACTACTTCAAGTTTTTCTGTCATATTCCTAACACCCTTTGTTGTCGCATATCGATTAGGTTCAAGAAACAGTAGTCTAGAAATATAATCAAACATATTCTCTGCAAACTTAATAAAAAAGATTTCAGGGTCTGTAGTTATTTCACTGGCTGCAGCTCTAGCTACAGATTCATGGAATGATTTTACAAGACTAGCAAGTGATCCACCTGGAAGGTATATGTCATCAAAAGTAGCGCGGCTGCTTGTAATAGTGGGGACAATGCTTCTAAGTAGCTGTAGTGTTTCATCTTCTGGATTCCCTGTCACAGCTTTAATATCGGCACTCAAAGCTTGGATACCAAGAGTTACTTGGTTAAAGAAATCACTTTGTTTTTCAAACTTAGATCTGTCGTCCATGTTAAATTAATATCGTTATTCTAGTATAATCCTCAAATGAAGAACTCACGAATATACAATATTTACTTTGGAATTGTCACTACCTTTTTCACACTTCCTTTTCTAGCACCAATATTTCTAGCATTGAATTGGATAGTACCAGCAAAGGTTATCTACTTCGTATACAGCTTTTTCTGTCATCAGTTTGCTAGTAGATCGATAAATATGTTCGATTTTCAATTGGCTTGGTGTGCAAGAGACACTGGTATTTGGTTTGGAATAATATTAACAGCTATATTCGTAAGAATTGGGTTACTAAGATCTATAAAGTGGTACTGGATAATTCCTTTCCTAATACCAATGGCTTTGGATGGAGGATTACAGACAATATTCACAGTGTTGAGTATTGATCAGTATGGGGTTCTTGCTAGTAGTCCACTATACGTAAGTTCAAACTTCACACGATTTGTAACAGGAGCTATGTTTGGCGTAGGTTTGGGTTGGTGGATGGCTATTCAGATTAAAACAATTTCTGGAGTTGAAGTTGATCCTTTAAGATTTAATATTAGTAGGTATTTAAAGCTTGTGATAGTAGCAGTAACGATATTGGTATCATACTTTGGTATAGTTCAGCTTTGGAATATAACAAGTAAAGTAAATAAACCTTTAGATAGTCTAGACTTCGTTGTTAAAACATCTAAGGAAAACTTCTTTGCTAGAAGAGAAAACGCAATTTGCCCTACAGAAAATGTTACTGATTTGGTAAACTTAGACTGCTTTATTAATGAGTAGACAATCAATATGAAAAGTTTCGTAGGTTTAGAAATACATGTTCAAGTAAAAACTGCATCAAAGATGTTCTGTAGATGTAGTGCGGACTATTTCGCAAAGGAACCTAATCTAAACACTTGTCCTGTATGCTTTGGCTTGCCAGGGGCGTTACCTGTTCCTAATAAGCTAGCATTCGAAAAGGCAGTTAAACTAGCGCTAGCCCTTACTGCAGCATCAATACGAGTACAAAGTTTGATAGAAAGAACTACTTCTATCCTGACCTTGCTAAGGGATATCAAATCTCTCAATATGACAAGCCAATAGGATTTGAAGGTTTCGTAGAAATTGAGAAGGATGGAGATAGCAAAAGAATTAGAATTCAAAGAGTACATCTAGAAGAAGATACAGGTAAATCAACACATTCTGAATCAGGGAAGGATGAAACGTATCTAGACTACAACAAAGCAGGTGTTCCTTTGGCTGAGATTGTTACATATCCAGACTTCGAAGATGAAACAGAGGTTATCTTGTTTGCAAAGAGACTAAGACAGATTGTTAGATACCTAGATATATCCGATGCAGAAATGCAAAAGGGGCAAATGAGGTATGAATTAAATATTTCAACTTCCTTAGTTGAGCTGCCAGCAGGGCAATTTCCAGATTTTAAAGTAGAGGTTAAGAATATTGGTTCTATTTCAGTTCTAGAGAAGGTTTTACACGGTGAAATAAAGAGACAGGTAGAGCTTCTAGAAAAAGGGGAGTTTATTAAGCCACACACGAGAGGACTTAAAGATATGACTGGAGAAACAATTTTCCAAAGAGCAAAAGAAACAGCAGATGACTATAGATATTTCCCAGAACCAGATATTCCACCAATCGAAGTTACAAATGAGATGATTGAGAAACTAAGATCCGAGCTTACAGAGTTACCTCATACCAGGAAACAGAGATACTTGGAACTAGGTCTTGAGAACGAACAGGCAGATATTCTTGTTGAAGATACTGAGAGAGGGAATTGGTTTGATCTCCTATTGAAAGAATCAAAGGTAGATCAAGGCAACAAGGTAGTTGTTAAGGAATATGCAAAATGGTTGTTAGGAGATATTTCATTCTGGTTAGAGAAGCTAAAGCTTTCAATATCAGAGATGCCACTTAAGAATACAGATCTAATATATTTGGTAGGTATGATGCAGGAAAAGAAGATTTCAGGAACTATAGCAAAGCAGGTTCTTGAAGAGATATTTGAAAGCAATGAAAAGAATTCGGAATATATGTCTGCGGAACAAATAGTTGTAACCAAAGATTTGCTTCAGATTCAAGATGAAGGAGCACTTGATACTTTTGTTGACGAAGTAATTGCTGCTAATGGAAAGATAGTGGAGGATCTAAAGAAGAATCCTAATGCAATGAAGTTCCTTGTAGGACAGGTTATGAGGGTAAGTAAAGGAAAGGTTAATCCAAGTGTAGCTGAGGAGAAATTAAAATTAAAATTAAACGTAGATTAAATTAAAACGCATGGGACAAATAACAAGATATTCTGAAAAATATAGAGATGGAGAAATTAGTATTCTTGAGATTGATGAAAGTTGGGATCACATGGGAGATTTTATTACCTTCTTATCTTGTATCGAATCACACATTAAAAAAGCTTCTATTGTTTCAGAAACTACATTGGTTATTCAATCTATGAATCAAGGAAAACCAAGATTAGATGAATTTAACTACGATCCAGCGCTAGGAATTGAATCTTTAAGAGATCAGTTCGATGCTAAGTATGGCTTTGTAGTAGAGCAGTAATCAACAATAATCGTCCTTTGGTACACTTAATATTCTTGTGTTTTTAAAATACAAATAACTAATCAGAATATATTCATTTCTCCTTCCACACTGTCTCCACTTACACTATAATAATAAAGTTGTACAACATAGCTTAAAATGAAAACTTTCTTAAAAACACTATTAGTAATAGTAGTACTTCTACTACTAGCCCTTTGGTCCCCATGGAGTAAATGGAGTATCGATCTACGACCATTGTTTGGAGTAAATGATCCTGGAAGTATTGCAGGACTAATGGTGAATTCACTTTCTGGGAATATCGAAGTTACTGTAGATAATCAAGTTGTAGGAAGTGCAAGTGATGGAGCACCTTTGATAATAGATGATATTGATCCTGGAGAGAAACTAGTTAAACTAAGACGCATAACAGATGTTGAAAATGCATACTGGAGTTATTCAAAGGTAATAGATTTCGAACAAGGAACAACAGCTGTTCTTTCATTCAACCTTGGTCCGAGTGAAGAATATTCAGAAGGGAATATAATATACTTTCAGAAGAAGTTAGGAGAGAATCCTAATATCCACTTTAGCTTTAACCAAGACAACGTTAGCGTTCAAGTAGAAACTCAGGTATTTAATAACGTAAATAAATCTGGAGTATCGACACCACTTGATACAACAGCTCAAAAAGAAATTAAGATAATAAAGGTTGGATACGAAGAACTAGAATTCAAACTTCTTCCAGAAGATGCTGAAGATCGCGAACGTGTTAAGGATTTCGATATTTATGTAGATGTATACTTAATGAAGCAACCAGTAAAGGTTATAGAACAAGATGATACCGGAGCAATATAAGATAAAAAATACAGTAAAGCACCCAACATCCATTATAGTTGGTGGACTTTCACGACTTGGTTTAGAAATAGCGGAGTCTTTAATTGAACAGGGTGGTTATGTAATCATCGTTGATTCATTCTCAGCATCAAGTATCGATAAACTAGGAGCTTTTCCAAAAGGAGCACTAATATCATTTGTTGACTATCAAGGTATAGCGTCCCTTGAAGATGATTTACGAAGATTGGATTATTTCTTCTATTTCGCACACGATAATTCAGAAGAGATATCTAAGGTTTCTTCTCAAGATTTCCTAAGTTTCTCAAACTATCTAGATTCATCTTTGAATCTATCTGCAAAATTCGAAGCAAAGTTTCTTCTAACAACCTCAATTAGAGCTCACCAGAGGAATATAACTAACGATGAATTGTCGCTTAACTTTAATCCACTGAATGAAGTTAAACATACAGTTTATACAAACTACGAACAGCAAAGATATGCTGAGAGCTTGGTTATTGAATACAATCAACGAGTAAACTTAGATTCAAGGATTATTAGACTTGCGGATCTAATTGGAGATGGTTTAGATCTAGCAAGACCAACAGACTTCACAGAACTAATCGTTCAAGCGTGTGAAGGCGATACATTGAAATTAAAGAATGATGGTTTAGAGAGTGAATATCTAATTCACCTTCTAGATGCAGCATACGGAATTATCAAAGCACAGTTCTCTCAGAACACGAATGGAAAGATATATTCGCTTTCATATGAGCAACCGATAACGCATCTATCAATTGCATACAAGATTCAAGAGGTTGATCCAATACCAAGAACTATTCAATTTATCGAAAGTGAGAGCAGTGGACCTTCAATCAAGCTATACAAACCAGCACCAAATCTTTCTCAGATAGGATGGTTACCTAGAGTTGATTTAGAAAAAGCTATTAAGCAATCAATATCTCTTGCCAAGATTAGCGTATTGGAAAAGGAAACTGTTGATACATCTAGGAATAGAAGTTTTGTAGATAAGCTAAGAGGCTTTGTAGATTTAGCTGAGAAAGATGATGAGAAAGCAAATGATCTAAATTCCGGACCAATTACTAAATTAATCGAAGAGAGAAAAAGAAAAGAGGAACTAAGGAAGCATAAGTTTGAGCTTTCTAATATGTCTATGAAGGACAAGAAACGAAAGAGAGCATATACTCCTCAGGAAAAGTTTACTAGAGCAACTTGGGATTTCTTTGGTTGGTTAGGAGAACGAGTTAATGTGTTCAAGAATAGGAACCCTGTTGAAGGAGTATTGATTCTTGGTTTAATTGTAGGTGGAATATTCCTATACTTCACATTGGTTTCTCCGTTAATTGTTTTAGGTAGAAACTATGTGTTCTTTAAGAGTGAATCAACAAATCTTAAGGCATCCTTAAGTGAAGGAGATACGTATCAAGGTTTAACAAATCTATTAAGATTTTCTGGAACTGTTGAAGAAATTAATTCGTCTATTGAACAAGTTTCTTGGTTTACCAACCTTGTTGGACTTAGTCCTCAGATGAGGGAAATATCTCTTTTAACAGAGAGCTACAGCACAATACTTGAGGGTTTAAAGGACATTGAAAAGTTCTATGGACCTTTAAATCAATATCTTGGAGCATACCAGAACAATATGCAATTAAGAGCATCTGAAAGCAACTATCTGTCAGCTGCCGATTCAGGTTTTGATTACTCAGACTATCTAGAAGAGTTGTCATCATCTTCTGCATTCCTTGAAGTTGGACTAGAAAAGGTTGGCAAAGGAGTCGTTATGGCAAATTCCCTAAACATTAACATACTACCTGAAGAAATTGCTAGGGAAGCAACCGAACTAAACTCGTTAATAAATCAGAAGTTTAACAATGTAGATGCAATGAAACTTGCAAGCTTTACATCAGAACTAATGGGTATTGATGGACGAAAGAACTACGCGATACTGTTACAAGACAACACATTACCAAGATTCAGAGGTGGAGCATATCCTGTTCTTTCAATATTAGGTATTGAAAATGGATCGATAGTCAGTGTATCTGTTCAATCCACACACGATCTAGTATTTAATATGTCGAGTGTACCGCTATCTGAGATTAACTTAACGCAGTTTACATACACTCAAAGCAATGCAGTTACATTTGATTCTCTAGCAAACATTACAGATGACAGGAAGTTTGGGGAATACTTAAGATCAGTTATCAAAGATTCTTTGAACCTAGATATATCTGGATACCTAGAATTAAATCTTAACTTCTTGGAAAGTGTTCTTTCAGATACTGATATGTCGTTTGTGGTGAACAATTCTGAATTTGGAAGTACTACATACCTTTCATCGTTAAGTAGTGCACAATCTGAGAATACAACTATTCAACAAAAAAGTAGAGTTATGGCAGAATCTTTGGCAAATGTCTTGTATCAGATATCTTTAAACCCAAGTGAGTATGTAAATATAGTTGCTGGGAGTCTATATGATTCAAGTCAGAGTAGAGATGTAAACTTTGGCTTTACTTCAAAAGAGTTGGACAGTACATACAAAGAAGTTCTATTGAATGACAACAAGGTAGATAGTTCGATAAAGATAGGGTATTCGTTAATTGATACAAAGGTTGTTAATTCAAATAAGTATTCAACTATAAACTATGCTGTAGAAGCAAGGCTTCTAAGCGATGGAAGGGTTAGTTATTCTGGTAATATAAAGCCACCAATCCTTGGAACATCGCAAGACGTTGTTGCTTGTATCCAAAATACCGTACTTGATTCGTCAATTAGCGTAAGTAACTTCAATCCTCAGAGGTATGTGGTTAATAGTGTTGATGATGAAAAGTGTATCGTGTTTAGGGTAGTGAATGAGACAGATATTACATTCTCATATATAGATTCTAATAGCTTCGTAACTAGCAATGCACTAGATCGGGAGTATTCATATACTTTTGGTATCGATAGGATAAGAGGATTGGCACAAACTATCGATGTAGAATTGGAAGCTAACACTCCTTACAGTATCGTTACAATTTCTCCTGGAGGAAGTACATCAAATGCTTTTAGATTAACCGATCAGAAGGACTACGAGATTTCCTTGGTTATTGAGTCTAATTGAGGTTTTGAGAGACAATATTTATCTTTTTCTGATATAATTCAACGTTTATAAAACAGATATGGCAAAAGCTAAAAAAGCTACACAAACAACTGAGAATGTTCTATCTATGAACCAAGGTTCATATGATGAGTTAAAGAAAGAATTAGATAATAGAATAGCAGTTATCAGAAAGGATATTGCTGATGAAATTAAGGCAGCAATGGAGCTTGGGGACTTGAGTGAAAACCACGCATATACAGTTGCAATGGACAAGAAGGAAATGAATGAGAATAGAATTCTTGAATTAGAAGACATTCTTGCTATCGCAAAGATTGTTACTGCAAATACATCTGACAACGTTGTTAACATTGGGGAACCTGTAGAATTACAGAACTTGGTTACAAAGGAAAGTAGAGTTGTTGTATTGGTTGGAACAGAAGAATCAAAGACTGCTAACCCATTAGAAGGAAAGATTTCTATTGATTCACCTATCGGTAAGGCAATCTTTAATGCAATGATTGGAGACACTGTAGATGTTGTTCTTGCTAAGGGAGTTGTAAAATACAAGATATCTAAAGCAAAGAAGGCGTAAGTTTTTTAAGTTGTACATAAAGCAATCCCAAGAAATACTTGGGATTTTTTTATTTAATTGAGATAATGAATATTAGTTATAAAAATTCCATGGAAGTTCCAGATAATACATTCGATTACGAGCTGATTGATGCAGGTGATGGAGAGAAGTTGGAGAGGTGGGGTGAATACTTCCTTCGAAGACCAGACCCACAAGCAATATGGGCCAGAGATCCTAATACAGATTGGGAGAGTTTCGATGCGGTATATGAAAGAAGTCCAAGTGGAGGAGGTCAATGGATTAACAAAGGTGTACCTGAGGAATGGATAGGGGATTTTGATGCTTTCCAGATGGTTATTAAGCCAACAGCATTCAAACATACAGGTGTATTTCCTGAACAGTCTGTTAATTGGAGCTATATAACAAAAAGAGTTAAAGAAAGTGGTATTAAGGATTTTAAGATGCTTAACCTATTTGCATATACTGGAGGAGCAACTCTTGCAGGACTTAAAGGTGGAGCAAGTGTTGTTCATGTAGATGCATCTAAGGGTATGACTGCTGTTGCGAAGAGGAACTCAGAGATATCAAAGCTAAATAACAACAATGTACGATTCTTTGTAGATGATGTTATTAAGTTCATTCACAAAGAACAAAGAAGAGGAAACAAGTATCACGGAATTGTAATGGATCCTCCTAAATTTGGTAGAGGAACTAATGGAGAGATGTGGGAGATAGAGAAGGATCTTACACTGCTTGTAGAAGATCTGTCGTCTATATTTGAAGACAATCTAAACTTCATCATTATTAATTCCTACGCTAATGAAATTAGCAGATATTCAGTTGAGAATGTTCTTAAAACTATAGTTAAGGAAGGTAGCGTATATTCAAGTGAGATTGGTTTAAAGCTGAAATCTAGGCCAGAGCTTTCTCTGCCATGCGGGAGTTATGTAAGATGGGAATCAAAATAGTATTTGAAGACCGCGATGTAATTGTTCTAGAAAAAGAACCTGGAGTTTCTCTTCAGTCAGATACTAGGGGTTTGTCTTTGGAAGATGAAGTTAAGGAGTATATTAAGAATCGGGATTCTAAGCCTGGAAATGTATTCCTAGGGATAGTACATAGGCTAGATACCAATGTAGGTGGTTTAATAGTGCTTGCAAAGAATTCGAAGTCAGCAGCTCACCTATCCAAGCAAATTAGAGAAAGAAGATTTCATAAATACTACATTCTTGTTACAGACAAAGCGCTTCCGGAATCCACAGGGGACATGGAAGATCATTTAGAAAAGGACACCGAAACTCTTAAAGCTATAATTAAGCTTAAAGATGATGAAGGAGAATCGGTTGTCCCAAATGCGTTACTATCCTACGAGCTTGTATCCCAAATCAACAAACTGTATATGTATAGGGTTGTGTTGAAGACAGGTAGGTTTCACCAGATTAGAGCTCAATTTGCACACAGAGGTAGTCCAATACTTGGAGATATGAAATATGGTAGCAGGGTAAAGTTAGATAGGAATATCGCATTGTTTGCTTACAGACTTAGTTTCATTCACCCAAGAGAAAAGATTGAGAAGGATATTAGTATTGTCCCCGAAGGTTATCCGTGGAATGTTTTTGCAACCTCGCTAAAGTCTTTGTAGTTAAATTCAAATTCCTTGTCCGTTAGAAGCTTTGGATATACGTTTTGACCCTTTGTAGTGTATTCGGCAATATCTCCAAGAACAAGCTTTAAGATAGATTCTCCTACTGGTACTACAAAATATGGTTTATATAGCTCTGTTAATATCTTCGACATAGAGTTGTATGTTAATGATTCTGGGGAACTTGCATTAACAGGTCCTGTTATCTTGTTTTCAATTATGAACTTGAAAACTCGTATTAGATCTTCTATATGAATCCAACTGAAGTATTGATTGCCAGGTAGTATTCTAGTTCCAACTCTCATTTCAAAACTCTGAACAAGC
>CAZLOI010000001.1:0-81984 GCA_964561155.1 uncultured Candidatus Saccharibacteria bacterium | reverse complement strand
GTATATTCCCTGTTTCTTGTCTACAACAGATGCTGTTCGAATAACAGCAACCTTGCAGTTTGCTTTCATAGCTTCGTTCTCCCAATCTTTGCAAAGGTTAGACAGGAAATCTTCCCCGTTACCATCTTGTTCCGTAAGAACCTTGTCGCTTAAGGAGCTACCGTAGTATCCGGTTGCGGAACTGTTTATTAGTATCTCTGGCTTCTTCTCAAGAGCGTTTATACTTTCAACCAATAGTCTTGTAGTATCGATTCTTGAAGATCGTATTTCATTCTTAAAACCTTCGGTCCACCTTCTGCTACTTATATTCACACCAGCAAGATTAATTACAACTTCGCATTGTTCAAGAGTATCTTTTAGGTTTAATGGGTTTAGAGGAACAACTCGTAGATTCTCTGCTTCTAATTCGCTATGTTTTGCATAGTCTCTGGAGAATAGAAACACTGTGTGTCCATCTTCAAGAAAGGATTTGTATAGTTTCTTTCCGATAAATCCAGTACCTCCAATGAGTGCTATGTTCATTATGCTATAACTGAACTAAGTATTAATACAGCACCAAAGATTAATCTGTAAACACCAAAGAACTTAAGGCTTCTTGTTTGAAGATAATTTAGCATGAATCTTATAGCAAAGTTTCCAGCTATAAAGGCAGCTAGAGCTCCTGAGAAGTATATTGCTGCGTTGTTTGAATTGATTACATTGTTGCTAAACACATCATATAAAGACTTTGCAGCAGCAGCACCAATAATTGGCACTCCCATTAGGAATGAGAACTCAGCTGCAGATACTCGATTAAGACCAAGTAGTTGACCTGTAAGTAGTGTGATTCCAGATCTGGATACTCCTCTAATAAATGCTATAGCCTGACTGAAACCAATTAGTACAGAGCTAAATGCTCCGATTTGATGAATGTGTTTTGAACCATTAAGAATCCTGTTTTCAAAAAGAAAAAGAATACCAATTAGGATCATAGGTACTGCAACCAAGATACTAGCTTCGTTTGGACTTCTGCTGTTATAGAATGCATCGATTGTATCGCTTAGAATTAATCCAAGGATTCCGGCTGGTATTACAGATATAGCAATGTTCTTTAATGATGTTAGTTCCTTTCCCTCCTTTGTATTCAATCTTCCTTTCTCTCTAATACTTATAAAGATCACTTCTACGTATCTCCAAAGCTTTTTTCTGAAGTAGTATAGGAGGGATGCTAGTGTTCCAATATGAATAAAGGTTATAAAACTTGAGAAATCTCCTATTGAAATATTCCAACCAAAGAGATCTGGAAGTGTGTAAATATGGCCAGAACTAGAGACAGGGATAAACTCTGTAAGTCCTTGAATTATTCCTAATATAATTGCTTGAATGACTGTCATATTCTATTTGTATTTTGATTATACCAGCAACAAGGTGTCCGAGCTAGGTGTAGAGACTTGTATTGGCACCTACTCAGAAATGGTGTGTAACGTTATCAGGGAACAGTATGGGTCGACTTATCAATATACTTGTGATATAATATATAGTTAATTTATTAACATACATATATGGATTATTCAGAATTTTTAGGCAAAAATGTTGTTATAGGAGAGGATGGACTATTAACAAATAGACCAGAGTTTATAGCTATAGACAATGCTGCAATTGAATCTATCATTAGTGCAAGTGTTGCTGTAGAGAAGTCAGCGAGACTAATGGAAGCAAGAAAGCAAATCGCTTTAGAGAATATAGCTGCAAATAGACTACCAGAATGGTTAGAAAATGTTGATCTAACTGCTCTAGAAGGAGAAGAGGTTGTATACGAAGGAGACAGGATATTGGAACAGTAATTAAAGAATCTTTCTAGAAATAGAAAAGAGAAAGCCAGGAGAAATCCTGGCTTTTTTGTTACTTAAACAGTAATTTAACTACTCTCTTATTTGAGGAACATCGTGAATAGGAAGACTAGTTACAACATCCTTAAGCTCAATCTGTCCCGCATCAATATTCTCAATCTCTTTGATTCTTCTTACGTGTCTTTCTTCATTTGAAAACTCTGTTTCTAGAAATGCCTTAACAATTTCTTTTGGATCTTCAGATGGCATTTCTGCATCTAAGCAAAGAACATTGATGTTATTATGCTCCCTACCAAGCTTTGCCATAGCTACACTGTTACAGTTAGCTGCAAATATCTTTCCAAATCGATTCGCAGTTATCGTTACACCAATACCGCTTTTACATATTAGGATTCCTCGTAAAGATGGATCTTTCTGTACAGCTTCAGAAACCTTTGTTGCATAGATTGGATAATCATCGTTTGGATCAAACTCAAAAGGACCAAGATCGGTAACCTCGTAAGCATTCTGCATGTTCTTCAAGTATTCAATAATCGACTCCTTTAACTTAAATCCACCGTGATCTGAGGCTATATATACTTTCATGATAAAATCAATTAACTAATTAAACATATGATTCATTTTCCAATAAAACAAGGAAAAATTCCAGTATGACTGATCTAGAGAAAATAAAAGCAAAATTGGATATAGTCGAAGTTATATCTTCATACGGTATAGAAGCGAAGAGAGCAGGTAGTAACTTTAAGGCCAATTGTCCTTTCCATCAAGAGAAAACAGCTTCGTTCATGATCAATCCACAGATACAAATATATAAGTGTTTTGGCTGTGGAAATGGTGGTGACACTATCAAATTTATTCAAGAAATCGAGAAAGTTTCTTTCCCAGATGCAATAAAAATAGCAGCCGACAAAGCTGGAATTGAATTGAGTAATGTAAATTATACGAAAGACAAAAAGCTTGAAGAAGAGAAAAAACGAATAATTGAAGCAAATACAATAACAGCTAAATTCTTTAACTATGTACTGAAAGAGCTTCCTCAAGGCGAAGCAGGTAGGGCATACGCAGAGAAAAGAAAGATAGATAAAAAGAGAATTGATGATTTCTTGGTAGGATATGCTCCAAAATCATATTCAGCATTAAAGAATGTGTTAATAAAACGTGGCTTTAAGGAATCAGAATTAATCCAATGGGGACTTCTAGTAGATAGGAACGGGTCAAGTATCGATAAGTTTAGAGAAAGATTGATGCAGCCAATCTTTGATACAGCAGGAAATATCCTTGGGTTTTCTGGACGATATATTGGTACAAACAAAGATACTCCAAAGTATTTAAACTCTCCGGAAACTCCAGTGTACAAGAAGAATGAGCTTCTGTATGGACTATACCAAGGGAAGGATTCTATAAGAAAAAAGAAGTATGTAATCATGGTTGAAGGAAATATCGATATTCTTTCATCTCATAGAGTTGGAGTTGAGAATATAGTTGCTCCTCTTGGTACTGCTTTTACTTTGAATCAGGCAAAGCTTATAAAGAGGTTTGCAGATCAAGTTTTCTTTTGTTTTGATACTGACGATGCAGGAACAAAAGCCTTGGAAAGAGGATTGTCGATAGTTGAGAAGATTGGATTGAAACACAAGGTAGTTAATATAACAGGATATCAAGATGCAGATGAAATGATTGTTAAAAAACCAGATGAATGGGAGATTAGGCTATCGAAACCTATGAACTCTGTTGAATATCTTTTCGAAGTATATGCAAAGGATGTCGATCTTAGAAACCCAGACAACAAATCAACATTCAGAGACAGGGTAATGCCTGTTATTAACTCCCTAACAGATGAAGTGCAGCAAGCTTTCTTCATGAACAAGCTTGCAGAAATTGTTGGTGTAGAAGAGAAGCGACTTGAAAAGAGACTTGTAAAGAAACCACACTATGAAGACGTTCAAGAAGCAGAGGAAGAAGAGGTGAAGATACCAATGACAAAGGTAAAGATTGAAGCAGAGGAATATTTGGCTGCGATAATAATTCAAGATAAACTAAAGCCTGAAAATTTCAAACCATCTGTTTTTGAATCAGATGCGGTTAGAAATATATTAGATTCCTACCTTTCCGACAAGAACATTGAAGAGGGAAGTGAGTATTACCCTGAATTTAGTAAGATTATGACTGTAGATTTATCTGAGATTAAAGATATTCCAGAAGAGGTTAACTACAGGTATCGTGTATTATACAAACACAAGCTTCAAAGAATCCTTAAGAAACTATCTGCGGAAAGCTCTACTGATGAAGGTATAAAAAAACTCTCCGATCATATCGAAGAGTTAAAAAACATTGAAAAGCTTAAGATTATATAACTATCTTCGTCTTCCGAATCTCTTGTTCTTCTCTATTTTAGTAGATCCAAACTCGTGAGAAACAGTAGCATCGTGTCTACCTTTAAGCACTCTTCTTTTTAATACCTTCTTTCCGCCCTTAGTAGTATTTCGAGCCATAAATCCAAATTTTCGGATTCTCTTGATCTTACTTGGGTTGTATGAAGGACCCATTGTCTTTGACATATGCCTTTTGCGATTAATTAAGCTTTGCAATTATATCGTGTACACTGATATATTTCAACACTACAAAGCTTAATGTATGTATCTTTACAGTTCCGGTATCTTTTCTTGATGAGCAAGATCGTTTTGGACTATAATAACTATATAATTTAAGACAGAATATGGATTTCCCAAAGTCATTGGCTAGAGAAAGAATATCAGAGCGAAGTGGGTTCAAGGCTCCTTATACGCTAATTATATGGTTAGTAATATTAGGCGCATTACTAATACTGGCAAAGGGAACAACGTTTCTAAATCCTTCAAGTGTGGTTGTTTTTAATCCAAGATTGGTACCAAACAGCAGTGTTACATATCAAGACAACTCAATAATCCGAACAAGTGTAGGTCTATCTGATTTTCCAAGTACCATGGGGAGCTCAAATGAGAACGAAAGGGTAGTACGAACTAGAAGTTTGAATGCAGATCAAACATATTATGAATTTAGTACAGGAAACCAGCTTGTCGAAGTGGCAAAGTTTTCAAGAGATTTCACGCAACTTAAATACATTACAGGAGCAGATTATGCATTTGTATCTTCTGGTTTGTATATAAAAAGAGCGAATAGTGAATTTCCAGAAAAGGTATATAACCAAAAGACTGAAGAATCTATATTTTCCTACTACTACGAATCAGAGGAACAATCTTTCTATCTTCTCGTTGGATCAGACACACAGATGAAGCTTCTGAGGGTTGGTGTGTACGGAGAACAGGAGTTATATACCCTAGATGAAGCATTAACAGCAGGTCAGATTGCTCATATTGAGAACGGGAATGTGTATCTCAACAATATTTTGAACTCGTGCTTAGAGATCAATACACTTACAAAGATTGAAACTAGTATCGATTGTAAATTTATGAAGCAGAACGAGGCTGGTATTAATTTCTATACTGCAGGCAATGCTATAAAGAAGTTTGATCAGACCTCGGAAACAACAGTATTTCAGGAAGTCAATGTTGTACCTGAAAAGATAATTGGGTACAGCGATTCATATGCCCTTGTCTACAAGACAACACAGGAAGGAAGTGATGATAGTATAGAGAACTTAAAGAGCTTGTACATATCATCTTTGTCTAGATCTATACTTTTACCTGAAAATTTCGCCGTATCTGACTATTATTTAGTTGGAGATATTATCTATATTACCGATGGATTTAGTTTACAGGCAATAGATTCGTCTACTCCAACATCCTCAAGTGTGCCTGAATGGGTCGAAGTTATTGGAAGAAGTAGCGTTGCTTCGGTTGAATTCGTATATTGATTTTGATTTTAACGTGATCTGTTGTATAATTGCGAGATTTTTAAGAGCATAACTATGTCAAATTTATTAAAGAAAGTTGAAGACAAATTCGCAAACAAAAGAGTGCCAGTTGTAAAGCCTGGTCAGACTGTAGAGGTTGATACGATAATTAGAGATGGAGACAAGACTAGAATTCAAAAGTTCAGAGGTTTAGTTATTGCTGTTAAAAATAAAGGAACAAGAAAGAATTTTATTGTAAGAAAGGTTAGTTACGGTGTTGGAGTTGAAAAAACTTTCCCATTGTATTCAACTAACATTGATGGAATTAAGGTAATCAAAGAAGAACCTGTACGAAGAGCTAAGCTATACTTCATGAGAGATAGAGTTGGAAAGAATGCTATTAGAGTGAAGAAAGGTAAGGCAGTATTTGTTGATCAGGATGAAGTTGAGATGTACGACGCAACTATCGAAGATATTGTAGATACTACAATTGATCCTGAGGAAGTTCCTGTAGATACAAATGTAGAGGAAACACCTTCAGAAGAGCCAAAGACAGAATAATCAAATATTTACAAGAAATTTAAAGCCGGAGTAACATCCGGTTTTTTGTTGGGTTGTAATATAATTGATTGTTTAGAATATATAAATGTCACAGCTATACAAAGATAAGCCACTACTTGAAAGATATGAAACCATTGTTGGTATCGATGAAGTAGGTAGAGGATGTTTGGCAGGACCTGTATTTGTTGGAGCATATATTCTCACTGCTGAAACGATATTGGTTGAAGGGGTGACTGATTCAAAAATGATACCAATCAAAAAAAGAACTAT
This sequence comes from uncultured Candidatus Saccharibacteria bacterium, assembly GCA_964561155.1. Taxonomy (GTDB): domain Bacteria; phylum Patescibacteriota; class Dojkabacteria; order J137; family J137; genus KLAP211. The sequence goes on along the minus strand of CAZLOI010000001.1, from coordinate 75,492 downwards.
CCTATCAGAACTTCTTAAGAACAGTTCAAGCTATATTCTTAAAGACGCTAATACAGAAGAAATAGACAAGGGAGGTATTGGTAAAGCGATAACAGGGTTAATAGAGCAGATTATAGAAGAGGTAAACGATGTGTATAAGAATTGTCTAATCATTGTTGATGGTCAATTTGCTTCAAAATTTACATCGAATACGCACAAAGAAAACAAAGCGGATCTAAACTACTATTCTGTAGGAGCTGCCTCCATTATCGCAAAGGTAGCAAGGGATGCTGTTATGGATAAGTATCATGAGGAGTTCCCTATGTATAACTTTAATAAGAACAAAGGGTACGGGACAGCGAGTCATCGAAAATCGTTGCTTGAATATGGGGAGATAGGGCTTCACAGGAAGAGCTTCAAACCTGTACAGCGGTCTATGAAAAATGTAAGATAGAGGAAGTAACAAAATTGCCATGCTAAGAAGTAGAGTCCTTTTCTTGATCGAAATCATTGTTCTAGTCCTATTTATTTATTCAGGGCTACGATTCGTCTCATATCTACAGTCATCAACTACTTGGGGAGATTCACTTTTTGAACGAACAAGTGGAGGTGATTATTTCCTAGTGGATTCTGATTTTATTGAAGATGCCTACGTTACTCAGAAGTATGAGGGAACGGTTAAGGATATAACTATAGCCTTTGAGAATAATGTACAGGTAACTGTTTTGAATTTGGAATCTGTTAGAAATCCAGGAACAAACCTTGCGCTAAAACTAAACCCAGATATAGTTATAAATGACAAAGCAATAGGGGTTTTTAACACCGAATCTCAAACTGTTGATATTGATCCAACAAATGATTTAAATGCTGTTCTTGATAATTTATCAAAGGGGGATTTTGTATCGGTACAGATTGCATCGAAAATGGAGTTAGGAAATGAAGCCTTAGCATTGCTGAACTTTACTTTAATACCTAGCATATGAGACGTATTGTACTAGTGATTCTCTTTGTTATTGCAATCGCAGGCTTGGTCTTAACGCCTAGTGTAAGCAAAAAATTTATATCTGGTAGCGTTATTAATGCAGTAGATCCAGAAAGTCAGATAACTTTATTAATTGATACTTCGAAATTTGAGTTCGCTGTAGAAGACTCGAACTTTATAATATCTAGTAATCAAGGTAGTCTTGTTACTACATCGTTCGAAGTTGAAGAGTTCTCACAATTAGATTTATTGCTTGCTAACTGGACACAGGTTGAGGAAAATGTGTATATTTATCCAGATGATTGTAATTATTTGGAATTAAGAATAGATAGTCCGAGAACTAAAGTATCTCATTATAAATGCTTAACAGATGTACCAAACCATTTGGAGTAACAAGATGAAATTTATAGTAATAAAAACATTGTTTGTGCTAGCTATCTCAACATTGGGTTTTGCATCTAGTGGAACAGTAAAGAAAGTAGAGGCACAGAATTGCAACAATGCTTGTAGTCCTAACTGGATTCCTTGTTGTTCAACTCCATACTGTTGCATAACTGTATATTCTTGCAATCCACAGTCGTTACATGTTTACAGTGCCAATGTTTGTGCAGATGGTTCCAGAAGTTGTGGCGCATGTCCATCTAACGAAGATCCAGGGGATCCAGGACCAGGAGATCCAGGACCAGGCTGCTACAACCCAGGTAGTGTTCAATTTGGTGCGGATGCACTACGAAAACCTGCAAACAATGCTACTGGTTTAGATCCAGCTGTAATACAGTTTGAATGGTTTAGGGTTTCTAATGGAAATAATGTCTATGCAGGACAAGATTGGGGACATGTAGACAATCCTTGTGTACTTCAATACAGAATATATACTATCTTTCTAAGAGAGGCAGCACCAGACGGTACTTGCTATACAAATAAGAATTCATACTCACCAATTGATGAGAAGGAATACCCTGCAACGAATGGAGGTGATGTAACGAATGGAGGAACTGATCCTATGATTGTGCCAAAAGTTTTTAAGAACGATATTCTAAAATACGCTACAACATATTGTTGGTATGTAAAGAAGGAGAACAAGGTATTTCCAGGAAGAACATCAGATATCAGAAAGTTCACTACAGAATCTAGGCCAGTACTTGTATCAACAAGAATATTAAATGCAAAAAACAATGCAGAAGTTCCAACTTGTGGAGCAGATATTAGAAGAATAGGAAGATACTCTGCAACAAGTACTACAATCCAGAATCCAATGGATATTGAAGTAACATATACCGATCCAGACAGTGTCGGAGACTTTAGCGATCTAATGGTAGCTTTGGTTCCAACAGCTCAATCAAATACTGAGGCTTTAAGAATAACAAGTCCATCAACAATAACAAAAATAACTGGGAATCGTACAATGATTGCAAAGTATGCGGTAAATAATACTCTGACTACTAAGTCTGTTGGTACTCTAAATACTTCAGGAACGTTCTCTGGTGCCGCGACAAGTGGAGATGCTAATAACAGCATAGATACAAATGCAACAATTCTCTCTATTGGCAGTGCTACAAATATTAATCTAACTGTTAATGGAGATGGTTCAAGAACCATTGTTGCCAAGTTTAGGATTAGGTTTAACGACAATTTCCCGAATAATACCTATGTAACAACTAGTAATTTCTATAACTACTACAACATATATTCAACAATGTTCTTTACTAGAACGCGAACGAATATTAACAATGGAAATGTTATCACAACTACATACTCAGCAGATTTCGATCAGACTACAATATCTGCCGAACTAAACTACCTAAGGACTACGAGAATAATGTACATTGATACAAATGCTCCAACTCCTGTTCTTACATCGACTACAAACCCAGATTCATCATTCAACGTTGTCTGGAGAGCAAATGACAACTTAGCTTTGGAACCAAACACTGGATTTAAGACTGCAGTGCATGCAAGTGTCGCAGGAGATGCGTTAATGCAGAACTACCCATCTGGAACTGTTATTAATCCTGTACCAACGACTGTTCCTGTTAGTTCTAACCTAAACGCATACCTAAGTTTAAGTAATGGAGTTAACTATACTGCAGTGTATAGGGATCAAAATAGTGGTGTAACTAGTAACAGTATCTTTACTCTAGATACCGATGACTTGTCTTGTAATAATGGAATCTTCCAGTTAACGGTAACTGGGCTTGCTTCCCCTTGGCTATCGGTATTCAATGGAAACGCATCAATTGGAAATGGATTAAGTGGATCTAATATTCCTGTAATTTCTCCATATACTCAGTTATTTAGTCTTGAAGATGCAGTAGATTCTACTCAACCACACACAACTGCATACGCCTTCCTAATTGGAACAAGTGGATTACCTAGTTCTCATATTTCTAAGAAAGGTCTATATGCAAATTCATATGATGACTACAGCGATGCTCCACCAGTTGGATCAAGCTGGTATGCATATATGCTAGACAAAGTTCAGGAATCACCAACACCAATAACAACATATGGGAATACTACAGTTAATTCACTAGGAACTCTAACAGCGAGTCAGGATATGTCTTCTGTATTTGGTGTAGCTACTGGTGCAAAGCATAACTTTATTATCAATGGTAACCTTGTAATTAACCCAAGAAATAACTGTGATCTACGAAGCGTATTCGTCGTATCTGGAACTATATCTATTCATTCTGATTTCCAAATTAGAGAGAATGCGAGTTCACTAATTTACAATGGATGTATATTCGTTTCTCAGGGAGATGTAACATTAACTTCATACACTCCAAATGCATCTAGGTTTAAGTTTGCAACATCAGGAGAACATTCAACGTATGGTCTATTCGAAGCAAATATATTAACGGATGGAAATATTCATATTGTGAAATCAACAGCTTCACCTATAGGAGCGTTTATTGTAGGAAATCTAACAACAAGAGGATACATTTCTTCAAATACAGTGTTTGTTGGTAATACGAACTTAACAAAGCCATCAATCCTTGTTTATTCCGATCCGAGATATATCTTTAGTTTCATGGACGAACTTGGAACATACAGTTATTCGATAAGGGAGGAAGGGTTGAGCTTATAGTCATTCCTAGAATTATTCTATTCAAGAAGATATTTTCTTTTCTATGCTTTCTTAATCTATTTCGGCAATCGTCTTTATTTCTTCGAGCTGTTTTCTAAGATCTTTTAGTATTTGTTCAATCGCTTTAAGGCGTGATGAAACTTTGTAGTCTTTTGGATCATTGCTCAGGAAATATGTAATTGGTTTTCTGAAAAGTTCTGCTATTTGTATTAGTTTATCGATTGGAGCAGCGATTCTTCCAGATTCATATCCACTGATTGTTTTATCTGAAACTCCCAATGCAACACCTACTTGTAGCTGAGACATCTTGTTCTCAATTCTAGCGCTTCTTATCTTGTCACCAATCTCTTTGATGAGGGTATCTTTCCTTCTTTCTTCTTCTTGATAGTCGTAGGCCATATGTAATGTATAATTACACTAGGATTTTACACAAAATAGAGATAATTATATAGAGGTAACTATGGATAAAGATACTATAAATCAATTGGAGAAGGGAGATAGCGGAAAAGTGTCAGGTATATTCTTGGTAGATAAACCAGTTGGAATCACTTCACACGATGTTGTAGATGAGGTTAGGAGAATATTTCATACAAAGGCTGTAGGTCATGCAGGTACTCTTGATCCATTCGCATCAGGACTCCTAATACTTCTGGTTGGTAAGTATACAAAGAAATCAGATGAATACATGGGACATGACAAGACATATGAAGCAGAAGTAGCGTTTGGGATATCTACAGATTCACACGATCCAGAAGGAAAGCTTATGGGTGAAGAAGATCCATTGCTTCACTATACAAGAATTGATGAATTCTACGATGAACTAAAAGATGTACTTGAAAGATTTAAAGGAGAAACATATCAAGGTGTTCCTGTGTATAGCTCCGTTAAGATTAATGGAGACAAGTTAAGGGAGCTTGCTCGTAAGTATGATAGTTTTGATCTTGTCGATGGCGTAGATTCACAAACCATCCATTTTAAAAACAAAGAGGGTAGTGTGGTAAAGGAAGTAACTGTACCAAAAAGAAAGATAACTATACGAGATATAGAGTTTAAGAGTGTAAAGACAGAAGATGTTCATATTAGAAATGTAGAGAAAGGATTTGAGAAACTAATAGCAGGAATATCAGTTAGCTGTAGCAAGGGAACATATATTAGGCAGCTAGCGTACGATATTGGCCATGCCATGCAGATTCCTTCTATGCTTGTTAATCTTCGACGTACAAAGATTGGGGAATTTGATATTAAGGATGCATTAACTCTAGATGAGTTAAGAAACGTAGCTAAGTAGTTGGAGCTGTAGTCTCCTACCAGCCTCCGCTAGAACCTCCACCTCCTCCTCCACCAGAGAAGCCTCCAAAGGATCCTCCTGACCCACTCCAGCCACTTCCTGAGGTATTACTTACACCCATACCAAGACTAGTTGGAGTGAAGGAAGTAGAGAAGTTGTTAATAGAGTTAGCAAGATAGATTGCATTAAAGGTAGAAATGTTACCATCAAACCATTCTGGCTTTGTTTTATATAGATCTTTGAACTTCTCAGCCCATTGTTTTTCAATATCAAATATCATTGCGAATGGAAGATACTTTTCAAACTCATCAGGATTTAAACCTTGAAGTCTGAAACGTTCAGCTGTATACAAATACATTCTGAAACCTTTTAGGTCATTATATATCTTTGATCCTTCAATAGACTTAGCTGGCATGTAGTTTGCACTAACTGCAAGACCAAAACCAAAGACAAGTAACCACAGACCAGGAGTACAAAGGAAGAAGAAGCCACCAAGTGATGTAAGCAACATAGTTCCACCACAAATTAGAAGCATTCCTATAACGATAGTGAATATAGCAATTCCCGCATATTTTGCTCTAGTAGTTTCTGGATTCTCCTGGAAATATTTTAGAGTTACCAACTCCTTGTAACTATCCTTCATCAATCGACTATACTTAACAGCTCGAGATGTAGAAGGAGTTTTGAATGAAGTTGTACTTACAGAATATGCTGTATCAAACACCAAAGATATTATATCGTTCTCAAGTTCACTTAAACCTTCATATTTCTTTGTATCTTCGGATCTTAAAAGAGTGAAATCCTTTTCGTTCTCTTCTTGCTTGATGGTGATGATACCTTTAACTGCTAGATCAATAATTGTTGCAGCAATCATCTTTGGCTTAAACTTTTCATAATACAGATTGCTTGCAAGGTATGGTTTAATTCCAACAGGTGGAGAGAATAGAGGGATAACGGTCTTTAGTGGGTTCTTGTCTCTACCTCTTCTGTCATAGATAAAGTATGCAAGGAAAATAGCTAAAGGTAATGCTAGACAGCATAGTATCATCAAAATATTACTACCTAACAAGAATAAAGCGAATGCAGGTGTTGCTTCTAAATTTATTTGTCCAAGATCAACTGTCTCTCCAGAAACTAGTTCAATCTCTTCTTGATATGTCTCGTATCCGAAATGAGAAATGGTTAAAGTATGGTTTCCTGCTGGAAGGTAATCTACATCTAAAGGTAGACTTGGTATTGTTAGATTATCAATCTTAACCTCTGTTCCAACTGAAGGGGTGATAATAGCCTTAACGCCTGCAGGTGGATCTATTTCATCATCTTCAAACCTATATGCTACTGTAAAGTTACTTACAGAAGGCAAGCTTTCTAATTTAACTTTTACTGACCGACCAGAAATATTGGAAGTGTTTGTGTATTGGTTAATATCGAATAGTGTTAAATCGTTTTCTCTAATGCTAGATGGAAAGTTAATTGCAATGTTTGACTCTTCAGTAAAGCCACCCCGGGTTTCTGGAAGTACGTTCCAGTAGAAATAGTTGCCATCATTAAGTCTTCCAATTCCTCCATATACTTTGTATGTAATTGACCATCCTTCGGTTTCATTGAGTAGAGTTCTTCCAGAAGGGTATATTTCTCTTTCTATTCTTAGGTAGTTTTCACCAGTGTCTTCATCCTCGTATGTGTAAAGTGAGTATTGTGATTCATTTAGTACAACTCCATCTGCATCTTTAACTTCAAGTATTTCGATTTGATCAAATCCACCACATGTTTGAGTAGCTACAGTACAGAAGTTATCTGTAGGAATATCTCTTCGTAGTCCATGGAATTCTCCAGAAACAATCAGTTTAAATGCTTCTTCAACGGTATAGGTAGAATCTTTGTTGATATCTATTCTTACGTTGTAGTATTCGTAATCGAAGATTGGCTGGGCGCTCACAATGCTTCCAGGGGCGGAGAATATAATAAAAAACGCGAGAATGGCTACAATTCTTTTCATAAACAAGTTATTATTATACATAATACCAATATATTATATATTTGTTAATTGACTTTTATGGCGGACGATATTACTAAAACAGAGACAACAGTAGAGGCTTCTGCACCTGCTGAAACTGCAGCACCTGCTCCTGTTCAGGAATCTACTACAACTACAACAACTGCAAAAAAGGGAGGAAATAAAGCTCTTTGGATTATTCTAGGAATTATTGCTTTCTTGATTCTATGTTGTGTTGGAATCTTTGTTATTCTTTGGGCTACTGGTGCTTCTTTTGTTCATAATCTTTTTGGAACAGCTGCAAGATTGGATTCTCTAGATACAGTATTTGTTCCAACAGATAACGATACAGATGCATCTACAGATGACACTGATACTTCTACAGATACAGATGATACAGATAACTCAGATGAAGATTACAATTTCGGAGATCTTTTCGGGGGTGAGGGTAACTTTGCTGTTGCAGTAGATGATGTAGTAACAGATGGAAGTAACTACGTTATTACTATGGATGTTAAAAACCAGGGAACATCACCAACTACATTTAGTAGTATCTTATACATTGATCTAGTAAATGAGGATGGACAGAGTTATTCTCAGAATTTCTTCTACGATATCCCATCTGAGGAAAGATTAGATCTAGAAATTGCTGCAGGAGAAACATTTACAGGGAGAATTGCTTTCTTGGTTGATGATAATCCTTCAAGCTTAACACTTAAGGTAAGCGATAGTTTGTTTGATGATACTCCAACTGAGTTTAGAATTAAGTAAATAAATAGAATTTAACGAGACTGCTCTGGGAAACTGGGGCAGTTTTGTGTTAAACTTAAGGACTCAGCTGACGTGGCGGAACTGGTATACGCGCTAGTCTTAGGAACTAGTACCGCAAGGTGTGAGGGTTCGACTCCCTCCGTCAGCATTTTTTCATTTCGTTTCCCACTCGAGGCTAAAAGCCCTAAGCTTGCATAAACTGGCTTCCCATATAATAATAGACTATATTACTTTATTTCTTATCAATACTTTATGGAGGAAGAAAATAGAAGTATGGTATGGGTCCTAGTTATAGGAGTCGTACTTATTGTAGTCGCTATATTCCTTTTGTTGCAGAACAATGCAGCAAACAATGTTCCAGTAACAGTAGATACCGATGACGATATTGAATTGGCAGATGACACTGTTCCAAATACAGTATTCGCTCTTACTGAACAGAATGAGTCTGGTCAGAATGGTACAGTTGTATTTACAGAAATGGGAGAGCAAGTAGAGGTTGCTATAACACTATCTAATTCAACAGATACTCCTGAACCTGCTCATATTCACACAGGAAGATGTCCAGTACCTGGTGGTGTAGTGTATCCATTGAATGATGTTGTAGATGGATCCTCTGTTACCTTGTTAGATACAACACTAGCAACTTTAATGTCTCAAGGTGAATTAGCTTTAAACGTCCATAAATCAGCTGCTGAATCTAGTGTTTACTTCTCTTGTGGAGACTTAGATTTCTAATATTAATATGTATAAGAAAAGGCAGGTTACCCTGCCTTTTTCTATAGCTAGTATCTCTCTTATGATCCAAAGCCTCCTGATCCTTTAGTCATATAGATCGTTTCAGTTATCTTTCCTGACTCATCTATTCTCATTTCACCAGTGTTAGCCTCATACCCAGGTTTTGATACCTGATATGCATACTTACCTGGAGCAACTCTAATCTTAAGTACTCCATAGTCATTTGTGAATGAAAGGCTTTCAACGCCTTGTGTAGCTTTTTGATTGTCTCCAAGAATTCTAAATACAGCTCCTTTAACAGGTCTCTTAGAAGAAATCTCAACAACCTTACCTCGCTTAACATTAATGTATGGACTCAAGAGAACAATAGTTTGAGTAACTATTGCAACAGCGTAGAGTACAAGAACAATATAGTTAATAGCTAGAGGTGATAGACTTATTACCTGTAGAGTAATGTATGCACCAACAAGCATTAAGGCAATGATTGCAACTCTTAACCACTGCATGATTGTAGGGGAATTCTCTTTAAAGAATATCTTAATCTTGCTACTTAATGGCATACCTTCAGTATCTAGTTCGATCATACCAACATCTAGAATGATGTCTGAGTTCTGTTGAATAGAAAGGTTCTTAACTTCAGTTCTATATCCATCGTGAATGAATTCAACCTGATATTCACCTTCAATTCCAACAGGAATTCCATACTTACCTTCAAGGTCTGTAACAGTTTGAGCTACATATTCCTTTGCTTTCATTGTAACTTTGTACACACGTACTGTTACGAATGGAATAGGTAGGTACTTCGAAGCATTGTAAACAACACCCCAGTATCTTCTTTTTCTGAATAATACTAATCCTAGGAACAATGAGAAGTACTGTGCAATTCCGCCAGTCATTAAGCTAGTTAATAAGATACCAGTAGCAGCAACTAGAGCAGGTGTATATGGATTTGGTAATCCATCGATAACTCTAATAGTTATTGTTCTGGTAATAGTTTCACCTCCTCTTGTAGCAGTAATTGTAATTACAATGTCTCGATCTGGGTAGAACTCAAAGCTTCCTGAGCTAGTTGCGTTTCTTCCAAGATAGTCGATATAAACACTGTCTGGATTACCTTCAGTAGTCCATGTGATTGTAACTGGGTTACCTATTAAGACTTCAATGTAATCATCAGGAACGATTAGTTCTAGTGGAATAGGATTCCCTTCATCATCTAGTGGAGTTGAAACAGGTGTCTGACTTCCAACACCATCTACAACAGTAATAGTAAGTGATGCGGTTAATGTATCTCCCTCTGCATCAAATGCTGTTATGTAGTATGTAGTTGTTACTTCAGGTGACACAGACAAGTTTCCATTTACAGGAACTGAACCATATCCTTGAATGGTTGCTGATACAGTATTTGTTGTATTCCATGTAAGGATTGCTGCGTTTCCTTTTTGAATTGTAGGAGTATCTGTAAAGAATGATAATGTATGAGTTATTCCAGGCTCTGGATCTGGGTCTGGAAGTGGTCCTTGATTTACTGTTAGCTGAACTGAATCTACTGATTCTGCTCCGTGAGTAGCAGTAATCTTGTAAGATCCCGCCTGGCTAATTTGTGCAGTTGTAATTGTAGCTACACCATCATTAAAGTCTAGAGTTATTGGTGTTAATGCATCAACATTCGCATCTGTAACAAAGTCTTTTAATTGCATAGAACCTACATCATCTACACTAGCTACTGGGAAACCTAGAATATCCAAAGCTCGTACTGTTATATTGAAGTTGGTATCTGTATTGAATGTAGTAGGAGAGACTACAATGTCTAAACTATCAACATCTTCAGGTGCTATAGGGCCTTCGTATGCCCCATAGGCAAGAGTAAATCCTTCGATAATTGGTGTCTTACTATTTAAACCAATCTTTGTAAGAGTGATCTTTAGTTTCAATCTATAGTCTTCTTCAAGAACTGTCTTAAGTTCTCCAACTGTTAATTCGTCATATGTAACACCATCGTCAATTGAGACAAAATACTGAACTCCAACTGATTCACTATTAGGTTCCTGTAATCCATCTACGTCTTCAAGAAGTGGACCAACAAGCACGTCTTCTAGGTTAATGTTGTTAACAATAAGTCTAACTTCAGGTGGAATTGAGATAGTTACAGCATCTCCTGTATCCTCCCAACTTCTGTTTAGATCAATTCTAGACATACCAGTATGCTGGAAGTTTCCATACACTGTGTTGTAGTCAGCTACATAGATATCAGAGATGTATTCTGGGAATAATCCTTCATTTGTTTCCCAAAGTATTTCTGTATCGTCAGATGCTTGGCTATATGTACCGTTTGTATTGTAGTAGAATAGCTTTCCAGTTCTAGTCATCATGAACAGTTGTCCTCCAACATATTCAGGACCTTCAACGAATACTAGGTTATCAATTCTTTGTTGTAGTAAGTCTAATGTATCTGCAAGTTGAGTAACTGTATCGTCAGCACCGTTTAAAGGTGTCCCATTTGCATCAAGGTAGAATAGTCTAGATTGATTTAAATGAGTTGTAATGAATAGACCATCGTCTGCAGGGTCAACAACAAGTCCTGAGATAGTACTTGCATCAGCAAAGTCATTGAAATCAAATAACGTTCTAGTGTCATCACCTAAGTTTAGAGGAGTTCCACCATCGTCAATTCTAATCAATCCATCTCCAAACTGAGCAAGGTACAGTACATTGTTTGTTGTATCAAGAACTGATCTAACAACATTATCAAGTTCGAATCCTGGAGATGTTGTATACCAAGTAAATGTATCATCACCAAGTGTTGTAGGAGTACCGTTTAGGTCTAAGTAGTATGTATTTGCAGTTCCTCCAAGTGTTACCGCGTTCCCAATATAGAATCCAAGGTTTGCATTTCTAGTATCTCTATATATTCCTCTAGGCTGATAGAATGCTGTTGGTAAACCACCGTAAGTTACATTTGTCAGAGCTTCAGTATCTACTCGCAATAATGCAAGTCCACCTCCGTGTGTAACAAGAACGTAGTCTATGCCTCCATGTGAGAATGGCTCAACATCTATTAACCTGGATGTAGAAATGTTCTGATACTCAGTAATGGCAGTAGATAGTGTGTTGTATCTTTTTAATCCGTAGTTATTTACTCCATAGTCCACTGCATACCATACGTTATCTCCACTTCCAGCTAATGGGAATTCATCGGAGAATACGGAACCGTATCTATCAACGAAACCATCAGAGTCGATTAAAGTCTTATCAAAGTCTATCTCTTCCTTTAGTCTAATATATCCATTACCCCAGATAGCTGTTGTTTCATTGATAGAATTTAAACTATCATCTGTAAAGTTTTCTACAATAATAACTTCCTCAGGTTCAACATCCGGCTGGGCTATTATTTCAAAGTTTAGTGTTTGATTTCCACCTAGAGCGTTTGTATCCCTTCCTGCGGAGTCAATACATCTAACATCTAATACATATGTATCAATTGCTAATTCTGGTAATTGGTAACTAAAGTATTCAATAGGTGTATCTAAAGGTGCATTTAGTGGAGGAATAGTTGTCCAACTTCCACCATCAATTCTATACTGCAATGTCGCAATATTTGAGTTTGTATCAAATGGGTGAACATCCTGACAGCTTCCAGTTATAAATGGTGCTGTTGATGTCACTGGATTAGGCAGTATTGGGTTTAGTTTGATAGTAGGTGCACTATTGTCTGTAGCTTCAACAACAAATACATCGTAAGGTGCAGGTGCTACACCTGTTTGAAAGTTTTCCGGTTCATTTGTATGGAATTTACCTGTACCTGTATATGCATTAATTACAAATGATGTGTTTCCATCAGGAATAGCAGAAGTTGTAATACTTGCTGTTACAGATGTAGATCCGTAAGAACCAGCTGAAAGGGAACCCTGTGGGATATCTGTCCAAGGTATTTGGAATACTCCAACTTCCTGAGCAACTCTGTATTCCATCTTAATTATGTTGTCTGGACTAGTACAAGTAACTGTATGAGTAGGTGTTGTATCGTTTGTGGGAGTTGCGTGGTTACTTAGTTCGCAGTCTGCTGCTGTACTTGAATTGTTTACTGTTGTATTGAGGAATGTTTCCTGAATACTTGAATTGATTTCATTTACACCATAGATCCTTATGTCATTGAATGTTCCATCAAAGAATGGACCAGCATCAATTTCAAATTCTTCTAAAGACTCATCAAATACTCCATCAACAGGAAGTATATCTATTTCAGGTCCACTTTCTACTGTGTAATATATTCTGTCAATATTATACGGAGCTGTGTCTTCTAATGTACCTTCGAAGTGAACGTAACTACTTGTTCCAGACGTTGTAGGACCAGTTATAGTAAAGTCTAAAGCTGGGGCGATAAATATTTCAAAGTTTAGATTTAGTTCATCACTAGTACCAGTACCTGCTCCAAAGTCATCTTCTGTAGCCCAAATATCCAGTAAATAGTCTCCGTTAGGTATATCGTCAAGAACAAAGGTAAAACTTTCTATTTGTTCACCATCATAGTTTCCATCTGTAGCAGGAACTGAACCAGAAGCATAAACTGCACCTCCAGAAGCATTTCTTACTTCATACAAAACATCAGTTACTTGCCATGCAGGATCTCTTGCTGTAGCTTCTCCAACAACTGTAACTTCTCTTCCAACAACAGTTGGTCCTGAAGTTAGCGATACCTGTACGACAGAAGGTAGTATGTCAAAGGTTCTAATTTCAGGTCCTCCATAATCTATTGTCCAATTTGTTGTAACTCCATCAGATTCATATGCATAGAATTCTAGTGTATAGCTACCGACGGCTAGATCATTAAGAGTCCAAGTGAATTCTTCTATTGGTTCATCAAATGATCCATCTTCAGCGTTTATATCAACAAACTGAGCGTTTACGTAAAATTCAAAATCAGATATATTGTACGCTCCTCCTTGAGATGTAGCGTGTCCTGTTACTGTTACGTCGTTGCCAACCACTGTTGGTCCTGTATCGATAACTACTTCGAATACCCCACTACCACCTAGAAGCTCAACTGTACCATCTCCAAACTCATCCATAATAATTTCGAGTTCTACAAGCGGGGTTGGACTGCTATTTCCTGATGCTGTATTATATTCATCAAACAATAACTCAAGACTGTATGTTCCGGCAGCCGAACCCGTCATATCTAAACTAATATCATAAACTTCAAATGCTGAATCGTATGTTCCATCATCAGGAGTAGCACAGTTTGACATGTTGACGTATTGACTAAGGTTTGGATCCCATACATCACAAAACAGATCATCAACTATAAATGCACCTCCACTAGTCGTTGCCGTACCAGATCCTACAAGCATGAAATCTTCAAGAGTAGCAGAGTCAAGTGTTAATTGTGGTGTACCGAATTCTACAAAATTTAATTGCACAGCAATTTGTGAATAAGGGGCATCGACACTCTGAAAAGAATAGTCCTCGATAGAAACCTGAGGCATTTCAGTGTCATCAGTTTCAGTTTGCGTATAGATTACATTGTACTGACATGGGTAACAGTCGTAATTACTTGTTGGGATTTCAGTGGTTTCAAACCAAGGGGCGAAATCAATACCATCGTTATATGCAACACTAGCAAAGGCCAAAGGAGTACTAATCGCACCATTCTCTGTCTCAGGTTGCGAAACAGTAGTACCGTTAGTAGTAACTGGAGCGTATGGAGTCATAGTATCTACTCCTTCGACTGGAACGACACGCATACTAGCTGTAGTAAATACTCCGTCGAATCCAAAACTTACATTATCTTCATACGTATTAGTGTTATACGCATAGAGAGCAGCCACAAAGGCATACTCTATGTCTGTATTCTCAGTATCGTTTACATTTAAATTATATGAAGTTTGATCAACAAGTGTGAATCCAGATGGAACTGAATTAACTGCTATTACAGGTCCGCTCGTAGGATATGTCCAATTCAAGTGTGCAAAGATATATCCTGTATCCTCTCCAGGTGAACCATACTCATCGGCAAAACTTAAATATCCTGATGCAAGTGAGGATTCAGATTGCCCAGAGGACACGTGGATTTCATCTGTTAAATACATTCTCTGTGTCGGATCTATAGGATCAGCAGCAACTGAGCCCGAATTGTTTAATGATAAACCTCCGAGTACCAGTGTGATTATTAATACTATTCCGATCCTTGAGAATATTCTGTCCATAAATTATTAGTATAAAAAATTGTAATTAAGTCAAAATCGTTATGCCAAAAAAATATATTTTGGACAACTTACAATATCCTATACTAAATCCTAAGAGAATAGAAGCCTGATATAGAAAATTTTGGGGTGGTGTCCGTATCTTCCCATATATGTTTAGATCGGGGAATTTTTTTCTTTTAGAATTTTATTTTAGGAAGGCTTTTACGATCTCTTTCTCGGCCTGGCTTGGAGTTAAACCCTTGGAAGTTAGGTAGTACATTTGTTCAGAATCAATATGTCCAATAGTTGCACCGTGACCTCCTTTAACATCATTCTCATTAATCTCAAGGCTAGGTACAGCTCTTGCATATGCTTTGTCAGAAAGAATAAGACAGTCTACCTTCAAATATGTATCGGTACCAGACGCACCTTTCAATATTTTTAATACACCTTCGAAATCAAAACGCGATGAATCTTTCAATACTGCCTTGATTAGTATTCTAGATTTAATATTTCTATGTGAATGGATAAAGTTAATCTTTGTTTTCAGGTTTGAGTTACTTCTGCCATCATACTTCGCAACTATGTCTGTATCTTCGTCGATATGTAGATCGAGATCGCTATTTGTAAGTTTAAGTTCAATGCTTTGCATAGCTATAAGTATATCATTGCCAAAAAGGAATTTATGAATATAATATTGTATTGTTAACATCCAAATATAGTGTCAATTCCTGAAGACGAATTAGTACAAGCCAGTCCCATTAATCCTTTTAGCTGCGATCGTTTTCCCGATGTA
Organism: uncultured Candidatus Saccharibacteria bacterium; assembly: GCA_964561155.1. Taxonomy (GTDB): domain Bacteria; phylum Patescibacteriota; class Dojkabacteria; order J137; family J137; genus KLAP211. Next base: position 59,675 of record CAZLOI010000001.1, on the reverse strand, counting down.
GAAGCTTTAGAAATGTTCCAAGGAAGAAATCAATATGTAGATAGCTTTCATTTAGATGAGTGTCAAAGAGCATACTCTGAAAATACTGAGTTATTTGATAGATACTTATTTGTTTCGTTGAGAGGTAGCTTTGAAGAAATGACTGAGAGCTTTCAGAACCTTGTACTCGCACATATTCCAACTAGTGTTATTCATACAATTAGAAGTCTATACATTTCTAATTCAAGTGAAATTACATTTAGTCTCCCTGTAGATGTACCAAGCCTTCAAGATATGGATCATGATGGTGCAGAAGTGGGGCTTATGTACTGGATGAAAAGATGTACGAACGATATGTATAAGCGTAAAAGAGAGCTTTTTGATAACTACCTTAGGCTATTGGTAGTATGTAAAGCTTGGAAGAGTGATGATCCAAGGTGGTCTGAGTATAATTTGGCACGCGATCTATTATTGAAAACTGTGAATGAGGATGATTTGTTAGAAGTAGCGAAATATTTCCTTGTTGATCCTGATGGTATGTCATTTACATTTACTCAGGAACAGATTCAAAAAGAAATGTGAGTCAGATCGTTAGCGTGTATAATAATGTATGAAGACAAATCTAAAAAGAAACCTATTAATCTCTCTTCTTGTTGTAATCGCTGCTGTTGCAGCAGTATTCCTGGTAATAAAGCTTCAAAGTAGTGAAGGATTACAGACACAGACAGAGGCAGATTCTCAAGCACCGACTCTTGAATTGCCCCTTACAAATATAACAACTCTCCAGCCAAGAACTAGTTTTCTTGTATACGCAGACGAAGAAGTGAGTGCAGTTAATTCAGAAAAGTATCAACTACATTATTTAGACACCTCAGAAGATGGTAGAAATGTATACGTATTGGAAGTATTCAATGCAGCTTTAGGGTTAACAACTCCAGAAATAGAGATTCAGGATGGATCTGGCAATATTTCAAAAGTGAAGCCAAGTATAACCAGAGAGAACTTTTCATTCCCACTTGGAATGAGGGATGTTCCTGAGTTTGATCCATACATATTTGTAGATGGTAACGATCTTGGAGCCAATGTTAAGAAAGGCGTAAAGCTTTATACAACGTTTGAGCCAATAGATTTAGTCGACCTAAATGTAGATAAGCTTTTATATACAAATGCTCCTGGAATAAAGTTGCGAACTGAAGCAGCAGACGCCTTAGCTATTATGCTTCGAAACTTAAAGACCGATACGGGAAAGGATATAGTAGTAGCATCAGGCTATAGATCCTACATAGTTCAGTTTAGACAATACGTTGAGTGGGTAAGACAGTTAGGACTTGAAGAAGCTGATAAGATTTCGGCAAGAGCTGGATATTCCGAGCATCAGCTTGGAACAGCAGTCGACTTTATGAGTGCAGACTCAGGATTTGACTTTACTGAAGCCTTTGATTCAACAGCAGCAGGTATTTGGTTGCAAGAAAATGCTCATAACTATGGATATGTACTTTCGTATCCTAAAGACAAGACTTCTGAAACAGGTTATTCATACGAGCCTTGGCATTATAGGTATATTGGACTTGAACTTGCTAAGGAATACAAAGAAAGTGGAATGGTTCTGAATAAATTTTTGATAAATCAGTAACAAAATTACCTCAATTTTGAATTTATAATCTGTAGTTAAATTCCAAGCCGATTTTGTTGAATTATCACTATTTATAGATTATAATCCTACTTTAGTTTACCCGTTTTTCACGAATATCTTGGTAATTAAATTTACTGGATAATAAGTCAGCGAGTATTAATACCAGTTGGTATAAACTAAACCAAAAGAATTTTATTTTATATTTTAAAAGACAGTTATGGCAGAGTTTGTAAGATCAAAGCCACATGTAAATGTCGGAACTTTAGGTCATATCGACCACGGAAAGACAACTTTAACAGCTGCTTTAGTATCATACTCTCAGAGAAAGGGATGGCAGAATTCAGGCAAGTCCTATTCTGATATCGCTAAGGGAGGTATTGCAAGAGCAGGATCTAACAAGATCGTTACAGTTGCATCTTCACACGTTGAATATGAATCTGAAGTAAGACACTACGCACATATCGACTGTCCAGGACATAAAGACTACATCAAGAATATGATCACTGGAGCAGCTCAGATGGACGGCGCAATTATTGTAGTTTCAGCAGCAGATGGACCAATGCCTCAGACAAAGGAGCATTTACTTCTTGCTAATCAAGTTGGAGTTAAGCACTTGGTTGTATTCATCAATAGATTTGATGACAATACAGACCCAGATCTTCTTGAATTGATTAAGGAAGAAATGAAAGACCTAATGAAGACATATGGTTACGAAGCAGACAAAGTTCCATTTGTAGTTGGATCAGCATTGTATGGTACAACTGGAGAGAAGGACGGAGACGAGACTATGGCGGCTCTATTAAAGGCTATGGACGAAACAATTCCAATGCCAGAAAGAGAGATCGACAAACCATTCTTAATGCAGGTTGAAGATGTATTCTCTATCGAAGGAAGAGGAACAGTTGCAACAGGTAGAATCGGAAGAGGAAAAGTTAAGATTAACGACATTGTAGAACAGATCGGTTTGATGGAAACTGCTAAAGAGGTAACAATCACAGGAGTTGAGATGTTCAAGAAGCAGATGACAGAAGGACAGGCTGGAGACAACGTTGGATTATTAATCAGAGGTATCAAGAGAGAAGATATTGAAAGAGGTCAGGTTCTAGCAGCTAAGGGTTCAATTAAACCACACACTGCATTCAAGGCTGAAATCTATATCCTATCAAAGGATGAAGGAGGAAGACATACAGGATTCGGATCTGGATACAAACCACAGTTCTATATTGGAACTGCAGACGTAACTGGAGAAGTTATCTTGTCTGAAGGAACTCAACTAGTTATGCCAGGTGATAACATCACAGCAGAAGTTAGATTGGGAACTAAAGTAGCTCTTGAAGAAAAGATGACCTTCGCTATTAGAGAAGGAGGAAGAACAGTTGGAGCAGGTGTAATTACCGCAATTGCAAGCTAATGATTTATAAGAGTCTCCCTCTATGTAAAAAACATAGAGGGGGCTTTTATTCCGGGTCTTCGTTTGCTATAATCGAAGGCGCAGAATAGAAGATAGATCTTTAAATAAAAACAATGCAAAAAATAAGAGTTAAAATAAAAGGATTTGACTTCAAAGTTGTTGATAAAGCAACGATGGATATTGCAAAAGCTGTAATTGATACAGGTGCCAAGATAAAGGGTCCTATTCCTCTTCCTACAAAAAGATGGAGTATGGCAATTCATAAAGGTCCACATATCGATGGTAAGTCTAAAGAGCATTTCAAGTTATTTGAGCACACAAGATTAGTAGATGTAGTTGATTTTAATGTAAAGACGATTGAATCACTTTCTCATATGCAACTTCCTGCAGGAATTGAGGTTCAAATCAAAAGTTAATAAAGATTATTATGAAAGCAATCCTAGGAAAGAAAATTGGAATGACACAAGTGTTTAAAGACAACGGAGAAGTTATTTCTGTAACTATCTTTGATGTATCAGAGAACTACGTAAGCAAGACTGCTAAGGTTGGAGAGAAGAATCAATACGAATTAGTAAAAGATAATAAGAGAAAGGGAACAAAGGCAGAGACAGGAAAATACAAGGCTTTGAACATTGTTCCAAGATTTAAAGGAACATTTACAGTTAAAGAAGATGTAACAGTAGAAGCAGGACAGAAGCTAGGAGCAGATCTTTTTGAATTAGGAGATCAGGTTTCAGTAACTGGAGTAACAAAGGGAAAAGGTTTTCAAGGTGTTGTTAAGAGATGGGGATTCCACGGAATGCCAAGAACTCACGGTTCTTCTGACAGAGAAAGAGCACCTGGATCTTTAGGATCTAGAGCAATCCCTGGAAGAGTATTCAAAGGAAAGAAGATGGGAGGACACATGGGAAACAGAACAAAGACAGTTTTAGGATTACAAGTTGAATATATAGATACAGTAAATAATCTACTAGCAATAAGAGGATCAGTTCCTGGTGCTAGAGGTACTTACGCAATAATTAAGTCTCGATAATATGAAAGTAGATTTAGTAACAGTACAAAACAAAAAGCTTAAGGAAATAACACTAGACGAAGCAGTATTTGATGTTAAACCAAACGATAGAATATTGTCTCAGTATGTATATGTATATCTTTCAAATCAAAGAGAAGGAAATGCAAATACAAAGACTAAGGCAGAAGTAAGAGGAGGAGGAAAGAAGCCATGGGCACAAAAAGGTACAGGTAGAGCAAGATCAGGATCATCAAGATCACCAATTTGGAGAGGAGGAGGAAGAGCACATGGACCTTCAAGTGATGTTAACTGGAGTAGAGATTTGAATAAGAAGTTTAAGAAAGTAGCTTTAAAGAATGCTCTTGCTAAGGTATTTAGTGCTGGAAAAGTTTCAGTAGTAGATAAGGTAGCAGTTGAGGCTTCAATTAAAGATGCTAACAAGATTTTAGAATCATTTAATTCACCAAAGAAGGTAACAATCATTACTGAGAATGTAGAACAGAATGCTCTAAAGGCTTTCTCAAACATTCAGAATGTAAGAATTATGTTCGTTGGAGAAGTAAGTGTTTACGATCTTTTAAACTCTGGTCACTTGATCATTGAAGAGGCTGCATTAAATAACCTTAAGGAAAGAAGTTTATGATACTAAGAAAACCAGTTGTAACAGAAAAATCAATTAACGAGTACAAGGCTAACAAATATGTAGCTTTCGAAGTAGATGTAAATGCAAACAAGACTAGTGCAAAGAAAGAATTTGAAGCAGCATACGGAATGAAGATTGTAGATGTAAAGACTACAAGTAGAATGGGAAAGTACAAAAGAGATAGAGTATCTGGTAAGGCTATCAAATTAAAGGATAGAAAGATCATGTACTTTAAGCTTGGAGCTAACGATAAGTTTGATTTATTAGAGAAGTAATTAATATTAATATATGGCACTAAAGAAATTTAAACCAACAAGCGCAGGAGTGAGACATGCAGTGCTGATTGATCGATCAGAGCTTACAAAGACAGGTCCATATAAGCCATTGACTACTGATTTAAGAAGTCAGGGTGGTAGAAATAACCTAGGAAGAGTAACAATGAGACACCAAGGAGCTGGCGTTAAGAGAGCATATAGAATTATTGATTTCAAGAGAACTAAGAAAGAAGTAGCAGGAACAGTTGAAACAATTGAATACGATCCAAACAGAACAGCATTTATTGCATTGATCAAATACATTGATGGAGATAGAAAATATATCTTGGCACCAGACGGATTAAAGGTTGGTCACAAGGTTATAAATTCAGATGTTGCACCAATATCTTTGGGAAATGGAATGAAGCTAAAGAATATACCTCAGGGAACTTTTGTTCACTCTGTAGAGTTGTACCCAAGTGAAGGAGCAGTCATTGCAAGATCAGCTGGAACAAGAATACAAGTGATGGGAGGAGACCAGGGATATGTTCAATTGAAAATGCCAAGTGGAGAATTGAGATTAGTAAAAGAAGATTGTTATGCATCAATTGGTTTCGTAAGTAATATGGACCAAAAGAATGTAAAACTAGGAAAGGCAGGAAGAAAGAGACTTAAGGGAGTAAGACCAACAGTTAGAGGAGTAGCTATGTCTACAAAACACCCTCACGCTGGAGGACAAGGAAAGGGAGGTAGACACGGAACTGGAGGACCTAAATCAGACAGATGGGGTAACCTAATCGGAAAGAGAACAAGAAGTATGAAGAATCCAACAGGTAAGTTCATTATTAGAAGAAGACCTGAAACTAATAAATTTAAGAAAACAAAAACTATTATTTAATAAATATGTCTAGAAGTTTAAAGAAAGGACCATTTGTAGAAGAATCTTTAATGAAGAAGGTAGTCGCTGCAAAGAACGGTGGAAACAAGACAATTAAAACATGGTCAAGAAGTTCAGCAATTTCTCCAGAAATGGTGGGATTAAACTTTGAAGTTCATAACGGAAAATACTTCAACAAAGTATTCGTTACAGAATCAATGGTTGGGCATAAGTTAGGAGAGTTTTCTTTTACAAGAAAGTTCAGTGGACATAGTAAGAAAGGTAAAATAGCTGCAGCAGCGCCTGGAGCAAAATAATTAAAACTAACATATGGAAGCTAAAGCAATAATAAACAACATAGGAAAATCAGCAAAGAAGATGCGAATACCAGCAGAAGTTGTAAAGGGTATGAGTGTTTACGAAGCTTTAAATGTTCTTAAGTTCATGAACAAGGGAACAGCAGTACATGTATACAAGGGGTTGAAATCAGCAGCAGCAAATGCTTCAAGCAAAGGTGCATCATTGAATGATTTATACATTAAAGAATTAAGAGTTGATAAAGGTGCTATTAGAATAAGAAAGGGACATCCAAAGGCAAAAGGAGCTGGATACTTTATGATGAATAGAGGTGTAACAAACCTACTAGTTGTAGTATCAGACGAAAGAGTTGAGAAAAAGGAAAAAAAGAATGACGAAGTTACTGAAAAATCTGTTAAAAAAGTGAAGAAAGTTACTGCTGAAAAGAGCGTTAAAAAAGCTACTGTAAAAGGTAAATCAGAGTAGCAAATAATGGTGTTTAGATGATATAATCACACATACTTTTGTAAGTATTTTTTTATGGCTAGAGGTTCGCACAAAGTAAATCCAATAGGATTTAGAGTTGGAGTAAACAAAAATTGGACATCAAGATGGTATGCATCAAAGGAAACTTATGCAGATAAATTTTTGATGGATCGAAAGATAAAGAAGTTAGTTAACGAGAAGCTTAAGTCAGCAGGTGTTGCATCTGTTGTAATTAAGAGAATGATTAACAAGATTGTAGTTGAGCTATTCGTAGCTAGACCAGGAGTTGTAATCGGAAGAAGCGGTGCAGGTATTACTGCATTAAAAGACGAACTAACAAAATTAGTTGGTCAACCAGTAGAAGTTAAACCATTTGAAGTAAAGAACCCTGATACAATTGCAAAGTTAGTAGCAGAAAACATTGCAGCACAGTGTGAAAAAAGAGTAGCACCAAAGATGGCAATGCAGAAAGCAGCAGACGCAGCAAAAGCAACAGGTTTGATTAAAGGAATAACGATTTGGGTAGGAGGAAGAATTAAGGGAGCTGATATGGCTAGAAAGGAAAAGGTATCTTGGGGATTTGTTCCAAGACACACTATTAGAGCTGATATCGACTACGCAAATGTAGAAGCACAAGTACCAAGAGCAGGAAAACACGGAATCAAGGTTTGGATAAATAAAGGAGAGAAAAATACATACACAATTGACTAAAATATATGTTGCAACCTAAGAAAAGAAAGTACAACAAAGAATTCAGAGGAAAGATGAACGGAATCTCATTAAGAGGATCAGAAGTTGCTTACGGAGACTTCGGTCTACAAGCTACTGAAAGAGGATGGGTACATTCAAGAGAAATTGAGTCAGCAAGAAAGGCAGTTGCAAACTATACAGACAGAAAAGGAAAGCTATGGGTTAAGATTTTCCCTCATAAACCAGTTACAAAGAAGAGTGACGAAGTTGTTAGAGGAGGAGGTAAGGGACCTGTAGATCACTTTGTAGCAGTAGTTAGACCAGCACTAGTTCTTTTTGAAATAGGAGGTTTACCTGAAGCAACATGTAGAGAAGCGCTAGAGAGAGCAGCAAGAAAGATTTCTGTAAAAACTAGAATAATTGACAAACAAGTAACTTTTTAAGATATGGCAAAGAAAGCAGTTGAAACAAAAACAGAATCAAATTCTTTGGTAGATCTTAGAAAAGAACTAACTAGACTAAAGTTAGATGTAGTTACGGGAGCAGAAAAGAATACAGCAAAGCTTAAATTACTAAGAAAGGAAATTGCTAGATTATTAACAAAAGCAAATGGAAAATAATAAGAATAAGAAAACATTGACTGGAAAGGTAGCAAAAATATCTACTCCTAATACAATTAAGGTAAGGGTAGAAACAAAGTATGCTCACCCTAAGTATGGAAAGACTGTTAAAAAGCATAAGAGTTATGTTGTAGATATTGCAGATTCTAAGGAAGTTGCAGTAGGAGACATTGTTGAGATAGGAGAAGGAAGAAAGCTTTCACCAAGAAAGTCTTGGGTATTTTTAGTTAAGATTAAAAAACATGATACAGAAATTATCTAGATTAAAAGTAGCTGACAATACAGGTGCCAAAGAAATTATGGTAATCCAAGTATTGGGAGGAAAGAAAGGAAGAACATTCTCAAAGTTCGGATATGTTGGAGATATTGTAAGTGCTTCTGTAAAGAAAGTAATGCCAAACTCAAACTACAAGAAAGGAGATGTTGTTCATGCAGTTGTAATTAGATGCAAGAAGGAAATGAGACGAAAGGATGGTTCTCATATTAAATTTGACGAAAACTCAGCAGCTTTAATTGTAAAGGAGACTAAAGATCCAAAAGGAACTAGAATCTTCGGACCAATTGCTAGAGAGTTAAAAGATAGAGGATTTAATAAGATTATTTCAATGGCACCAGAGGTTCTTTAATATGAATAAACTAATAAAAGGAGACAAAGTACAAGTAATGAGAGGAAAAGATGCTGGAAAGCAGGGAGAGATCGAAGCAGTTATTGTAGATAAAGATACAAAGCAGGTTAAAGTATTGATCAAAGGTGTTAACATAGTGAAGAAAGCTCAGAAGCCAAACCCATCTTTAGGAATCGAGGGAGGAATCATTCAGATTGAAAAACCAATCGATGCATCTAATGTGATGTTGATTGATCCTAAATCAAAAGTTCCAAGTAGAGTAGGTTTGAAGATTGATGAGAAGACTGGAAAGAAATTCAGATATTTTAAAAAAAGTGGAGAATTAATTAAATAAAAATGTCAGACTTAAAAACAAAATACCAAAAAGAGATAGCAAAGAAAATGCAAGAAGAGTTCGGAATTAAGAACGTTATGGCTATTCCTACACTTCAAAAGATTGTAGTGAATGCTGGTATCGGATCTGAGTTCAAGAACAACACAGCAGTTGTAGATGAGATGAGTGAGACTATTGCACAGATTACAGGACAGAAACCTATTGTTGTTCATTCAACAGAGGCTATTTCAAACTTTAAATTGAGAGAAGGTACTCCTAACGGAATCAAGGTAACCCTAAGAGGTGAGAAGATGTGGAGCTTTTTTGACAAATTAGTAAATGTAACACTACCTAGAATTAAGGACTTCAGAGGAGTTTCTGGAAGATCATTTGATTCAAAGGGAGGATATACTCTAGGAATAAAGGAACATACTATATTCCCAGAGATTGATACATCAACATTTGTTAAGATTAGATCATTGCAAGTAGTAGTTAATACAACTGCACCAAACAAGGATCAAGCTTACAAATTACTTGAACTTTTAGGAATGCCTTTCGAAAGAAGGAGAAAGTAATATTAATTGATTAATATAGCGTATAACGATATAATTCAAAGGTTTTTATGGCAAACAAAGCAGCGATAGCAAAATACAATAAGAACTTGGAAAAGATCCAAAATGGAAATACTCATTTTAAAAAAGTGAGATTGAAGCACAGATGTGCAGTGTGTGGAAGACCAAGAAGTTACGTAAGAAAATTCAAGATGTGTAGGATCTGTTTTAGAAAACAAGCACTTGCTGGGGAACTACCAGGTGTTATGAAATATAGCTTTTAATATTTAAAAATGGTCGGAGACTCAATAGGTGATTACCTAACAAGAATAAGAAATGCGATCCAAAAGAAGCAGGAAACTGTCTCTATGCCTTCTAGCAAAATGCTAGTTAGAATTAGTGAAATATTAAAGGAACAAGGATTCATTGAAAGTTTCGATGTAGAGGAAACAAAGCCACAAAGTACTTTGAATCTAACACTAAGATACGTAAATGGAGAATCTGCAATTAGAGAATTAGTAAGAGTGTCAAAACCTGGAATTAGAAAATACAGAGGATACAAAGAGATCAAACCAATCATGAGCGGAATGGGAGTAGCAATATTCTCAACACCAAGCGGAGTGATTACTGATAAGACTGCAATACAGACTAAAGTAGGAGGAGAATACATTTGTTACATATTCTAAGATGTCGAGAATTGGAAAACTAGAAATAACAATACCACAAGGAGTAACAGTAGAAGTAAAGAATGGAGGATCTTATGGTCACCAGGAAGTATTTGTAACTGGTCCAAAGGGAAGTTTAACTCAGTCTGTAAGACACGGAGTAAACACAGTTGTTGAAGATGGAGTAGTTAAGATGACTCCTGCAGACGAGAGCAAACAGAATAATTCATTTCATGGATTGTACAGAACATTGATAAACAACATGGTATTAGGTGTAACTGAAGGATATTCAAAAGCACTAGAAATAGTTGGAATTGGATACAGAGCAGAAGTACAAGGTAGAAAATTAGTTTTATCCTTAGGTTACTCACACAAGATTAACTATGAACCACCAGTTGGAGTAGATGTAATAGTTGAAGAACAGACAAACATAAAAGTATCAGGATATGACAAACAGAAGGTAGGAGAGGCTGCAGCTAAGATAAGAAGTTTTAGAGAGCCAGAACCATACAAAGGAAAAGGAATTAGATACAAGGGAGAAAGAGTAAAGAAGAAATCAACAAAGTCAGCTAAATAAATATGAAAACACAAGCAAGAAGAAACATAAACAAAACAAAGAGAAAGATGCACATTCGAAAGACAGTATCTGGATCTCCAGAGAAGCCTAGATTAACTGTATATAGATCTGCAAAGCACATCTATGTTCAAGCAGTTGATGATGTTACAAGAGTAACATTAGCTAGTGCGAGTGATGCAGAAGTAAAAGGAAAGAATGGAGTTGAAAGATCAACTGAAGTAGGAAAGACAATCGGTAAGAAATTATCAGATTTAGGAATTGATAAAGGAGTTTTTGATAGAAGTGGATACAAATATCACGGTAATGTAAAAGCTCTTGCTGACGGAATTAGATCAGCTGGAATTAACCTTTAATACAATATGGACAACAGTAAAGAAATACAAACACAAGAAGTAGTAGATCAGAAAGCAGCAGCTGCATTAGTAGCTCCAGCACCTGTTCAAGAAGAGAGAGGAGGTAGAAGACCTTTCAAGAAGAGAGAGAGAGGAGAAAGAGCACCAAGAGAACAAGATCCATTCGATATTAAGATTATCGATGTAAATAGAGTTACAAAGATGTATAAGGGAGGAAGAAGAATGAAACTAAGTGTATTCGTTGTTGTTGGAGATAGAAAAGGAAAGGTAGGACTAGGATTAGGAAAAGGAGATGATGTTAGATCAGCACAAACAAAAGCTGTAAACAATGCAAAGAAGAACATGATTCACGTAAACCTAAAGGGAAATACAATTCCTCATGAAGTTCTAACTAAATTCAAAGCATCAAAGGTTCTATTGAAACCAGCATATCCAGGAACTGGAATTATTGCAGGATCTTCAGTTAGACTTGTTGCAGAAGCAGCTGGAATCAGTGATATTTTAGGAAAGATCTTAGGAGCTGACAACAAGATTACTAATGCATACGCAGCAGTGCAGGCATTATCATTATTAAGAACAAGTAGACTATAAGAATATGATTAATAACTTACCATCACCAAAAACAATTAAGAAATCTAAGAAATTAGGAAGAGGATACGCTTCTGGTGTTGGAGGACATACAGTTGGAAGAGGAGGAAAGGGAGCTACAGCAAGAGGAGGACACAAGCAACCAAGACCAGGATTTGAAGGAGGACAAAACCCAATTTCAAGAAGACTACCTAAACTAAAGGGATTCACAAGAGCATACTTTGCAAGCAAGGTTAACAATCAACCTATTCAGTTATCTGACTTAGAAGCTATCGCTACTGAGAATAAGATTACAGATATCGATGTTGCTGTATTAATCGAATATGGATTAATCACACCAAGATACAACAAAGACTTAGGAATTAAAGTATTGTTCGACAAAGAAATATCTACAAAGATAAATATCAAGAACTTACAGACATCAGCAAAGGCAAAGGAAAGTATTGAGAAAGCAGGAGGATCTGTAGAATAATATATAAATGGATCTGGATAAGAAACTCTAGAAATAGAGTTTTTTTATTTTTAATTTCTAAACTTAGCAGTCAACTCACTATCCTGCGTGCTATAATTTTATACGTTTATTTGTCGTTTACTAAATATGAGCCTTGATAAAAACTACGCTACATTAGCAAAATCACCTAAGGGTAATACAAAGACAAGAAGATTCCCAAGGATAAATATCAAACTACCAAACAACAGATTCTTTAATGTTGTTAAAGATGTAATAAACAATAAAGAAATTAGAAACAAAGTATTAGTAACACTACTAATAGTTGTGATCTACAGAACACTATCTGCAATTCCATTACCTGGAGTTGATATGACAGTTTACCAAACACTATTTGAGAACAAGGGAGCAAACGAGGCTAACTACTTGTTCACAGTATTTACAGGAAATAGATTAGAAACACCAAGTATTATCGGTCTAGGATTAGCTGCATACATTAATGCGTCTATCATCATGCAGCTACTTCCATATGTATTCGGAAGACTAAAAGCATTACAAGAAGAAGGTGAAAGAGGAAGACAGGTATTGAACCAGATAACTAGAATCATTACATTCCCTCTAGCATTCATATACTCAATTTCATATATCCTATTAATCTCTCAGACTGACTTCGCAAGTTCAGTACCAGGAGAAACATCTGGAAATCCACTATATCTAATACCTCATGCACCGGGTATGGACTGGCCATCTATGGGCAAGGTCGTATTCATGGCATTAATGTTGGCTGCAGGTACTGTGTTCCTAATGTGGTTATCTGAAATTATTACAGAGAAAGGAATTGGAAATGGATCATCAATAGTTATCATGTTAGGTATCATTTCAAGTCTACCAGGACTTGTTACTCAAGACTTACAAACACTAGACTTCCAAAGAATTGCTTTTGATTTCTTTAATGGAAATACTGGAGTATTGGCGAGTCCTATATTCGTAGCCTTTGTTGGAGTCCTGATAGGGCTATTCCTGATGATTGTCGCAGTTGTCTATGTAAGCGAATCTCATAGAAATGTGGAGATACAATACGCTAGAAGACTAAGAGGAGATGAGATTGGAAAGAAATCATTCCTACCTATCAAATTCACAGTTACTGGAGTTATGCCTGTTATCTTTGCATATGCGCTTCTATCAATCCCTCAGCTAATTGTTCCTCTGGTTGAAAGTGGAGCAGGAGGTCCTACAGATTTCACAACATCACTAAGAAACAGTTTCCTTTTTGCACAACAAAGCACATCAGTTACAACCAATACATTAATATTTGATGCAATATACTTTGTACTAATTGTAGCCTTTGGTGTCTTCTATTCATTCATTGTTATGAATCCAAAAGATACTGCAGAGAATCTAAACAAGTCTGGAGGCTTTGTTCCTGGAATAAGACCTGGAAAATCAACAGAGAACTATATTGGAGGAGTATTGCTTAGAATATCATTCGTAGGATCAATATTCTTAGGCCTAATCGCCCTAATTCCAAACCTAGGTAGGAGTTTGGTACTAACATCTACAGGAAGTAATCTAGCATTGCTTTCAAGTATTGGAGGTACAAGTATCCTAATTATGGTAGGAGTTATTCTTGATACAAGGAGACAGTATGCTTCTCTGAGAGCTGCAAGAAACTACTCTCTATATGCAAGGGGAGAATAAAGAGACAGGAGTTATTCTAAAGGTAAAGAATTATTCTGCATCTGATAAGCTCATCACCTTTATCTCTACAACCGGGAAGAAACATACCCATATCCTTAAATCTATCAAATCTCCAAAGAGCCGAAAGGCTCACGCTGTTGATATGGGTAACATGGTAGAGATAAAGAAGAAGACTGGATATGCAATGGAGATAGTTACAGATATAAAACTCTTAAACGAGTTTGAGAATCTAAAACACGATCAGCAATCACTTTTCTTTATTCAAGGAATATGTGAAGTTGTAGATAATTTTGCATACGAAGAAGTAGAAAATGAGGATCTCTACAACGATTTTGTAATATTGCTTAATAGCTCAGTTGGAAACAACTTTAAATTCAAAACCGCAACCTTCATCATTAGACACATACACTTGTCTGGATACATGCAGGAACTCCCAGAGTATAGTCCAATGGTATCTGCAAACTCAGATACACCAGGCATATTTGAAGGAGTGGGAGAGTACTCGATAAACGAAGAAGAATACAAAGTGATGAAATGTATTCTAGAAAGAGATATATCCTTTACCTGCAAGGTAAGACCTAGTGACAGTTGTATTAATACACTATACTCCTTAAGTCTATCTTGGTACGCAAGTACCATTGGTAAAAGATTTAACTCAGGAATCTTTATAAAGTAGCCTTTATGATTGCTCCATTGCCCAATATTTCATATAATCCATAAGTATGTATTTACTATTCTCACAATTAAAAAAATATCTACCAGAACTAACAGACGGACCTAAAGACGTTGCTGCTGCATTCACAAAGATTGGATACATGTTGGACAAGTTCTATGAAGTAGAGTACCAAGGTAACCCTGACTACCTTCTTGATCTTGAAGTTAGACAAAACAGAGCAGATTGTTTTGGAGTATTAGGTCTTGCTAGAGAAATATCGGCATACTACAACATACCACTAGTACTACCAGAATTTGCAACACCTACATACACAAACGAAAGGGAAGCAAACATAGCAGTAGAAACAGAGAAAGGAGTAAAGAGAGTTGTTGCTGTTGAAATAGAAAATGTAGAAGTTGGAGAATCACCAGAATGGCTTAAGAACTACCTTAATCAATATCAGATAAATAGCATAAGTAATCTTGTAGATCTAACTAACTACGTAATGCTAGAAACAGGTCATGCATCCCACCCATTCGACCGAGATCTATTAAACTCAGGAAGACTCATCTGGCAGTACTCTGTTCAAAATGAAAACTTTACTACACTTGATGGAACAAAGTTAGAAATTGATTCTTCGATACTTACAATATCCGATGGAAGCAAGCCAGTTAGCCTAACCTTTATCGGAGGAAAAGAGGTAGAGATAAATCCAAATACAAAAAATATCATCCTTGAAATGGCAGTATATGATGGAGGTGTTGTTAGACAGAACTCAAGAAAACTTAATATCATAACAGAAGCAGGAACAAGACTTGAAAAGTTCATGGATCCAGAGACACTTCCTCAAGCATTTGATTGGTTGGTATCGTTAATCCTTGAAAACTGTAACGGAAATATTGTTTCAAATAAAACTGATATATACAAAGTTCCAACAGTCATAGAAAACATAACACTTGATATGAATAGAATGAGACAGATTGTAGGAGTAGAGATTGGAAATGATGAAGCAGAAACAATCCTAAATAGACTAGGGTTTCAAACAGTTAGCAATCTTGCCGACGTATATACATTTAAAGCAGCTGCTAATCGATTGGATGTAACTTTGGAAGAAGATCTTATCGAAGAAGTAATTCGAATATATGGATACGACCAAGTTAGCTTAAGTAACATTAATATCGAATCAACGGATGATATAACACCAAGTGTACTTAGAACTCTAGATAGCATTTCTTTGGATCTTGCATCTAAAGGATACAACGAAGTTAGATCATGGGTATTGGTTTCCGAAGAAGATGTAACTCAAACAGAAGCAGATATATCTGTTGCAATTAAAACAACAAACTCAATAAATGAAGAAGTCCCATACCTAAGATCAAATATTCTAATGAGTCTAAGGGGACACTTTGTTAAATCAATAAAGAACAACCTTTCTGATGTATCGTTCTTTGAAACAGGAAAGGTATTTAGATTAATAAATAGCGAATACAGGGAACACTATTCCCTAGGTATGCTATCTAGTGGTGTGAAGCTTAACGAAGTATTTAACGATGTAGAATCTATGGCTGCACCAATTCTTGGTAGCTCAAAGCTAACAATGATCAAGGCTTCAGATGTAGCTTCGATTATGCACCCAAGCAATACATATAACCTTGTTGTTGATGGGAAGGAGATTGGAGTAATAGGTATCTCGAATAAGTTTGTAACAGGAACAGAATTCACTTTTGTAGAAATAAACATCGATTTACTAAATTCATTAAAGTCTACTGCATCCAGAAGCTTAGAGATTACACAGAGAGTATTTGATTTAGATACAAATATTAAAGCTACTAATCAAGAAGAAGCAGTTTCAACAATTGTAACAAAGCTTAATGATATTAGAAACAACGTATATTCCTGGAGCCTATTAGATGAGTTCAAATCAGATGCAGGTTCTGTATATACCTTTAGAATTAGTTACATCAACCTATCCGATGTAGAAGCCAAACAGGTTCATACAAAACTGTTTGAATAGAAAGGCGAAGGTTTAAAGTGGAAGGAGAACTAAAGTTAAGATTAGATTAATCTGAAACAGTTAATATTGTTTCATTGCTAGCAAAAGCTTCGAAAGTATCATCAACTACCTTAGAATTATTCTCTCCACCAAGTATCTTGATCTCTGAAGAACCAGAAGCAATCTTTGTAAACTTGATACGTAGAATCTCTACACCAAAGTTCAATACCTTGTCTTCAGTAGTAACACCGGCGATTTTAATAATACCTGAATTGTCTAGAGGATCTGCATATGCATCAAAAGAGCCAGGAGAGCCCGTTATACTATCAATTTTAATCTTTGTTGGATCATACGAAAGCAATACTTCAGCACCTCTAAAAAGCTCGCTAGAGTCTGAATTTAGAAATACCGATAGATCCTGAGTTTCGTTTAGTTCAACTCTAGAAGTTGAGTAGTTGAAATTAAAGGTATATGGGCTATCCATATTAACAACAACACTTTCTAGATTATTAACATTTGTATTTGTAGTCGTAGAAGGATTCTGCATATATATTGCCCAGACTCCAATGAATCCAAAGGTTAATGCAACCGCTACTATTGTTAATGCAAATGTTTGATATCTCATATTAAAGGTTTAATAATTCATCATGATCAGGTACATTGTCTCTATCATACTTACAACTACCTCCGTAGTTAGCCATAATTACCTTTAGATCGAACTCATCAAGTCTAGGTGTACAGTTTTCACAACTAGGTTCTGTAGGAACAAGGTCGTAATTAAAGATATCCTTCTCACTAAGAAGTGTACCAAACTTACTACCAAACTTAACTAAATCTTGAATATCTACTTCAGATTCTCCA
The DNA here is from genome assembly GCA_964561155.1 of uncultured Candidatus Saccharibacteria bacterium. Classification (GTDB taxonomy): domain Bacteria; phylum Patescibacteriota; class Dojkabacteria; order J137; family J137; genus KLAP211. The sequence continues at coordinate 42,445 of CAZLOI010000001.1, read as the reverse complement.
TCTTTTACTCCGTTATAGTCTCCAAGACATTTGTTCTGAATCTTGAATAGAGCAGAGCTCTGTACAATTGGAGTTTTGGTTCCAGAAGTACTTAAAGAAACATATGAATGAAGATCTTCATTGAAAGTAAAGTTAGATTCAGCACCTAGGATAATTTCAGAAGCTTCTGTTGTATTGCTGATAGCTTTAAAGAAAATACTTCCTAAAACTTCGCTATCCTCCAGAACACTTCCACTAACCTTGGCTAGACTAAACTCAACACACCCAGTGGCTGTATCGATAGATCGACATTCACTAATATCATCGCTCAAAGGCATTACATTGTCTCCCAGAGTGTAGAACTGATCATCTATAGGTTCTAGAGAAGCAAGAGGATACTGGACCTTGATATTTAACTGATCAAAGCTTTGTCCTATACTTGTAGTATCTCGGAAAGTAAGGCTATATTCTGCAATCTCATCTACATTGAAAACATTTCTATTATCAACAGAATCTATTTCAAGAAATACACCAGAAATATCACCCGCTTGGGAATCGGCAGGGGCATTGGTCTTTTGTACTATTAGAACCATGCCCAAGCCAACACCAATAAGCATTAGGAATATCCAAATCAGTAAAATGTTATTTAAAACTTTAAATCTCATTAGTCCTTAATCTGTATACTTAAAATATCTGTAACACCATCTGTCCATTCTTCAATAGACAAATTGAAATCTGCCTTATTCTTTACCTCAATTCTGTATGTAGCCATCCCATCCGCAAAGCTAACTAGAGAAATACCTACAAAGTTTGCACCCGATACATCAAGACCTGTTTCACTTTGAATTTGTGCAGCAGTTTTTCCTCTAGAAACCTGGAATGGTGTATTTGAAAGATTACTTACTTCAATTTGAATGTAATCCTTTCCACCTTCAGATACATACTCAGCAGTAGCGTTTGGAATATTTGCATCTCCTCCTAATCCTTCAGCACCAATGCTGAATTCAAAGAAAGTATTAGCGTCATAAACAAAGTAGTTATTGTACGCAATTGTATTTGTTGATACTTCACTTGAAATATACTGCTTTGTCTTTGAGAATTCATTTACATAGAATGGAGCTGCTGGCTTTGAGCCATCAGACACCACTTCCTCTTCTTCCATTGGTTCTTCAACTACTGGATCTGGAGTTGTAGCTGGAGCTTCTAGACTAACACTTTCTTTCTTTAAATCTATAGTTAAAACATTTCCTTTTACTACTATTCTATATTCCGATGCTTCATCAAAAGATAGGACTATTTCAGGAACTGTTGAATTGTATGTATATCCTGCAATTACATTGTTTACAACTGCGGTTGTCTTAATATCCTCAGCAACTTCCATAATGTCAGTTAATGGGATTGATAGAGACTTCTTGCTCTGTGCAAAGTTAAGTGTAATAGAAGGTAGTTTTACTGTTGAGAATGTTAGTTCAACTCTATCAAATGATTGATACTTTTCTATAAATACAGTTTCTAGAGTAGCAGTGCTTAATAATGTTGCAGAATCACCAATCTTTGAAGTTAGTGATGTTACAAAGTCGCTATCTTCTGGAGCATCAGTTGCTGCAGAGTTTGCTTTAACTGTTGTTGCAACTTCAAATGTTTGTTCTTCAACAACTGGAGTTTCATCTACAGTATCTGTATTTGTTTCAGGAGTAGTAGTTGTAGACATGTTTCGAACAACAATAGCTGCTCCTACACCAACTGCAATAACTATGGCGATGTAAATAATAATTCGAAGAGTGTTGCTTTCATTCGTAGAACTTTCCTGGATCTCAGTAAATCTTGCTTGGTCTAACCTCTCAGGATTTACTGTGCTCGCATTGGCTCCTACGCGACTAGCTAGTAGTGGAGATGACTCCAAATTTCTTTTCCTTGGCATATGCTTAAGTTGTAAATAGTAAATATAGTTTTGTGCAAATACTATAGTATACTGGTGTATTGTCTGAAGATCAACTTTTTAGAAATCAAAGAGAAATTGTGAATGGGTGAGATTAGAAAGTGATTTAAAAAGCTTTATCCAACTATCAACCCTTCGCTCATTTCCACAGTCCTGTCAGGTTTCATATACTCCTGAACTTTGTCGTAATGAGAAATGATTAGGAAAGCAGTATTGGGAAGAACTTTCTTAAAGTCAGACAATCCTTGAAAGACATCTTTAACAGACTGCCTATCAAGACCTGAATCTACTTCATCAAGCATCACATATCTAGGTTCTAAAATTAGCATTTGAAGAATCTCTGTCTTCTTCTTTTCACCACCACTAAAACCTTCATTAAGGTTCCTTGTTAGCAAGTGTTCAGGATATTTTATTAGTTCACACTTTTCTTTAAGAAGAAGCTTAAACTTGTATACGTTAAGTTGCTGATCCTTTGGTCTTCGAGAATTGTAGATAAGTCTTAAGAAGTGAGTTAACCCAACTCCTGGTATTTCTGTTGGATATTGGTTAGCAAGATACAATCCTGCCAATGATCTTTCGTTTGGTTCTATTGATGAAATCTCAATTTCTATTTCGTTTGTTTTAGCATTTCTTTTTTCAAACTCTTCATCAATCAAACTCAAAGTATGGTCATCAAAAGATTCGTTGAGAATAGTTGCCTTTCCTTCAGTTACTTTAAACTGTGGATTCCCCATGATCGCATTAACTAACGTGCTCTTTCCCGATCCATTCTTGCCATTGATAATTACGATTTCACCAGGGTTAATATCTAGGTTGATTCCATGAAGAATTTCTTTGTCTCCTTCGCTTAAGTTTACTTTTAGATTCTCAATTCTTAACATGTTCTGCATTTTTATATAACTCCTGAATTATACTACAGACAAGCTTTCCTGAAACTGAATTTGACAATTCCTTACCCATCAATTAAATTCATATATTCATTAAGACATATGAACATAGGAACAATATTAGCCCATTCAGGAGATGCATCAGTAGTATTTGACTGGCTATGTACGAGAGATTTTGGAGTCAAAGGCAAGCTTTTGCAGTCAATATTAACTGGAGCAGACAGTGGAGGACACACAGGTATCATTAGAGAACTAACTCAATATTTGTGGAACTTGCCTAATTTCCGAGAACTATACTCCCTCCTTACATCTGAAGAAATTGACGCGCCTCCTCTTGGAGATTTGCGTAATCAGATATCTAGATGGAGCGAACTATACGGAAAGCTTTTCAAACGAAGACTTGAAGATGGAAAGTTCGAGAAAGCATCCTATTCCCTTCTAGTATCTTTAATAACAGATCCGCAGCACAAGATAGAGAAAGCAGGAATTGGAGAGATGCTTTTTAGATCATATTATGGTGAACAACGAGATTACGATTCAGATGACTTGGCTTTTGTACTAGAAAGACGATTCCAGAAATACCTGGAGCTATTCAAACAAGCAGCTGAAAGCAAGTACACTATTTCGGATTCAATTGAAGTGAAGCATTCTGTAGGAAATCTAATTCTCCACTTTCTTTATATAGAGTGCGTTCAGGCATTTAAGAACAGAGGTCCAAGTATTGAATCATCATCTGATTTCGACCAAGAAAAAGTTTCGGTGCAAGAACTCTTCTTTGGTCTTCTAAGGAATCTGAATCTAATTCCAAAGAATCTATGGTTAAGAATCCTTAGAGAGCGAGGTCTCCACCTTCAAGCTATAACTGAGAAAGGAGAAAGAATCAAAGGAGAAGGAGTGATAGATAATATGGAAACAGCCGACAAGCTTCTTGCAGAAAGCTACAAGCTCTTTGTAAATGCTGATTGTACTGAAGAAGTAACGGATGTTGAAGAAATTCAAAATCTTTTTGATACAATTGTAGAAACTACGGCATACTGGATAGTACCACCTGGATCTGTAGCCAACTGGTTGCCAATCATAAATCAATTCGGAGATAAGATACGAGCAAGTGAGAAGCCTGTCTACATGTTTGCAAACTCCTTTATTCAAGAAAATGAACCAATACTTCTAGATCAGATAAAACAAGTTGTAGCAAAAGTTGGAAGAATACAGTTAATAATTCCTGAGATTAATCCAGATAGGGTTGATGGGTATGCTGAATACTACGCATCGGTGTATGAAGAGCAGAGGAAGCTTCCTGTTAATTTTGATGAACTTGAATCTAAGGTAAAGGAGGAAGGATTAGATGTTGGTATTCATAGAGTTTTAAATTGGACAGTGTTTGCACCAGGTCAAAAAGGTCTTAAGTATTCAGAATATGAAGTATCTTTGATTCTAAGTCTAGTAGGAGCATCGATTGATAATGCAGATGGTATAGGGGAAGAGGAAATCAAAAGAATTCTAAAGGTAAACGAGTTAAGACCTTCTGAATCTTTGCTTTTAAATATTGATAAGTTCTTGGAAGGAAACAGAGAGTTCCTTGAAACTATGGATATAAATCATGAAAGAATCCTCGATGAAGTCAAATAAAGCTAAATACAAGAAACTAATACTTCTAGTAAAACAACTCGCTTCATACGCCAAAGAAAATGTCCCAAGTTCCTTTTCGGAGAAGGATAACCATGAACTTGTATCCGAAGTAGATTCATATATTGAAGAGAAGCTTAAAGAGTTTCTTAAGGAAAGTTTTCCAGAGGAAAGAGTATGGGGAGAAGAATCAGGTGGAGATGAAGGTGGCTGGCTTATAGATCCGATAGATGGAACTGGTCAATATTTGCACGGAGTGCCATTAAGTTCTATATCTATAGTTCGAATACTCGATGAGACTTCTGTATTTGCAATAGTGGCCAATATTATGACAGGAGAAATCTTTGTAGCAGAGAAAGGGATGGGTGCCAGATTAATTAATGGTAAAACTGAAGTAGAGCTTAAATTCAAACAAAATGTAACAGTTGATAGAACAATATTAAGCTTCGATCACGTTATTAAAGACAAGTCCGAAGCTACTTGGCTACATGTCTGCTACCAAAGATCTATAGAAGAATTCCTTAAAACAAGAATGCTAGGAAGTGGTGCACTATCTCTTTGCTACCTATCTCGAAACTATTTCCAAATATTCATTAAGAGTATCAGGAAGACAAAAGAGAAAGCAGATATATTCGCAGGTCTTCTAATAGCAGAGGAATCTGGAGCAAAGCTTGAGATTGTAAGATACCAAAATATGGACTTCTACCTTGTAGGGACAGAAAGTGCTATTGATACTGCAAAATCAAAGATTCTTTTCTGATATAATCAGACTAATACCAATATCCATAAGTTTTAAAACAAAGATATGAAAGTTAGAACAAGAATGGCTCCAAGTCCAACAGGATATGCTCATTTAGGAATGCTATCAAGATTCCTAATCAACTACGCACTTGCAAGAAAAAACGGTGGCCAGTTTATTTGGAGAAACGAAGATACAGACCAGACTAGACTTGTAGAAGGTGCGCTTGAATACAACATGAAGTGGATACGGGAATTCGGAATGGATTGGGACGAAGGACCAGACAAAGGAGGACCATATGCTCCATATACACAAACAGAAAGGTTAGATCTATACAAAAAAGCATCTGAAAAGTTAATAGAGAATGGATATGCATACAAATGTTTTTGTTCACAAGAGAGATTAGAAGAACTTAGAGAACAGCAAACACTTGCAAAACAAAGAACAAAATATGACGGAAAGTGCAGGAACCTAACACAGGAAGAAGTTGCTACAAAAGTATCTAACGGAGAAGCGTATGTAGTTAGGATTAAAGTACCAGAGAATAGGAAGATTGAATTCTACGATTCAGTAACCAAGAATACAGTTGTTTGGGATTCAGCAGATGTCGATGACATGATCATTGTTAAATCAAATGGAATTCCAACATATCATTTGGCTGCTATGTATGACGATATTGCAATGGATATAACTCATGTTTTCAGAGGATCTGAATGGCTATCTACAACACCAGTTCACATGCTCATCTATGAAGGTCTTGGTGTTAAGAAAGAAGATATGCCACACATTGGCCACTTTACTGTAATCTTGGATCCAAATACTCCAGGAAAGAAGTTTTCAAAAAGAACAGGTAGTTTCAGAATCAATGGGCTACCAATTCGAGGATATCTAAAACCAGCAATATTAAACTACCTAATGCTTCTTGGTTGGGCACCAAAGGATAATAGAGAGATCTTTAGTCTACAAGAATATGTTGAAGCTTTTGATATGGAAGGACTTCAGAAGGCTAATGCTACTTGGGATAACAAGAAGATGGATTGGTTTAATGGTATATATTTAAGAGAGCTAACACTTGAAGAATTAACAACAGAGTTTAGATACTGGATAGAGAAGTTCCTAACAACACAAAGTGATGAAGACCTAGTTTTGAATCTTGTAGAGGAAGGTGAATATAAAGTAGAGAGCAAGGAGAGAATGTACGAACTAATTGAGTTTGCTAAGACTCTATTAAATTCAGACCAAACAATGCTTCAGAAACAACTATCTCTTCTTCAAGAAAGAGCAGTTAATTTCTGGCATGTATTACAGCAGTTAGAATTCTTCTATAAAGCACCGGTTAATATTAACTGGGAGATTAAACAGCTAGACAAGGTTCGAGAGAATATTCCAGCAATTATTCAGAAACTAAACTCTCATATATCTAAGCTTCCTGAAGATGCATCTAAATGGTGGCATGAAGAATGGGAGAAAGGAGTTAGACAAATAGCTGAAGAATTAAATGCAAAAGCAGGAGACATCTTCATGGTATTAAGAGTGGCAATAGTAGGGAGTCCATTTTCACCTCCTATGTTTGAAGCAATGCAGGTACTAGGGAAAGAAGAGTGTTTGAAAAGACTAGTAGCTTAAACTACTTGGATGCGTATTCAGACAGCATCTTTCGTAGGGATTCTATATCCATAGAAACAAATCCTCCTCCTGCGTTCTTGTGACCACCTAACTTAAAGCCAAGACCGTTAAGCATTCCTGCCAAATCGAAGGTTATATATTCTTTTGATCTCCAAGAAACTTTTGTCCTAGTTCTGTCGTATGGTACCCAGAATATTAATCCATGCTCAAAACCTTGAACTCTTCTCATAAAGTTTTCCTTGTACATACTCAGCATTTCCTGATTTCTCCAAGAGTCTCCAAATACAGAATTACAATAGTCCTCGAACTCTTGATCTTGAAATAGGACAGTAGCTTTGATTTCAGGATAATACTCTGTCTTTGAAAGACAATATGCGAAGAAATCTACAGCGTCTTTTGTAACTTCAGACATATCTTCTACAAGTTTCTGATGTTCAACGCCAAGATTTTGTAACTCTGCACATGCGTTAAAAGTTACAGCATTAGAGTTAACTCTAAGGCACTGGGTATCTGAAATAATTGTACTGTAGATATATTCAGCACAAGTTAAATCTGGAGTTATTCCAAGGGTCTTAAACAAAGTCTCGTATATTATCAATCCAGTTGATGAAGCTTCCATGTTAATGGAATAGTCTCCTAAATCGGCATCTATATCTTCAGGCAAGTGGTGATCAAAAGAAACAAACTTGTCCTTTCCATGAAGTAACAAGATTTCTTCGGACTTAATAGTTAATATCCTAGACCACTGTGGTGAATCAACCAATACAACTAGATCGTATTCATGAAAATCAACATCTTCTGTAAACATTGAACTAACCATTTCTACATCCTTCTTAGCACCAAATTCATCGTTAACCTTAGCAAAAATAACATTATCAACACTCTTACCCATCTTCTCGAATAACCACCTAAGAGTTAAACCAGAGTAGATACAGTCTTCATCCACACGTGCAGAATCCGAGACTACAAGAATCTTATTAGATCCTTCAATCTTCTTAATTATCTTATCGATTTTTGTCTGTATTTCCTTCGTTAGTATCATTTCTAAAATAATATCCTAAAACAAAACCTAATGTTCCAAACAGCACACCAGAAATCAATGGGATTATCTGGGTCAAATTAGCAACCAAACTAGTCTTGTTTATTATGGATTCAATAAAGCTTAGTAGTATAACAAAAACAAAGATTAAAAGCGTTGCTACAGTATAGATAATTGCAAGTCTTCCTCTAGTATCCTCCTTCTTAACAATCGCATAGCTTTCTGCATCAACCTTGATACTTTCAGTAATTCTCATAGGATCTGAAGTACCTAGAACCTCAATACTTTCATCTCCTGGTTCCATTTCAACAGAACCTAGGTCTTTATCAGGTATGAATTCAATAAGCTCCTGTGGATCTATAAACTGTATAAATGTATCGCTTTTCTTATTCATCGCTTTTTTTATCTAACTCTTTAGTAGTTAAAGCACTTATCGTAGTCTGTGTATTACTCTTATTATCAACAAGAATAATCTCCTTCCCAACTGAAAGCTCGAGCAGAGTTAAAGCAGAGCATATGATGTCTGCAGGTGTTGTCTCAAGCTCCTTGCTCATATTCGTAATCTTCTCACCAGTATCGTGATCAACCGCTATTAGCTTTGAATCCTTTTCTCGAAGTAACTCTAGTATCGATTTTTTCATGTTTACCTAGATCTATAAATCAAATATACTTTAAGTATAGCAAAAAATTATGGACGAACCGAAAATCAATAGCCTAAAAACGATATTTACAGCAAAAAGAATACAGCTAACCTTGGGTATCCTTTTCCTATTGGTAGTAGGAGTGGTATTTTTTAACCTACTAGTTAATTCACCACTAGTTACTGAGCCTCAACAAATTATAGAAGATAGCCCAAATAATTATGCAGAAATACCAATCACAGTATCAAACGAACTAATTTACAACAACTACAAGGCAACGCTTTCTACAGGATGGGAGGTAGGACTTTCTTTTGATGGAACTAGATCCGAAGAAATATATTGTGAAAATACTTTAGAGTGTAATATACATCTAGTTTCTAACGGTACAGAAACATACTACATTTCTCTTCCAAGCTCCTTTACAAACACTCAGTTTTCTACAGGTACTATAACAATTGATAAGACTTTTGCATTCGGAGAAATATCCTTTACCGAATACTTTGTTCAAGATGATTTAGAACTACAAGAAACAACAGAATCCGATGAAACTACAGAGCCACTTCCTAGTCTAACAACAGAGATAGTTGGTTGTTTCGAAGATACAGTCTGTTTTAATTCAGGCAGACTTTCAATCAATGAAGAAGAGAATAGAGCAGAGATACAAAAGTTCTATGATTTCGTAGCTACAGTATCGATATCAAAGTAATCTAGTTCTTCTAAAACATCATATGTCCAATATACGCATATCAGAATCCTGGAAGATTCATTTAGAAGATGAATTCAACAAACAATACTTCGAAACACTAATTGCCTTTGTTAAAGATGAATACGCTAAGCACACTATACATCCTGCAGGTCCAAATATATTCAGAGCATTCGACCTTTGTTCATTCGAAGATTGTAGGGTAGTGATACTTGGACAAGATCCATACCATTCACCTAAAACCGCTATTGGACTTTCGTTCGCAGTTGAAAACGGGAATAGATTGCCACCTTCATTGCAAAATATATATAAAGAACTCGAAACTGATTTAAATATTCCAAGATCTGTAAATGGAGATCTATCTGAGTGGGCTTCTCAAGGTGTTCTTCTTTTGAATGCAGTGTTAACTGTCGAACAAGGAAAACCTGGAAGTCATGCAGGAAGAGGATGGGAGATATTTACAGACTCAGTGATAAAGACAATATCAGACAAAAAGGAGAACGTAGTATTCATTCTCTGGGGAGCATATGCTCAAAAGAAACAAACACTCATTGATTCTACCAAGCATCATGTTATATTATCCCCACATCCATCACCGTTCAGTGCTCATACTGGATTCTTTGGAAGCAAACCTTTTAGCAAAACAAACGAATATCTTGCAACTAAGGGATTAAAAGAGATAAACTGGAAAGTATAACAATATGGAAGAAATAACAACGTTCGTTCAAGAAAATCCTGCAGTGTCTTTGATAATAGCAGCTCTTGTTCTGGTAATAATAGGACTAATAATCCTTGCTATATACCAGAATCGTAGATACCAAGAAGCTATAGCTCCTAGATTTGGATTCCTAGGACGACCACTATACTCATTTCTTGCATTTGCTGTCCTTGCTGGAAGTTTGGGCTTTACAATATTACTTGGAAACCAGAATGCTTCAGTTGACGATGCCCTAGCTGGAATTCAAGTATCCGTTGCAATAGATGCTTCGGTAATAAACCCTTCATCAAGAAACTATCAATTTAGAATAACACCAACTGCAAATGGATTAGAATGGGGACCATATTCATACGATGCATACTGGACATTCAACAATGCAGATGGAACAACAACTACAGCTCTTGAAAACGCATTAACTAGAGACAATATAGGTGGAGTGATTAAAAAACTTCCTTCAGGTATTAATACAATCAAAGTAAATGTATTTGTAGAAGACAAGAACGCTACTGCAGAAATACAAGTTAGCGTACCATAATGAGCTTTAAGGTACGTAAAGGAACTCTCTCGGATCTAATCTCCCTAAAAGAAATGATGTTGCTTGCTTTGGAATCTGATCCAGATGCATTCAGTGTAACTATAGCTGAGTATGAACATAACTCTATGTTTTGGTGGGAATCATACCTATTTCCATTCCTAACCGAAGAGAATCAATCAATGCTGTTTGGACTAGAAGATGGAGAAATCGTAAGTATGGGAGGTATCTTGTATGAAGACAAGAGCAAGAAAGAGCACATAGCATCAATTGTTTGGGTATACACGAAACCTGAAAAGAGAGGAAAAGGGTATTCAAAGATATTAATGAACGAGGTATTTGATGAGATTAAGAAAAGAGATCATATCAAAAAAATATCCCTAATGGTTGCTTCAAGCCAATCTCACGCAGTAGAGCTGTACAAGAAGTTCGGGTTTGAACTAAGTGGTGTTCTAAAAAACGAATTGAAAAGCGGAAAGAAATATATAGATGTATACCTGATGGAGAAGCAAGTGTAGGGCTACGCCAACCCAAAAAACTTGCAAGATTTCTTTGTAGAAAAGGGCTTTCGCGATATAATCTCGTATGGAAAATTCAGGGGAACGATTAGAACAAATTAGAGAAGCAGTAACGCAGGCTCTAGATTCTTCTTTTAACGAAGTACAAGGTAAGGTAGATCAAAAGTTCGAAGGAGCAATAGAGATTCAAACAAACAACACTAGAACTGGTACTTCCAACGCAACTCTTCAAGATGGTGTTCAGAATATCTTAATCACACTGCTTTTAACACTGGCTAAGAACCTGGGGTTAAAGGAACACGAACTAGAGAAAGTCTTCGAAGAAGTTATAAAGCTTCTTGGAACATACAAAGATAAAAAAGGAGAGCCATAAAACAAACACAGATAAGACTTCCGAAGAAAATTCTTTACATTTTCTCCAATATACCTTATCCTTTTTCAGTACATAAAAAACTTCACTGCTAATCTCAATCTTTTTCAACTATACCAACTCAAATATTTTGAAAGACAATACTTGTTCAGTAATTTTATATGGAAGAAAATACAATATTCGAACTAATAGAGCGTTACGGGTTCCACATAATTATTATTTTTGGAGTAGGAACTGTGATCTTTCTAGGTTCTGTAATTAGAATACTATTAAAAAAGAGATCACAAAGAGATTCGAAACATAAAGACCAAAAAGAGCTTTGAACTGAGACTCCTTGCTTCGCTATAGCCTTCCACATATAATCAGGGTATGAATAATCACTTTGATCTAATAATAATCGGAGGAGGAGCTGCAGGCCAAATGGCTGCAATTTCCGCAAAGAGAGCTAATCCATACAGTTCAGTAGCTATTGTAGATAGAACATTTGCATTAGGTAGGAAGATACTAGTATGCGGTGCTGGTAGATGTAATGTTACCAACGTCAATTTAGATAAGAGTATAGATAATCACTACTACACTAATAACCCTGGCTTCCCGAATACTACACTTTCAAAATTTGGTTACGCTGAAATACTAAAATTCTTTGGAGACCTAGGTGTGAAGCTCTATGTTGAACAAAAAACAGATATCGGGAAACTATTCCCAACAACAGATCAAGCCAAAACAATTACAGCAGTACTAGAAGAAGAGTTAAAACTACTTGGAATTGAGATTCACCTTCTAACTCAAGTAGAGAACATTGTTAAGAGATCTGAAAACGAATTTATTCTTAAAACAACAATTCTTGATCAAAGCGGGAAGGAAATGAGAATGGAGATGTTTACTTGCAAGAAGCTAATTCTATCCGCTGGAGGTAAGACATATCCAGCGTTAGGGTCAAATGGTTCAGGATATGATTTAGCAGAATCCTTTGGGCACAAGGTAATTACACCAGTTCCTTCGGCACTTCCGCTAGTATCAAAAAATCCGCTTTCTCATTTCCTTCAGGGAATGAAATTAGAAGCAGAGGTAACATCAATTATAAATGGGAAGAGAATTAAGACTAGAACTGATGATGTAATGTTTACTCAATACGGATTATCAGGTCCTGCTATCTTAAATATCTCAAGAGAAATATCAATTCATATTAATCGAGAAGAGAAAAGTGGAGTAGAGATTGAGATTAATTTCTTTCCAGGAAAGAGCAAAGAAGACATAAAAGAGGAGTTACAAATAAGGTGGGATCATAGACCAGAACTGCAGTTAGATAAAAGTCTCTATGGATTATTCCCAAACAAGTTTGCAGAAACATTCCCAAGAGCAATTGGGTTGAACCAAAGCAAGAAAGTGAAGTCTCTAACGGGAGCTGAAAAGAATCAACTCGTAGATGCACTAGGAAGCTTTGTAGTTAAGATTGATGGAACAAGAGGATGGAATGAAGCCGAGTTTACAGCAGGTGGTATTGATACCAAGGATATCGATGAAGATACACTCGAGTCGAAGCTAGTATCTGGTCTATACTTCTGTGGTGAAATACTAGACGTAGATGGAGATGTTGGAGGGTTTAATTTAAGTTGGGCATGGAGCAGTGGAAACATTGCTGGACAAAATTCAATAAAACTTCTTCCAAGAACAGAGGGTCGTTCTCTCATTTAAATCGCTATTAAAGTATGCATAGAATGCGATATAATCAATACATTATCGTTATTTTATTCATATGATCGACGTAGATCGAATACGTGAGAATCCAGAAATCCTTACATACTTAATAGAGATAGGTAGACTTGATTCCTCTAAAGTATCCACAGAAAACTGGTTAAGAGTCGATTCTGAAAGAAGAAACTTAATTAAGCAGACTAACGATTTACAAGCAGAGCTTAACTCTATCAACAAAGAACTTAAGGGAAAACCTGAAGGAGACGTGTTGGCTAGAATTACAGCATTAAAGACAGAACTAAAAGGAAAGGAAGAAGAACTTGGAGTATTAAACAGAGAATGGAAAGAAATGAATGACTGGATACCAAATATTCCATTGGAAGAAGTTCCTGCTGGAAAGACATCTGATGACAATATAGAAGTTAAAGCATGGCATCCAGAAACTGGATATTTTGATAAAGAGAAACTAGGTAAGGCGGAAGCATCAGGTGAATATATGCCAAATCCAAAGATGGATGTTAAACCACACTGGGAAATTGGAGAAGCGCTAGGGATGATTGATTTAGAAGCAGGAGCAAAAGTATCTGGAAGTAGATTCTATTACCTAAAAGGAGATGGAGCACTTTTGATACTAGGAGTATTTAACTTGCTATTTAAAAAACTTTTGAAAGAAGGTTTCTCTCCTATGATTGTTCCATTGCTAGTAAAGGATTTTGCTATGTATGGTTCAAGTCAGTTTCCTGGAGATGCGGATCAGGTATATAGAATTGAAAACAAGTATCTCGAAGATACTGCAACTACATTAAATCTTGTAGGTTCTTCTGAGCCAAGCAACTTTGGATATTTTGCAGATACAATATTAAACGAAAGTGAGATGCCAGTTAAAGTGATGGCTCAGACACCATGCTTTAGATCTGAAGTTGGATCTTGGGGAAAAGATGTACGAGGAATAAAGCGAACACATCAATTCGACAAGGTAGAGATGAATATGATTATTCCTGCAGATTTAGACAAGGCTCGTGAAGTACAAGAATATCTTCTATCTATAAACGAGTGGATGTTACAGGAACTAAAGCTTCCATATCATGTAATTAATATGTGTCATGGAGATCTAGGGTACTACGCAGCTGCTAAGAAGTACGATATTGAAGTTTGGTTGCCAAGTGAAAAGAAATATATGGAGATCATGTCTAACAGTATCACTACAGACTATCAGTCTAGAAGATTAGGAATTAAATACAAAACAGCTACTGGAGAAACTAAGTTTGCATATACCTTAAACGATACAGGAGCAACACATAGATTATTAATTGCGATAATCGAACACTATCAAAATGAAGATGGAAGTGTAACTGTTCCAGAAGCACTGAGAGACTTTGTAGGAAAGGATATTATTAAATGATAGCTTGGGTACCCTTAATTATCGGTTCGATACTATTTTCTTCTGTAGCTAGAGTTCTACAGAAGAAAATATATCAGGGTTCAAAAATATCTAGCGAATTCGCATCAGTTATCTTTCAGTTCTTCAGTTCATTTATAATCTTCGTATTCGCAGTATTGAATGGATTTAATCTCGATGGAATTGAGAACTATATTCCTAACTTAATACTACTTGCCCTGCTTTATACAGCAATGAATTACTTCCTCTTTAAAGCTTTTAAACAAAGTGAAGCAGGTACTGTAACGATACTGTTCTCATCGAGTGCAGCATGGGTATTAATAGTATCCGCAATTGTTCTAAGCGAAACTATTACACTTGTAAAAGTGGTAGGAATAGTTTTAATCTTCATTGCGGTAGTTCTATTGACTCTAGAATCTGGAAAACTGAAATTCGATAGAGCTCTTTTGTATCCATTAATTGCTGCTATTCTCTTAGCAATAGCGTTTGTAAACGATGTATACATTTCTACCAAGGTTGATCTGCTTTCATTTTTATCTTTAGCATTTCTTTTACCTGGTCTATTATCAATATCTCTAATATTACCTGGTAGAAAGTATCTTGAAATTAGAGATTTCAAAACAAACGATTACGTAAAAAATATAGGATTGGCATTATTCTACGCACTAAGTACAATTCTAGCCTTTCAAGCATACAAGATGGGAGCTGAGGCATCAATTGTCTCACCACTTCTACAGCTATCAATCTTTCTTACAGTAATTCTGAGCTACTTCTTCTTAAAGGAAAGGAAGAATATTAAACTTAAATTATTAACATCTTTGTTAGCTGTTGCAGGAGGAGTTATACTTACACTAGCATGATAGGAGATAACATAATAAAAAACGATATTGAATATAAGATACTAAAAGAGGCAACTGCGATATCTGTATCAATTCTTAAAAAAATTAGAGATGAAACAAAGATTGGAGTTAATGCTTCATATCTTGATCAACTAGCAGGAGAGCTTTGTGTAGAGAATGGCGTAAAGCCTTCATTCTATGGAGTGAGGGGAGTTAAAGGACCATACGTTCATAATATCTGTATTTCAACTAACGATGAAATACTTCACGCAATACCTAAAGAAGAAAGAATCTTTAAATCAGGAGATATTGTAAAGCTAGACTTCGGAATAGTACATAAAGGATTCTATACCGATCACTGTGTAACTGTTGGATTAGGGACCCTGAATGAGGATGAAACAAGATTAATGCAAACAGGAAAGCTTTGTATAGATACTGCTGTTAAACAGGCAGTTAAAGGAAACAGTGTTGGAGATATTTCAAATGCACTACAAAGTGTAGCTGACCTTGCAGGGTTTAATTATGTAACAACATATGTAGGTCATGGAATTGGTAGAAGTTTGCATTTGTCACCAGAAATACCAAGTTATGGTGTTAAGGGAAGTGGAGCGAAGTTACAAAAGGGAATGATTCTGTGTATAGAAAATCAGATAACATTAGGATCAGCTGATTTAAAAATAGACGAAGATGGTTGGACACTAAAGACAAAGGATGGAAGCAAAGGTGTTATGTTTGAACATATGGTGCTCATAACTGACTCAGAGCCAGAGATTCTAACGCTTTTAGACTAGAATGTTTGTTAACATCTTCCAAAGAATCTTGACACAGGGGCTGATACAGATAATAATGGATAATATCTTTTTACAGTTCAAATATGCATACATCTTTACCACAACAGGATAACTTGCAAAGTGGCAGAGTAACTTCTCCTGGATCAAATCATTCATATGCGGTTGCACCTCAAGCCATGGGAGATGGTGTTGCGGATGTTGTTAAGAAAAAGATCTTGATCGTTGAAGATGAACCAGATTCTCTAGAAATTTTTGTTCAAATGCTATCTCAAGAACCAAGCTACGAAGTATCTTCTGCAACAGATGGTGTAGATGCACTAGCGAAGGTAGAATCAGAGAAAGGGGATTTTGATTTAGTTCTACTAGATATCGTTATGCCTAAGATGGATGGTATCGATGTATTGAGTAAGATTAAAGCAGACCCAGAGAAATATGGTAAACCAAAGATTGTAATGCTTACAAACCTTGGTGGAGATATGGCTATCGAAACTGCAATGAAACTAGGAGCTACAGGATACCTAATGAAGGTTGAAGTAGAACCTCAGCAATTAATGGACAAGATTAAAGAATATCTTGCTTAATTAAGCAATCTGATTTCAGCGTCTATAAACATCTGAATATCCCCGTTTAACACTGCGTCTGTATTTCCAGTTTCTGCACCTGTCCTTGTATCCTTTACAAGCCTATATGGACTTAATACATAGTTTCTAATCTGAGTACCCCAACCTGCTACAACATAGTCTCCCTTAATATTTTTAAGTTCACTCTTCTTCTTGTCCTCTTCGATTTCATACAACTTTGCTTTTAACATCTTCATAGCAGTTTCTCTGTTTTGAGACTGAGATCTTTGAGCAGAAGATTCAACTACAATACCCGTTGGTTTATGTACTATACGCACCTTACTAGCGACCTTATTTACATTCTGTCCTCCAGCGCCGCTACTTCGTACAGCCGAGAATTCTAGATCGGCTTCATTAATATCTATATCGATATCTTCATCAACAATCGGCATTACTTCTACACCTGCAAAAGAAGTTTGTCTTAACCCCTGTGCATTGAATGGAGAATTCCTAACAAGTCTATGTGTACCATGTTCTCTCTTCAAGTATCCGTATACATAGCTACCTGAAACTTGGAAAGTAATAGAGTCAATTCCAGCCTCTGCACCACGTAGTTCATCGATAACGTTTATGGTCCAACCCTTGGAATTACAAAATCTTAAATACATCCTAAAAACCATCTCTGCCCAATCACTAGCTTCTGTGCCTCCTTGTCCTGCAACTATCTTCAAAATAGCGTTGGCCTTGTCAAACTTACCTGACAGAAACGTATCTAACTCAATTTGATCAACCTGTTTCTCAAGCTTATCTAGTTCATCGTTTATTATGGCAATAGCAGTGTCTTCGTCGCCATCTTGTGACAATTGTTCAATACTCTCGATGCTGCTCGAAAGGCTTTGCAGTTCTTCTAATTCAGCCTTAGTATCACTTAGTTCCTTCATCACTTTCTGAGCACTTTCATTGTCATTCCAGAAGCCATCTACCTGAAGTTTTTGTTCAAGTTCAGCTTGGGTAGAAAGAAGCTTGTCCTTATCTTTTTTTCTGACAATAGACTCAATTCTATTTTTTAAATTCTTTATTCTTTCAGTATCCATAAAAAGATTATACTTAGATCTTGATCAAAAGAGAAGCTACAGAAAAGATATTAGGGATATAAAGTTATATTCTAGGTATATATTAATTCTACTGCCACGAGACCTGTGTCTAGTCAGATTTCCATTGAATATAAATATGGTGGTTGGTATCATCTATTTGATTCTTTTTGGAAGAAGTAAGTTGCCTTTAAACCCTAAAAAGTTTAGTTGGTATGTACGCGAACCACATTATACATTCCAGAAAGAGTCGAGCTCGGCCGAGACCAAAAAACAATATCAATTTCATACTAGTTTCTTCATTCCTGCGAAGAAATTATAATTTCAGATCATTATTTCCGTATATCTTTTCTTTCATTCCTTCTTTCTACCTTTCCTCCTTGTCGTTGGTATCTATCTTCTATAGAATACTTTTATGATGAGATTCAGTTACTTAACCAAAAGCAGTTCGTTAAACTTGTTGTTGCTCTCAACTTTATTCCTATTCTTAGGCGATGCAATTCTTTCCTACTTATTCCCAGTTGTTGTTGAAGATACTGTTAACTCATTTACACTAGTTGGAATAATAATGGCAATGTCGTCAATTGCAGGTTTAATTAGTGACTTACTTTTCCCGGTATTGTTTCCTAAACTAAGCTGGAAGAACGCAAACCTTATTGGAGTTATATTAGGACTTTGTTTCCCAGTACTGCTTTTTTTAGGACATGATTTAGGACAACCACTGTTATTCGTTGCTGCTTCTATGATTTGGGGTATATATTACGAATTCCTTGGATTCGCAAGGCAGGAATGCGTATTGGACGTTGACAAGAAGAAGGAGTTTACAAAAACCTGGGGTATTATTTATACATTCCTAACATTCTGCGCCTTTATCGGACCAATAGTTGCATCTGTTACTTTGGCTGCTGACCAAATTGTTGCAAGGGTTGTGGTATTTGTTTTGTATGCAATCGCTTTAATGTTCTCGCTAGTACTCGCAACATCTAAAAATGAAACTGTATTTAAAAAGGAATCAAAGATTGTACATACAATTTCATTTATAAAGGAAGTGAAGTATTGGGTAATTCTAGAATCAAAGACGTATCCAATGATCATAGTTTTAATATTTTTAACGATGATCAATGCTTTTTTCTGGACGTTTGGAGGATTGTACGGTGAATCACTCTTTGGACACAATGGATTGGGATGGATATTGTTGGTTGCATTTACATTACCTGAATTAATCTTGAGCTTTATATTCTCAAAGATTGTAATAAAGCATAGGAAGAAATTCTTAAGCTACATTTTGCTTGTGATAAGTGGAATGGCAATCATTCCTATGCTTTTTATTCACGATACACTTATGCTTCTAGTCGCAGTATCATTATTTAGTTCATTCAGTTCAATATCTTTCATACTAATGCGAGCAGTATTTAGTGATATCGAAAGTAGGGCAGAGGAATTTAAGGTACATGTTGAAGCAATATTTCAATCAACTCATTCACTAGGATATATCGCAGGACCTTTATTATCTGGTGTATTGGTACAGCTATTTGGATTCAAAGAATCTTTCATCATTTGGGGTTTGGTAGCAATAGTTATAGGTGTTGTATTAATCCTAGTAACTCCTGAGAAATTAAAGATCCCAAAATCTAGGCTTCGAAGTGTGTAATTGCAATCAAAAACCCAATATATCTGTTAGAATCTTTCTCGTCAAATATGAATAATGACCTCAAAAATCTAATCAAAAAAGAAGAAGAAAGACAGCAGAATACGATAAATCTTATTCCTTCTGAAAACTTCACATCTAAAGCAGTACGGGAAGCAACTGGTTCTGTATTCATGCATAAATATTCTGAAGGCAATGTAGGAGCAAGATACTACGAAGGAAATGAGAATGTAGATGTTCTAGAAGCAGCGTGTATCAGAATGGTTAAGCAGGTAATGCTACCTGAGGATTTGATTGATTTATGGGACGCAAATGTACAGGTACTTTCTGGAAGTACTGCGAATCTTGTTGTATATAATGCTGTGCTAAATATTGGAGATACCATTCTTTCAATGTATCTTCCAGATGGAGGTCATTTAAGTCATGGCTGGAGCTATACACCAAAAAATGAAACAAAAAACGAGACAAAAAATAATGAAGCAAAAGCTTCGGATAAACAAAACAATACTACAGAAAAAGAGTCTGAAACCCTTGAAGTTTCAGGTATATATAAAGGAGGTAGTGTTAAATCAAATTTCAATTCGAAGGTGTTTAACATAGTACAGTATCGTGTTGATGAAGAAACACAGCTTCTAGATTATGAAAGCTTTGGTGAATACCTAAGAACATACAATCCAAAGATGCTAATAACAGGAGGAACTGCATATACAAGATTCACAGACTTTAAAAGAATTAGGGAGATACTAGATGAATACGAGAAACAAACTTCAAAGAAAGTATTTTTCCTTGCAGATGTGGCGCATGAGGCAGGTTTGATAGCAGGTGGAGTTCATCCTTCTCCTTTTCCATATGCAGACTTTGTAACCTTTACAACTCACAAGACGCTACGAGGTCCTAGAGGAGCTGTTGTAATGTGCAAGAAGGAGTATATAGAGTTAATCAATAAATCAGTCATGCCGGGGTTATTAGGTGGTCCTTTTAACCATAGTATCGCAGGTATACTCCAAAGCTTATACGAAGCAAGCACAGATGAATTTAGAACATACGCAAAGAATGTTGTAAGTAATGCAAAGAAACTATCTGAATTATTTATTAACAAAGGATACAAAGTAGTGAGTGGAGGAACAGACAAGCACATGGTATTAGTAGATTTCTCAAATCAAAGAAACAAATCAGGAGATATTATTTCTGGAAGAGTAGTTTCCAAGGCATTGGCTTCAATTGGAATAATTACAAACAAAAACACAGTTCCTTTTGAAAAAGGGTCACCAGTGTCACCCTCCGGTGTCAGGTTTGGAACCCCTTTTGTAACTACCAGAGGATTTAAGGAAGATTCGATAGGAAAAGTGTTTGAAATTGTTGATAAAGTGATTGGGATTGTGAAGAATTTGGAGTTTAAGAGCTTCAAAGAATTCCAAGAAAAATTAGAAGAAATTACTATATCAAAATCTTCTGAATTCTCTTTACTGAAGGCTCAAGTCGAAGCTCTGTGTAGACGGCATCCATTATCCCTGTGATACAATTAAGATATGCTAGAACCAAAATTTACATACAACGACAGAATCGTAACAAGATTAGTTAAGATAGAAGCAAATAAAACTGCTGTACAGCTACTTGAGCTTTCAAATGGAGTTAAATCAAAGCTTCAATTGAGTGCAAAATCAAACGATATATTCTATCTTTCTTTGCTCTTAGGTTTAGAAATAGATTTAAAAGATGCAGAAAAAATCGTTACAGCAACACAAGTAGAGATTAAAGACGAGAGAGCACAGCTACTTAAGAACTTTAAGATCGTAAAAGAATTTACTCATTCAACTTCCGTAGATGGATATGCAGAAGTAGATACCCCAATTTTGTTGCAAGTTAACAAGATGTTGAATAACGGAATATATAGTCTTGATGATCTTAACTTCAGATCTGTATATTCAGACAATACTCCTGACAAGTATGATGATTGGTATGAACTAAAGAATAAAGAAATCGCACAACCTGAAATAGAGTTAAGCAAGTTGATTGATTGGTACAATAATTCAACAACAACAGTAACACCACTTATAAGAGCTGCAGTTTTGTTCTATAAGCTTCTTGATATTTCACCATACAATTACGGCAACAAGGTAACCACTATCGCAATGATAGATTATCTTCTATACAAATCTGGACTTTCATTAAGGACATATACATCTTTTGCAAAGAACCTGTATTCGAATTTCTCAAGATTCATCGAAGGCTTACGAGTTTCAAGAAACAGTAACGATATGGCTCCTTTTGTAGAAGTGTTTCTAGATACCATAAATAAGGACTTACTTGATATCAAAGAATCAGTATCTGAATTGTTAATGGAAGATGAGAAATCTAAAAAACAACCTTTCTTGGATCTAAACCCAAGACAGTTAAAGGTTCTAAGGTATCTACAAACAGTACCTTCGATAAAGAGAGAAGACTATTGTCATATGATGGATGTTTCAACAATGACTGCATTTAGAGATCTAAACGACCTAGTAGACAAGAATCTTCTAAAGATAGAAGGACAGGGTAGAGGAACGAAATATCGACTATCCTCTATGTAATTTGTACTTATTCTCAAGCGATGTGTTTAAGAATTCTACAAACAATCGCATATCTTCTTTGAGTTGCGGTTCTAGAGGAAGACCTAATAGTTCAGCTGAGAAATCCTTTAATGATTGCTTTGCTATAAAGTAATCGGATTCTTCAGTTGAGTCATTTATCTGAGTTGCAAGAAATCTACTTACTCTCGCTAAATTTTGAAGTCTAGTTATAGTATCTGAATTTGAATTAGTGTTTTGTGTTCCATCGTCCATAATTGTTTAAAGATTTTAGTCAAATAGTATATAATCTCAATTAATATTATCAATCTTATTATGTTTAGTAAAATAAAGAAAATTAAATTCAGCGTATTCCTTCTTCTATTAATCAATACAATCCTTCTACTTTTTGTTATCCCATCATTCACAGTAAAGATTGGAGAGAACTCAATTAAGTATCCAGAAATTGATGGAAACTTATTGTATTCAGGTTCTACAATTGGAAATATAAGAGAGGGCAAGGGTCTTTATCCATCATATCAACTAAAGACAACACCAGACTTTGGTGAAAAAGAATTAACAGAGGAACAAAAGGAAGCAGTTATTGCAGATGGATTGGTTAGATTTCAAAATAGAGCATTGGTATCTGGATTATACGATGTAAATATTTATAGAGATTCAGAATCAATTGTTTTTGAATATCCTAAATACTATCAAGAGATTCCAGAACTAACAAAGCAGTTGGTAGCTGCAGCAAAGTTCGAGTTCTTTGGACAAGATGGAACAACACCAGTTGATGTGTTCGATTACGATATCGTTGGTGCTGTTACACAAACATACCTACCTGCATTAGGAAATCACTTGGTTGTATCATTTAGAACTGAAAGACTTCCTCAATTAACAACAGCAATGTCAGGAAACATTGCTCAAGGATATTTCTACATGAATATCGATGGAGCACAAGCATTCTTTGTTGCAAAGACACAGTTCACAAGTGACCCAGAAACAACATTCAGATTGGTACCAGTATCACAAAACGTTAATACAATTAGATCATTATCAATTGTTAAAGCATACTTTACAGAAAGTATAGCTAGTGAATATGCATTTACAATAGATGAAAACGTTGTTGAGCTACCTGTAAATTTCCCGTTAAATAGTTTGGCTTCTCAATTTATCTTTGGAGCAGCAGTTGTGTTGATAGTAACAGGAGTATTGTATTGGATTAATAGAAAGATACTTGGAAAGAGACAATTGTTAATTGCTGTATTATTTGTACTAACAACAATAAGTTTGCTTAAACTTTCATCAGCTGTTCTATCCACTGCAACATTTATTTCAATGATAGTATTAATATCTTTGGGAGTATTCCTAATTTACATGTTCTATAAAGGTAAGTGGTATACAAAGAACCTACTTAGAAACCTATTCATAGCTTTACTTGCAATAGTGATTGTCCTAGGACCTCTATCAAAGAATTGGGTAATATACGATATTGTTGGAGTAGTTTCTGCTGTACTTTCAGGAATGATAGTAGCGTTGCTAGTGAACCAAAGTGTAAATGCAAAACCAAAGAAGTAATTAAGCCTCTTGTGGCTTTAGAAGTTCATTTCTTTGTGCAAGATTGTGTAGGACACCAATAAAAGGTGTCTCTTCACTTTCTAATACATATTGATTAGCTATGTCGATTAAAGCATAGTGCAAATACAAAAATGCTTCTGAAATAAGTCTATGCTGTGCATTTCTATTCTTTATAGCTTTGCAAGCTTCCTCAATCCAAAAACTAAGTAGTTCAACAGCATCGTTGATTTCGGTATTCACATACTCCATTCTTTCTTCAGTTTTAGATCCATGATACAAATATTCAGGAGATGATTCAGTAAACATAGCTACTTCGTCTTGGTAGAAATCAAGCATTATCTCTATAAATACCTTTGTAGCACCTACAAGATCTTTCTTTTTCTGAGAAGCGATAACACTTTTGACGTCAACATCTAGAATCGATATTCCTCTTGTATGAAGATCATCAAGATCATAAATATTACCCCTCTTTCTTCTTGCGCGTTTTGGAGCAAAGGTTTTACCATCTTTGTCATTCTTTGATACACCAGCTTCTATAGCTCCTGTTTCTAGTTCGTCCTTTAGAGATTCTGCAAGTTCATCTTTGTTGCTATGTAATATTGTTGAAAGATCATTTGTAAGTTCATCTAAATAATCATTGAAAGCAGAACTATGATTAGCAAATTCAGCATGAATCTTAACTAGTTCAAAAAGTCCAAAGAATCTAGGAGAACTAAGGTCGCATCTATCTATTACGCTATCAACCTCTTCTCTAATAAAGTATGGGTCGTATTTCAGTTCAATAGGGTATTCGTATGCAGGATCCTGTGAATATACGAGGCAATCGATAAGAACAAGTCGCTTTGCAATAGCTATCTTGTCTTTGAATAGTAGTGGTAATTCTTGAAGTTCATTTCTCAATCTAAAGCTTAATTCCTTTAAGTCTTGTAGTGTTTCTTGGGATATTCCAGTAGATAGTGCAGTGTTAACTAGAGAGATTAAGGCATGCCATTCTCGAGAGTTCTTTGGGCTCTCATCAAAACTTGCTACAAACTTTGGTGCCTGGCTAATCTTATCCATGCAAGATTATAGCAATCATGTGAAATGTTGCCAAGTCTAGGGGACATATTTTCTATCCTTTAATTCATCAGGTAAATGCTCCTGGCTAAAGTTAGGATCATCTTTATGGTCATGATAGTATTTATACCCTTTCCCATAACCTTCTTCCTTCATAAACTTTGTAGGAGCATTCCTTATATGCATAGGAACAGGCAAGGAACCATACTTGTCTATATCAATTCTTGCAAGGCCTGCAGCAACTGTCGCACTATTATCCTTTGGAGCTTTTGCTAGATATATTGCAAGCTGAACCAGAGCTACATCTGCTTCAGGCATACCTAGATTCTTGCAAGTATCCATTACAGAGTTAGCTAGTATCAATGCCATTGGATCTGCATTACCAATATCTTCTGATGCAAATCTAACAAGTCTTCTTGCAATGTAAACTGGATCTTCCCCAGCTGCAATCATTCTCATTACCCAATAGACTCCACCGTCTGGATCTGAATCACGTAACGATTTATGTACAGCCGATATTATATTGTAATGGTCTTCACCACCACGTTCATACTGAAGAAAGTTTTCAATAACATCTTTTAAATCCTTAACTCCAATCTTTTTCATTCCTAAGTTGATTATGTAATCAACAATATTGCCAGCTGTTCTTAGATCTCCATCACTAGATTCTGCAATCTTTTCAATAGCTTTAGAATCAATCTTAATATCAGATGCGAGTTTTGATAACAGTCTATTTACAAACTTAACGACATCTAGTTGAGAATGTTTGTAGAAAGTAAAGACTCTGCTTCGAGAGAGTAGAGCTGGAATTAATGAGAATGATGGATTTTCAGTTGTTGCACCTATTAGTGTTATAACTCCTTTTTCTACATATGGTAGAAGAGCATCTTGTTGAGCTTTATTCCATCTATGTATTTCATCAAGAAACAAAATAGTATTCTTGCCATCTTTTCTTGAAGTCATTGCTTTCTTAACAATTAAGTTAAGCTTTGCTTTTCCGCTATTTACAGCAGATAGCTTGAAGAATTCCGAATTGAAAGTTTTAGAAATAATGTATGCAAGTGTTGTCTTTCCAGTTCCAGGCGGACCCCAGAAAATCATAGAAGGTAACCTATTATTAGTGATTAGTTTCCTAACTTGATCTGTAAGTTTCTCTTGTCCGATGAATTCATCTAGGTTGTCTGGTCTGTAAAGTGATGCTAGGGGTTCCATGAGCATATTATATACCAGCTTAGTAAAATCAACACCCCTAGATCCTGCAGGAACTAGGGGGCCAGAGTGCTTATCAAAAAGAAGTGACTATAGTTTTACTTTAAAACTCTCCAAGATTCAGAGATTACTGTAATAGAAACCTTTGGCTCCTTATCTTTCTTAGAGATAAAAGCTTCGACTTCTGGTTTACCCATAACCATAACCGCATCTCCTTTCTTAACTTTCTCGACTGCTGATTCAGCTGTTGGGCCGAATACGAGTATATCGTAGAAAGTAGTCTTCTCTTCCTTAGTCTTACCATTAAATTCATTTACCGCAACACTGAATTTAGCGTACTTCTTGTCTTCCTTTGAAGTTAGCTCTTCTGTGTCGCGTGTCGCTCTTCCGAGCAAAACAAGCTGTTGCATGTTCATATTTTTATAAATAATAAATATAACTCTAGAGTTGATGAAGTTATATCATTCCCAAAAATAACTCACATTGTTTTGTAATACAAAATGCATCGAATAATTAGTTAACAGATATCTACTAGTTGTGTGTTGGCGATCCTTCGGTACCAACATATAGTATTTTTCCTTTGACATTTAGTTCTGATTTTTTTATTCTATACCAAGGTATTTATTATGAAATAAACATGGAATCTTCTAGATCAAAAAGTATCTTAACTGCTGTTTTAACTGTCGTAGTAATAGCAGCAATTGCTTTTATTGCTGTCCTTCTATCAAATAATTCAAAGACTCCTGCAACAGAAGATAATGTTGAATCAAAATCAGAGTTGCAAACATACTGTGAAGACAATAATGGTACTTGGTTAGAAGAATCCCAGGAGTGTGAGGGTATTTCTGAAGCAATGTGTGTAAACGAAGGTGGGGTATTCAATGAATGTGCATCTGCATGTAGGAATAATCCAGAGCAGGAAGTATGTACGTTACAGTGTGTTCAGGTTTGTGAATTTAAAGATACAGCAGAAGGGACTCAATTAACATCATTTGTTTCTGTAGTAGTGAACACCGATGAAGGATCCATTACTTTTAATCTTGTTCCTGAGGAAAATGAAACTGCATTCGATTACATGACTAGGCTTGCAGCAGCGGATCCTGAATTTAGCTTTGAATATTCAGATTCATCGTTCGGTAAATTTGTAACAGCTGTAAACGGAATAGCTGCAGATTCTACATCAGAATTCTGGGAATTAAGTGTAAACGGAAATCCAGCAGCAGTTGGAATATCAGATCTAGTATTGGCTGAAGGTGATGTTGTAGATTGGAAGCTTGTAGCATTCACGACAGAGATATAATGAAACATCAGAAATCGCTAAACACATTCCTATTCATCTTTATAGCAGTTGTAGTTGTACTATTAACTAGAACAGTTTTTCGAATAGGCTATAACGTGGAATTCGTAACTGCAACTTCTTTTTCAGCAGGTTTCTTCTTTAGGGACCGCTTTAGTCCATATCTAGTGCCAATAGTTTCTTTATTCCTAACAGATCTTATTCTTGGTAATACAATAATAGCTTTATTTACTTGGAGTGGATTTCTATTCCCAGTTATCTTAGGAAAAGTTGTTAATCAATTATCAAATTCTAAAAGCAATGTTGCTATAAATGTTCTTTCTGGATTAACTTCTACTTTTTTCTTTTTCTTCTGGACGAATTTTGGAGTAGTGGTTACATCGAAGATGTATACGAAAGATCTTGTAGGACTAGCGGATAGCTATATAAATGGTTTACCTTTTTTGTATAATCAGATTCTTGGTAATATTGTTTTCGTTCCGTGCGTATTCTTTTTATCTAGGTTATTATTCAGTATGGATTTAAACGCTAAGTTTGAATATTTAAGGAATACTTTACTAAGTAAATAATATTTAATTTTTAAATAATCTAAATGGATAAGGAGGTAACAACAATAAATCTTGAAGCTCTATTTATGCCTATAGCTATAGTTCTTTCAGCGCTTATTCTAACAACAGGAATCTATTTTGGTTTAGGAAGTATCGGCAATTCACTAAAGGGTGGAGTTAATACTGGTACGACAGCTACGACAACTACTACTGGTACAACTACAGGTGGTGCTGCAACTGTTACAAGAGAAGCAATTACAGCACTTTATGATTCTCCTCAAGGAATTAAATTTGGAGATTCAAGTAGAGCAGTAACATTTGTAGAATTCTCAGATCCTAGTTGTCCATATTGTCATATTGCAGGAGGAAATAACGGAGACTTAAATACTTCAGCAGGTGCTCAATTCACTTTAGTTGAAGATGGAGGTACATATGTTGCTCCAGTTAAGGAATTCAAGAAGTTAGTTGATTCTGGAGAAGCAAGTTATATGTGGTTCTATACTAACGGTCACGGAAATGGAGAGACTTCAACAAAAGCTCTTTACTGTGCTAATGATGTTGGTGCATTCTGGGAAGCTCATGATGCATTCTATTCAGCAGAAGGATATGCAGTAATAAACGATGTTGTTAAGAATAACGATGGAGCAATTGATCAGTTGCTAGCTATAGTTCCGGATGGTGTAGATAAAGGATATATTAAATCATGTATTGAACAGGGTAAATATAACAACGTAATAGCAGATGACTCAGCTATCGGAACTTCTTTAGGAGTATCTGGTACACCTGGTTTCTTTGTTAATGAAATTAATTTCGCAGGAGCATATAGTTATACAGATATGCAAAGTACTGTTGATGGTTTCTTGAACTAATAACCAAAACACCGTCCCAAAGACTTTTAAAAGAGTGCGTGAGGGACGGTGTTTGTGTATAATGAATATATGAACTCAACTAGAAAAAACGGATTAATGACTTTTGGACTTATCGTAGTGGGAATTAATGTATTAATGATTCTTTTCTTTGCTTTGAAGTTTAATGATATTCAGATAGCTAGTCCAAATGTGCTTTCTCCTATATCATTCACAGAGCCAATTAGTTTCCCTTAAACTGCTAACCCAAGCTGAATATACTTAAGCCCAGAAGGGTTTGTTACTGTATTGATACTACTAATTCTCTTGTTATCCTCAATTATCTTCGACAATACTTCAACAAGGTGACTTTGTTTAAATAGTCCTGTCCAAGTAAAGGTAAGTGGAGGATTAAATAAGCCAATCGTTATTGTATATCCTTTTCCCTTCTTCTTTATACTCACTGCTTTATTGGAATTGTTGGTAGGAGTAGCAGGATTAGCCATACCCATAGTTACAAGAAGGCCCATAAGGGTTCCTGCTGTCTGTTCAAGATCTGTGCAATCCACTGATCCTATTATATTGTCCTGGCTTTTTACTCTATCAAATATCACGCCGAATTATACTGGCAGGTATCAATATTTGGCAACAACATTAATTAATAGGTCTTTTGTAATATTTCAAAGACAGAATAGCAAATTAGCAGAAGAACAAGGTATAATTCGGTAGTTATAAACCATATATGAACGATCCAGTAGAATCCTCTGACTTGTTAGGGCAAAGGCAACAAAGAATAGATAAATTGCATGAACTACAAAAGTTGAAGGTTTCTGCATACCCAAGTGAGACAAGAAAGGATACAAAGATATCTCAAGTAACTTCAGATTTCGACTCCTATACTGGAAAGAACGTAATCGTAGCTGGAAGAATAAAGAATATAAGATCTCACGGAAAGCTTAAATTCATGGATCTAATGGATGATACTGGAAAGATTCAAATCTATATTAGATTCGATGGCCTAAGTGTTACAGAGCTTAAAGAAACAAGAAGCCTAAGTTTTGAAGAACTTGATTTACTAGACGCTGGAGACTTTATAGAAGTATCTGGAGAAGTTACAAAAACTCAAAGAGGAGAAGAATCAATTCTAGCAAAAGAAATAGTCATGCTAACAAAGGTTCTACGACCTATGCCTACAACACTTGAAGACAAAGAAGAAAGATTCAGAAGAAGATATGTTGATATGAATGTGAATACAGAAGTAAAAGAGAGAATAAAACGAAGAGCGCTATTTTGGACTGCACACAGGGAATTCTTTGATAAAGCTGACTTCTATGAAATAAGTATCCCAGTATTGGAACATATTCCAGGAGGAGGAGACGCAGTTCCTTTCATGACTCACATGAACGCAATCAATGAAGATTTCTTCTTAAGAATATCCCATGAATTGCCACTAAAGAGATTAATCGGTGGAGGATTCGAGAAAGTATATGATATTGGACCAAGATTTAGAAACGAAGGACTTTCAGATGAACATCTTCCTGAGCATGTAGCTATGGAATTCTATTGGGCATATGCAAACTGGAAAGATGGAATGAAATTAATACAAGATCTATTCAAGTATGTAATAGGGAGAGTATACGGTGGACAAATGGTATTCCAGATTAGAGAATTCACTGTAGATTTCTCAAAGGATTGGGAAATAATAGATTTCAATGAGATCTTCAAAGAATCATACGGAGTTAAAGACATATATACAATAACAATCGAGGAAGTTAAGGAGCTATTAACTAAACACAATATATCATTTGAAAGATCAATTAATATTCCAAGAGGAGTAGATGCACTATGGAAGAGATTAAGAAAGAATATTGGAGGCCCAGCATTCCTTGTTAATCATCCAAAATACCTGTCTCCACTGCAGAAAGCAAGTGTAGATAATCCTAATATGGTTGAGAGATTTCAACCAATAATTGCAGGTTCAGAACTAGGTAACGGATGGAGTGAAGTAAACGATGCGATTGATCAATATGAGAGATTCTTGGAACAACAGAAACTTAGAGACAATGGAGATGACGAAGCTCAATGGTTGGATATAGACTATGTAGAGATGCTTGAATATGGAATGCCACCAACTTTTGGATATGGACATTCAGAAAGAGTATTCTGGTTCCTAGAAAACGTAACAGCAAGAGAAGGTGTTCCTTTCCCACAACTAAAGTTTAGTTACGAAGATCTAACAAGAAAGATTTATACAGAATTAGACTTTGATGAACTAGAAGCAAATAGAACTAAGGTAGATAAGAAATAAGAAAAGAAATAATAACTTTATGAATAATATGAAAGATCAACTAACATCAGAGTTACCGGAAGCAACTTATGAAGAAGTGACGAATGTTCAACGAACTCTTTCATTCTGGGTAATGAGGGATGTACTAACTTTTACTGAAGAAAATGGAGTCTTAGTATATAGACCAAGAGTAGACGGGAATATGCTAACAG
Organism: uncultured Candidatus Saccharibacteria bacterium; assembly: GCA_964561155.1. GTDB lineage: Bacteria > Patescibacteriota > Dojkabacteria > J137 > J137 > KLAP211. The sequence goes on along the minus strand of CAZLOI010000001.1, from coordinate 11,524 downwards.
TGGAACGAAAAGATACAGAAGGAATGAAATCAGAAGATCATTACTATCAACTTAGTGAGATTAGATATCCTGCAAACCCAACACCAAATGATATGTTGAAGGTTTATCATTTTAATTACCAGAGGGTAACTTCAGAACTAAGTTTAAGAGGTATATCAAATTTATATATTGGAGAATGAGCATAATATCTAGAGATGGAGCATTAAAACTATTAAACGAATGGGTATCGGAGCCATATCAAATATTGCACGCAAAGATGGTAGCTAATGCACTTGAGATGTATGCAGAGAAGTATGGTGAAGACAAAGAGCTTTGGTATATAACTGGGCTTCTTCACGATCTAGACTACAACAAACATCCAGATGAGCATCCAAAGGTTTCAGTTGAGTTCTTTAAAGAAAATGGATATCCGGAGGCACTAACTCAAGCAGTTGCAGCACATGCGTGGGAGAGAACAGGTGTTAAACCTGAATCGATGCTAGACAAGGTACTTGTTGCTACAGATGAAATGTCTGGACTAATCTATGCATACTCTTTGGTTCGAGGAGCTGATCGGTTTAACGGTATGGAAACAAAATCGGTACTTAAAAGATTTAGGGAGCTTAAGTTCGCAGCGAAGATAAACCGAGAAGAGATTCAATATGGAGTAGATCTAATGGGAATAACATTGGAAGAACATGTATCGAACCTAATTCCTGTATTCCAAAAGATGGAGGAGTTTAAATAAAAGTATCAATTACTTAAAACATTCTGCTGTTCTATACATTCAACGAAGATACAAAGTCCCCATCTTTAATCATCTTTGAAATAACCTCACCAGATATCTTGTAAGGCATGATTACATGATCAGCTCCATACTTAAGCAACTCCTCTTTGTCATGCATTCTGTGCGCTGTGAGGATCACGTAAGGTCCTTCTCCAGCCTTTTCCTTCACTGCATTTAAAAGTATTAGGTTGTCTTCGAAAGTTGGAATAGATGAAACTATAATCTTGGCATTCTTTAAACTACATTTCTCAATAACAGAAAGATCTGTTGCATCTCCAAACACAACGTTGTATCCCATATCTACAAAATCTCTTGCAGCTTCTGGATCAAAATCGAGCAGAAGAGTATTCTCTGTTCCTAAATTCTTTGCAATAATCTTTCCCATTCTGTCTAATCCAATTAGAACTGTATGACCAGACAGCTCTTTTGTATTAAACGAATCCTTCTCAATAATATTCTTTCGTTCAAATATCTTTAAATACTTTGCTAGATAGTTATATAACCTTTCACTGTGAAGAATCATCAGAGATGAAATAGTGAATGTGATAATACCAACCAACGTAACCATAGATACAACAGACGCATTAACAACACCCGTTTGAAGCCCTAGGAAGATAAGAACCAGACTGAACTCAGATATCTGTGCAACAGCTAATCCGCACATAAACCCTGTTCGGCTCTTGTATCCAAGTGCTCCTAATATTGCCATTACGATTGCTGGATTACCTATCAATATAAATACAGAAAGTACCAACGATGGAAGTAACACAGTATCAATTCCTGCAAAGTCTAGCTTTGCTCCAAGTACTGCGAAGAATGTAACAATGAAGAAGTCCCGTAATGCTTTTGCTTTAGAAACAATCTGTGTACTTTCTAAACAGTTGGCCAAAGTTAAACCAGCAACAAATCCTCCTATCTCTATCGTAAATCCAAAGAAAGGAGATGTAACTATTCCTGCCAATACAAATGCCCAAGCAAGAGAGAATATGAAAAGCGCTTCAGTATCATTCGATATTCTTTTAACTATCGCTGGAAATACTTCCTGACTTAAGATAACGCCAACACCAAGTAACCCAATAGCTTTTAGGAACGTAATCAATAGTGCAAACACATCTGTTTGCCCACTTCCAATCGATGTCATGAATATTAGAGCAAGAATCGCAGAGAAATCCTGAACCAACAGGAACCCAACCGTAATCCTTCCATGAAGACTTGTTAACTCTTTCTTGTCTGAAAGTAGTTTTACAATCACAATCGTACTCGAGAAAGTTATAGCAAAACTTACAAACAACGAAGTCATTGGGTCAAACCCGAGAAGTATACAGATGAAGTATCCAAAGATTGTAGTAAATACAATCTGACCAATACCAGTTAACAGTGCAATCTTTCCAACCTTCCTGAGTTCACCAAATTTTAATTCAAGTCCAAGTATAAATAATAGAAGCGTTACTCCAATTTTTGATAAAGCTTCTAGATCATGTAGGCCTTCCCAACCAGTAGCTGTAAAGACAATACCTGCAGCTATGTAGGCAAGAATCGATGGTAGTCTTAGCCACTTTGCAAGAAGTGAGAATACCGCAGCCAAGAAAAGTATTAGAGTTAAGTTTACAAATAATCCAGTCATGACATTAATATATCAAATCTTGTTATCGAAATCTTCTTGTTCATAAAAGTTTGTTCAGATAGAATACAATATGACTTCTGATCAAAAATCACGAATCCTTTACAACAATCTTTCATATCTTGGATACGACCTAGACGAGATATACAAGAAATCAGCAAAGCTATTCCTAAAGATTCTTCTAGAGAAGTACCCAAACGCCAGAGATTTGATATTCGTTTGTGGTTTGGGAGGTAACGGATTAGACGCACTATATATTGCGGAAGAGTTAGAAAAATATTATAGAGATTTCAAAAGCAATGATGGCAAAGAAAGCAATGAACGCAATTTAAAGATACGTATATATATTCCAGGAAGAGTTAATCAATCTGATTCAGAACTATTTAGAAACAAGTTCCTAGAATTATCTAAAAACAAGAATATAAATTTGTTCCAAGATGTATACGCAAAAGATATTCCCAATGGTGATTTAATTATCGAAGCACTATCTGGAACTGGTTTCGAAGGAGACAAGCTTCTTAAAAGATCAGCAGATGTCTTGAGACGCATAGTTCATTTCTCAAAACCAATACTGGCTATAGACAAGGCAGTTCCTGGATATACACCTAGTTTAACTATATCGATTAACTATCCCAAAACCAAAAATGCACTTGTTATTGAAAACATATATCCAGAATCGTTACACAGCGTTATTGGTCCGGGTGAATTATTGGAAATTAAGAAACCATATCTAAAAAGTCATAAGTCAAAAGCTGGGAAGATAGTGTTTGTAACGCTGGATGATGTTAACGATGACACGAAAGGTATCGGAAACAAAGTTCAACGTAGAGTAGAGCAATTCGCAATAGCATATCCAACTGAAATAGAAGTGCTGTCTATACAAAGCTTGCTCTCGAATCCAAGTACTCCTAATTCCTCTAATAGCACCGGTATTGCAAAACATTCAGATAGTTACAATGGTTCAAGTAACAAAACATACAAAGATATAGTTCAAAGTTGTGATATTGTATTGATAGATACTTTTGAAAATGCGCAAAGTGAAGAAATGAAGGAACTATTCTCGTTGATATTAAACAAGATATTAAGTGAAGCTAAGGATGGGGTAATAATAAATCTATCAAGAACACTAAGTCTTGATTATATTCATTTAGAACTATTGGATAGTCCAAAGGAGCTTACTAAATCCAATTCATCTATAAAAGTAGTTAAAGGATTTAGTACCAATATAATATTTGATGATGGTCAAAAGAAGATTGATACATCTGGAATGCTTTTCTCGAAAGAATCTCTCCTTGATATGCTAATGCTAACTTCTATATATGCATCTGTAAATGATTTAAAGCTTTCTGTACTAGCCGCAGCTTTTAGTATTATGCACTTTAATCTAAACAAGCTTGATCTAACGAAAGACTTAAAAACGTTCTACGAAGAAATCTTCTAATCGAAATCTATTGAGAATTAATCAGAATCTTTAATCAAAATCTCCAACAACAATGAAGGTAACTATTTCATCATATAACCCAGAAGGTGTAGCACCTATAGGCTTAATCTTTGATTCAAATCCTGCAATACCTGTATGAAGTGGCATTAGGTTTGAAGTGAAAAGTGTAACAAAACTAGATGACGGAGCACCAACTTTGTTGGCAGCACCTGCATCTGTAAAGTCGTTAGGAGAATTACTAATAGTTACAGAGCCTAAGTAGCTTGAATACTGTTGAGAGTTTGTTGTAGATTCATTTCTAATACCCCAACCACTAGTAACGGTTAGAGTGTCTAGATCTGTATTTACAGCAGGAATGGTATTAGACCCACTTTCTAATTGTCCATTTAAACCTTTAACAGAAGTAGTTAATCCACTAACTGCATTCGTACTTACATTAAGAACGATATAGTCAGAAGCTGTTGTAACAACACCTGCAGGGGAGCTACCAAAGTTTAGAATATATGGAACATTGGTATTCGTAACTGTATCTGGAGCTATATTTAAATCTAGCGTTAGTGATGGAACAGCAGTGGTTGCATTTGCAGATGGTCCCCATTCGCTTTGAGTAAACTGAGCATCACTTGTTACACCTTGGAATGCAGAGAATCGTATATAGTATGTTGTGTTTGAACTTAATCCAAATACATTAAACTTTTGATATGTAGTATTTGCACTTCCACAATATCCTGCTTGAATAGTTCCTTCCCATTCACACTTGTACAGGAAATCTGCAATTGTAATTGAAAGAGTAGGTAACCTAGTCGCGCTATCAATATAGAAATTGTTTGAAGCAAAGGTAGAACTCGTACTCATTTGTACAGCATAACGAACATCGTTTGGGTTTCCTTGAGCATCTATCTTAAACTTTGCTCTGTCGTAACAACCAGGAGTAGAGCAGACTTCCTGCATACCATTACTTCCTGCAGAACATGTTCCAGAAGAAGTGCTTGTTTCAAAACAAGTAACCTTTGGAACAGCAGCTTCTATAAAGTTTGCAGTACCTGCATCGGATCTATAGTTTGAACTAGTTGTAATAGTGTCGTCTGTAGCACTTGAGTCTACGAGCATCTTGTAACTAGATGATTCAATTATTCCACCAACAGGTTCACCAATACTTGGTTCAACCAATCTATAGTTTGTCGAATCTAAATTCGCAGAATTTACCGAACTAATCGGCATAAAAAGTGCTAGAACTATGTGTAAAACGCTTAGGATTCTTAACATTTAGTATATTCTATAGATCTATTAACTAAAGTGCAATAAAGAGATATTACGAAAGGACATTACGGGTAACAATAAATGGATATAGAGTGTTAATCTAAATACCTGCTGTAGAAGTTGTCCTCTCTTAACTTAACTCCATTTTGATAAACGACACGATCAAACGAAGCTTCGAAATGAGTATTAGAAAACTCATTCCATTTCTTCCAGTTAACAAGATCAACCTTTCTGTCATCAAAGTTCTTGCTGGTATAAAGTTTTACGGTATTGTACTGATATCCATCTTCCTGATACTTCTCAAAACGCATAAGGATTGGATACGGCGTATCATTCACAAACTTTAAGTCAACTTTTGGATCGGTATAGTATGCTGAATCAACGATATTCATAGTATATGGCCAATCATACGATGGAACATTCTTGTAATGATAATATCGCTCTGTAATTGGTAACCCTGCTTCTAAAGCTGCTCTAAAGATTGTAGTCGTAGCGTTACATATTCCACCATCTATTGGAAACCCAGATTTAGTTAACCCGTTACTTGGACTAATTGTACCTAGGAAAGAGAATTCTTGTCCTGGATTAATTACGTAGTTATGTATTTCATATAGTCCGAAGTCTGCGAACTGAATAACCCAGTTTGTAAAGCCATTTCGAATTAACTCCATTCTAGTTTTTCCTTCAGATATCTGATTAGAAAAATCAAAAACTGGTTTGTTTGATGCAAGAATGGTGGGTTCCACTAGATATGTTTCTACATTGAAACCATTCTCTGGGTTTTCTAGGAATGTGCTTAAATTACTTAAAGTTTGCTCGACATCTATTTCATATCCATTTTCGTAGTATGAAAGAAGATATATTGCGTTATTCACTTCTTCGTATACTGGATCAAGCGGTGGTCTTGCAAAGTCATCTCGAAGTTCCAATATTGCTTCAGATATCTGTATAGTATCAGATACTTCAAATCTTTTTGTATCGACAGAGTATTTAAAGTATTTAGTTAAATTAGTATCTTCGAAGTATGCACCAAGCATCGCTGTAACTTTTGTTTTTGTAACATTGTATTCGTCACACAAAGATATCAGTTCAAGGCTTTCTGGATTTGTTAAATATGAATCAAGAGATATTGAAGAAGCTCCTTGATCTATATCGTTTTGAATATTTCTTGAGTTGAACTTAAGATCGTAGGTATTTCTTTCACAATTACGAAGATAGTTATCTTTATCTATATATACGCTATTATCTGCAGATATTTTAAAGGGAAGCTTAAGGTTCTCAATAAAGTATTGTGTATCAAAGACATAGAATTCTTTTTCGTTGGGTCCTGTTATTATCCCAACTGCTTCTGAAAGCACCTTTCCAATATCTGTACCTCTTCCGTAGTCCGTAGCTATTTCTTCGGCTGGAACGTATCTGCTGCTAGTAACGTAGGTGGAACCAAGTAGGTCTGCTGTTATAGTTTCGTAGATATAGTTTGTTGCTTGGAAGTTGAAGAGTGGTTGATCAGTTTTATATGTGTTTGCGAATATATAGTACGAAAGGCATCCTGATATGATTACAAGAGTTGCAACAATACTATAGAAAGCTAGATTCTTCATTCTCTTATTGTATAAGAATGATCAATGCGTAACAAGCAGTGCTTTGGTATAATCTTTATATGAGTTTACCAAAAGACTACCAAGGCATTGTATATCAGATAATTCGTCCTACTGGACTTTTAGATCCAACACTAGAGGTTAGACCCACACGTCCTGAAGGATTTAATTCACTTAAGAGTTCGTTAATCGAGAATGGGTATAACGATATGCCTCTCCTTGCCGAAAGCCATTGGGAAAGATCTCAGGTACAGGATTTAATGATAGAGATTGAAAGCAATATTAAGAAGAAACAAAGAGTTCTGGTTACAACACTAACAAAAAGAATGTCTGAAGAATTATCTGATTACCTTATAGAGAAAGGTGTTAAGAGTAAATATCTTCACTCAGATATCGATACTATAGAAAGAGTAGAGATTCTAAAGGACTTAAGAAAAGGAGTATACGATGTACTGGTTGGAATTAACCTTTTAAGAGAAGGACTCGATTTACCAGAAGTATCTTTGGTTGCAATATTAGATGCAGACAAGGAAGGATTCCTAAGATCTCAGACAAGTTTAATTCAAACTATTGGTAGAGCTGCGAGACATGAACAGGGTAGAGTACTAATGTACGCAGACAAGATTACAAATTCTATGAAGTTGGCAATTGATGAAACTAGACGAAGAAGAAGTATCCAAGAGAAATTTAATACAGACAATGGAATAACTCCACAGGGTATTCATAAAGAAATTAAGGATCAACTAGATAAGTTTAAGACAGAATCTAGAGAAGAAGAGAAGGAAAGAGATCTATTCAAGAAAGCAGAACGATACAAAGCAATGCCTAAGAAAGATCGAGAGAAGTTTATCAAAGAAGTAGAGATGGAAATGCAGATATTTGCAGATATGCTTGAATTTGAAAGAGCTGCAGAGCTTCGAGATCTAATTGATAGTATGAAATAAATCCCCGGTACTACTATCCTCTATAAATGTAGTATAAAATTACTTCGAAGTCGTTTTGTTGTAGAATAATCAAATGGAAGTTGTAATATTACTTGGTCTTCTGGCATTCCTAGTTATAGGTTTTATTCTCACAGGTAGAAAAGACGATGTTAATTACAAGATTGTTGAACCGGTAATATTAAAGGTATTGGTTCCATCAGACAATGATAAGAAACCTCAATCTACTGAACAACTACTACAATCCATACACGGATTAATAAATTCAAAGAAACTGGGTAAGGATATTATTTCATTTGAAATATTTGCTAATACCAACCTAATATCCTTTAACGTTGTTGTAGAAAAGAAAGACAAGCTATATATAGAGAACCAGATCTACGCACAGTTCCCAGAAGCACAGGTACACCAGATACAAGATCATCTAAAAGATTTCTCAGAAAAAACAATTATCAAAGAAGTAATTCTTCAAAAGGACTACTATTTCCCAATACGAAGTTACGCAAGTTTCGAAGTAGATCCACTTTCATCAATAGTATCAACCCTTTATCAGATCGAAGACAATACTCAGGTAGTGATTCAACTAAATACTAGACCTATAGACAATAGCTGGAAGAAGAACTTAATTTCGTATATTGAAGCAGAAAAGACTTTAGGAAAGGAAGTAGGGGAGCTTGAAAAGAAAGCATCGAAGCTTGGGTTTGAATTTAGCTATCGTATAGCTGTAGATTCTCCAAATGCTAAATATGCATCTACGTTAATTAGTAAGATATTTTCAACGCTTCAAAACTTTAATAGTCCTAACCAGAACTCGTTTGTTATCAAGAAAGAAGTTCAAGGATGGTTACCTATCTTTAAAACAAAGTTCGAAGCAAAGCTACAGCATTTAAGAGAAAGAGCGCTAGAGAAAGAAGAGAAGAAAAAAGTTCTAAGTATCGAAGAGCTTGCATCTATATACCACTTACCAAACGAAGCTGTTAAGACTCCGAATCTTGAGTGGGCGAAGAGCAGGAAACTTGAATTTCCACTTAATCTAGCAATGCTTTCAAATAATGAGCAGCACAAGATTGGTACAAGAATCTTTGGATTAACTGATTACAGAAACATGCATATTCCATTTGGTATTAAGACTGAGGATAGAAGAAGACACATGTATTTAGTGGGTAAGACTGGTTCTGGTAAGTCTAGTTTCTTTCTACGAACTATGATTGCAGGAGATATTCTAGATGGAAACGGTGTTTGTGTAATAGATCCTCACGGAGATTTGGTTGAAGAGATTCTTGATTTAATTCCACCTGAGCGAATGAAGGATGTTATATATTTGGATCCATCAGATATGGAGAATCCAATTTCTTTGAATATTTTAGATTCGATGAATGGTGAAAGTATCGATCTAATTGCAGATGGAGTTGTTTCAGTGTTTAAACGTTTCTTTGGAGATTCTTGGGGACCAAGACTACAATACATTCTTACCAATACTGTTCTAACACTTCTAATGTGTCAGAACGTTTCTCTTCTTGCGGTACAAAGGATGTTAATGGATGCAAATTACAGGAAATTTCTGCTTAAGCAGATAGAGGATCCTTTTCTATTAAAGTTCTGGAATGAAGAGTTTGCAAAGATTGCCAAGAATGAAAAGATGTTGGCAGAGGTTCTTTCTCCAATTCAAAACAAGGTTGGAAGGTTCCTAGGACCCGAGATTATTAGAAATATGGTTGGTCAGGTAACGAATTCATTAAACTTTAGGGATATTATGGATAGCAAGAAGATTCTTTTGGTTAATCTTTCTCAGGGAAAGATTGGAGAAGAGAACTCAGCGCTTTTAGGTTCTCTTCTTGTTACTAGGTTATATACGACTGCTATGCAGAGAGCGAATGTTGCTCATTCGGAAAGACCGGATTTCTATTTGTATGTTGATGAGTTTCAAAACTTTGCTACGGATACGTTTATAAAGATTCTTTCTGAAGCAAGAAAGTACGGGTTAAACCTTATTGTTACTCACCAGTATATTGATCAGATTACACCTGAGATTCAAAACGCAATTTTTGGTAATGTAGGTACGCTTCTTAATTTTGTTGTAGGGCAACAGGATGCGAATAAGTTAGAGAAGGAGTATGATCCCTTTATTAAGGCAGAGGATTTGGTTAATCTAGAGCGTTTTCGCTTTGTTACGAAGATGACTATTGATGGTGCTCAGTCTCAGCCTTTTACTGGTATCGCTATTAGGCCTAATTTCAATGAATTCAATTTAAAGGAAGAGATTAAGAATGCGTCTAGGGAAGCATATTCAAAAGACAGGATTACTGTTTCAGGAAAGATTAAGAAATGGGCTAATCAGGAATATGATGACAAGGGTAATTTGGTAGGTAGATAATATAAAATAGGCGTGGAAAAGGGAGGCTTTCGCCTCCCTTTTGTTGTTTAACAATCTGGATGTTCACTTCGGCTTCAGGAGCACACCGTAGCGGCTCCATGTTCCCCATTGTGATTCTGTAGCCGGGGTGAATGGACCCCAGCCACAGAAGACAAGAATGACATACGTATCAGGGGAGGTTTTTGCTTCCTCCCAAGGTGCCGAGTCCAGAGCGTACTCTGGATCGGCTAGGAAATCCATGACCGACTTGGTGTCGGCCCTGAAATCCTCGACAATGTCGTGGGGAATGTAGCTTATTCCCACGACCTCGAAACTCTGTTCCGGTGCGTTTCCTTCGAGGATTCGCATCGACCATCCGAGAGTGGAAGTCATCCGTTCACGTCGGATTTCTTCCATCTGTGATTGTTCATCTTCGGAAGGGATATATTCCTTCCAGAAGCTGTTGCGAGGTTCCAAGTATCTCCGAAACTCTTCGCATTGACTGGGGGTTTGATCTACAGTCCCCGAATGACAAATTAGAAGGATGTTACCATTCTTCTCAGTGTCAACGAGGACGGTGCCATGCCCAGGTCGAAACTCGCTTTCGTTGAGTTCGTCCAGGGTACGGCCGTCATAGATCAAGGGCCACCAGTTTCTTGAGTCAAACATGAGTTGTTCGACCTGATTTCGTACCGAGTAGTACCAGGGAATTCGGTCCACTCTGTAGAGATCTATTTCTAGAGGAGTTTTTTCGGCAACTCCTCCCGATGCCGCTTGGCCTATTGCTAGTAGGACCAAGATTAGCTGTATTAGAAATTCCATCCTTCTCCCTCTCATTATGACGGGAAGCCGCCCGATATTCTGGACGGCTCCCACATCATTGAGTCGTTACTTAGTGCGTGCCTTGAGGGCCAGCGCCCCCAAGACAACTAGGAATGCGAGGACAGCTAACCCCCAAGGGGTGTTGCTGGTCGGTACCTCGAACGAACCGCTGTCTGGGATCGGACGAGGAGTTGGCTGTTGCTCGACGCATGCGTTGAAGGCAATCTCGAGCATTGCAGCTCCGTCTGAACGACGGTACAAGATCATGACGAACTTATCGCCGGTCATCCCTTCCGGGATTTCCACAATAGCATTTCCGTCGTTGATCTTGACAGAATGGATGTCGTGAACTGACAGGTGCCGGTTGCCAGCACCATCAATCCACATCCAGTCGGAGTAAAACGCGTCGTAATCGACAAACTGCCCCAGTTCGAAATGGGGGTTCCGACAGCCACTCCACGGCGGATCGCCGGGAGGGTTGGTCGGGGTGAGTGTAACGTTTGGGACCTGAGTTGTAGGCTCGACAGTCGGAACCTGTGTTGTGGGCTCGACAGTCGGGACCTGAGTTGTAGGCTCGACAGTCGGAACCTGTGTTGTGGGCTCGACAGTCGGGACCTGAGTTGTAGGCTCGACAGTCGGAACCTGTGTTGTGGGCTCGACAGTCGGGACCTGTGTTGTGGGCTCGACAGTCGGGACCTGAGTTGTAGGCTCGACAGTCGGAA